>NZ_JABXWR010000001.1:0-739309 GCF_013377755.1 Methanofollis tationis
ATGCATGGAAAGAGAATCTGGTCTGTATCACTATCGGTGATCCTGTTTGCGCTTCTCCTCCTCCCCGCAGCGGTCTCTGCCGACCTCTATGTCGGCGGCATCCCCCTCTCGACGGTGGAGAGCGGGACGGTCTCGGGCGGGGTGTTCATCGACGCCTATCCTGGCCTTGCCACCGATGCCACAAAGACCTTCACACTCCCTGCGGGGGCGACGGTGCGATGGGCGCGGCTCTATGTCGTGGTCTACTGCGGCCATATGGAGAATAACTATGAGGGGAAGGCGACCGTCTCTATCGACGGGGGCGGCGCCGGCACGCGGGAGTACGCCGAGAACCTCAATGTTCCTTACTCCTTTCCCGGCGAGGGGGGCACCGGCCCGGTCGCCCTGAACGACCACTGCACCCGTGTGACCAGCGACTACCTGATCTGGTACGATGCCACCCCGCTCCTCTCATCAGGCACGCTGAAGGTGCGTGCCAGGACCGCAAAGGTCTCGCCCTCGTTTGACGGCCGGATCAAGGCGTTCGTCCTGGTCGCCGCATATGACGACGGCGACAACGATACGGTCCATTACTGGGTGAACCATGGGCATGACACCGATTCGTACAAAGCAGATGCATACGTGGGTGAGACAGAGTTTTCGACGAACGAACTCGAAGAGGGTTTTGAATCGGCCAGTCTCTCGGTGCTCTACCTCGCATCGGCCGATGCGGAGTACAGGTTTAACGGCGCATCTCTTGACGGGGGCAGCCCCGTGGGAGCCTATTTCGGGAAGAACACCTGGGATGTCGGCGATAGCCTGCAGCCCGGGCGGGATGCCGGCCTCACCTACGACCGTCTGGAGACCGAGACCTTCTATAAGATCTTCGGCGCCGTCCTCTCGGTCAGGTACGCTGAAGAGGAGTCGGGATCGATCGCCGTCTCGTCCTCTCCTGCGGGCGCAACGGTGTACATCGACGACGAGGAGTCGGGTGTGACGAACACGACGGTTACGGGGCTTGCAGTCGGGGATCATACGGTCCGCGTGGAAAAAGAGGGGTACAAAACTCCGGACGAGCGCACGGTGACGGTCAAAAAGGGATCCACAACAGCGGTCTCTTTCACCCTGGCGCCCCTTACCGGTTCGATCAGCGTGGTGTCGGAGCCTCAAGGAGCAGCGATCCTCCTCGACGGGATCGATACCGGAAAGACCACCGACGCGGTGATCGAGCATGTGCCTGTCGGGAGCCATACCCTCACCCTGAACCTGGCCGGCTATACCGCCTATTCGACCACGGTCACGGTTGAGGATGGGGCGGTGGCCGAGGTGCGGGCCGTCCTCACCACCGGCGGGTCGTCCTCAGACGGGAATGGCGGGAGTGCCGGCGGCAGCGGATATGCCGGAGGGACGCTCACGGTGGCCAGGCACGCTTCGATCAGGGGCAACCTGAGCATCACTTCGGTGAGCAATTACACCGGCCTGCTGCCGTCCGGGTCGACATCGAGCGCCGTCATTGATCCCGGTCTCCCTGAGGGGGCGGCGGTGCGGGAGGCCAGGCTCTATCTCTTGAGCACATGGGCCCACGACGAGGGGAAGCGGATCGGGAGCGGGGCAGAGATCGCCCTCTCGGCCAACGGCACGCTGGTCCAGGCGGGCGCACGCTACAGCGACAGAAAAGGGGAGGGCCCGTACGACTACCCGGTCGAGACCTTCGTCTATGATCTGACACCGCATGTCGGCAGGGGGAACCTGACGGTGAAGGCCGCGAACAGCGGGACCGGACGCACCACCTTTGCCCTCTATGGCTGCCTCCTGATGCTGGCCTACGAGATGCCCGACGCCCCTGAGAGGGAGTACTGGATCGCCGAGGGTTCAGACGCCGTGCTTGCCGGGGATGCTGAGGAGATGACGACGATGCTCTTTTCCGATCTTCCTGAACCCTCGGGGGTCGCCGGTGCCCGTTTCACGGCGGTCAGCACGGCGGCGACCGGTGAGGAGGGAGAGGCGAACGCCGTCGGGTTCAACGGCGGGGAGTGGTGGAACCTGCTCCAGGGCGGGTCTTCGGCGATCAGCCTTGCGAGCGTCGACGTCCTCCCCTATCTGACGGGCGGGGAGAACACCGCCACCATACGGAGTGTCCCTGAGGGAGGCAAAGGGGATTATATGGAGAACAGGCTTGCCGTTCTGCTCCTCACCCTCTCTGCCGACGCCGGTCCTGCCGCCTCTCTCCAGGCAGGAGAGACGGCTGAGCCCGGACGCACTACCGCCCCCACCCCCACCGTCCAGGAGTCAGAGAGCGACGAGAACGGGCCGGCGGATGGGCCATTGGCTATCAGCTGGTTCTCCTCTCTCTGGTCCTGGATCCTCTCTCTCTTCGGGATACATTCAACCGCAGATCCCGGGATCCCGGTCGCCGATGCCATCCCCTCTGAAGAGAAGCCGATCGCCGCTGTTACGACGCCCGCCCCCCTCAAGCCAGGGGATATCCGGGTGTCCTCGGCACCGGCAGGAGCGTTGATCTATCTGGACGGCACCTATACCGGCAGGACAACGCCCTTCACTCTCACGTCGGTTCAGCCGGGCGATCATGAGGTCAGGCTTGAACACGAACTCTACAGCCCTCTCGTTGCGGCCATTGCTCTCGATGGGAGTGCAACGGTCGCTGCAGACCTCACTGAAAGCACATATGTCGTATCGCCCGGGCTGATCGAGACGGCAGAGGCAGAGGTGGACACAACCGGGTGCATCTATGTGACCTCAAAACCCGACGGCGCCACGATCGTCCTCGACGGCCGGACGCTCTCGTACACCACGCCGCAGGTGATCTGCGGCCTCAAACCCGGCATCCATACCGTGAAGATCAAGAATGGCAACGGGAACTTCCCGATCGACAGTATAAAGTGCTCTGTTACGCCCGGCGCCGTGACTCCGGTCTCTTTTGTCCAGGACCAGGTGAAGGTCAGATCGGTGACGGTTGCCCCTGAATCTTTCAGAGGTGCGGAGTTCTCGGTGAACGGGATGCGGCTGAACACGAAGGTCCCGGCACGGGTGGATGTAGCCGGGATTTCGTCGTTTTTCTCGATCAAAAATGCGACGGGCTACTACTCCTTTATGATCTCTGACTTCCTCGACGATGGTGCGGAGTGCTGCCCCGGCGAACCTGCGCCGGCAACGGCTGGCGTCCTGGTCAGATCGAGTCCGGCAGGTGCAGCGATCTTTATCGACGGTTTCGAGACCGGGTTCGCCACCCCGTCCACGATCGCCAACGTCTCTCCAGGCCGGCACCTCATCTCAGTTTCCCGTGCCGGATATATCCCGCAGGAGAGGCGGATCCTGCTCGTCGATGATCCGAATCTCTCCGATGACGCCGACCTCTCCTTTGTGCTCGAAGGGTATCCGTACGGCTCGCTGACGGTCGCCAGCGATCCTCCTGGAGGGAAGATCTATCTCTATGGGAAGGACACCGGCGAGGTGACGCCCCACACCTTCGGGTATATGCGTATCGGGAGGTATGAGGTGAAGGTGACAGGAAAGACTGGTTCGGCGACCAGAGACGACATCGTCGTGCTGCCGAGGAGGGCGAACACCTATACTTTCACCCTTTCCTGAAGCAGAGAGGAAGTTTCAGGGGCAACTCCCCTTTTTCCCGGCGCATTTGCGCTCACCGGATAACATTTTTATCATATCAAATATTAAGGTTCGATCTAATGATCATACATAAAGAGGTGTTTCTATGAAGAAATGTGCTGTTTTTCATTTAATTTTAGAAAGAAAATCTGAACCTTCAGTGAATGCCGGACGGTATATCCCTCTGGTCCTGGGTCTGCTCCTCTGCCTCGCCCTGATACCGGCGACGGTCAGCGCCGACGGGATCGATCTGGTCACGGTGGGATCGGGCACCGTCTCAGGCGGACTCTGGAGCGATCCCGGCATCATGTGGAACACATCATGGCCATCGACCGGCGGCGTCGAGGTGACGAAGGCATATGCCCTGCCGGCGTACACTGACCTCGACTGGGCGCGCCTGTATGTGGCCGTGTATCTCGGGAGCACGGCGGAGGCAAAGCAGACCACCGTCGAGATCGCCATCGATGGCGACGGAGACGGCACCTTCGACCCCCTTGCCCTGGAGTCCCTGAATTCGACCGATATCGGCGTTATTCCGGGCAAAGCGCACATCACGCGGGAGAGCAGCAACTACGTCCTCTGGTACGATGTGAAGGATCTGATCTCTGCACAGAATCCCTCGGTGCTCGTCAATACGACCGGTTCGTTTGATGGGCGGGTGAAGGCTGCCTGCCTGGTGGCGGCATACAACGACGGCGATGCCGACCGGGTATATTACCGGGTGAATGGGGGCCATTTCAACGGTCCGGGCAGCACCGATTTCGATCTCTCTGATCTCCCGGCGGCCTTTGAGGATGCCGACCTGACCAATCTCTACCTGGCGAGCACCGAGGCGACGGAGTACACCTTCAACGGCGATACGATCGCCGCCTACGATTCTGACAAGGTCACCTACAGCGGGTACAACAGGTTTGACGTGAACGCAAGCGTTGTATCGGGCTACAACACCTTTGCGTGGCCCGGTGCCGGGTCCTACTACCGGTCTGTCCTTGCACTTCTTTCGGTGAAGGCGCAGCCGGCCAACCTCGAGATCACCGCCATCACGCCAAACGCCAACGAGATCTTTGCGAACGAGCCCAACACGATCGCGGCGACGGTGAAAAACAACGGTACCTCTGCCTCGGGCGCCTTCCAGGTCTTGTTCTCGATCAATGGCGCCGTGCAGAACGTGAGCGTCTCTGACCTCGCCGCCGGGAACACGACGACCGTCTCGGTCGTCGACCCGGCGATCCGCGCCCTTGGCGACGCCGTGACGATCGTCGTCACGACGGACGCCTCCCCTGCAAACAACCTCACCCTCACGAAGAGCGTGGTGTACAACGGCTACAAGGGCAAACGCTACACCGGCGGCGATGACATCGTCGAACTGACGAATTTCACGGTGACCGGGGGCCTTGCGTACTCCACCGGCGACTCGGCGTACATGAGCGGTTCGGCAGGCTGGACAGACTACACGGCGAACTGGACCCCTGCCGACCTCGCCCTTCCGGCCAATGCAACAGTCGGGACAGCGTACCTCTGCGCCTTCTACACCTACGATCAGAGCATGGTGATGCCTGACAACATCACGCTCGCCTTCAACGGCGTGGGGGTGCCCTACCTCGCCCATTACACCGACCGGAAGCTCTACGGGACGTACAACTACCCCTCGGGCATGGTCGTCTACAATGTGACCGATGCCTTTGACCCTGCCGGCAACGGAGCGGTCTTCACAAACCTCGGCACCGGCAAGTCCTCGTTCAACGGCATGACGCTCTTCGTCGTCTACGAGGATCCCGCGGCGACACAGAAGCAGATCATCTTCAACGCCGGCTACGACATCCTCTCGGGCAGGGCATCGTATGCCGTCTCGCCCGAGGAGGCGACGGCCTATGCACCCTTCGCCGGGATCGCCTCCGCCGACAGCGCCCGCCTGATCACGGTCGCCCCGGCGGCGAGCGCCGAAGGGATCCTCCTCTTCGGGAATCAGACCTGGACGCCTGCCTGGAACTACGCCGGTTCTTCGAACCTCGGCATTGACGACCGCGATGTAACCGCATACCTCAACACAACCCCGGTCGCCGCCTTCAGGAGCGACAACGACTACTTCGATGCGGCGTGTGCGGTGCTTGTCCTCGACCTGGGCACTCCTGCCGCACAGGACCTCGAGATCACGGCCATCACGCCAAACGCCAACGAGATCTTTGCAAACGAGCCCAACACGATCGCGGCGACGGTCAAGAACAACGGCACCGCCGCATCGGGCGCCTTCCAGGTCTTGTTCTCGATCAATGGCGCCGTGCAGAACGTGAGCGTCTCTGACCTCGCCGCCGGGAACACGACGACCGTCTCGGTCGTCGACCCGGCGATCCGCGCCCTTGGCGACGCCGTGACGATCGTCGTCACGACGGACGCCTCCCCTGCAAACAACCTCACCCTCACGAAGAGCGTGGTGTACAACGGCTACAAGGGCAAACGCTACACCGGCGGCGATGACATCGTCGAACTGACGAATTTCACGGTGACCGGGGGCCTTGCGTACTCCACCGGCGACTCGGCGTACATGAGCGGTTCGGCAGGCTGGACAGACTACACGGCGAACTGGACCCCTGCCGACCTCGCCCTTCCGGCCAATGCAACAGTCGGGACAGCGTACCTCTGCGCCTTCTACACCTACGATCAGAGCATGGTGATGCCTGACAACATCACGCTCGCCTTCAACGGCGTGGGGGTGCCCTACCTCGCCCATTACACCGACCGGAAGCTCTACGGGACGTACAACTACCCCTCGGGCATGGTCGTCTACAATGTGACCGATGCCTTTGACCCTGCCGGCAACGGAGCGGTCTTCACAAACCTCGGCACCGGCAAGTCCTCGTTCAACGGCATGACGCTCTTCGTCGTCTACGAGGATCCCGCGGCGACACAGAAGCAGATCATCTTCAACGCCGGCTACGACATCCTCTCGGGCAGGGCATCGTATGCCGTCTCGCCCGAGGAGGCGACGGCCTATGCACCCTTCGCCGGGATCGCCTCCGCCGACAGCGCCCGCCTGATCACGGTCGCCCCGGCGGCGAGCGCCGAAGGGATCCTCCTCTTCGGGAATCAGACCTGGACGCCTGCCTGGAACTACGCCGGTTCTTCGAACCTCGGCATTGACGACCGCGATGTAACCGCATACCTCAACACAACCCCGGTCGCCGCCTTCAGGAGCGACAACGACTACTTCGATGCGGCGTGTGCGGTGCTTGTCCTCGACCTGGGCACTCCTGCCGCACAGGACCTCGAGATCACGGCCATCACGCCAAACGCCAACGAGATCTTTGCAAACGAGCCCAACACGATCGCGGCGACGGTCAAGAACAACGGCACCGCCGCATCGGGCGCCTTCCAGGTCTTGTTCTCGATCAATGGCGCCGTGCAGAACGTGAGCGTCTCTGACCTCGCCGCCGGGAACACGACGACCGTCTCGGTCGTCGACCCGGCGATCCGCGCCCTTGGCGACGCCGTGACGATCGTCGTCACGACGGACGCCTCCCCTGCAAACAACCTCACCCTCACGAAGAGCGTGGTGTACAACGGCTACAAGGGCAAACGCTACACCGGCGGCGATGACATCGTCGAACTGACGAATTTCACGGTGACCGGGGGCCTTGCGTACTCCACCGGCGACTCGGCGTACATGAGCGGTTCGGCAGGCTGGACAGACTACACGGCGAACTGGACCCCTGCCGACCTCGCCCTTCCGGCCAATGCAACAGTCGGGACAGCGTACCTCTGCGCCTTCTACACCTACGATCAGAGCATGGTGATGCCTGACAACATCACGCTCGCCTTCAACGGCGTGGGGGTGCCCTACCTCGCCCATTACACCGACCGGAAGCTCTACGGGACGTACAACTACCCCTCGGGCATGGTCGTCTACAATGTGACCGATGCCTTTGACCCTGCCGGCAACGGAGCGGTCTTCACAAACCTCGGCACCGGCAAGTCCTCGTTCAACGGCATGACGCTCTTCGTCGTCTACGAGGATCCCGCGGCGACACAGAAGCAGATCATCTTCAACGCCGGCTACGACATCCTCTCGGGCAGGGCATCGTATGCCGTCTCGCCCGAGGAGGCAACGGCCTATGCACCCTTCACCTATCAGCCGCTCCTGGGCGTGAATCTCTCCGCCGCCCGCCTGATCACCGTCGCCCCGGCGGCGAACGCCGAAGGCACGCTCCTCTTCGGGAACCAGGCCTGGACAACGGCCTGGAGTTATGCGGGCGCCTCGAACCTCGGGATCGATGAGCGCGACGTGACCGCAGACCTCAACGCCACCCCGGTCGCCGCCTTCCGGAGCGACAACGACTACTTCGATGCGGCGTGCGCGATCCTCGTCCTCGAGTACGGCGGCCCGATCGTACCGCCGACACCCGCCCCTGACACCGGAGGGGACGACGACGCCGGAACGATCGCCGCCGCAGGCGACCTCTCAGCCGGTGAAACCATCTCGTTCTCCTATTCGGGAACAGTCTCGAGGGTGATGGTCACCGTCTCCAGGCCGACCAGCGGGATCATGCTTGCGGTCACCGAACAGGGGACGATCCCGGTCGACGGACCTTCGGGTGCGGTCTACCGCTACCTGGAGGCCGACCTCTCCTATACGACCGACGACGGGATCGAGGAGGCAATCTTCGAGTTCTCGGTGCCGCTCTCATGGCTGGCCGAGCGGGGCCTGACGGTCCGCGACATCGTGCTGATGCGCTATCACAACGGTGCCTGGACCGCCCTGCCGACCGAACTGATCGGCGAGAGCGGCAACGAGGCGCGTTATCGCGCCACCTCGTCCGGGTTCTCGTACTTCGCCGTCGTGACCGAGAAGAACGGTGCCTCGGTCGCCGGCGAGTCCGCGGGCGAGACACCTGCTGTCACCGCCACTCCCACGCAGACCCCCGTAGCGACGACGCCGGCAATCCCCACGACCACCGCGGCTCCGGCCGCGACCGGCACAACGGCGGCCCAGGCTACCACGCCGCAGGCCTCCCCGCTCCTGGAGATCCTGCCGTTCGCCGCCCTGGGGATCTTCCTGCTGATGAGGAGGAAATAATCTTTTTTTATGTGTTCGGGTCAAGATTTTCAGGTTCGTCCAGAAAAAACAGATGATTGGGCTTTTTTGAAATCCTATTCTGGCGTGCCTGCGCCGGGGGACTGCTGCCCCCGGACCCCCGCGCAGGATAGGTGGGGATATGACCCCCCGCACGTCCTGTTCGCTCTTCCCGGGGCCGATCCGCTCCAATGGGATGAAACCCCCGGCGGCAGTATGGGGAAAGCGGGGGATCTGCACCCCCTCTCTGCGATTACAGGAGAGATATCAAACCCGGCACGAGGGTTTACCATGAAAAACATTTCATGGGGTATGCTTGTGTCCCCTTCCCGGACTCATGTGCGATTCAACAGCGCCGATGATTGTATTTTTTTCTCTGCATTGTGCTGGGGAACTGGCGTTTGATCGGTAGTGTTTCAGATCTTCTGTAATTCGTCTGAGCCCTGTCTCCTTGTTTGATCATTCCCCCTCCATCGTCAAATATCTTCTGCCGGTCACCCACTCCTCATTGATGTCCATCAGGATGGATCCTGCCAGCCTGAGGAGTGACTCTTCATTGGGAAAGGCCCCTACAACTTTGGTTCTCCGTTTCAGTTCCTTGTTGACTCTTTCCATCATGTTCGTCGTTCGGATCCGCTTTGCGTGCTCTTTCGGGAACGCCGTGTAACTCATAAGTCCCGGGATGAATCTCTCGATCGTATTGGCCGCTTTCCGATATCCTCGTTCGTTCAGATCGTCTGCAAGCTCCTGCAGTCTCTCCTCGTCCCCATATGCCTCCTTCAAGGACTCAGCAACTTCTTTCTGATGTTTCCGTGGAATATTCTTTAAAACCGCCCGGGTGCAATGGACCGAGCACATCTGCCACGATGCGCCGAGGAAGGTGGCTTCCGCCGCCTTCTGGATCCCGGCATGACCATCTGAGACAACCATCTTGACACCCACCAATCCTCGTTCTTTGAGGTCTTCGAACAATCCCGACCAGAACATCTCATTCTCGCAATCAGTGATTCTGGCTCCCAGGATTTCGCGGTAGCCATCCATTCGAACACCGGCGATCACCAGAAGAGCTTTGGTGATGTACCGTGGTCCCTCTCTGACTTTGTAGTACGAAGCATCCACAAAGAGATAGGGAATCTCCTGTTCAATAGGCCTCTGAAGGAATGCATGGACCTGTTCATCGAGGTCCTTTGCTATCCTGGATACTGAAGCAGGAGAGAGTTGTTCGATGCCAAAATGAGCAACAATCTCCTGGATCCGGCGGGTTGAGACTCCCTGAAGGTAGGATTCAAAGATAGCATTCTCAAGAGCCTTCTCAACCCGGGAATAGCGTCCAAATACCTGTGTTTCGAAGGGGAACTCTCGGAATTGTGGTTTCTGGAGGATCGTTTCTCCATATCGGGTTTTTAGAGAGCGCTTCTTGTAGCCGTTTCGGTGAGCCTTCCGCGCATCGGTTCGTTCATACTGCTCGGCTCCCGCCTGGTGGAGGGCTTCGAGCAGCATCACCTGGTTGAGGAACCAGGTGATGAGGGTCTTCATGCCATTCTCATTATCGGAAAGATAATCTTCGATTAACGCTAAGGGATCCATGGCCCTGTTTCTCCTTTCTGCAAATCTAGGTTGGATTCAGGGCCAAATTATTTTTACAGAAGATTCGTTACACTGTCGTTTGATCCCGGACCATGGAGTCGAAATGTCTCACTGTCTATGCAAAAATATCTAAAACCTTAGAACCTCATAAGACAAATAATGCTGACTGTAATACCTCCCCGGACGATCGTAAGACGAACAGCGCTGCTGTTTCTGTGCGTCTCCATCCTCCTCTGCATGCCCGTTCTGGCCGCCGGGACCGTTGTGCGGGAGGTGGGCCCTTCCAATGCCGGGGGGCTGATCACCGTGACGCTGTCTTTTAGCGGCATGGAGGTGGGCGGCCTCACCGAAACGCTTCCAGAAGGGTTCACTTATGTCGACTCCTCCCTGCCGTCGTCCAGGGTGCTGGTCCAGGGCGACCAGATCTGCTTCTGCGTGATAAACGAATCGACCGTCACCTATCGCGTGCGCGCCTCTGATGGAGCAGGCGGCGAGATCGCCGGTGCATGGTGGGACTTTACGGCCCGGACGAACGGCACCATACCATCGTCCTCGATACCGGCGGGAAGTGTTGAGACACCCGCAGCGCCCGGCCCGGGCGTCTGTCTGAGCCTTATAGGTCTCCTCGCCGTCCCGGCCCTCAGGAGGTGGCGCCGGTGAAGCAGATCGCTCTCCTCATCTGCCTCCTCCTTCTTATTGCCCCGGCCATTGCCGCCGGGACCGACGGGGACGGTCAGGTCAGCGAAGACCACCTCGTCGCCCTGGTCCTCGCTTTCCTCTCGGGCGGCCCTGACGCCCCTGACCTCGCCGCCGTGCAGGACGCCGCTGCCGCGTACCGTCCTGCCGCAGGGACCATCACCGACTCATCGGGCCGGACACATGCCATCGATGCGGCACCCTCCCGCATCGTCGTCATGAACGGGGAGACCCTGGAGACCCTGCGCTCTCTCGGGGTCGATCATACGGTCATCGTCGGGATCGACAAATATTCGGCTGACCGGCCCTCTTTCTTCCCGGAGTATGCCGAAACCCCGGTCATCGGGAGCATCTGGTCGCCCGACTACGAGGCGATCGTCTCCCTCCGCCCGGACGCCGTCTTCCTGTATGCGACGACGAGCAAGGACGCCTGCGACGAGATCCAGAAAAAACTGGAGGGCACCATCCCCGGCGTCCAGGTCTTCAGGTTCGACTGCTACCATCCAGGAACGTATGCCTCGGAGATCCGCGCCCTCGGCACCATCTTCGATAGGAAGGCCGAAGCAGCAGCGTTTGCGTCATTCTACACCGGCACCCTCGATAGAATCCCGGCGCGGCTCTCAGGGGTTGCAGAGGCAGACCGGACGCGCGTATACCTGGAGAACTGGAAGGACTACAAGACCGGTTCATCGGGTTCAGGCTACGAAGAGAAGATCAGGATGGCCGGGGGCAGAAACGTCTTCTCCGCCCTGCCGACCGAGTACCCGGAGATCGATCCCGAGGCGGTGATCGGCGCCAGCCCCGACGTGATCGTCAAACTGATCGGTGCCGGCTCCTACGATGCCGGCGGCTACGATAACACAGATGTCGGTATGATCCCTGAGTATTATACGCGCCTGACCGAGCGCCCGGGCTGGAAGGCGCTCTCTGCCGTGAAGAACGGGAACGTGCACCTCCTCCACAACGACATCTTCGGCGGGCCTGAGCACTTCATCGGTGTTGTCTATATGGCGAAATGGTGCTACCCTGAGGTCTTCCCCGACATCGACCCCGCACAGATCCATCAGGTCTACCTGACCGACTACCAGCGCCTTGCAATCGACCTTGCCGACGAGATCTTCGCCTATCCGTGATGCCATGCCTGACACAGACCTTCGATCGGCGTTTGCGGCGGCACGGAGGAAGAGGGCCCTCTTCCTCGCCGGCATGACGCTGTTCATCGTCCTCCTGGCCGGCGTGGCGGTCACCCTCGGCAGCGCCGACCTCTCGGTGGTCGAGGTGTACGGGGCGATCCTCGCCGGGCTCTTCCCTGACCTGTTCACGGCGACCGATACGGCGATGACCATCGTCTGGGACTACCGCCTCCACCGTGTGCTGATGGGGATCGCCGCCGGGTTCGGTCTGGCTATCGCCGGGGCGGTGATGCAGGGGATCCTCAGAAACCCACTGGCAAGTCCCTTTACCCTGGGCATCTCCTCCGCAGCGGCGACCGGCGCCTCGATCGCCATCGTGCTCGGCGTCGGGATCGTCGGCGGGGAGTACCTCGTTGTCGGCAACGCCTTCCTCTTCGCCCTCCTCGCCGCCGCCATCATCTATGGCATGGCCCGGTTCAGGGGCATGGGGGCCGAATCGATGATCCTCGCCGGCATCGCCCTCATGTACCTCTTCTCGGCCGTGACCTCCCTCCTCCAGTACGTCGGTTCCTCAGAGCAGGTCCAGGAAGTCGTTTTCTGGATGTTCGGGTCCCTTGGCCGTTCAGACTGGCCAAAGGTCGGGATCATCGCCGCCATCCTGGCCGTATCCACCGTTTATCTGGTCTACCGCGCCTGGGACCTCAACGCCCTTGCCGAGGGGGACGATATCGCCGAGAGCCTTGGGATCCCGGTCCGGCGCTCGATGACGATCTTCATGCTCATCGCCTCCCTGATCACCGCCTCGATCATCTGCTTCACCGGGACGATCGGGTTTATCGGGCTTGTTGCGCCCCATATCACGCGCATGGTCGTTGGCACCGATCACCGTTTCCTCCTGCCGGCGTCCGGGCTTGTCGGGGCGCTCCTCCTCCTCGGCGCCGACAGCCTGGCCAGGACCCTCCTCGCCCCGACGATCCTGCCGGTCGGGATCATGACGGCGTTTCTTGGTGTGCCGTTCTTCATCGCCCTGTTCCTGCGCGGGAGGAGTGAGCGATGATCAACCTCTCGGTCAGGAACCTCTCCTATATGATCAGGGACCGCCGGATCCTCTCCGATATCTCGTTCGACGCCGGGGCGCCGGCCCTGGTCGGGCTTGTCGGCCCGAACGGCTCGGGCAAGACCACCCTGATCAGGTGCATCGACGGCATCATCAGGCCGGAGGGAAGTGTCCTCCTTGATGACGCCGATCTCTCTCTCCTCCCGCGGATGGAGGTGGCAAAGCGCGTGGCCTATGTCCCGCAGGGGATCAGGAACAGCTCGTCCGCGACCATCTTCGACACGGTGCTGATGGGCCGCCGCCCCCATCTCTCCTGGAACATCGGGAAAAAAGACGAGGAGGAGGTTGTCCGCGCACTGGAACTGCTCGGCGTCGAGGACCTCGCCTTCAGGCAGGTGCACACTCTCTCGGGCGGGGAGCGCCAGCGCGTGATGATCGCCCGGGCGCTGGCGCAGGAGTCGCCGCTCCTCCTCCTCGACGAACCCACGAGCGCCCTGGACCTCAGAAACGCCATGGAGGTGATGGAGGTGATCCGCCGCCTCGCCGTCGATGAGGGGCGGCTTGCGATCATGGCGATCCACGACCTCAACCTGGCCGCCCGGTACTGCACCGGGATCATCGTGCTCTCCGGCGGGGCGATCGCTGCGCAGGGCCCGCCGGCCGACGTCCTCACCCCTGAGGTGATCGCACATGTCTACGGGGTGGACGTGGTGATCGAGCACCGCGATGAGATCCCGTACATCTTCCCCCTCAGGCCGGTGACGAAGGCCTGATCCGGCAAAAAAATTATTTTTCCGCTTTCCCCTGCTTTTTTACGCCCTCGATCGCCGCCCGCACCGTTGCCTCGTCCGCAAGGTAATAATGGCGGATCGGGCGGAGGTCGTCGTCGAGTTCATAGACCAGGGGGATACCGGTCGGGATGTTCACCTCGGCGATGGCGTCGTCAGGGATCTTATCCAGGTGCTTGACGAGCGCCCTGATGCTGTTGCCGTGGGCGGCGATGAGCACCCGCTTCCCCTCTTTCAAGGCCGGGACGATCGCGCCCTCCCAGTAGGGCACGAACCGGGCGACGGTGTCCTTCAGGCACTCGGTCCCCGGGAGTTCTTCAGGGGAGAGGACGGCGTAGCGCCGGTCCTTTCCCGGGTGGCGGGGGTCGTCGGCGTCGAGGGGCGGGGGCGGGACTGTATAACTCCGCCGCCAGACAAACACCTGCTCGTCGCCGTACTTCTCGGCCATCTCGGCCTTGTTCAGGCCCTGCAGGGCGCCGTAGTGGCGCTCGTTCAGACGCCACGACCGCTCCACCGGGATCCACATCAGGTCCATCTCGTCGAGGGTGATCCAGAGGGTGCGGATCGCCCGTTTCAGCACCGAGGTGAAGGCGCAGTCGAAGGTGTATTCCTCGCGCAGGAGGGTTTTTCCTGCTTCGTGCGCCTCGGCGATCCCTTTTTCAGAGAGGTCGACGTCGGTCCAGCCGGTGAACCGGTTCTCTTTATTCCATACGCTCTCGCCGTGGCGTAAAAGGACGAGTCTGATCATGGTATCTGGAGAGCGTGTGCCCCCAGGGCTCTTATGCCTGACGCATGGAGGCAAGCCTTAACAGCATTCCTGCCCCATCTCGATCGCATGACGCATGCGACGCTCCAGGTTGCGCTTGATATTCTTGAACTGCACCGTGCCGTCAGGATCGCAGAGGAAGCGGTCGCCGGCGGCGCCGACTGGATCGAGGTGGGCACCCCGCTGATCAAGAGCGAGGGGATGGCCGCGGTGCGTCAGATCCGCGAGGCCTTTCCTGGTCGCGTGATCGTCGCCGACATGAAGATCGCCGATACCGGGACGGTCGAGGTGGAGATGGCGGCGAAGGCCGGGGCGAACGTCGTCTGCGTCCTCGCCGATGCCGACGATACGGTGATCGCCGAGTGCGTCCGGGCGGCCCATCTCTATGGGGTGCGGGTCATGGCTGACCTGATCAATGTCGCCGACCCGGTGGCGCGGGCGCGGGACCTGGCGTCTCTCGGCGTCGATATCGTCAATGCCCATGTGGGGATCGACCAGCAGATGATCGGCAAAAACTCGGTGGACCTTCTGCGCTCCCTTGCGGGCGAGGTCTCGATCCCCCTCGCCGTCGCCGGGGGGCTCGACGCCTCGACGGCGGCGCAGGCCGTCTCGGTCGGGGCCGATATCGTCATCGTCGGGGGCTGGATCGTGAAGTCGGGTGACGTCGAGGGTTCGGCCCGGCGGATCCGGGAGGCGATCGACGCTCCGTCCGTCGCCTCCCCTGCGAAGCAGAGCATGGACGAGGAAATCAGGGCCCTGTTCATGCAGGTCTCGGCCCCGAACGTCACCGATGCGATGCACCGGAAAGGGGCGATGAACGGGCTCTTTCCCCTCACCTTCGGGGTGAAGGCGGTGGGCCCGGCGGTGACGGTCCAGTCCTTCCCGGGCGACTGGGCAAAACCGGTGGAGGCGATCGACGTCTGCAAACCCGGCGACGTCCTGGTGATCTACAACGCCGCCGCCACGCACGTCTCCCCCTGGGGCGAACTGGCGACCAGGAGCGCGATCAATCGCGGGGTCGCCGGGGTGATCATCGACGGTTCTGCACGGGACGTCGACGATATCAGGGCCCTGAAGTTTCCCCTCTTCGCCCGCGCCTCTGTCCCGAACGCCGGGGAGCCGAAGGGCTTCGGGGAGATCAACGCCGAGATCCCCTGCTGCGGCCAGACGGTCAGGCCCGGCGACTGGATCGTCGCCGACGAGAGCGGCGCCGTCGTTGTTCCCAAGGAGCGGGCCTACGAGGTCGCCCGCCGCGCCCTCGAGGTGAAGAAGAATGAGGAGCGGGTGCGGGCCGAGATCGCGCGGGGCAGCACCCTCGCCGAGGTGCAGGAGCTCTATAAGTGGGAGAAGAAGTAGGTCTCTTCTCACTGCAGTTCTCTGCCTGAACCAGCCTTCCCTTTATTTTCCCTTCCCTGCAATACTCTACCAGGTTATTTTCATGAAGATCTGCGCACTACAGGGAAGCCCGCGGGGGATGGGGAGCAGGACGAGAAAACTGGCGCGCTGGGTGCTCGACGGCGCTGCAGACGCCGGGGCAGAGGTGGACCTCATCGACCTCGCCGACCTGCGGATCACCCCCTGCATTGCCTGTGAGAGCTGCAGCCTGGACGGCGCCTGCGTCTTTGACGACGATTTCAACGCCGCCTACGCGCGGATGATCGATGCCGACGCCCTGGTCTTCGCCTCGCCGGTGTATATCGACGGCGTCACCGGCCAGATGAAGGTCTTCATCGACCGCCTGGCCGACGCGATCCACTACCAGACCTGCGCCGGGAAGTACGGCTGCGCCGTCGCTACCACCTGGGGCTCGGGCGGCGATGAGGTCGTGGCCTACCTGAACCACGTGCTCAATTACCTGGGGGTAATCGCCGTCGGCGGGATGAGCGCCGCCCTCGGCGACGATCCCGGGGCGATCTATGGGGCCGAGGAGGCGGCGCGGGACCTCGGGCGGCGTCTGGTGGAGGCGGTCCGCGCGCGACCGTCGTACCCCGATCAGGAGGCGGAGATCGCGGAGAACCGCGCCTGCTTCGCCGCGATCGTGCGGGAGAACCGGGACTGGCGGCCTGAGGAGTACGACCGCTGGGTCAGGATGGGGTGGATGGGGGAGGAGGAATAGGGAGGCCCATGGGACGGTGGAGGGGTTATGCCCTTTCGTTTCTGATCATGGCCGCGACAGCCTCTTCAAGCGGGTCGAGTCTGGTCTCAGTACTTCACTCATTTTGACATCCGACATCGAGTGATGTGGCCTCGCGCGACGACTCAAAGCGGAGTTAGCAGCACCCGGACACCTGAATTCGCGGTTTCGCGTTCTATAGCGTGATTTTTTTGTTCTGTTTTTCTGGAAAACTCACGCGAAGTCGCGAAGATACGCGAAGGGAAGTCGATGGTTTGACCTCCGGATGAGCGTCTCAAACATTTTAGCGAAGTAATGGGTCTGGATAATATCGATAGTGTAACGAATTTTCTGTAAAAATAATTTGGCCCTGAATCCAACCTAGATTTGGACAAAGGAGAAACAGGGCCATGGATCCCTTAGCGTTAATCGAAGATTATCTTTCCGATAATGAGAATGGCATGAAGACCCTCATCACCTGGTTCCTCAACCAGGTGATGCTGCTCGAAGCCCTCCACCAGGCGGGAGCCGAGCAGTATGAACGAACCGATGCGCGGAAGGCTCACCGAAACGGCTACAAGAAGCGCTCTCTAAAAACCCGATATGGAGAAACGATCCTCCAGAAACCACAATTCCGAGAGTTCCCCTTCGAAACACAGGTATTTGGACGCTATTCCCGGGTTGAGAAGGCTCTTGAGAATGCTATCTTTGAATCCTACCTTCAGGGAGTCTCAACCCGCCGGATCCAGGAGATTGTTGCTCATTTTGGCATCGAACAACTCTCTCCTGCTTCAGTATCCAGGATAGCAAAGGACCTCGATGAACAGGTCCATGCATTCCTTCAGAGGCCTATTGAACAGGAGATTCCCTATCTCTTTGTGGATGCTTCGTACTACAAAGTCAGAGAGGGACCACGCTACATCACCAAAGCTCTTCTGGTGATCGCCGGTGTTCGAATGGATGGCTACCGGGAAATCCTGGGAGCTAGAATCACTGATTGTGAAAATGAGATGTTCTGGTCGGGATTGTTCGAAGACCTCAAAGAACGAGGATTGGTGGGTGTCAAGATGGTTGTCTCAGATGGTCATGCCGGGATCCAGAAGGCGGCGGAAGCCGCCTTCCTCGGCGCATCGTGGCAGATGTGCTCGGTCCATTGCACCCGGGCGGTTTTAAAGAATATTCCACGGAAACATCAGAAAGAAGTTGCTGAGTCCTTGAAGGAGGCATATGGGGACGAGGAAAGACTTCAGCAGCTTGCAGATGATCTGAACGAACGAGGATATCGGAAAGCGGCCAATACGATCGAGAGATTCATCCCGGGACTTATGAGTTACACGGCGTTCCCGAAAGAGCACGCAAAGCGGATCCGAACGACGAACATGATGGAAAGAGTCAACAAGGAACTGAAACGGAGAACCAAAGTTGTAGGGGCCTTTCCCAATGAAGAGTCACTCCTCAGGCTGGCAGGATCCATCCTGATGGACATCAATGAGGAGTGGGTGACCGGCAGAAGATATTTGACGATGGAGGGGGAATGATCAAACAAGGAGACAGGGCTCAGACGAATTACAGAAGATCTGAAACACTACCCGCGAGCACGGTTTCCTGTTCTGGTTGCAGAAGGGTTCCACGAAAAAAAGGATTGCAACCATGCACATAGCGCAGGATACCGGGAGACGCACGGTCTGTTGCAGAAGGGTTCCACGAAAAAAAGGATTGCAACTAATTTCATCGATAAATCTTTTGGATATCTGTGACAATTGTTGCAGAAGGGTTCCACGAAAAAAAGGATTGCAACAGTTCCCTCTGCATCCATGAATTCATTATAGATATCCGTTGCAGAAGGGTTCCACGAAAAAAAGGATTGCAACGTTCTGGCCTGTGCCTGTGCCAATTCCGCTTCCAACGGTTGCAGAAGGGTTCCACGAAAAAAAGGATTGCAACCATTACATCATATACATTGTCGATAGTGATCATGTTACAGTTGCAGAAGGGTTCCACGAAAAAAAGGATTGCAACACTTCGGCGACGGAGCGACGAGCACGGCGCAGAACCGTTGCAGAAGGGTTCCACGAAAAAAAGGATTGCAACTTTACCGGGATCGAGAGTGTCAGGATCTGTTCGTCTCCCAGTGTTGCAGAAGAATTCCACCAAAACAAGGCTTGCACCCCGAAAAGCCCACCGAACAACGTGACGAAGATCAGGGTTGCACATAGCCTCCATGAAAACAAGGCTCACAGCGCTCTGGCGCACCTCTCAAATTCGCGCCGATTTCCGCCCTATTTCCCGCCCCCCTCCTCTCCCGTGCAGATGATCCCCTTCTTCGGGGCCATCATCTCCTCAGGCAGGGCATGTACCTCCAGTAGAATCAGAGGCATTTCCCCTCAATTAGAGATTTTACCGCCATTTTAGCGTTTTTAAAAACGGAGGCCAAATCATAGAGAAATAACCGCCCAGAATCGAAAATAAGGCCCATAATGGCCGCTTTCACCACGAGAGAGAGAGGGGGACCACCCCTCCCTCATCTCTCATCCCACGCAGACGCTTCCCGCCCGGCAATCGTATCCCGCGCGAAGTCGAACCGCTGCGCCTGGTCCATCAGGTCGATGCCGGCGTTCCGGCGGGCCCGGCGGTCCAGGGCGTCGGCAACGGTGGGGATGGCGGCGACCGCCATGCCCACGACCGCCACCCCGGCGACGATCAGCGTTGTATCAATCGGCATGATTCACCCAGAAGAGGGGGAAGATCCCCCTCAGTTCAGGGCCGCGACCTCGTCCGCCCACGCCTCGATGGTGGCGAGAACGGCTTCATCCTCGTACGAGGTGATCCGCACGCTCTCGCGCCCGAAGGTGACGTAGTAGGTCTCCCCGCTCGCGTCGTGGCACTTCAGCTGGCAGCTGAAGGCGTCGGCGTCCGGGTTCCTGACGGCGTCCCCTCCAAGAGCGGTCTCGAGGGCCGCATCGCCCAGGACGGCGGTCGCCGCAGCGTTGAAGGCCGCCATGTCAGGCGCCTTGACGGTGACGGTCCCGACGACGTTGCCCTCGAGGTCCTCGTAGTTCACCCGCAGGGTGTGGGATTCGCGGTTGCGCTCGACGCCCGGATGGGTCGAACCGCTCTGCACGTACTCCACGCACCCGAAGGGGTTGTCGGCGATCACGCCGGCGACGATCGCCTCGAAGGTCGCAATGTCTGCGATCGGGGCCGGGATCTGCCGCACAGCGGTCCTGGTGTTGCTGGTCTCGACAAAGTCTGCCATTTCTTGGTTCTCCTGCCCGCATGCTCCCGGGCACATGAACAGGCACAGGATACTATTACCTGGAGGGATATCTGCCTGCCTTAACATCTGACGGCCGAACGGGCGGGGCGTATGGCAGGGTTAAGAAACGCTCATCCCCCTTCCCGCCGATCTCCGGGGCAGGTATGAACGAGAAGAGCACCCGCGAGCTGGTCGCCGAGACGGCCCGGGACGTGAAGTGGATCTGCAGGACGCTGCAGCGGATGGAGGAGGAGGACGCCTGCCGTGAGGGGCGGCTCCGCACCCTGGAGGGGTGGCGGAGCGAGACGGTGGGGGAGGCCAGACGGGACCGGCAGATCGCCGCCGGGGCGGGCGGGGTCGTGGGCGGGGCGGTGGCGATCGTGCTGCAGATGATCGGGTGGGGGTGAGGGGTTACCCCGTTGCCTCGTCCCGGCCGGCGGCGGGAAGCCTATAAGAGAATGCCCGTTGATGTAGTATCAGTAGTCACCCGCATCCACCATGATCGAGAGTCAGAACATTGAATTCAAGGAGTCCTGGAAGGACGAATACCTCAAGACCCTCTGTGCATTTGCAAATACAAGCGGCGGGGTGCTCAAGATCGGTATCGATGACGCCGGAAGACCGGTTGGCGTTCATCACGTGAAACGGCTTTTGCGGGAACTGCCCAATAAGATCCGAAACAAACTTGGCATAACCCCCTCCGTTGTTGCTGAGACGGTCGCAGAAAACGACATTATCAACATCACGGTCTCCCCTTCCTCTGTCCCGGTCTCGTGCGACGGCCGGTACTATCAGCGTAGCGGAAGCAACACGTTCGATCTTGCCGGACAGGAACTCGTTCATTTTCTGATCCGTAAATCCGGGATTACCTGGGATACGCTCACCGGCGATTACTCCATCGACGATATCGATCCCGAGACCGTCAGAACCTTCGTTCGTCTGGCAAAGCGATCGAACCGACTCGATGCTGCGGATGAAGAAGAGCCTGTGGAATCGATTCTGCGCCGCCTGGAACTTACGGTCAACGGAAGATTGACCAATGCCGCCATCATGCTCTTCGGCAAAGAGCCGCAACGGTTCTTTGTCAACACCACCACCCGGGTCGGCCGGTTCAAGGGGAGGGACATCATCATCGGTGATGAAGAGTTCTCCGGGAACCTCATCCTGCAGTTCACACGAGCAGAAGAGCGGGTGAAAAGTTTCATCGACGTCCGATACGAGATCTCGGCAGACACAATGCAGGATTCCTTCCAGCGCAAGGAGGTCTGGGACTACCCGCTCCTGGCAATTCGTGAAGCGCTCCTCAACGCGATTATCCACCGGGACTACTTCAACACCGACATCCAGACGCAGATCCGTGTCTACGATGACGCCATACGGTTCCACAACCCCGGATCGCTGCCGCAAGGGATTACGATCGAGATGCTCAAGACCGAACACTACTCGTTCCTGCGAAACCCGCTCATAGCAAAGATATTCTACCTCGCAGGGTTTGTCGAACGGTATGGTTCCGGCATCGGCCGAATCGTGGATGCACTCGCAGAGGCCGGGCTCCCGGAGCCTGAGTTTCACAGTGACTCGTTTGGGTTCATCGTGCGCATGAGGAAGGATCTGCGGTTTACCGAAGATTCTCTGCGAGGGGTCGGCCTGAACGAGCGGCAGTTGAAGGCTATGTCCTTTGCCAGAGAAAACGGCGGTATAACTGCTGTGGACTATGCATCGATTGTGCCGGAGGTATCGGAGAAGACCCGGTACCGCGATCTTCTCGATCTCGTCCATCGCGGCTTGCTGGAAGCAGTCGGTGCGAAAAAGGGTAGAAGATATGTTTTAGCCCGGCCACATCCCGGGAAAGCCTGATATGTCGAAGTATACTCTGCAAAATATCGGACATTTATCGGACATTTATCGGACATTTATCGGACATATCGGACATCTTCTGTTTTGAGGGGTGTCCGATATCTGACGATCGGGGATTCTCTCGTCGAGGTACAGGTCTTCGGTGCGGCGGTCGGCGGCCGGGACGTCCTCGAAGAGGAAGACCTCGAAGAACCGCCGCATCAGTGCGTCGCCCCGCAGGTAGTCGCGGAGGGCCGCCCGTTCCCCGGTGAACTCCTTCTGCACGCTGCTGATGAAGATGCGGACGGGAGTCAGGGCGAAGGGAGGCATATCTGGTTTCGGGTGGTGCATGCGTTCATTTATACTATGCGGACGGGGGAGGCGGTGGTGCTGCGGGTGCTCGGGCGGGGATGAGGTGTCACCCCGTTGCCCGGGGCATCATCACGCACGAGTCACACAGATATCCACGCACTATCCACACCTCTGGAACATTGGATATTAATCAGGAGGATTAGATGCACTCTTTTCATCAAATCGCCACGATAATATCCACACGTCAGGCATCGGGCACCGGTCCCTGCGCCAGCACATAATGCGTCTTCTTCTTTGAAGGGCTCCTGCGTTCCAGGATACCGAGTTCGGCCAGGGCTTTCAGCTCCTTGAGGGCAGTGGTGCTGTAGGTGATCAGGCGGGGGATGAAGGATCCGCCGGGTTGAAGGTTCAAAGCACCGGCATCGGTTTTCAATATCACCCAGGGGGCTATTCAATCCCTGTCGTACAGAGATCGGATACCATTCAGGAATGTCTCCACCTCTTCTTCATTCGTGAAAAAGCCTTTAATCCACCGGTCCCCCGGATGCTGACCATCCCTCCATGGTCCGGCCACAGCATTGGAAGGGACCAAGGCGGTGATTGTTCTCTCGTCAGTATGGAGATGTGTCGCAAGGATGTAGGGGTAAACATAAAATCTGATCCCCTTTTTGCTCCCGTTCGTAGGTTTAAACAGACATATCAGGTCCAATTCTTCTTTCTTGGGATATCTGATCACGTTCTTCCCGCGGATATCGATCTTCGTCTTGTTGTGTTCTTTGACACTGCTGCCTGGAATCTGTTTCAATGCTGAGAAAAGCTGATGATACATTTCTTCTTGAGATGGATCGGGCAGTCGTGATCTGGGTGTGGAAAGCCTCTTTGGGATCAGGGGTTTTTCTGTATCTATCCCACAAACGGCGTTCGACCACCTCCCCGAGCAGTTCAATTACCGCGACACCCCGATGAGAGACCTCGCCTTTGCCCTGCGGCCCGCCCCACCACCGGATCAGGTCAGACCGCCCCCATCGATCGCACGCGAGGAACGATCGCTCCCCTCTTTTTCTGCATCTAATCGGGTCGCGGTCCCGTACAGGAGAGCACCCGATCCGGGTGTACCGGGATGCACGATCAGAAGGTGGAACAGAAAAACCGTTCACAGAGCGTCAGATCTGCATACTATCGAATATGCGTTGAGGTGATCCGCCTGTTCCACCTGTACCGGGTAAAAACATGCTCGCACATTTTCGTGCAGACCTCTCCCTCGCGTGCGGTACACCGGCGCCCACCACCGATCAGAACCCCGACCGAAAAAAAGAGTGTATATTATCCAAACAGTTCCGCACCGAGCAGTTTCCCGCCGGCGTCCAGCACCTTCCTGATCCCTTCCTCGACCTTGTCCACGCGGAGGATCAGCACCGCCCCTCCCTTCCCGGAATAGGCGTATGAGTACTCGATATTGATCCCGGCCTCGCCCAGGATCCGTGCGATATCGAAGAGGCCGCCGGGCTCGTCCCGCATGGCAACGGCGATCACGTCGGTGAACGAGACCATGAACCCGAGTTTGGTGAGCGTCTCATAGGCCCCGTCGGGTTTGTTCACGAGCGCCCGCACCACGCCGAACCCGTTCGCCTCCGCGATCGAGAAGGCGAGAATATTGATCCCGGCCTCTTCGAGGGCATGGGCGATCGCCGCAAGGCGCCCGGGCTTGTTCTCTGAAAAGATCGAGATCTGCTTGATGATATACTTCTTCTCTGCCATAATTCAGTACACTCTCCGGTCAATCACTCTCTTTGCCTTCCCCTCAAAGCGCGGGAGGGTCCCCGGCGCCACGAGTTCCACGTCCGCCGCCACGTTCAGGGAGTTCCTCAGGTCGTGGGTGACCTTCGCCTTCACCCGCATGAGATCGGTGATCTTGTCGGAAAAGGCGTCGCGGCTCATCTCCACCCGCACGAGCATCGAGTCCAGCGCACCCCGCCGGTCCACCTCGATCTGGAAGGCCGACCCGAGCACCTCGGGAATGCCCATCAGGGTGTGCTCCACCTGCGACGGGAAGACATTGATCCCGCGCACGATGAGCATATCGTCGACCCGCCCCTGGATCCGCATGATCCGCGGCGAGGTCCGCCCGCAGGCGCAGACCGCATCGTCGAGCATGGTGACGTCCCCGATCCGGTAGCGGATCATCGGGAGCGCCTCCTTTTTCAGGACGGTCATCACGAGTTCGCCCTTCTCGCCCGGCGGCAGCTGTTCCCCGGTCTCCGGGTCGATGATCTCGGGGTAGGCGATGTCGCCCCAGATATGGATCCCCTGCTGCTCGGTGCACTCGGTGAACATCGGGCCCGAGAGTTCTGAGGTGCCGTAGATATCGAAGACCCGGATCCCGAGCGCCTCCTGGAGCCCGGTGCGCATCCGCTCTGACCAGGGTTCGGCCCCCAGGATCCCGACGCGAAGGTTCGTGTCGTTCCTGATCGAGACCCCCATCCGCTCGGCCGTCTCGCCCAGGTGGACGAGGTAGGACGGGGTGCAGGCGATCGCCGTCACGTGCAGGTCCTGCATCAGCTCGATCTGCCGCTCGGTGTTCCCGGTGCCGATCGGCAGCACCGTCGCCCCGATCCGCTCGGCGCCGTAGTGGAGGCCGAGCCCGCCGGTGAACAGTCCGTAGCCGTAGCTCACCTGCATCACGTCGCCGCGGCCAAGCCCGCAGGCGGTGAGGGAGCGGGCGAGGGAGGTCGTCCAGATCTCCAGGTCGTTTGCCGTGTAGCCGACGACGGTGGGCTTGCCGGTCGTCCCGGAAGAGACATGGTAGCGCACCAGCTCGTCCTGCGAGGCCGTGAAGATCCGGTCAGGGTAGTTGTCCCGCAGGTCGCTCTTGTACATGAAGGGCAGCTTTGCGATATCGTCGAGCGTCTTCACATCGTCGGGGTGGACGCCGGCCGCCCGCATCCGCTCATGGTAAAAGTTCGAGAAACTGTACAGCCGGTAGACGAGCGTCTTGAGCAGGCGGTACTGGAGGCGCTTCAACTCCTCGGGCGGCATCTCCTCCATACGGGGATCCCACATCCTCACCAGATCGCCCCCCGCCGGTCGACCACGCGCTTTGCCTTGCCCTCGAAGCGCGGGAGGGTGCCGGGCTCCACGAACTTCACCGTCGTCCGCAGGTTCAGCGTCTCCCTGATCGCCCCGGCCACTTTCTTCTGCAGCCGCTGGAGGTCGGCCAGTTCGCCGGAGAAGTAGCTCTTGTTGATCTCCACCTCGATCGTCATCTCATCAAGATGATTGATCCTGTCCACATAAACCATATACTGATCCCCTACTTCGGGAAGGGAGAGAAGCGTGTGCTCGATCTGCGAAGGGAAGACGTTGATGCCCCGGATCACGAGCATGTCGTCGGCCCGGCCTGAGAGGCGGGCGATGCGCTTGCCGCGCCCGCACGGGCAGTCGTCCGTGAGGAAGCGGGTGATGTCCCCGGTCCGGTAGCGGATCAGGGGCATCGCCTCTTTGACCAGGGGGGTGATCACCAGTTCGCCGGTCTCGCCGTCGGGCAGGCGTTCCCCGGTCGCCGGGTCGATGATCTCGGCCAGGTAACAGTCGTGCCAGATATGGAGCCCGTCCTTCTCCTCGCACTCGAAGGCGACGCCGGGACCGTACATCTCGCTCATCCCGTAGCTGTCATAGGCATCCACGCCGAGGCGACGTTCCAGCTCCGCCCGCATGCTCTCGGACCAGGGCTCGGCGCCGAAGGTGGCGATCCGCAGGCTCTCCAGGGACGCCCCCATCTGTTCGGCCACCTCGACGAGGTGCAGCCCGTATCCGGGCGTGCTGTTGATCGCCGTGACCCCGAAGTCCTCGATCATCTCGATCTGCCGCTTCGTGTTCCCGGTGGAGCTCGGGATCACGGTCATCCCGACCCGCTCGGCCCCGTAGTGGAAGCCCAGGCCGCCGGTGAAGAGACCGTAGCCGAGGATGTTCTGGAAGACGTCGTCCTCGGTCAGGCCGACCATCGTGAGGTTCCGCGCCATCAGTTCGGTCCAGGTATCGAGGTCCTGGCGGGTGTAGCCGACGACGGTGGGCTTGCCGGTCGTCCCCGAGGTCGTGTGGATCCTGACCACCTCGCGCTTTGGCACCGCAAAAAAACCGAACGGGTAACCTTCCCTCAGGTCTTTTTTCGTCGTGAAGGGGAGTTTCTCGAGATCGTCGAGCGTCTGGATATCGCCGGGTGAGACCCCGGCTTTCTGAAACGCCCTCCGGTAGAACTCGACATTCTGAACCTGGCGCACCGTCCATTTCAGCCGGGAGAGCTGCAGCGCCTCAAGGTCGTCCCCCGCGATCGTTTCTATTTCCCTGTTCCAGAACATATCAGCACAATCCTTTCTGTCCCGCTGGCACTGCCGGCATGGCCACGGGCGATGACATACTCTTTCGTCGCCGCCTGCCAATAACCTTGCCATGCTCTGGCATGGCGCGCCCGCTCACGCCGTCAGGCGCGGATCGGCGGCGGCCTCTGCCCGGGCCAGGAGGGCGCTCTTCTCCTTGTCCTTGATCTCGAGCATGATGTCGATGTCGCGGGGCCGTGAGGCCGCAAGGAACGCCCTGAAATGCGCCAGATCGATGGCATGGGTATGAGCCCCTTTTCGTGCACCCGGCTTCTGCGACGAGTAGTCGACCATCGGTATGCCGTCGGATCGCCCCCATGTCCGTGCGCAGATCGCCAGCGCCTCAGGCATCTCCTCTCCCGAAGAGTTGCACTCGTGGTGAAAGGTATCGAAGAGCACCGGGATGCCGCAGGCCTGGTTCAGAGCGCAACATTCGGCCGCGGTATAAAGGCGATCGTCGTTTTCGACGACGAGACGTCGCCTGATCGCAACGGGCAGATCGCGGTAGCGATCGAGAAAACGCTCCATCGCCGATGCTTTATCTCCATAGACCCCACCGGCGTGGATCTGGATCTTTGCCGTGGTGTCCAGGCCCATGGCGTCAAGGACGGCGGCATGGTACGCCAGTTCGGCGATGCTCCGCGCCGTCACGCCCCCGTCGGGCGAGTTGATCAGGGTGAACTGGTCCGGGTGCATCGAGATGCGCATCCGGCTCTCCCGGATCAGATCGCCGATCTCGGTAAAACTCCCGGAAAACTCCACCTCCCAGTCGATCTCGTTCACCGGGTGGGAGGCGAAGGGAATCAGGTCAGAGGTGATCCTGAAGAAGAGGAGGCCGTGGTCGATGTTGAACTGGAGGGTGCTGGAGAGGCAGGCGAGGTTCTCCCTGACGGTCGAGCGAAACCGCTCAGGGCTCCACGAGCGCAGCCTGAAGGTCCGGGCCGAGGTGCACCCGAGCCCGATGTTCACGCAGGGATAGCCGATCCGCATCTGTTCCTCCTTCAAGCCCCTCTTTTTCTCAGTTCTTTCCCCGGAATGAGCCGCGGGTCGTCGAAGGCGGCGATCATCGCGATCAGGGCGCTCTGTTCCCGGTCCTGAAAGTCGATGACAATATCGGGATCAGCGGGCATGGATGCCGCGAGCACCTCTGCAAATAGGTCTGCGTCGATGGTGTGGGCCGGTCGTCCGTCCGCCTCTGGCGTGGCGAACACGAGGATCGGCGCCCCGTCTCCCTCGTGCCAGGTCGCCGCGCACCGCCGTATCGCTTCGGCGGAGCTGAAAGGCGAAGGGGCGCTGTCGCGGTGAAGATGGTCGTACACGACCGGGACGCCGCACTCTTCTGCGACGGCGCAGCAGTCGGCGACCGACAGGGTGTCGTCGTTTCTGATCGCGATCCTCCGCCTGATCCCGTCGGGCAGCCTGTTCAGCCACTTGAAAGTCCTATCCTGAGCCGATTCCCTGCCCGGGCCGCCTCCTGCCCACGCAATGACCTTTGCATCGGTCCCGAGTTCCATAGCGTCCAGGATCGTTGCAGCGTGTGCTGCCTCCCTCTCTCCTTTCCCTTCAGGAACGGCAAAACCGTACGAAGGTTGGACAGCGATCCTCATCCCTGCGTCCCTGATAAAGGCCCCGACGGCAGCGAAATCGGCAGCAAACTCTTCTGCCCAGATGAGCGTGTTTGCCGGGTGGGTGGCATAGGGGATGAGCCCCGGACCGATGACAAAAAAATACAGCCCTGCCTTCCTGTTGAACTCCAGAATTCTGGCAATACAGGAAAGGTTCTCGGCAATCGTCAGGATCAGGTGATCCCTGGAAAATACCCTGAGGTCAAAGGTACGGCTCGGCGAGCATCCGATGGATCGGTTTGCGCAGGGATAACCGATTTTCATGTGAGCGGTCATGTCATTTCAGCGGGCTGCCTTATAAATGGTTTCTTTTGCTTCATGACCGTCGGCATCGCCTCTCTGCCATTCTATTAGATCCCTCTCTTCCCGGCCCTCCGCCATGCTCCGGGGTGATACCCTTAATACCCCTGAGAAAAAATATAAAGCACCATTTCACCCGTCTGGACCACATCGGGTGGATACCCCCGCATCCTGGATGGAAATACCATGAGTGATAGCAGCCAGATCACCTTTGACGAGGTAAAACTCACCAAATACCGCGAACTCACCGGCGACGGCAGACCGATCTACCCGGCCCACTATGAGCGAAAGCACACCCTTGCCGAGATCAGGGAGCGATACGCAGAGATCGGTCACGACCCCTCAGAAGAGGAGGTCTGCACCGCCGGACGGATCTACATCATCCGCCACCACGGCAAAACGGTCTTTATCGATATCGGCGACGCCTCGGCCCGGATCCAGCTCTATATCAGGAAAAACGACGTCGGCGATGAGGCCTTTGAGTTCCTCAAGAAATATCTCGACGCCGGCGACATCATCGGGGTGACCGGACGCGTCTTCAGGACGAAGATGGGCGAGATCACCATCTGGGCGAGCGCCTACACGCTGCTTGCCAAGTCGGTCTGTGCCATGCCCGAGAAGTTCCACGGCCTGAAGAACACCGAAGCGCGCTACCGCCAGCGCTACCTCGACCTGATCATGAACGAAGAGACGAGAGAAACCTTCCGTCTCAGGAGCCGGACGATCGCCGAACTGCGGAACTTCCTGAACAGCCGCGGCTTTATGGAGTTCGAGACCCCCACCCTCCAGCCGGTCTACGGCGGGGCGAATGCCCGTCCCTTCATCACCTACCACAACGCCCTCGAACAGCAACTGTTCCTGCGCATCGCCCCTGAACTCTACTTAAAGCGTCTCGTCGTCGGCGGCTTCGAGAAGGTCTACGAGTTCTCGAAGAACTTCAGGAACGAGGATATCGACACAAAGCACAACCCCGAGTTCTCGATGGTGGAGATCTACGCCGCCTATCACGACTACAGGGACATGATGGACCTCACCGAGGAGATCATCACCGACCTCGTCGTCCACGCCCGCGGCACCACCACCGTCACCTTCGATGAAACCGAGATCTCCTTCGCCCGTCCGTGGCGCAGGCTTACGATGGAGGACGCCGTGAAGGAGTACGGCGGCATCGACGTCTATGCCACCCCGCTCGACGACCTTGCCAGGATCGCCGAGCAGGAGAAAATCGACAAGCGCGAGACCGCACAGACCCACGGCGACTACCTCCCGCTCTTCTTCGATCACTACTGCGAGGAGAAACTGGTCCAGCCCACCTTCATCTACGACTTCCCGGTCGAGAACTCGCCGCTCGCAAAACGCCACCGGACAAAACCCGGCTTTACCGAACGTTTCGAGCTCTTCGTCTACGGCATGGAGCTGGCAAACGGCTTCTCCGAGCTCAACGACCCCATCGACCAGAAGGAACGGTTCGAGGAGCAGGACAAAAAGCGCCGTCTCGGCGACCTTGAGGCGCAGATGATCGACTACGACTTCATCAACGCCCTCGGCTACGGCATGCCCCCAACCGGCGGTGTCGGGATCGGCATGGACCGTCTGATCATGATGATCACCGGGAACGATTCCATTAAAGAAGTGATCCTCTTCCCGTCGATGCGGACCGTCGCCCGCAGCGATGAGAAGGCAGAAGAATAACCTTTTTTTCCGGCGCAGTCCCTGGCCGCAAGGCATAAGAACTCCCCCGCCCCCTCAGCGATATAACCGCACGCAATCGGGTGTCCGGTGCGCCCTGCCCGGGCGAAAGACCTGTACAGGACCCAAAGAGGCGGGGATGTGATCAGAATGGAATGGTACAGCAACCTCGATCTCTCCATCCTCATCGTCGACTCAGAGCTCCATGCCGAGACCGCGGGCGGGATCGCCCTCCGCCAGGTCATCGAGATCCTCGGCGACCTCGACTTCAGGGTCATCGAGGCGCTGACGGTGGAGGACGCCCTCTCCATCTACCGGTCGGTCTACCCGGACATCGCCTGCGTGCTCCTGGACTGGGACCTCCAGCCCGAATCGGCCGCTTCGGCCGGGCCCGTGGAGATGATCAGGACGATCAGGAAACGCAACAGGGACCTTCCGATATTCCTGTTCACCAGCAAACTCGCCGTCAACGAGATCCCGCTCGAGGTGATCAGGTCGATAGACGGCTATTTCTGGAAACTGGACAACACGCCGCGTTTCATCGCCGGCCGCATCGAGGACGTCACCGGCGACTACCTGGACAAACTCCTCCCGGCATTCTTCGGGGAACTGGTCCGCTACACGCAGGAGTACAAATACGCCTGGCACACGCCCGGCCACACCGGCGGCGTCGCCTTCCTGAAGTCGCCGGTGGGAAAACTCTTTTTCAGGTTCTACGGGGAGAACACCCTCAGGTCAGACCTCTCGGTCTCGGTCCCCGAACTGGGATCGCTCCTCGAACACACCGGCGTGGTCGGCGCCGCCGAATCCGAGGCCGCCCGGATCTTCGGGGCCGACCGGACCTACTTTCTCACGAACGGCACCTCGACCTCGAACAAGGTCGTCTTCTCCGGGTGCGTGGGGCCCGGCGATATCGTCCTTGTCGATCGCAACTGCCACAAGTCGGTGATGTATGCGATCATCATGACCGGGGCGGTCCCGGTCTACCTGATCCCGACCAGGAACACCTACGGGATCATCGGCCCGATCCATGCGGCCGAGTTCGATCCCGCCGTAATACAGAAGAAATGCGCCGACCATCCCCTCATTGCCGATGCGGGCCGGACGCCCCGCCTTGCCGTGGTCACGAACTCCACCTATGATGGTCTCTGCTACGATGTGGAGGCGATCATCGAGAAACTCACCGGGACCGCCGGTGTCCTTCTCTTTGACGAGGCATGGTACGGCTACGCCCGGTTTCACCCGCTGTACCGCGGACGCTATGCGATGACCCCGGTGACGGCCGCACCTGATAGGCCGGCGATCTTTGCCACCCAGTCGACGCACAAGGTCCTCGCCGCCTTCTCGCAGGGCTCGATGATCCACCTCAGGGACTCGCACTGCCCCGAGGAAGCCAGGATCGATCCCGATGGGTTCAACGAGGCCTTTATGATGCACACCTCCACCTCGCCCCAGTACAGCATCATCGCCTCTCTCGACGTGGCGGCGAAGATGATGGAGGGTGAATCGGGCACCGTTCTCATCACCGATACTCTTGAGGAGGCCCTGATCTTCCGCCAGAAGATGGTCCAGCTGATGGCGCAGGTGCTCGAGGACGAAGAGGCCGGGAGCAGGCGCTGGTGGTTTCCTGTCTGGCAGCCCGGCGTGGGGCAGGGCCAGTATGCAGAGCATTTTCTCACCCTCAGGTCGAGGATACAGGAGGGGGACGCCGTCGAACTCGGCCGCCACCTCGATTACTGGACCTTAAAGCCCGGTGACGCCTGGCACGGTTTCGACGGGATCGAGGAGAACTACTGCCTTCTCGATCCCCTGAAGGTCACCGTCCTCACGCCCGGGATCGATCCCGGCGGCCTGGTGGAGGAGCGCGGCATCCCGGCCGCCATCGTCTCCAGGTTCCTTCAGGAACAGGGGATCGTCGTGGAGAAGACCGGGTTCTACTCGTTTTTCATCCTCTTCACCATGGGGATCTCGAAAGGAAAGTCGGGCACCCTGATCGCCCAGCTCTTCGAGTTCAAGGACCAGTACGACGCCAATACCCCGCTCGAACAGGTGTTCCCGGAGATCGTGAAGACCTACCCCCGGATCTACGGTGGAATGGGGCTTGCCGACCTCTGCGACGCCATGCACGCATACCTGAAGGGGCATGGTATTGCAGAGATCCAGAAGGACGTCTATGCCCGGATCCCGCGCCCCGCGATGACGCCTGCTGAGGCCTACAGGATGATGATCGCCGGAAAGGCGGAAAAAGTCCGGCTCCAGGACCTCGCCGGCCGGACCGCCGCGGTGATGGTCGTCCCGTACCCCCCGGGTATTCCGATCTGGATGCCCGGCGAGGTCCTTTCCGCCGATGACCGGGACATCATCGATTTCCTCCTGCTCTACGAGGACTTCGACGCTGCCTTCCCGGGTTTTGAGACCGAGATCCACGGCGTGATCAGGGACGCCGGCGACGACCGGAAGGTCTATTCAATTCTCTGTCTGAGAGAAGACCGATGAAGATCGTTGCGGCGCTCGGCGGGAACGCGATCGTCAGGTACCGGGAGAAAGGAACGGCCGAGGAACAGCTCGGCCACATCGACGCGGCGGTTGCTCCCCTCGCCAGAATGGCGGCGGCCGGTCATGCGGTCATGATCACGCACGGCAACGGTCCGCAGGTCGGCGACATCCTCCTCCAGAACGAGTGTGCCAGGGACGCCGTCCCCAGGATGCCGCTCGACATCTGCGGGGCCGAGAGCCAGGGGATGATCGGCTACATGATCCAGCAGTGCATGCAGAACCGTCTCGGGCCGGGGGCGCAGGTGGCGACGGTGCTCAGCCGTACGCTCGTCGATCCCGGCGACCCGGCATTTGCCACTCCTTCCAAGGCGATAGGGCCGTATTATTCCGGACCTGAGGCCCGGGCCCTTGCGGCGGCAGAGGGATGGGCGATGCGCGAGGAGGAGGGCCGCGGCTGGCGGCGGATCGTCCCGTCCCCCGACCCCCTGGAGGTCCTTGAGATCGAGACGATCAAAACACTCTTCCATGCGGGAACCGTCGTCGTCGCGGGCGGCGGCGGGGGCGTCCCGGTGGTCAGGCAGGGCGGCCTCCTGCGGGGGGTTGAGGCGGTCGTCGACAAGGATCTCTCCGCCGAACGCATCGCCGTCGGCATCGGCGCCGATCTCCTCCTGATGCTCACCGATGTCCCGGGCGTCTTCTCCAGCTTTGGAACACCGGCCCGGACCCTCCTCAACAGCCTGGACGCCGCCACGGCGCGCCGCCTCCTCGCAGAAGGCGAGTTCGGGGAGGGCTCAATGGCGCCGAAGGTGCTGGCGGCGATCCGTTTTGTCGGATCGGGCGGGAAAAAAGCGATCATCGCCCATCTCGACGACGCCGAGGCCGCCCTTGCCGGAGAGGCCGGGACGCTTTTCACCGCCTGAGCGGGCAGGTCATGCAGTGCGCCCCGCCGTAGCCGCCGGTCGCATTTTTAAGGCTGACCGGCGTCATCTCAAGCCCCTCGGCATATACTTCCCTCTTATACGGGAAAAATTCCGCTTCTGCCCTCAGGCGTCGGTAATCGGCCTCGGCCTGCGCGAGCAGGGCGGCGTACATGCCGGGCTGCACCGCCTCCTTTTCTTTGAGCCTCGCCAGCATCATGGGAGCGATCTGCCCGGTGTCCACGGCGACCGCCTCATGATCCCTGACGCAGAGAAAATTTGAGGCATAACAGAGCTGTTCGAGGGTCGTGACCGGTATAATCGAATACCCTTTCTCCCCCAGATACCCGGCGAGGGTGGTCTGCGCTCCGTCTTCTGGACGGTATCTCTCGCCCTCGCGGACGAAGACCTCGACCCGGGCGCGGTCGAGGAGGGCCGGGTTGCCCACGGCGACGCCGTCGCCTGCGATGTTGAAATAGGTGTCGAGGTGCATGCTCACCATATAGTCCCGGCCCCTGATCAGGGGATGAAGGGGTTCATGGACGACGGCGACCTCGTCGAACCCCATGCCCCCCATCAGTGCGGCAATGCCCCTCATATCGGTGCGGACACCACAGCCGACGAGGGCGAAATCTCCTGCAGGGATAACGTCCCCGCCCTCCATCTTTCCCTCCGACACCTGTGCGACCGGGTCGGCGCCGAGTGCAGAGAGGGCGAGGTGCGTCATCTCGACCTCCATCCGGCGCTCCCGCGTCGCCATCCGGCCGGTCACCATCCCCAGATCGGTGCAGACCTGCTGATCGCGCATGAAATAGAGGTTGTGCATCGTTTCTGTGAGGGCGGTGCCCCCGTTCCTGCCCTGCGCCCCGAGTATGGCGATCGAGAGGAGATGGGCACTGTCCCGCGCCGAAGGACGGGGATCGGCCTCCGGGTTCAGGCGTTCGGCCGAGGCTTCGAGCGCACTCCTGATCCCGGACATTTCTTCCGCCCCGTCGAGGATGCTTTTTTGGAGACGGTGGACCCTGACCCCGAAATCCTCGTGCAGCACCTCACAGAGCCGCCGGTGCTCCCGCTGCGCTGCCCCGAGATCAAAAAAACGCTCGTAAAGGTGGTTTTTTGGAGACAGGAGGGCGAAAAAAACCTCTAACCCGGGCTCATGAACGAGCACCTCCCGCAACCGGTGCCATTCAGCCTTTGCCCCTGCCTGCATATCCAGAAGGGTGTGTTCTTGTATCTTCAAACTAACCCGGACGCCCTCCGGCAGAAATATCGATCCTTTCATCTATGGGAAAATGCCAGATATGATAGATCAACCGCCGAAACCCGGCGCTGACAGTGTAGTTTAACCATGACCGAACATCTGCGTGAATGGGTGACGGTCGCCGGTTCTGGTGGGCACATCAGGGCGACCAGGAATACCCTCACGGTCCTGAAGGGAGCGGGTGAGGAGCGCTATGATATCGGCAGGGTCGGTCACCTCATCATCGTCGGCGGGCATACCATCCACACCTCCGCTGTCGTCGCCCTCGTCAGGGCCGGAGCAACCATATCATTTTTTGACGCCGACGGGTTCCCGGCCGGCCAGATCAATCCGCCCCACCCGCAGGACGCTGAAACGATCAGGGCCGCCCAGCAGAAGGTATCGGGTCACTCTGTCGCCCTGATCTTTGCTCAGGCCGGGATCGACGCGCGTATCCTTGCGATCGAGCGTTACGGCAACGCTCACGGGTGGGATCTCCTGTACGAAGGAGAACTCGAGCTCCTCCACCGGTCGCGCGAGGAACTGCCCTTTCTTATCAGGATGGAGGAGGTCCGCCGGCTTCACAAACTGGTCAGTGACATGTATTACGAGATCATGGCGCGCACCATCCCGGCAGAACTCGGGTTCAGGCGGCGGGGGAGGAGACCCCATATCGATCCGGTCAATGCCATGCTCTCGTTCGGCTACGCCGTTCTCTATGGTTCGGCAGACGTAGCGCTCTCGGCCGCAGGACTGGACCCGGATTCCGGCACCCTGCACGAGGGGGCCGGGGGCCTGATCTACGATATCATCGACGGGTTCAAACCATCAATGATCGATCAAACCGTCTTCTCCCTTGCGCGGGGTGGGATCTCTGCCTGCGACTACGATACCGGCGATCGGCGCTGCTACCTTTCTGAGAATCTTATACAAAACCTGCTCGGCGGCATCCGCCGCACCCTTGACGACGGTCCGATTAATACCGTGGTGCGCGACTATGCCTGCGCCCTCCTCTCAGGAACAGAATTTTCGCCGGTCTACTGATCGGCATCCCGGCAGATGCTGAACTCGGTGTACCTGGAGAGCGGAAGGTCCTCGACCTCCAGGTCCCGTATCACCACCCTTGGACAGGTATAGATCATCCCCAGGAACTTTTCCAGCACCGCATCATCTCCGGTGGCGTCGATCTCGACGGTGCCGTTCTGGAGGTTCCGCACCGCCCCCCCGATCCCCAGGGTCGTGGCGATCTTTCTGGTGCAGGCCCGAAAGCCGACGTGCTGGACCTTCCCGGTGACCCGCACCCTGATCGTCTTCATACTCTCCCTTCCTGCATCACCCGCATGACAACGTCAAGCTCGTTGAATACTTCGTCGCGCAGATCGTCCTGCCTGATATTTGTAGCGGCGTTCACCGCCATTCCGATGATGTCTCTGCTCTTTTTCTTTTCCCCGATGCTCTGGAGGGAGAGCGCCAGGTCGCAGAGGACATAGACCCTTCTGGAGAGGGGCCTGATGATGCTCGCCTCGTCGAGGCCGAGGAGGAGGATGTTGTCTGCCGCCCGTTCGCGTCCGGCATCCCTGAAATGCAGGAATAATTCAAAGCAGTAGCGCGCGCGCTGCGCCCGGTCGGAAACCCCTTCTATAAGATATTCGAGGGAGGAGATGTCAGGGTGGGCGGAGCCTGCGGCGAGCACCTCCTCTGCCGCTTCCATGAGGCGCCTGAACGCCGGATCCTCGACCTGTTCAACGGTGCTGATCCCGATCTCCCCGAAGGTCCTTATTCTGAGGATCTCGTCCTCAATGCTCCTGACGACCTCGATTCCCTTCTTTCTATAGGCCTCGTTCTTTTCTGTGGCGGCCAGCATCAGGTACATCTGGCAGATGCCCTTCTTCACCAGGGCAGAGACAACCGGGATATGTATGTCCGCCGTCAGGGCATCGGCCTCGACGAGAAGCCGCTCCGCGTCGCCCTTCTCGCCCGACCTCACCGCGATCGGGACAACCGAGAGGAGCATCGACGCCCGGTCGTAGGGGAGAGGAATGGCGTCGATACCGGCGTAGATGCTTTCCATGACATTTTTTGCCCTGTCGCCCTGGGCAACAAGGGTGAAGGCGGAGATGAGAGCGTTCACGTAATCGGTCGGATCGTCGATCGCCTCTATCAGTCCGGTGACCGCCGCAATGTTCTCCTCTCGCGGCTCGATGGCGTGGAGGCTTACCAGGGAGAAGACCAGATGTTTCCGCACGATCCCTCCCATCTCCGGGTCAACCGCCGGCAGAAGGGCCATCGCTTCCTGGAAACAGTCATATGCCTCCTCCGGGTCAACCTTCGCCATGAGCCCTGCGATGTCTGAGAGGATCAGGGCTTTTTCGTGGGCTACCGTCAGTTCTCCGACACCCTCATGGATCTCCCTGAGGACGCTCCAGCCCCGTTCGAGATCATGTACCCTGAGGTAGCCCTCGGCGAGCGTGCACATCCCTGAATATCTGGTATAGGGGTTTGCGATCTGGAGGAGGAGCGACTTCGTCAGGTCCATGACATCGGGCGAACCGCTGGCATGCTCGAGGCGCTGGAGCAGAAACGCCATCATCTCGTACGGATCGGTGGAGGCGAGATCGTCGATGTACGGCTCGAACTCGGCGGCGATCCGCGCCACCATGGCGTCCCGCTCGACCTGGCTCCTGATCTCCAGGACAAACATCACGAGGGGTATGGCGTAGTAGGGGTTTCTGGTGCTGGACAGATATTCTGTGATGATGTCAATGCCGCGGGCGATTCGTATGGAGTAGCGCCGTTCAGTCACGGTATCGCCGAGGATCTTGTTCGCCCGTCTGAACACCGCAATTCTGTTCTCCAGCAGGTTTCTGCTCTCTGCCGTGAGCGGTTCCTGCATCATCAGGCATCCTACTCTGATCAGCCCTTCAATGATCAGTTCGTTGAGCTGCTGCCGGAGGGAGGGGTCGTCGATATCGCCGGCCACTTCATAGGCGTTTTCCAGGGCGTGGGGCGCCATCCTGTTGATGCCGTACTTCACCATCCCTTTGACGATGTTTCCGGTGGTGTAGAGGCCGAATTCTTTTTCGAGCAGGGGATCGGTCCAGCCCCGCATGCGTTTCAGGAGCGTGAGATCGCCCTGGGAGACGGCAAGGTCGGCGGCGCGGTCGATGACGCTGCAGAGCGCCTCAGACCTGATCTTCTGCACCCTGATCTCACACGTGAGACCGACGGCCCTCTGGAGGTAGTCCCGGTTCTGGTGAGAGACGCCGAAATCCGACATGTTTGCAACGATCCGGGAGACGGCCGCACCGCTGATCTCGCGGTTGCTGATCTGGCGGGCGATCTCCACCAGGTAGGACGGGTCCAGCGAATCGATGAATTTTCGTTCGATCAGGAGATCGATCGCCAGGAGCAGTTGATCGTCGCGGTGGCGGTGGAGGCCGGCGAGGGCGACGATTGAGGAGATGTGGTGGATGATCTCACCGAAACTGGTGTTTCTGGCGATGTCTGTAATGCTCCGCTGGATCAGGCTTTCTTTCGTCTCGGTGTCCATCAGTGCGAAGACCCGGTCCCTGATCTGGTCGACCCGGTCCCTCAGCACCCCTGCACTGACGAGCATGACCGAGGTGTCCCAGAACTGCGTTCCGGTCTGGATGATCTCTGAGAACGAGGTGATCTTCCCGAAGATATCGACGGCGTGAGAAAATGCCCCGCGGTTGAGCATGGTCTGGACAAGCTGGAGGTAGACGGCAAATGCACGCGGCCCTGAAACCGCCTCTTCGATCAGAGGGACGATATCGAGGAGGAACTTTGCCTCGCCGGTCCGCTCGACCACTGCCGTACCGGCCCTGACGATCTCTTTGATCTGGACCTCGTCCTCGGGTCTGAGGCGGGTGTTGAACCTGAGCGCAGCCTCGAGAAAATAGGGATCACCGTTTCGTTCTGCAGCCTGGAGAAGTTCGCCGATGATCGCCTGCAGGGTGAAGGGATAGGTCTTCTCCACGCCTTCGAGCATGGCGATCGCCGCCCCCTTGTCGCTGGCCCGGCTGATCATCTCGCCGGTGAGGGCGGCTGCAACCTCTGAGAGTTGCGTCTCAGGCAGGTGTTCGAGCGTTTTTAAGACTGCAGGGATGTCTGAGACCTGCGTGCTCAGCGGAGACTTCCATACCTGTGCCACGATGACGTTGATCGACGCGATACGTCGGATCTTCTGTTTGATCTCTGCAGCGTTCTCCAGCGCAAGAATGATGGTGGGAAAATCCCGTTTTGCGACACCGATCCGTCCTATTGCCCTGGTGACCTCGCTCTGCAGCAGGGAGCGCTTTGAAATATCTCCAATCCCCTCGATAAGCCTGAGGGCCTCGGTGAGAAGGGATGTGTCCCTGATGGTGATGCTCCAGACGATATGGAGCGGGACGATGTCCATCAGTATGGCCGACCGGTATTTCCGGAAACTGATCTGGTGGAAGACCTCCATCCCGGCATCGATCAGTTCGGCCTCTGCCCGGTCCACGCCGGCCTCGATGATCTCTTTTGTCACTTCGGAGAGGATCATCGACTGTGAACTTTTCCGGTCGAGCGATCCGGAGAGGTCGTAGACCGCCTGGAGCCATGCCCGGTCTTTTGTATCGATAAAGATGCGCGAGGCGCGGCGTATGTGATCGTAGATCTCATCTTTTGGAAGGACTGCAGGCAGTTTTGTCAGTTCAGGATGGTTTTCCCGAAACGCCATCTCGATGACCGTTGAGTGGATTGCCTCCAGCAGTTCTTTCTTTTCCTTTCTCTTCGATATCTGAGAAATGTCGTTCAGAAGCAGCTCAATTTCGCTTTGCTCCCCCCGCGCCACCACTGTTTGTATTTTCTTTAAAATATCGGCTTCAGTTTCTGGCAAGGTTTTTCCTACCAGAATATAATATAGCAATAGTTAAAAAAGTTTCTCTATGGTGTCTCAGAATATTCTATAAGATAAAATGAATTGAAGGTATTTATATCAATTGAACGGGTTTGGTCAGGGCAATAGGGGAGAGGCCCCTGAAGAGGGCTTTAATATCCAAAAATAGAGATAAAAATAATTATTGGTTATTTTACTTCTAACGGGCGATATCCGGGGCCGATTCTTTGATCTCTGCCATGATGTCGGCAAAGAATGCGGTGCCGGTTTTTTCATCTTCCGCCTCGACGATGACACGCATCATCGGTTCGGTTCCCGAGGGGCGGACGAGTGCCCAGGCCCCCTGCCGGTTGATCCTGATGCCGTCCCGGCAGTCGATATCCTCTCCTGCATGCCGCCTCTTTAAGGAGGCGATGATATCTGCGGCATGTTCTGTCTTGATCTTCTCTTTGATGATGTGGTAGGCCGGCATGGCGTCCAGGAGAGCGGCGAGAGGTGCGCCCGCCGCATGGAGCAGCCCGACCATCATCGCGGCGGTCATGCCGCCGTCGCGGCAGAACTGGTGCTCCGGGTAGATGAGTCCCCCGTTTCCTTCTCCCCCAAAGACGACCGGCTTTCCGGAGGCGATGAGTTTGCGCATCTGCCTGGCGACATAGATGCTTCCGACCGGCGTGAACTCCACCGTGCACCCGTTTTCTTCTGCCACCGCCCCGGCGATCAGCGAGGTGGATACCGGGGTGACAACGAGCCCTTTTGTCTGTTTGCAGATGAAGCCTTCAACAAGGCCGAACTCCCTGTTTTCTTCGACATATCTGCCGAGGTTGTCGATGAACACTGCCCTGTCGGCGTCGCCGTCGTGGGCCACGCCGAAGGCGGCGCCGGTTTCCCTGACCATCTCGGCAAGGGGCGCAAGCCCTTCAGGGCTCGGTTCAGGGAGGCGGCCCGGGAACCGGCCGTCCATCTGACCGTTGATCGTGTGGACGGTGCAGCCCAGGCGCGCGAGGATCTGCGGGGTGGTCTGTGCCGCCGGGCCCGAACCGGGGTCGACCACGACGGTCATGCCCTGCCCGATGCCGGGAGGGAAATGGCCCACGATGGCATCGATGTAGGCTTCCCTCAGGTTCGGCTCGCTCTTCTTCCCGCCGACCTCGTCCCATGGCACGGTTTTAAACGATCCCGAGAAGAGGATCTCTTCGAGGTGCAGCGTCTCTTCGTCTCCCATCTCGGTGCCGTCGGGCTCGATGATCTTGACGCCGTTGTACTCGGGGGGGTTGTGCGAGGCGGTGATCATTGCCCCCGCGTCGAACCCGCCCATCACGATATACTGCAGTGCTGGCGTGGGCAGGATGCCGCAGTCCACGACGTCGCATCCGGTCGCCATCAGCCCTGCCGAGACGGCGCATGCAAGGGCCTCGCCCGAGGTCCGTGTATCTCTCCCGATGGCGATCCGCCCTTTGCGCATTGTCCCGAGCGCTTTGCCGATCCGCATCGCAAGGTCCGGCGTCATGTCCTGGCCGATGACGCCCCTGACGCCGTTTGTTCCGAACAATCTTTTTTGTACTCGTTCGTCGCCCATGGTCTTCCTCAGTGTTTATTGTGGGCTTCGCTCTTAAGCCGGTCGATTGCCCGGCTCATGGCCAGAAAGGCCTCCTGCCGGTGCTCTGCAAGGATTGCAAAGTAGGTGATATCCTCGCCGGCGTACAGTCGCCCTTTGCGGTGGTGGAAACGCGCGCCGATGACGCCGGGCGTCTCTGCGGCCTCGGCCTCGATCTCCCTGATCAGGGGATCGATCGAGGGGGAGAAGTCCATGTAATCGGTCCTCTCCTCGCCGGTGATCTCCCTGACGAGGCCGTTGAACGAGAGAATGCATCCTGCCCGCTCGGTCGGGCAGGAGCGCCGCAGTTCCCTGATGACGCCCTGCATCGTCTGGAACTCTTCGAACTCTTCGAGGTGTTCGATCACCTCTCCGGGCGTGGCCGGGTTTTTCAGGACGACCCCCTCTGTTTCGAGGTCGCCGATGACGACCCGCGGGAACGGAATCGTTTTGAACCCCTCGATGATGCAGTACCCGGTGCCGGCGTCGCAGAGTTCGGTCAGGACGGCGGTCAGTTCTGGCGCGCTGCTGATGGTCACCGCCTTTTCGTCGTCGATCCCGACCGATCGCCCGGCACCTGCCTCTGCGAACCTGGTGGTGTCCTTCCCCCCTTCGATCGCATATCTCTTATGGCCGAGGTGCTTGACGGCGGCGACGCTTCCCTTTGCTTTGAGTTCTCTGATCAGGTCCACGATGAACGTGGTCTTGCCGGTGTTGGACCGGCCAACGATCTGGATGATCTTCATTCTTTCTCACTTCCTGAATTTTTTATTCGCTCTTTGAGGATTTCAGCCGAAGAGCGCGAGACGTTCTTCATCACGGCGGCGACCCGATCTTCGAGGTCGATCTCCTCGTCGATCTCAAGGGCCGTCCCCTCGATCTCCATCAGGAACCGCGCAACTTCGCTCGACTCGAAGAGGATATCGTCGAGTTCTTCGGGCGTGAAAAAACCGCAGAGGGCGCCGTAGAAGAACGTCGCCCCTGCCATCTTCACCTTGTTCCGAAAGGCGTTGCGGGCCTGGTTCACTGCCTGCGGCGTGTAGGGCTCGGTCATGAACGGGACGAGCTCTGGCAGATGCGCCCCGATGAAGGTCATCTCGGCCCCGCTCGTGGTCTGGAAGTCGGCGCAGAGGCGGGCGATCGCCCACTCGCGCGCCGTGATGTAGGTGTGTTTGCGGAGAAACTGGTTGACGCGGTGGTAGGTCGAGCCCTCGACCTTCCTGAACTTCCGGTATTTGTTGATCTCGTCGGAGCGGTCTGCCGGCTGTCCCATTGTATGCTGACGCATTGGTTTTTGTGGGTATCAACATTACCGGTATGTTTCTGCCGGTCTCGCCCTCTTGCGATGGTAGGTGCGGCAGGGATCTCTCGTCCGGGGGTTCTGAAGGACTCCGGATCCGCTCACAGTTATATATAGCATCATACGGTTTATGGCTCTCTCCATCTCCTGGTTGATCTGATCCTGCCCGGGATTTTTTGGCTCTTCGATGTTCCATAAGGGGGAGAATTTCGAACAACCCCACCTCACCCAAAGTACTTTATAGTCCCGGATCGACCTTTTTCCCATGAGCACGTTTACCAATTTCGCGATCCACCACGAATATGCCAGCCTTGCAGCTCTGGGTGATCGGCTGGGTGAGGTCAGCGGTCTGATCGACTGGGATGCCTTCCGCCCTCTCCTTGCTGACCTCTACACCAACGCCGAGGGGCGAGGCGGCCGTCCGAACTATGACGTCGTTCTGATGATCCGGCTGCTGGTGCTTCAGCAGTGGTATGGCCTGTCTGACCCCGAACTGGAGCGTCAGGCGACCGACCGGATCTCGTTCCGTCACTTCCTGGGATATCCGGAAACCATTCCGGATCGGTCGACGGTCTGGCTGTTCCGGGAACGCTTGATAGTGTAACGAATCTTCTGTAAAAATAATTTGGCCCTGAATCCAACCTAGATTTGGACAAAGGAGAAACAGGGCCATGGATCCCTTAGCGTTAATCGAAGATTATCTTTCCGATAATGAGAATGGCATGAAGACCCTCATCACCTGGTTCCTCAACCAGGTGATGCTGCTCGAAGCCCTCCACCAGGCGGGAGCCGAGCAGTATGAACGAACCGATGCGCGGAAGGCTCACCGAAACGGCTACAAGAAGCGATCTCTGAAAACCCGATATGGAGAAACGATCCTCCAGAAACCGCAGTTCCGAGAATTTCCCTTCGAAACACAGGTATTTGGACGCTATTCCCGGGTTGAGAAGGCTCTTGAGAATGCTATCTTTGAATCCTACCTTCAGGGAGTCTCAACCCGCCGGATCCAGGAGATTGTTGCTCATTTTGGCATCGAACAACTCTCTCCTGCTTCAGTATCCAGGATAGCAAAGGACCTCGATGAACAGGTCCATGCATTCCTTCAGAGGCCGATTGAACAGGAGATTCCCTATCTCTTTGTGGATGCTTCGTACTACAAAGTCAGAGAGGGACCACGCTACATCACCAAAGCTCTTCTGGTGATCGCCGGTGTTCGAATGGATGGCTACCGGGAAATCCTGGGAGCTAGAATCACTGATTGTGAAAATGAGATGTTCTGGTCGGGATTGTTCGAAGACCTCAAAGAACGAGGATTGGTGGGTGTCAAGATGGTTGTCTCAGATGGTCATGCCGGGATCCAGAAGGCGGCGGAAGCCGCCTTCCTCGGCGCATCGTGGCAGATGTGCTCGGTCCATTGCACCCGGGCGGTTTTAAAGAATATTCCACGGAAACATCAGAAAGAAGTTGCTGAGTCCTTGAAGGAGGCATATGGGGACGAGGAAAGACTTCAGCAGCTTGCAGATGATCTGAACGAACGAGGATATCGGAAAGCGGCCAATACGATCGAGAGATTCATCCCGGGACTTATGAGTTACACGGCGTTCCCGAAAGAGCACGCAAAGCGGATCCGAACGACGAACATGATGGAAAGAGTCAACAAGGAACTGAAACGGAGAACCAAAGTTGTAGGGGCCTTTCCCAATGAAGAGTCACTCCTCAGGCTGGCAGGATCCATCCTGATGGACATCAATGAGGAGTGGGTGACCGGCAGAAGATATTTGACGATGGAGGGGGAATGATCAAACAAGGAGACAGGGCTCAGACGAATTACAGAAGATCTGAAACACTACCCGCCGGGATACCTCGAAGGTCGGATACATCGCGCAATGTCTCGATCGGATCGCTGAACTCGGTCTTCGCATCGAAGTTCTCTGCCTGGATCGGGAGTTCTACACCCGGAAGGTGCTCGGGTTTCTGATGGACGTCCAGGTGCCGTTCATCGTTCCTGTCAGGAAACACGGGAAAAGGATGAAACAAGTCCTCCAGGGAACCCACTCCCGGTATGCTGAATATCGGATGCACGGAAAACCGGTGCTGGTCCTGAAGATTGCGATTGCCGTGAAGTATGCAAAAGGAAAACGGGGTAAGCGCGGCGTTGAGAATCTGGGTTACGTCGTGGGAAACCTCCGGTGGAATCCCCATCGGGTCCATCAGACCTATCGGTCCAGGTTCTCGATTGAATCGTCCTATCGGATGCGCAACCAGGTGAAACCCCGTACGAGCACAAAAAACCCGGTCATCCGGTATCTCTACGCCATAATATCGTTCCTCCTCAAGAATATCTGGATCGATCTACTCTGGAAGCACTTTTCCCCCGTGAAACAGGGACCACAAACCATTGAGGTGCGCGGCTTCCGGTTCAGCTCCTTCATGTGCATAATCTGGGAGGCGATCCGCACATCGATGAGGGGTGCCAGAGCCATTCCTGTGTTAAGGAATCCTGTTTAGGAAAGGGAGCGAGAAACGCCGTTGAATGAAATGAGAGGGAGGAAGGAATTAGAGAAGTACTGGGGTCGGCCCCCGGCATGCCGTGTTCAGGTTCGCTCCGCATCAGGGCGTACCGGTCCGCCGCCTTCCTCGCACTGCCTGCCGGGGGTTTCACCCGAATTGGAGCGGATTGGCCCGGGAAGGCACCCACGAGATCCCGAAGTGAGTGGCCCTTCTCTCTCCTGATCGCAATAAGCAGGGGGTTTGGCGGGACAACTGGCCCCCGGCACCGGGTCGCCTGGGGGGTCAGATGAAGGTGTCGTGGCTATCCACACAAAGGAGCGAAGAGCCCTCTTCAGGGATTACCTGGTTCTTGCTCTTCTATCTTCCCGGCCCAATCGCGGGATGGATCTGGGGTGTGAATTCCGGTGCCGTGGGTTCGGGGGTGCAGGGTTCATGAAAAAAGCGACCATATGTCCGGTCGGGCGATGAAATCCGGGGCAGGTCATGGCGATCCTACTTTGCGGCAGCGTTCACTTTCTCTCCGCACGGCCCAGCCTTATATGTCCTCATTCAGATGTTCTTTCACGGGGCTTCAATCCGCCATTGGATCCCCTGTCTCCTGAACCTTCTTGAATGTGGGTGAGCAGAACATCTGGTGCCCTCCTTTACCTGGGCTGTTGTCAACGGCGGTGCAAAAGTGTACAGATCGGACGGAATAAAAGTGTACACCTCGATCGCATAATAGTATCGGAACTCATCCTGGCAGGGTGTGTGAAAGAAGCCCCTGCCTCCGTCGTTCCTTCAAGCGATAACTATCCCCTTTAATGTTCAGGGTGGTGCAGTGGTGAAGAATCCGGTCAAGAACCGCTGCGGCGATCACATGATCCCCGAAGATCTCGCCCCACTCCCCGTACGACTTATTCGAGGTGAATATCGTCGATGATTTCTCGTATCTTCGTGAAATAAGGCTGAAGAAACAGTGAGCTCCCTCGCTGTTGAACGGCAAATATCCCATTTCATCGATGATCAGAAGATTGAATTTCGCCAGTGCCTTGATCCTCTCTTCAAGTTTATTCTCCCGGTTCGCTTTCACCAACCGTTCAATGAGGCTGGACGCATTCGCATAATACACCCGAAATCCGTTCTTCACCGCCTCGTGGCCAAGGGCAAGAGCAAGATGGGTCTTCCCTACTCCCGGAGGTCCGAGAAACACCACGTTCTCTGCGTGATGGATAAACCGGAGTGAAGAGAGGTCCCGGATCACCGCGGGATCCAGCGATGGCTGAAAACTCATATCGAAGTCATCCAACCTCTTCTCCATCGGAAAACTTGCTAACCTCATCCTGAACTCAAGCGCACGCTCCTCCTTGCTCTTCACCTCCTGATCCAGCAGGTAGTCGAGGACTTCAAGGGTCGATCGTTCCTCCTTTGCAGCAACCTCAAGATAATTGTCGAGAAGTGCTTCAAAGGTCGTCAATTTCAACCTCTTCAGGTTATCATGAACCCGTTCATAGACCAGAGCGGTCATCGTCGCACCTCCTCGGAGAACTGGTCATAGACTGACAGTGGGCGCTGCTCCACCTGTGGAGCAACGATCGAAAACAGTGGTTTTGAGGTCTTCCTGCACCGTGCATTGCACTGCATGGCCTCAGCAAGAAGGCCGGAAAAGTGCTCCTTCTCCCGGATGACCCGGGCATGGCCGGGAACGATCGTATGCGAACATACCGCTTCGGTGCCGACGCGGACTGTCATCTGATTATCCTGCAGTTCCAGGACGGCCTCCCTCCCGGCATACCGATACGGGACCGAATACCGGTTGCCCCGGTACGACACGTAGGCCTCGCGCGAAATCTTCCGGTGTTCTTCTCTTCGGAGCGGGTAGGGGGGAACGCCAGTCATGGGTTTCAGGTTCTCCTGGTCCAGGCGGTCGAACGGGATCTCGTTCGTGGTCCCGTGGGGCGTGGCGTTGATCCGGTTGAGCCATTGCAGGAGTTGTCGGTTCATGTCGTCGAGGGACGTGAACGTACCTCCCAGCAGGAAATCGCGTTTCAGGTACCCGATGGAGTTCTCAACCTTTCCCTTGGTCTGGGGACAGTAGGGCCTGCAGAGCCGCGGGATAAAACCGTAGTGCGAGAAAAAGTCTTCGAACTTTGCGTTCCACTGGTGGTCGCTGGCACGAAGTGCCCGCTTGAGGATCACCGTCTTGATGTTGTCGTAGAGGATCTCTTCAGTGTAGCCGCCAAAGTAGTCGAAGGCATGGAGATGGCACTGAATGAGGGTGTAGACGTCGGTGGAGAGGGTGAATTCCATGAAGCGCATCCGGGAATACCCGAGGATCATGCTGAAGCAGGAGAGTTTGTGGGAGTGACCGTCTTCCTCGATGTGATTGCACTCTCCCCAGTCGACCTGGGCCTGGACACCGGGTTTGGTTTCATACCGGAGGACAGCCTGTAACGTTTCGCGGGGGCGGATCGTGCTGATATAGTCTTTGACGATGGTACATTTCCCATCAAATCCCATCTCCTGGATTTCACGATAGATCCGGGCTGCACTGAGGGGATACTCGGTGATGCGTTGATGGATATATGCCTTGAACGGGTCGAGTTTGCTCTGTCGGGGTCCACGGGATGCAGGTGCCGGCAGGGTTTGTGCGGCAAGATATTTTCGGACCGTGTTTCGGTGATAGCCGGTTGTGCGTGAGATCTGGCTGATGTTCAGCCCCTGGTGATGCAAGTCGCGTATCATAAAGAACTCCTCCGCAGTGAACATTGCCACAACCCTCAAGAACGTGAATGAGGGTTAGCAGGTGTACACTTTTAGACCGCCGAAAATGCACAAACTTACACCGCCGATGACACTGTCCGTCTCTGCCGGTTCCCTCTGAGCCGGCAGGTGGCCGCGCCCTTGCGGTCCGGGCTTCGTTTTTTCGGCTTTGTAGAAATCATCACTTTTGCGGATGTGAGCGTGATTCATTCGCTTTCCGCCATCTTCGTGCCGGGGGTTCTTATCTCCGGACCTCGCGCGCATGATTGCTCCTGACATGTGGAGAAAGGCCAGGCGGAGCATCTATCGATGAAAAATTATGGGTGGGCGCGCTGGCGTGTTTTACCGTTCCTGTCCCTATCGTATTTGCGGGGGGACCGGGGGCAGCAGGTCCCCCGGCAGGGGCCTGCTCGATCTTCAGGGACCCTCACGTTCTCGGTTCGAAGATGCGATAATTACCCGGGGTGGAGAGGACGCCGCGCCGGGGGTTGCACTCCCGGACCTCCGCGCAGGATAGGGGAGATACGGCCCCCCGCACGTCCTGTTCGCTCTTCCCGGGGCCCATCGCAATGAGGGTTGGTCCGCTGCCTCCCCTTGTCTCCTTCCCCTGGCAGCGATTGGTCGGTGGCATTTCCTCCCTGTGCGTTTCAGGAAATTTTCTGGAGTGAATCCCCCCGGGATCTTTTCCTCGTGCGGGGAGGGCACGATTCGGATCTCTGGTTTTGTGTGCTGCCCTCTGCCTGGCGGGCAGGCTCCGCCCCTTCATATATAAATGGCGTCCGTAGATGTGCCGGGGTGGATTTTTTTCCGGGATATGATGGAAACCATTGGGGGGTTTGCTCTGGCCGACCGATGTGCTGTTAAATCGCTTGATATGCAGTTCTTTTTTACGGGGCCTTCGCGCAGGTGTGTTGTTGTTCTGCTGGTGTCCGGGTGGCCGTGGTGGGGATGTCCCGAGGGTGTCCTCGAGATTTTTTGTCCTGCCGACTTCGTGTGTGGGCAGGGTGTCCAAACTATCTGTCGCCAAATGTATATTCTGCGACAAAGTTATATGCGTGGCCCGCTGATAAAATAAATGATGAAAAATGGTCATTTTTCAGAGTGCCTGGATCACTTCGAAATCTACCTCAAAATGCGAAATTACTCCCCCAGAACCATCAAAAGTTATGAAGAGACGGTCCGGCACTTTGCCCGCTATGTGTGGCTCTGCCGGCATGGCGATCCCGGTTCTTTTGACGAGGGCGCATTCGCGACGGCCGGCCTCGACTCCCCGGCTGAGGTCCCCACCGCGATGGTGAACAACTATCTCTCCTGGCTTGCCGAACGGCGCTCCTATAAGCCCAGGACCCTGCACCGCATGATCTCCTCCCTCTCGTCGTTCTATTCGTACCTCTATGCGCAGGGGGCGATCTCTGCCGATCCGATGCCGGCCGTGGAGCGGCCGCGGGTCAAGAACCAGGAACTGAAATATCTCAAGCACAGTCAGGTGGTCCGCCTTCTAAAGTCCATAGATGACGATCTTGACCGTTTGATTGTCAGGCTGATCTATGCGACCGGCGTCCGCGTCTCTGAACTCTGCAGCATCGATATCGGGGACATCGATTTTGAAGAGCACACCATCAGGGTGAAGGGCAAGGGTGACAAAATCCGGACGGTCTTTGTCGACGAGGAGACGCTCGCCGAGATCGAGGGGCATATCGGGAACAAAATTATGGGTCCGCTCTTTGTCGGCCAGCAGGGCAAGAACCTCTCTGCGCGGACCGTGCAGCGGATCTTTCAGCGGTATGCGCCGCCCGGCATCACGCCGCATAAGATCCGTCATTCCTATGCCTCTGAGCTCTACCGGCGCTCGAAGAACCTCAGGGTCGTCCAGGAAAACCTCGGCCACTCTTCGATCAAGACGACCGAGGTCTACCTGCACACCGACCTCGACGAGCGGCAGGCGGTGTACCGGCAGTACTTCCCGCTCTCACAGGGGGGCGGGAAGGGGCGATAAACCGTATGGTGCTATATCAGTGCGCGCCCCCTGGATCTTTCCTGTGTGGGTGCGGATGACCGGGACAGTCGTTTCTGCCTCCCGCGTTTATCGCCCCTGCGTTCCCGACCAGAGTTCCCGGCGCCCGGCCTCAAGCAGACGGTTCGGCCTCCCCATGAACTCTGCGGCGGAGACAACCGGCCGCCCGCTCGCTCTCCCGAGGTCCCGGATCCATGCCGGTCCGTTTTCCGACCTCATGAGGTGGTGGTCGAGGATGAGCGGCCCTGCAATCTCTGCACCATGGATCGCCCGCGAAAAAGCCGCTTCTTCTTCCGCCCGGTCGATCGACGGGAGGTAGAGCGGCGGGCCGGAAGAAAAAACGACCGTCGGCCCCCATGCCTCGATGAGGCGGACCGCCTCATCGGAGCGGAGCTGGGTATCTGAAGCATGCACAAAACACTGCGCTCCTTCGCGCACCGCCACCATCATCACCGCACCCGCCCTGCCGCCGTGGGGGACCGGCAGGGAACAGGCGACAACACCGTCGTCGGTGCCTTCCGCGTTCGGGATGGGACCTCCGGTTGCCTTCTCGATATCGCTGCGCCGCCCTGATGAACGGCGGGAAAGCATGTCCGGCCCCTTCGCAAGGAGGCGGCAGCCCTCAGGGAGGGTGAACCCGGCGAGGGGGATCTGGTGGGGGTCGGACTCCCTGAGCGGCACATGGTCGCCGTGGTAATGGGTGAAGACCATGTCGGTCGCCCGCGGCAGCCATGCGAGGATCGCCCGGCGTATCCCTGCCGCCGCTTCTCTTTCAGCAGGGTGCGGCGGCAGCCCGAACCGCCGGGGGGCGAGGGCGACACCGGGATCGATGAGCACCGTCCTCCCCCCTGCCTCGACGACCGTCGCCATGGAGCGGGCGCCGAGAGATTCGGCACCGAGGATCGTGATCTGCACAATGGTGCCGCTTTTCTCCCCCCCATACTTTATACCTCCCCTCGGGTGGCAACAGCTAAATTGATTGCGAATAGCGTTCAATAGTGTAAGGCGCCATCTCTCTCGGACAGAGAGCAGACCTGGCGGTGTATCCTTCAATCCCACCCCCGTAGTGTAGTGGTCAATCATGCAGGACTTTGGATCCGGCGACGGCGGTTCGAATCCGCCCGGGGGTATGCTGACCGAGGGTTCGACACCCTCCTTTTTTTGTATCTGACGGGGCGGAAAGAAGAGGCTGCATCTCATCCCGGTCCGGCCGCGCACCTCTTCTGCGATGCGGCAAACAAATACTCGAAATCAAAAAGAGAATAAAGAGAATAGAATTAGTATCTCTGGAATTCCCTTCTCGGACGGGGGGGCTGCGCCTCGTCAATCCTGAGCGTGCGACCGACAAATATCGTCTCGTTCAGGGCCTCTTTTGCCTTTTCCGCCTCTTCAGGGGTGCCCATCTCTACGAATCCAAAGCCCTTGTCTCCAATAATTTTGACGCTCTTGACATCGCCGTATTGGGAAAACAGTTCTTCCAATTGTTTTTCAGTAACGGAGTATGTCAGGTTTCCGACATACAATCTGCTGGTTTCCATTTCAGGTATCCTCCATATACTAATTATCTTTATATTGAAATAATTTTTTGATACCCGCACCCGGGACGAAGCACGACAGATCACCTTTCTGGTGAAAATATGCCTGGTATTTTGCGTTATTTTAACAAAAATACCTGGATAAACGCTCTGATTTTTTTTATCCTCTTCTGAATCTTTTTTCCCTGAAGATCGCGTGTGGGGAGGCGGGCGCAATGCCGCGCACCCCCCTCTCCGATCGTCGCTGACCCCCGGGACGAGACGGTGCGGCCTCTCCCCGGGAAGTGCCGGTTCTTTGCAAACCGGTCGCTGCCGATGCAATGGGAATTTCCGACCGTAAGGGTCCATAGCCGCATCAATTCCTGAAAAAAGCGGATATCCTCCTCTTCTGCCGCAGCCATTCATCTGGGGCGGTGTGCTTGAGCACTATTTATCTAAGTCTGGAAGGACAACCTCTGTGCAATGGAGGGCCACAGCACCATCTGGATCGAGAAGTACCGGCCGCAGACGCTCGAGGATATGGTCGGGCAGGAGGAGATCGTCGAGCGACTCAGGAGTTATGTGCGGAGCGGGAGTCTCCCGCATCTCCTCTTCACCGGACCGGCAGGCGTCGGCAAGACCACCGCAGCCGTTGCGCTCGCCCGCGAGTTCTTCGGCGAGACCTGGCAGATGAACTTCCGGGAACTCAACGCCTCGGACGAGCGCGGGATCGACGTCGTCCGCAACCAGATCAAGCAGTTCGCCCGGACATCGCCCCTCGGCGGTGCGACCTTCAAGGTGCTCTTCCTCGACGAGGCCGACGCCCTCACCCCGGACGCGCAGGCGGCCCTCCGCAGGACGATGGAAAACTATGCCCAGACCTGCCGGTTCATCCTCTCCTGCAACTACTCCTCGAAGATCATCGATCCGATCCAGAGCAGGTGCGCCATCTACCGGTTCAAGGGCCTCGACGAAGCAGCGGTGGCCGAGCAGGTGCGCCGCGTCGCCGCCGCCGAAGAGATCTCCCTCACCGAAGACGCCGTCCATGCGATCGCCTACATCTCCGAGGGTGATATGCGAAAGGCCCTCAACGCCCTGCAGGGTGCGGCGATCCTCTCTGACCGGATCGACGCCCGGATGATCTACGAGACCACCTCGACGGCAAAGCCCGAGGAGATCGCAGACCTGCTCGGCCTCTGCACGAAGGGCGACTTCACCGGTGCCCAGGGGGCGCTTCGCCGTCTGCTCAGGGACCGCGGCATCGCTCCGGGCGAACTGATCAACCAGTGCTTCAGGGCCCTCACCTCCTACCAGATGGAGACCGCCCTCAAGGTGGCGTACATCGACCACATCGGCGAGGCCGATTTTAGGATCTCCGAGGGTGCGGACGCCGAGATCCAGATGGACGCGCTGATCGCCCTCTTCGTCCTTTCGGCACAGAAGCAGGCGTGAACACTTTCACCCTGCACCAGAATACTTCATAGACCCACGACCCGGAGGTACAGTATACAATGTCAGACCGTCAGCAGACTGAAGTGACCGACGTCGTCAGCGACTGGGAGACATTTCTCAAGCGCCAGTACAACAAACGGGAGCGGGTGGAACTGGCAAAAGAGTTCCCCCACAAACGTTCCTTTTATATCGACTACCGGAACCTCGAAGCCTTCGGAAAACGCGGTCTCGCCCTTGCGGACCAGCTCATCGCAAAGCCCGAGAAGGTGATGGGCGACGTGAAGGACGCCCTGGTGCGCCTGGGTGTCATCGAGGAGAAGGACCGGTCGAGCATCCACATCAGGTTCACCAACCTCACCCGCAAGACGGCGATCAGGGACATCAGGTCGAACCAGATCAACACCTTCGTCTCGGTGGAGGGGATTCTCAGAAAGACGACCGAGGTGCGGCCCAGGGTCACCTCGGCGGTCTTCAAGTGCCTGGAGTGCGGGCAGATCACGCCCCCGTACCCGCAGAAGTACGGAAAGTTCCAGGAGCCCTTCCGCCTCTGCGCCACCTGCCAGAAGAAGACCCCGCTCGAACTGGTGCCGGAAAAATCCGATTTCGTGGACGCCCAGAAGCTGCGGATCCAGGAGTCGCCCGAGGGGCTCCGCGGCGGCGAACAGCCGCAGACCCTCGACGTGGACGTCACCGACGACCTCACCGGCGATTCCGCCCCCGGCGACCGCGTGATCATCAACGGCATTCTCAGGTCGTTCCAGAGGGTGAACGCCGGCACCAAGTCCACGCTCTTTGATATTTACCTCGAATGCAACGCCATCGAGGTGGCCGAGAAGGAGTTTGAGGAGGTGAACATCTCTGAGGAGGACGAGGCGGCGATCCGCGAACTCTCCAGGGACCCGAAGATCTACTCGAAGATCCCCCGTTCCATCGCCCCGACGATCTACGGCAACGACGACGTCAAGGAGGCGGTCGCCCTCCAGCTCTTCGGCGGGATCCCCAAGGAGATGCCTGACGGTTCGCGCCTGCGCGGCGATATCCACGTCCTCCTGGTCGGCGACCCGGGTATCGCAAAGTCCCAGCTCCTCAGGTATATCGTGCAGCTCTCGCCGCGGGGGATCTACACCTCGGGCAAGTCCTCGACCTCGGCCGGTCTGACGGCAACGGCCGTCAAGGACGATTTCGGCGACGGCCGCTGGACGCTCGAAGCCGGCGCCCTGGTGCTCGCCGATATGGGCATGGCGGCGGTGGACGAACTGGACAAGATGGACAAGGAGGACCGCTCCTCCCTCCACGAAGCGATGGAGCAGCAGTCGATCTCGGTCGCAAAGGCCGGGATCACGGCGACCCTCCGGTCGCGCTGCGCTCTCCTCGGGGCGGCGAACCCGAAGATGGGTCGTTTCGACGAGTACGCCCCTATCGCCGAGCAGATCAACATGCCGCCGTCCCTGCTCTCCCGTTTCGACCTGATCTTCATCATGACCGACAAGCCCGACTCGGCCCGCGACATGGCGATCGCCGACCACATTCTCAAGGCCCACTCAGTCGGGGAACTGATAGAGAAGCGCAAGCGGATGCCGATGGAAGGGGTGACCGACGAGTACATCCAGCGCGAGCTCAAGCCCGTCACCCCTGACATCGATCCTCTCCTGTTCCGGAAATATATCGCTTATGCGAAGCGGAACTGCTTCCCGACGATCCAGCCCGCGGCGCGGGAGAAACTCCGCGACTACTATCTCAGCCTCAGAAACCTTGCAGACACCAACAAGCCGGTGCCGGTGACGGCCCGTCAGCTGGAGGCGCTGGTCCGCCTGGGCGAGGCCTCGGCCCGCGTCCGTCTCTCGCCGACGATCGAGCTGGAGGACGCCGACCGCGTGATCAAGATCGTCGACACCTGCCTCCGTCAGGTGGCCTACGACGCCGAGTCGGGGAGTTTCGATATCGATAAGTGGACCACCGGGGTCTCGAAACGGCAGCGGGACATCATCAGGACGGTGAAGGAGATCATCAGGGACGTCGGCGGCGACGACGGGTCCGCAAACCTCGAACAGGTGATCGAGGAGATGATCAGGCAGGGCTTTACGAAGGACAAGGTCGAAGGCACCATTAAAATGCTCAAAAACCAGGGCGAGGTCATCGAGCCGCGGCCCGGCATCATCAGGCTCTTTGAGCGGGAGTTCTAACGATGGGCGAGGTCACCGATGTGGTCGGGGAGTGGGTGGCCTTCCTCTCCCGCTACTGCCGGCGGGAACTCGCAGAGATCGAGCGCGAATTTCCCTTCAAACGCTCACTCTATATCGACTATCAGACCCTGCAGGCGTCGGGCCGGTCGGGCCTGCGCCTTGCCGACGAGATGATCGACCGGCCGGGAAAGGCGACAGGGGACATCAGGGACGCCCTTCGCCAGGTCTCGATCATCGGCGAGGAGAAGATCGGCCGGATCAACATCCGCTTCCACCACATCGATCGGATCACCGGGATCCGGGACATCAGGGCCTACCACATCACCCGCTTCGTCTCGGTGAAGGGGATCATCAGGAAGACGACCGAGGTGCGGCCGAGGATCATCGAGGCCGTCTTCCAGTGCCCGGGGTGCGGCGCCACCGTGACGCTCGCGCAGGGCTACGGCACCTTCGAGGAGCCGGAGAACTGCCCGAACCCCGAGTGCAACCGGCGCAAACTCAAACTCATTCCGGGAAAATCCCGGTTTGTCGATTCCCAGAAGGTCAGGATACAGGAGTCGCCTGAAGGTCTCAGGGGCGGCGAACGGCCGCAGACCCTGGACGTGGAGATGACCGACGACCTCACCGGCATGATCGCACCCGGCGACCGGGTGGTGCTCAACGGCGTTCTCCGCTCCAAGCAGCGCATCAACTACGGCACAAAGTCCACGCTGTTTGATATTTATCTCGACTGCTCCTCGGCCGAGGCGCCTGAGCGCGAGTATGAGGAGGTGAACATTTCGGAGGAGGACGAGGCGGCGATCCGGGCGCTGTCCCGGGAGGCGGATCTCTATTCCCAGATCACCGGGTCGATCGCCCCGTCCATCTACGGCAACCTCGAGGTGAAGGAGGCGATCGCCCTCCAGCTCTTCGGCGGCGTGGCAAAGGACCTCCCTGACGGGTCGCGCCTGCGCGGCGACATCCACATGCTGCTCGTCGGCGATCCCGGCATTGCAAAGTCCCAGATGCTCCGCTACGTGGTGCAGCTCTCGCCGCGGGGCGTCTACACCTCGGGCAAGTCCTCGACCTCGGCCGGCCTGACCGCAACGGCCGTCAAGGACGATTTCGGCGACGGGAGCTGGACGCTCGAGGCCGGTGCCCTGGTGCTCGCCGATATGGGGGTCGCCGCCGTCGACGAGATGGACAAGATGGCGAAAGAGGACCGTTCGGCCCTGCACGAGGCGATGGAACAGCAGACAATCTCGATCGCAAAGGCCGGGATGACGGCGACCCTGCGGTCGCGCTGCGCTCTTCTCGGGGCGGCGAACCCGAAACTCGGCCGGTTCGACGCCTTCGTCCCGATCGCCGAGCAGATCAATATGCCCCCCTCCCTGCTCTCCCGTTTCGACCTGATCTTTATCATGACCGACAAGCCCGACGCGGCGCGGGACACGGCGATCGCCGAGCATATCGTCAAGGCCCACCGGGTCGGGGAGTTGATCCTGCAGGCGTCGGCCGGCCCCCTCTCAGAGGGGCACGCCGAGCTCCTTGCCTCTGAGAGCGTGGCCGTGGAACCGCCGATCGCCCCGGAGGTGCTGAGAAAGTACGTCGCCTATGCGAAGCGGAACATCAACCCCCTGATCACCGACGGGGCAAAGGAGATGCTCATCGCCTATTACCTCCGTCTCAGGGGCCTTGCCGACGACAACAAACCGGTGCCGGTGACGGCCCGCCAGCTGGAGGCATTGATCCGCCTGGGCGAGGCCTCGGCCCGTATCCGCCTCTCGCCGTTTGTGGAGGCGCGGGACGCCGAACGGGTGATCAAGATCGTGGACACCTGTCTTCGGCAGGTGGCCTACGACGCCGAGACCGGGACCCTGGACATCGACAAGTGGACCAGCGGGATCACGAAGAAGAAGCGCGATATCATCCGCACCATCAAGGAGACGATCAAGGACCTCGGCGGCGACGACGGCACGGCACGGATCGCCGAGGTCGTCGAGCGCCTCGCCGGCGAGGGCTACGAGCGCGATGAGGTGCAGGAGCAGATCGAGCGGATGATGCGTTTCGGCGAGGCGATGCAGCCGCGGCGGGGGATCGTGCGGCTGATCTGAAAGAGACGGCAGGGCAGACCATCTCGTGACCGCCTCATTCGGCACCTCTGGGAGATGACCGCATATTCCCGGAACGATTGAAAAAGCCAGAGCGCTTCACGAGAAAAGATATTTCTAACAATTCTTTTTCGGACAATGGAGGCGTAGGGGGATAATGATCCCGAGTCGTCCTCACTGTCAAAAATTATAGGGATATCTGGGTGTCATTCAAAGGAGGAATCACACAAAATCTCGAAAGTGCGGCAACCCCATGACCGGCCGCGTCGTTGCGCAACGGATCGTTCTGGAGAGTTGGAAACAGGTTTTGAGAGGTGAGTTTCTCAGCTATGCCATAGTTAAGGAATCGGTTTAGCGAAAGGACGATATGTAGTACTCCATCGTTGAGGCAAATGCCCGAATGGCAACTTTCTGGGCAATTGTCGCTAAATTGTGCGTTTTTTCCCGCTACGAATCCTGACGACGGCATGAGAGATGCCACATGTACTGTACCATCTGGGCCGTATTTAAGAGTTTATATTCTTGCATATAAATCCCTCATATTTTTTGCCGGATCTTAATTCGGAATTGGGGGATTAATATCCGATTAAATGGCTCATATTTTATATTTGCCTGGATACGTTGCATGAAATATTTTTGATCCTGCCCCTGCTCCCGCCGCAGATGCGCGGATACTTTTCACCAGATGGTGGGGCGTCTCCCGTGCCTGCCCGGTCTCATCCTGATCGCATTCCCCGGATGTCCTGTTCGCTCTTCCCGGGGCCTATCGCAATGGGGGTCCGGGGGTGCAACCCCCGGCAGGCAGTATGGGGAAGGCTGGGGATCCGCGCGCTCTCCCTGCGATTACAGGAGAGACATCAAACCCGGAATGAGGGTTCAACAGAGCCGCAAAAACGCACGATCTCTACGGGAGCCCGCCGATCTCCGGCTCCCCCGGCATCCCGCAAAAGAGATCCAATCAGGTGCAGATAACAAAAAAGTGGGGTCTAATCGTCCTGCCCCATCACCTTATCGACGAAATCCTTGAAAAAGCCCTTCTTCCCCGGGCCCTTCTTATTCTCGATCTCAAGGAGTTTCTGGTAGAGTTCCTTCTCCTCGTCGGAGAGGCTCTTTGGCACGACGATCCGCACGCGGACCAGGAGATCGCCCGGGCGCCCGCGCCGCCGCACGCCCTCGCCGGGTATGCGCAGGGCGGTGCCGTGCTGGATCCCGGCCGGAATCTTTAAGTCCACCGTCCGGTCGTCGATCGTCTTCACCTCGACGCTGGACCCGACCGCCGCCTGTGCCGGAGAGATCTGGGCCTCGGTTTCGATGTTGTCTCCCGTTCGAGCGAACCGCGGGTGACTCTCCACGATCAGCTCGATATAGAGGTCGCCTACCGGTGCGCCGTAGTCTCCGGCCTCGCCATACCCCTCCATCCGGAGGCGCATCCCGGTATCGGCACCCGGCGGGATATGGACGTTCACCTTCCGCTTCACGCGGGTGTGGCCGCTGCCGCCGCAGGTTTTGCAGGTTTCCTCGGGCTTTTTGCCCCGGCCGCCGCATGCCGGACAGGTGGACATCCTGACGAACTGGCCGAAGAGGGACTGGCTCACCTGCCTGACCTGGCCGCTCCCGCCGCAGGTCGGGCAGGTATGGACTTTTTTGGTCTTGCTCCCGGTGCCGTCGCAGTCAGGGCACGATTCCGTGTGGAAGACCTCGACTTCTCGATCGATGCCGAACACGGCATCCTTCAGGTTGATAGAGAGGCGAAGGAGGAGATCGGCACCCGGCCGCGGACCTCTCGCCCCTCCGCCGCCACCAAAGAAGGTGTCGAATATGTCTCCGAACCCGCTGAAGTCGGACTGGAACCCGCCGCCGTAGCCGCCGCCACCGGTGTACGACCCCTTCGAGGCGTTCTTGAAGGCGTCGTGGCCGATGTTGTCGTACTGCGCCCGTTTGGTCGCGTCTGAGAGGACCGAATAAGCCTCGTTGATCTCTTTGAACTTCTCCTCCGCGTCAGGCTCCTTGCAGACATCGGGATGGTATTTGCGTGCAAGGTTGCGGTATGCCTTCTTGATCTCCTGCTCGCCGGCGTCCCGGGCGACGCCGAGGACATCATAGTAGCTTCCCGCACTCATCGAAACTCACTCTTTCTTCTCGTCCTTGACATCGAAGTCGGCATCGACAACGTTGTCGTCTGTCTTCTCTGCCCCGGCGGCCCCGGCTTCGGCCTGGGCCTTCTGCGCTTCCTGGTAGAGTTTTGCGGTCACGGCATAGACTGCTTCGGTGAGATCCTCCATCTTCTTCTTGATCTCCTCGACGTCGTCGCCTTCAAGGGACGTCTTCAGGGCGGCGACCGCATCCTCGATCTTCTTCTGGTCGTCGGCCGCAATCTTGTCCTTCGACTCCTTGAGGGTCTTTTCGGCGGTGTAGACGGCGGTGTCGGCGGTGTTCCTCACCTCGATCTCCTCCCGCTTCTTCCGGTCTTCCTCCTCGAATTTCTTTGAGTCTTCGACCATCCGGCTGACTTCGTCCTCGGAAAGGCCCTTGCCGCCCTTGATCGTGATCGTCTGCTCGTTGCCGGTCCCGAGGTCCTTGGCCGAGACATGAACGATGCCGTTTGCGTCGATGTTGAAGGTGACCTCGATCTGCGGGATGCCGCGGGGCGCCGGCGGAATGCCGGTGAGCTGGAACTTGCCCAGGGTGAAGTTGTCCTTCGCCAGGGCGCGCTCGCCCTGCATGACGTGGATCTCGACGCTCGTCTGGCCGTCAGCGGCAGTCGAGAAGATCTGGCTCTTTCTCGTCGGGATGGTGGTGTTCCGGTCGATCAGTTTTGTGGCGATACCGCCCAGCGTCTCGATCCCGAGGGAGAGCGGGGTGACGTCGAGGAGGAGGACGTCCTTTGCTTCGCCGGTGAGGACGCCGCCCTGGATCGCCGCGCCGACCGCCACGCACTCGTCGGGGTTGATGCCCTTGTCGGGCTCCTTGCCCAGGAGTTTCCTGACCGTCTCGACGACCATGGGGACGCGGGTCGATCCGCCGACCAGAAGGATGTGGTCGATGTCCTTGGCTGTCATCTTGGCGTCGGAGAGGGCCTGCTTCACCGGCTCGACGGTCTTCTCGACGAGGTCGCCGACGAGCTGCTCGAACTTCGCACGGGTGAGGTCCATGTCCAGGAACTTGGGGCCGCTCGCATCGGTGGTGATGTACGGGAGGTTGATGTTCGTCTTCTGGACGCTGGAGAGTTCTTTCTTGGCGTTCTCTGCGGCGTCACGGATACGCTGCAGCGCCATCGGGTCCTTTGAGAGATCGATCCCCTCTTTTGCCCTGAACTCGGCCACGATCCAGTCCATGACGCGCTGGTCGAAGTCGTCGCCGCCGAGGCGGTTGTTCCCGGCCGTCGCCTTCACTTCGAAGACGCCGTCGCCGAGCTGGAGGATGGATACATCGAAGGTGCCGCCGCCGAGATCGTAGACGAGGACGGTCGCCTCCTCTTCTTTGTCGATGCCGTAGGCAAGGGCGCTCGCCGTCGGTTCGTTGATGATCCGCAGCACTTCAAGCCCGGCGATCTTGCCGGCGTCCTTTGTCGCCTGCCGCTGGGCGTCGTTGAAGTAGGCCGGGACGGTGATGACCGCCTTCTCGATCTTCTCGCCGAGATAGGCCTCTGCGTCGACCTTCATCTTCTGCAGGATCATCGCCGAGATCTCCTGCGGGGTGTACTTCTTCTCGTCGATATCGACGGTCTCGTTGGTGCCCATCTTCCGCTTGATCGAGATGATCGTGCGTTTCGGGTTGGTTACCGCCTGCCTCTTTGCGACGTTGCCGACCAGCCGCTCGCCGTCCTTGCTGAAGGCGACGACCGACGGGGTTGTTCTTCCACCTTCGGCATTGGCGATGACAACCGGCTGTCCGCCCTCCATGATCGCCATGCACGAGTTTGTTGTACCAAGGTCAATGCCAAGAACTTTTTCTGATGCCATTGTTATCCTCCGTTATTCTTTTCCTTGCGAGACCGCAACTTTTGCGTGCCTGATCACCCGATCGTGCATGCAGTAGCCGCGCATGAATTCTTCGACGATCGTGCCTTCCGGGTGATTCGAGGGGACACAGACAACTGCTTCGTGTTTTTGGGGGTCGAATTCGCCGTTCTTACACTCGAAGTGCCTGATCCCGTAGCGCTCCATGATCCCGGTGAACTGTTTCTGGATGCTCTCAAGCCCCTCGCGCAGGGATGCATCGTCCGCCTTCAGGGCGCGCTCGAAATTGTCGGCGACGTCGAGCAGGTCGGCAGCGAACTTTTCCAGGGCGAATTCCCTGATCTCGTCGATCTGCCGGTTCGTACGCCTCCTGAAGTTATCGAAGTCTGCAGCGAGGCGGAGATGCCGTTCGTTCAACTCTTCGTAAGCCTTTTTCAGGGCTTCGTTCTCTTGTGTGAGTGCCTCCACATCTATCTCAGGCTGCGGAGGGCCGGCCTGATCCGACACCGGTTGCTCATCCGGTTTTTCTGTCTCTCTATCCGCATCCATGAGTGTCCTCGTAATGGTGTTGCAATAACAATTGCAATGTAGTTCTATATATTATTTTCTATCATCCTGATCGATATCTACTTAATTACGCACCTGATTGGGATTTAGAGGAATATTTGTTGCCATTCGGATTTTCAGCCTCGGTTTTGGGAGACCGATCCCTTCCTGTGCGGCGAGTTCGCGCATCTTCGGCGGCAACTCCTTCCAGCGCCAGAGGCCAAGGTCCACACAGCGCTGCGGGATCTTCTCCTTCTGTGCCCACGTGCGGAGGTACTCCTCCCATCGGGCGGCGAGGGCCGGGTGCAGTTCCTTTGTGCGCGCCGCCTCGCTCTGGAGCATCGCCGGGCAGTGCCAGCAGCCGACCCGCTCAAAGCCCATTTCATAGAGGGGGTTGTACGGCACCTTTCTCCACCAGAGGTACAGGAACACCTCAAGCGCCCGCCAGTTCCTGATCGGTGAGATATTCAACTGCAGGGGGTTGAACGGGTTTTCCACAACCGGCGGGAGGGTCGAGCGCATGAACGACTCGTACCACCGGTTGCCCTGCACGGTGACGCAGGGGCCCTGCCGGCTGAGCCAGTCCTTTACCGGCTGGAGCTTGAGCCGCTCACAGCACCAGCGGTCGTCCTTTCTTGGCAGATCGTATTTTTTAACGTCTCTCCAGAAGTCCCCGCCGCGGATGACCTTCTCGATCCCGGTCTCCTTCACGAACGCCTGCGTCTCCGGGAACTCCATGCCGGTGTCCACATAGTAGGCGTCGGTGATCCCGGCCCGTCTGGCGATTTCGAGGACCACGGTGCTGTCCTTGCCGCCGGAGAATGAGACGTTGGCGCGCGGCCGGTCGTCCATGTGCTGCCTGATGAAGCGGACCGCCGTCCGCTCGAGGTCCTTGAGGGCGCGGACATTCACCCGCACGGCCTCTCCCCACGAGGGGTCGGGGAGGTCCACGGTCTCGACCTTCCCGATCTGTTTCACCCTCACCTCACCGTCCCTGAGGATCCCGGTGCCCCACCGCTCCCCGCTCCTGACGATGACCGGGCCGTTTGAGATGTCGGTCCTGACGGCGACTTTTTTGCCGCCGATGCGCCGGTTCTCCTGTCTCTGCTCGGCCGCCGCTCCGGTGATGTCCACGATGCCCTTCGTAATGAAGGGGAGGAGGGAGCGCAGGGCGTCCTGCGAGAGATCGAGGGTATAGGATCCGCTGACCGGATCGTAGGTGAGACGGCCGAAAACGACGCCGTTTGCGATGATCATCTCCGTCCGGTCGACGCCGCCGATCTTGTTAAAAAGAATGATCTGAGGGATATGGTCGGTCCCGTAGCGCTCCTGGAGAAGGGACCTGAGCAGATCCATATCGTGGCCCAGGGCGGGCCTGAGGTCGTAGGGTTTCTGGAGAGGGATCTCCCCACCTTCGGCCCCGCATCTGCAGGTTCTGCCGATAAGTGGGAGATTGCACTGCCTGCACCAGTACAGGGTCTTTTTGACCGAAGGTTCCCGCATAGGATCAGGTACGATCGAGAGGCGGATAATAGGTTGCATCCCCTCCCCTTGAAAGATATAAGATATTCCGGCTCCATACATTCATCATGAAATGGGCACTTCTCTCGGTCTGGGACAAGGCCGGCATTGTGGACCTTGCAGCGACCCTCAGTGAGAACGGCTACCGCATCATCAGCTCGGGAGGGACAGGACGGGCCCTGAAGGAAGCAGGGATCGATTTTGTCGAAGTTTCCGATTATACGGGTTCGCCCGAGATCATGGACGGCAGGGTGAAGACCCTCCACCCGCGCATCCACGGCGGTCTTCTGGGCCGGCCCGAGATCGACGCTGAGGTGATGAAGGACCTCGCCATCAACCCGATCGACCTCGTCGTCGTCAACCTCTATCCCTTCGAGAAGATGTCGGGCGAGCACCTCGACCTGGACAGACTCATCGAGTTCATCGACATCGGCGGGCCGGCGATGATCCGGGCCTCGGCGAAGAACTTCAAGTACGTCTCGGTCGTCGTCGACCCTGCCGACTATCCCCTGGTGAAAGCGGCGGTGGCGAAGGGCGGGTTTACCTACGAGGAACGGCTCGCCCTTGCAAAGAAGGTCTTTGCACGGACCGCCGCGTACGACGCCGCCATCTCGAACTATCTCTCAGGCCTCGACGGCGGTTTCCCGGAGACCTACTCCTTCCAGTTCAGGAACGGCCGCTCCCTCCGCTACGGCGAGAACCCGCACCAGCAGGCGGCCGTCTATGGCGAGACCGGGATCGCCGGCCAGACCCCGATGCAGGGCAAGGAGATGTCGTACAACAACTACCTCGACGTGCACGCCGCCGTCTCCCTTCTCAGAGAATTTGACGAGCCTGCATCGGTGATCGTCAAGCACAACAACCCCTGCGGCGTCGCCCTCGGCGCCGACGTCCTCGAGGCCTACATCGCCGCCCGCGAGGTCGATCCCGTCTCGGCCTACGGCTCGATCGTCGCCGTCAACGACGAGGTCGGGAAGGCGTTTGCCGAGGAGATCTGCGGCACCTTCGTCGAGGTGATCGTCGCCCCGTCGTACAGCCCCGAGGCGATCGAGACGATGAAGACCAAACCAAACATGCGTGTCCTCCTCCTGCCCGCGAAGATCGAGGCCGACGAGGTCAGGAGCATCGACGGCGGCATCCTGGTCCAGCGGACCCCCGAACCACAGGAGGAGTGGCAGGTCGTCTCCGAGCGCGAACCGACCGAGAACGAGATCAGGGCGATGCGGTTTGCGATGAAAGTCTGCAAGCATACGAAGAGCAACGCGATCATCTATGCGACCGACCGTGCGGTGGTCGGCATCGGCGCCGGGCAGATGAACCGGGTCGACTCGGCCAGGATCGCCGTTGAAAAGTCCCGCTCCCCGGTCACGGGCACGGTCGTCGCCTCCGACGCCTTCCTGCCCTTCCCCGACACCCTCGAAGTGGCGGCAGCGGCCGGGGCGACGGCCCTTGTCCAGCCCGGCGGCTCGATCAGGGACGCAGAGGTTATCGAGGCGGCGAACCGTCTGAACGTGGCGATGGTCTTTACCGGTGTGCGCTATTTCAGGCACTAACCCCGGCCTCATCTCCTCTTTTGGGTTAATCCAATCTCATAACTCTCTCTTTTTTCGGTAGGTTTATATCTCAAATGGTTACATCGAGATATGCATCGCGGAGGTGTTCTTGATGGATTACGGTTCAATGCTTGGAAATGCCTTTGAATATACAAAGGAGGATTTCGAAATACCTCCCTCCGAAAGTACTATGTATTCTCGGATCGATCCTTTTTCAATGAGCACATTCTTCAATTTTGCAATTCGGGACGAATATGCCAAACTATCTGAACTCGGGAACACCCTGGGTGAAGTCTCCTCTTTGATCGACTGGGATGCCTTCCGCCCCCTCCTTTCTGATCTGTACACAAATGACGAGGGAAAAGGCGGCCGTCCGAACTATGATGTTGTCTTCATGATCAAACTTCTCGTTCTTCAGCAGTGGTATGGTCTTTCTGATCCGCAGCTCGAACGTGAAGCATATGATCGCCTTTCTTTCCGCCACTTTCTCGGGTACCCGACAAAAATCCCTGATAATTCGACGATCTGGCTCTTCCGCGAACGCCTGATCGCAACGGGAAAAGATACGGCCATCTGGGGGGAGTTGCAACGTCAGATCGACCAGAAAGGATTGACGATCCGGCGAGGCGTGATCCAGGACGCAAGTTTCATCACCTCAGATCCCGGTCATGCGCGTGCAGATACCCCTCGCGGAGACCAGGCAAAAACGCGGCGAAGCCGCGATGGCACCTGGACGAAGAAGGGTTCGAAATCGTATTTCGGATACAAACTCCATATTCTCCTGGACAAAGATCATCAACTCATCAGACGGATCACAACAACGACCGCTGCTCTCCACGACAGCCAGATCGACCTCTCAGAGAAGGGGGAGACGGTCTACCGGGACAAGGGATATTTCGGCGTGAAGCCCCGAGCATCCATGGACAAGACCATGCACCGCGCCGTCCGAAATCATCCGCTTTCCCTCAAGGAGAAACGCAGAAACAAGGCAATCAGCAGGACGCGATCCCTGGTGGAGCGACCCTTTGCCGTGATCAAAACGGAATTTCGTGCAGGTTATGTCCGGGTGACAACCTGCGCACGAGCGCATGTCAAATGTCTCTTCTCGTGTCTTTCATTCAACCTGAAACAACTGCTGACAATTGAACGACAGACTGCTTGAGCGGCAGCTATCTTTCGTGAGAGAAAAAGGAGGGATAATAAAGTGAATTGAGAGGTGTGACGTAAAAATCGCGGGAATTCAACGAGGAATCGGGGGGTGAAGACCGATCTTTTGAAAAATGAGGGGGTTGATCGAAGTCCTCGATTATAATTCAGGCTTCGTCTTCAGCGCCTCAACAAGCAGGGCGACCCCGCCCTCGAGGTCGGCGAGGTCCAGCACCTCGACCGGGGAGTGGATATAGCGGGTGGCGATGCTCAGCGTCGTGCTGGGGATCCCGCCGCGTTCGAGGTGGATCGAGGTGGCGTCGGTCGTCCCGCCCTTCCCGACCTCGAGCTGCACCTTGATCTCGCCCTCGGCGGCCGCCTTCTTCAGCCATGCGATCATCTTCCTGCTGGCGATCAGGCCGCGGCCGTTGTTGTCGATGATCGTGATCACCGGCCCCTCGCCCATCAGCAGGGAGACGTCCTTCCTCTCGATCCCCGGGTGGTCGCCGGGTATCGTCGTATCGGTGGCGATGGCGCAGTCCGGGTTGAGGCGGTAGGCGGCGGTCTTCGCCCCCTTGAGCCCGACCTCCTCCTGGACCGTGAAGACGCCGTAGATGGTGTGCGGTGAGTCGGCCAGCTGGAGGGCCTTGATCAGCATCGCGCACCCGGCCCGGTTGTCAAAGCACTTCCCGGTCACCCGGTTGTGCGCCAGTTCACGGAACTCACGGTCCAGGGTGACCGGCGTCCCGACCTCGATGCCGAGCCCGGCCGCCTCCTCCGCCGAGGTCGCCCCGACGTCGATGAACATATCATCCACCTTCAGCGGCTTTTTCCGGTCCTCGTCGGTCATCACGTGCGGGGGTTTCCCGCCGATCACGCCAGAGACCGTGCCCTTCGTCCCGTGCAGGACGACGCGCTGGGCATACAGGGTGGCGTCGAACCATCCGCCGACGGTGACGAAACGCACGAACCCGCGCTCGTCGATGAACTTCACCATCAGCCCGATCTCGTCCATGTGGGCCGCGAGCAGGATCGTGAAATCGTCGCCCTTCTTCACCGTGATCAGGTTGCCCATCGTGTCTTCCGTGATCTCGTCGACATACGCCGCAACCTCGCCGCGGATGACCTCCGCGACGCTTCCCTCGCTGCCCGAGATGCCGTGGGCATTGGAGAGTTTTTTGAGCAGTTCTTTTACCATGTGATCACCCAGTTAATTCTTTCCGGACTCTTCCACGGCGGCGGCGATCCGGTCCAGCGCCCGCTTCAGGTCGTCCTGCGACGCCGCATAGCTGATCCGGGCGTAGCCGGGCGTGCGCGTCCCGAACGCCGAGCCCGGAACGATGATGACGCCTTTCTGGATAATGGCGTTGAAGAGATCGCCCTCGATCGGCAGGTAGACATAGAACGCACCCTCGGGCGTGGCAAACGAGAACCCGAGGTCACGCAGCCCCGTGCAGATGAGGTCCCGCCGTTTCCGGTATTCCTCGCGCATCGCGGCGACCGGCGCCTGGTCGCCGGCGATGGCGGCCACAGCGGCGTACTGCGAGATCGAGGTGGCGCAGGCCTGGCAGTACTGGTGCACCTTCAGGCACTCCTCGACGATCTCCTTCGGGGCCGCAAGATAGCCCAGGCGCCACCCGGTCATCGAGTAGGTCTTCGAGGTGGCGTTGATCGTCACCACGTCCTCCCCGAAACGGGCGGCGCTGAAGTGGGGCTTTCCATAGGTGAAGTGCTCGTAGACCTCGTCTGAGACGACGGTCACGCCCGTATCTGCGGCATACTCCACCAGGGCCCGGATCGACTCCTCGCTCTCCACCATGCCGGTCGGGTTGGCCGGGGTGTTCAGCACAAAAAGGCGCGCCCCGTCCATCTGCTCCTTCGCCGCCTCCACGTCGATATGGAGGGTGGCATCGAGGGGCAGGCCCTCGGCCCGCCCGCCTGCGAGGGCGGCGAGAGCGGCGTACGAGACAAAACCCGGATCGGCCATCAGGACGCGGTCGCCCTGATCCACCATGGCCTGCATCACGATATGCAGGGCCTCGCTCGCCCCGGCCGTGACGATCACGCTGGAGGGGTCGTACCGGAGGCTGTTCTCGCGCAGCAACTTCTCCGCGATCGCCTCACGCAGTTCGGGTATCCCGGCGTTCACCGTATAGCCGGTTTTCCCCTCGTGGATCGCCCGGACCGCCGCCTCGCCGATATGCGCCGGCGTCGGGAAGTCGGGCTGGCCGAGGCCGAGGTTGATGGCGTCCTTCCCGGCCCCCTCGAACATCCGCCGGATCCCGGAGAGCTCGATGCCGCGCACCCGCTCTGCAAATCGTTCTGCTGCCATAAAATCGCCTTCACTCGATATTGGCGTGCCGGCATTTGAGGTCTTCGACATCGGTCTCGGTGATCTCCATCAGGCGGGAGACGATCGCATCGGCGAGCACCATGCACGCCGTCTCAAAGATCGTCCCCAGGGGAGCGAACGACTTGTGCTCGCCCATCATCTGCCTGATCTCGAACTCCACCGACTCGTCCTTGACCTCGTCCCGGTGCGACTCGATCACCAGGACGCTGTCGGCGATCCGGCCGATCCGCGAGTCCTTGTTCGAGGTGATCAGGCAGAGGCGCCCGCCGATCTCTTTCGCGGTCTCGGCGAGTTCCGCCACCGTCTTCGTCTTCCCTGACCCGGAGAAGACGACCAGCACGTCGCCCTCTGCCATCGCCGGCGTCACGGTCTCCCCGACGACAAAGCACTGCAGCCCCAGGTGCATCAGCCGCATCGCAAAGGCCTTTGCCACAAGCCCCGAGCGGCCAGCCCCGAGGACGTAGATCCGCTTTCCGCAGAGGATCTCGTTCAAAAAGAGTTCCACCTCCTCTTTTGAGATGCTGTCGGCGATCGAGGCGATCTTCGACGCCATCAGCCGCATCATATCCTGTACTTCATGACCAGTCATAATCGTCAGGAAAGATGGTCGTGCCAGCTACATTAGAATATCGTGCACCCCGCCGACAGCGGGATCGAGGCCGCCACCTTTTTTCAGGGCAAATTGGTATGTGGGGGGCGGTTGATCGCCGTGCATCCCTGAGCGGCTTCAGGCCCCCGGGGTCTGGTGGCCCCCCCCGTACCTGCCCATCCAGAATACGATCTTCGGGCGGGCGGCCCGGATCCCCTGCCTGAACCATCATCATCCTGGAGCGACCGGGCTCAGATAAAACGCTCGAAGCGGTCAGATTTCGCCTTGCAGACCGGGCATACTTCGGGCGGCCCGTCCCGGGCGCAGAGATACCCGCAGACCCGGCACCGCCAGACCGGGAAGGGGAGAGCGCCGATACCTGTCGCAGGCGTCTCTTTCTTCTTCGGCCCGCCGGGCGGGCGCCGCTCGGGCACCGCCCCTGCTTTTTTCTTTCCAGCCGCGATCTCCCCGGAGACGTACAGGGCGCAGTAGCAGGCGCCGTACTCGGTCAGGTCGGGGTCGCGGTAGTCGCAGGGGCAGACGATATCGAGGTCCCGCTCCCTGACCCCGGCGGCAAGGCGGCAGGGGCAGGAGGGGTAGCCATAACGCCCGGTGTTTGCGAGCAGGCCGGAGACAAGCCCGTTCACGAACGCCCGGTCAGGGTTGAGGTGATACCCCCCGGCCTCCGCCTCTTTTTTCAGGCGGAGGTACTCCCGCTCGATCTCCGCGTCCGACGGCGGCGGCATCAGATAAGCGCCTCCCTGATATCCTCCTCCTTGTAGCCGACGATCACCCGCCCGTTGATCACGACGGTGGGAAACGACCCCAGGGGGTTGTAGCGCTTCATCATATCGGCGTACACCCGCTCCATCTCCTCCCTCGGGAGCTGGTCCACAAAAACGTAGTCATAGGCCACGCCAAGGTCGTTGAGAAGTTCTTTGGTCCTGGCGCACCAGCCGCAGGTGCTCAGGGCAAAGAGCATGACCCGGCCCTTATCGGTTCCGGCGACGTGTATCGGGTCCATATGTGATGGGGATTGCCGGGATCCGGTTTAAGGCTATCCCCCATCAGGAGATCCCGATGATCGCGATCAGGTCGCGGATGCTCCCGAGCACATAATCCGGCCTGGACCCGAGGGAAACCGGGGTGTCGCTCTGGTCGCCGTACAGGGCATATGCCGTCCGCATCCCGAGGGCCCGGCCCGGTTCGATCTCCCGCCTGATGCTGTCGCCGACCACCATCGCATCTGAAGGTGAGGCCGAGAGGGTGGAAAGGGCGTGAAGAAACGACGCCGGGTCGGGTTTTCTCTGCCCCGAGATATCGGGCGAGACGATGCAGGCGAAGAGATCGTCGATACCGGCCTTCCGCAACCGCGAGTGCGCCTGGGAGGAATGGGCGTCGGTGACGACCGCAAGGGAGAGGTCTGCAGAGGCGAGGGCGTCAAGGGTCTCTCGCACGCCCGGATACGGGCGGATCGCGGCGATCTTCGCCTTCTCGTAGACCTTGCAGCACGGCATCACGCAGGAGCGGTCGGCGCCGATATCCAGGAGGTACTCGACCACGTTGGACGGGTCCTCGAACCCGACGCCCGGACGCCTGAAATAGGCGTACAACGCCTCTGCATCCCCGGCGCCCGCGTGCTCCACCACCGCCCGGCACGCCGCCCGCTTGGCCGCAACAAAATCCCAGAGGGTGTTGTCCATGTCGAAGAGCACGGCCTTCACCGCTCTATCCCCAGCGCCAGAAGTTTCCTGCATACCTCCACGTCCCTCGTAAACTCTGTATGCAGGTCTTCATCCATGAAGGTTAGCCTGAAGGCAGAGGAATCGTTCCCTTTGCCCCCGTACTCGCTGAATACCAGGACGGAACCGAGATCGATCACCCCGAAGATCACGGCGAGATAGGCGATGAGCCTGAAGAAGGCGTCGGCACCGGCGTTTGCAGGGCGTTCATGGTAGGGCGAGCGGAAGAGGAAGTACTCCACCCCTTCGGCATCGCAGAGGTCGGCCATGGCGGTGTCGGCCGTGAGCAGGACCGGCAGGCTGAAGCGCTCCTCCTCGAACCGCCTGAGTCCACGGACGATCAGCCCGTCGTTCTCCCGCGAGGTGTGGGCGGCGTCGGCGCCGGTTTCGAGGAGGAGGGCGCGGTCGCGCAGGTCACGGTATTCGGCCATCGCCAGGTAGGCCGCTTTCCTGGACTTTTTCTTCTTCCGGTTCTCGAACTCGGCGATCACGTCGGCGTGTGTGGGGGCGGACGCCTGGAGGTCGGCGGTGAAGCGGGACGAGTATTTATGATTGAGGGCGTATTCGACCTCCTGCCTGACGATGTCAGGGAGGATCGTCTCTTCCGGGGCGATCGCCCCGGTGACCGTGACGAAGCGGTGGTACAGGAGGTTGGTGTCGATGCCGAAGCGGACCTCCTTTTTTAACTCCCGGTAGATTCCGAGACGTCCGGCAAACTCCGCCAGGTTTTCGTAGGAGGTCACCCCGCTGGCGAGCAGGCACTCGTCGTAATCGGTAAACGAAGGCATCTCGGTTGCATGGGTGCCAAAAATTCTCCATCCACGCTCGAAATCTTCTTTTTCGGCGATGAACTCGATGCGATATCCGGCGCCCTCCGGCCCGACCGAAAAAAGGGCGAGATCATAGAGGGGATACGAGACGGTGAAGCGCCCGGAGAAAAGGTTTGCCAGGATCGGAAGCTCCTTTTCCTCGATCTCGACGGAGAGGCTCATGCCCGTCCCCCGGCAAGGTCATGGAGGGGCTGGAGGTGGAGGGGGATCATCGGGTAGGGCCGCGCCATCCCCTCCTCGACCAGGAGACCGAGATAGTAGATATGCTCGGGTGCTATCCCGGCCGATGCAAGGGCGGTGCACGCCGAGACGATCGCCGCTTTTCTCCCGGGCGTGATGTCGAGGGCGATGACATATCCGTCCCGGGACAGGCGCTCCGCAAGCCTTAATACCGCCTCTCCTGCGGCGGCATAGTCCCCGCACGGCAGATCGACGGTCGAGATCAGGGGGCTGATCCCGTATCGCTCCGAGATGATCCCGATACCCTCGACGATGCCGGCGGGGCTGGAGCGGCACGCCGCATCCATGAGGATAGAGACATCGGTGGGGGCATACACGCCCTCACGGAGGACGGCGTGGTAGGTGTTGAGGAGCGCCCAGCCTGACCTCCCGGCAAAGGTGATATAGGCCATCCGTTCCGCCATGGCTGAGGGTATCAGGGAGAAAAGGTAAAAAAATTGTGATCCTCGCTCACGCCACCGGGACGACGAGCGGGAGACCCCTGTGGGTGACCACCTCGACGGAAACGCCGTAGACCTCGCCGATCACCGCGGGGGTGACGATGCTGCGGTCGCCATGGGCGTAGACCCGCCCGTCTTTTAAGAAGATGAAGCGGTCGGCGTACCTGAGCGCCTGGTTGAGGTCGTGCATCGTCATCACCGCCGCGATCGTGTGCTGGCGGACGATCTGCACGATCGTGGAGAGGATCTCGACCTGGTTTTTGAGGTCCAGGCTGCTGGTCGGTTCGTCGAGCAGGAGGATCTTGGGCTCCTGCACGAGCGCCCGGGCGATCGCCACCTTCTGGAGTTCGCCGCCGCTCATCTCGTCGATGTAGGAGAGGCGGAGGTTGTCCATCGAGAGGCGGTGGAAGACGGCGTCGACGATCCTGAGGTCGCGATCGGTGATGTCCCAGCCGATATGGGGGCGGCGGCCCAGGAGGACGGCGTCGAAGGCGGTCAGCCGCCCGGTCTCGACCCGCTGGGGGACGTAGCCCACCCGCCGGGCGATGTCCATCAGGTTCAGGCGGGAGAGGTCTTCGCCGTCGAGGTTGACGACGCCCCCTTTCGGCCTGAGGATCCGGTTGAGGCACTTTAAAAGCGTCGTCTTCCCGACACCGTTCGGACCCAGGATCGCCACCACCTCGCCGGCGTCGATCGTGAAGGCGATCTCGTTGAGGACGTCGTGGTTCCGGTACAGGAACGTGAGTTCGTCGACCGCGAGGATCATCGCCGGTACCCCCTGAGGAGCAGGTAGATGAAGACCGGCGCCCCCATGAACGCCGTCAGGACGGCGACCGGGAGGATGTAGGGCGCCACGATCACCCGGGCGACGGTGTCCGAGGCGAGGAGGAGGACACCGCCCATCACGCAGGAGCCCGGGATCAGGTAGCGCTGGTCGTCGCCGATGAGCCGTCTGACCATGTGCGGGCAGACGAGCCCGACAAACCCGATCACGCCGAGGAACGAGACGATCACGGCCGAGACGAGGGCGGCGACGATCATCCCGATGTTGCGCACCCCCTCGACATTGACGCCGAGCCCTTTTGCGGCCTCGTCGCCGGCGTCGATGGAGTTGTAGTTCCAGCGGTTGGCGATGAAGAAGATGGTCGCCGCCACGACGACGAAGGACATGATCCCGAGTTCTGGCCAGTTGATCCGGCCGACGTCGCCGAAGGTCCAGAAGACGACGGCGGCGAGCTGGGCGTCGGAGGCGAAGTACTGCAGGAACATCGTGCCTGCGGTGAAGAGCGAGGAGAGCGCCACGCCGGCGAGCACCATCACCTCAGGGGACGCCCCGCGCACCCGGGAGATGAGCAGGATCACGCCGGTCGCAAGGAGGCAGAAGATGAAGGCGACGATCGTCGTCAGGTAGGGGTTGTTGAGGGTGACGGCGTCGGCGACCGTCGAGTGCATCTGCCCGGTGCCCAGGAGGATGACCGAGACCGCCGCCCCGAAGGCGCCGGCGTTCGAGATGCCGAGGGTGAACGGCGAACCGAGCGGGTTTCTCAGGATCGACTGCATGGCGACGCCGGCCACCGAGAGCCCGACGCCGGCGACGATCGCCGCGAGCGCCTGCGGGAGGCGGATGTTCCAGATAATCAGGTCCCATTTGCCGGGCACGACCGTGGCGGCGGCGGGGTTGAGGAACCCGTTGACCCGGTCGATCATGCCGTTGACCAGGGAGAGCAGGACGTCGTATGCAGGGATATTGACCGCACCGATCGAGATGGAAAAGATGAAGAGAAGAAAGAGGAGGGCGATCCCTCCGAGGATCCAGAGGTACTTGCGCCGCGTGTACGCCTGGTAGTCCGCGGGGACTGTCCCGTCTGCAAAGTGCACGCCTTTACATCCTCCTTTGATATCTCGTGACGCTGATCATGGATCACACCGAAATCTGCGCGAATCCGAGGTCGCTGTACTGACCGTTCAGGTCGCCGAAGTTCGGTTTCCCGATGAAGAAGGCAAATATTTCGTCGGCCTTCCGGGCCGGGTCGACGTCCTCGAACCGCTCGGGATAGAGGGTCTTGCCAACAAAGTAGGCATTCGCGAGCACGGTCTCGTAGTTCGTGTTGTAGAAGTTGTACGGGAGGACGCCGTAGACCTTGCCGTTCTTCGACGCCGAGAGGCCCTGCAGTGCCGGGTCAGTCTTCAACTCGCCGATGGCGCCGTCGCTCTCCATCTGGATGGTGCCGACGTCGATGAAGATGTACTCCGGGTTCCAGTCGACGAGGGCTTCTTTGGCGATATCGGCATGCGCCGTGCCCATGCCGGCGGCGACGTTCTTCGCGTGCACCCAGAGGAAGGGCGGGTAGGCCGGTTCGGTGGAGATGATCCCGTGCGCCCCGGCCGAGGAGACGCCGCCAACGTAGACCTTCTTCTGTTCAGCTTCAGGGATGTCGCCGGTCCGCTTCTCGAGGTCGGCGATCGTCGCCTCGATGTAGGCGATCACCTCTTCGGCCCGGTCCTGCTCTCCGAGGACCTCGCCCATCAGCCGGAGGCCGCCGTACATCTCGGCCTTCTCGGCGTCGTTCCTCAGGGAGCCGTACGCGAAGGCGACGACCGGGATGCCGGTCTTCTCCTGGAGGGTGTCAGCCTCGGCGGCGCTGGTGCCGTAGGCCGTTCCGGTCGAACCGGTCTTGAAGACGACCTCAGGCCCGATCCCCAGGATCTTCTCGGGGTCGTCCTTGCCCCTGAACTCGCCGATCAGGGGAAGGCCCTTCAACTGCGACCCGTATGCAAGGGCATAGGGGCGGCCCTCCATCGCCTGCTCTTTCTTCTCGTTGCTGTCCACGCCGACGACCAGGTCCTGCCCGCCGAGGTAGACGAGGTAGCGGAGGCAGCCCGTGCCCGAGCAGACGACGCTCCCGGGGGGTGAGGGAACGGTGACCGTCCGGCCGAAGCCATCGGTCACGGTGAGTTCGGATGGTCCCGCCGGCGTGGTCGGCGCCACGTCGGTGCCGGTGCACCCGGCGCTTAAAGCGAGGGCCAGAACGACACCTATCAATCCAAGAATAAGTACGATTTTTTTACTCATAGTTCTTCAACACGTAGGTTTTTATATGACCATATAACTTATTTAAGTTAATTAATCTTACGATATTTTAAAAGAATAAGAATTCATCCGGGCTCGCCCCACGCCATGTATTCTGCAGGAAGGCGCCTGGACGATCACGAAAAGATGCTGGCAACACGATGGTACTGAAAAAAAGCGGGCAGAAAAAGGAAGGAGTCGGGATCCCGATCTGATCAGGCCGTCTCGATAGAGACGACCTCCACCGGCGTCCCCCACTGCTGGATGGTGGCGACGTCCACCGGTTTGAGCGTGAACCTGACCCGAAGCCCGTCCTGCGCAAATGTGGGGTCGAGGTCCAGGGGCAGGTAGTGTGTGCCGTCGTCGGCGACGATGCCGTAGAACCCGCCCTCCAGGTCGATGTAGGTGACCGTGCCGATGCCGGTGACGGTCCCCTCCTCCCCTCCGGTGCACCCGCAGACGAATGCCAGGGCGGCGACGACGATCAGAAGGGCCATGCCTGAATGTGATATTGTTCTCATATCTTTCACCACCGTCCAGATACACAGGGAGGGGGCATATATATTGTCATAACTGCGGGACCGTTCGCAGTCATCCGCCGGGTCAGGTATAAATATCTGGCCCGAGGATCGGGGTAATAATCGCCCTTCCGGGGCGGTTGGACTGGTGATATGGATGATCCTTGAAAAAATTGTATCCGAGGGGCTCGCCCACAACTCGTACCTGGTCGGGGCCGACGGCGGCGCCGCCGTCATCGACCCGAAACGGGACTGCGCCGTGTACCTTGAGATCGCTGAACGCCACGGCCTTTTGATCACGCACATCTTCGAGACGCATAGAAACGAGGACTACTGCATCGGGTCGCTCGAACTGGCGAAGCAGACCGGGGCCGCGATCCTGCACGGGGCGGCGATGGACTTCGCCTACGGGACGCCGGTCCATGACGGGGAGGAGTTCGCCGTCGGGTCCCTCCTGATCAGGGTGCTGGAGACGCCCGGCCATACCGACGAGAGCATATCGCTTGTCCTGACCGATACAGGCGTCTCGCCCGACCCCTACCTGGTCTTCACCGGCGACGCCCTCTTCGCGGGCGATGTCGGCCGGACCGATTTTTTCAAGGACCGCCTCGAGGAGATGGCCGGGAAACTCCACGACGCCCTCTGGCAGAAGATCCTCCCGCTCGGCGACGGGGTGATCATCTGCCCGGCCCATGGCGCCGGGTCGGTCTGCGGCGGCGGGATCAGCGACCTCCCCCTCACCACGGTCGGCTACGAGAAAAGGACAAATCCCCTCCTGCACCTTGACCGGGAGACCTTCATCAGGGAAAAGTCCACCGAGCACCACTATATCCCCCCCTATTTCACGATGATGGAGCACTACAACCGGTCAGGCGTCCCCCCGCGTGCGGGGAGGCAGGTGATGCGCCCCCTCACCCCGGCGGAGGTCGAGGGTGCCGCAGACGAAGGAGCGCTCATCGTCGATATCAGGGGGCCTTCGGCCTTCGCCGGCGGGCATGTGCCCGGGAGCCTGAACATCTGGTCAGGAGGGCTCTCGTCGTTTCTCGGGTATTTCGCCTCGTACGACCGGCCGATCGTCTTCGTCGACGAGTTCAACCTCGCCCTCCGGTCGGCAGAGGTCCAGGCGCTGCGGATCGGCTTCGACCTGATCGCCGGCTACCTCGGCGGCGGGATGGGAGCGTGGAACAAAAGCGGGCGCCCCATCGGGCGGTGCGGGACGTGCGCGGCGGGAGAGGTCGATCTCGACGCCGAAGGGCAGTTCATCCTGGATGTCAGGGACATACGCAACCGGACCGCCGCCGGGGCGATCCCCGGGTCCTATCACGTCTATGCGGGTGAGATCGAAGGTGGCCTCGCCGCCATCCCGAAGGACCGGCACGTCCTGGTCTACTGCGATGCCGGGTTCAAGGGCAGCCTTGCCGCCTCGGCGCTCCTGAGAAACGGCTATGAGCGGGTGACCAACATCCTCGGTGGGATGGCCGCCTGGAAAAAGGCCGGGCTCCCGGTGGAATGGACCGGGGCGTGAGGGGCGGCAGGCCCTCCGGGCCGGGGTTGCATCCCCGGACCTCCACATGCGATTGCCCCAGGACATGAGGGAGCGGGAGGGCAGAGCCTCTCTCGATGAAAAATAATGGATCGACGAGCCGGTGCGGTCTGTCCGTCCCTGCCCCAATCGCAGGTCTATGGGGCGGCCGGCCCCCCGGCAGAGGCAGAACCTGATTCCCGTAGCCTCACACAACGCCCACCTCGCGCCTGGGGTTGCCCCGGACATGCGGGATCGGTCGGGCCGGAGAGGCGATCATCCCCCAATCGCACCGGCGGATGGATCAATCAATGTTCGTTCAGAAACACTTCACCCCATCAGGAGTGAAGGGCCAGAAAAAATAAGGAGAGCAGGGGAAGCCGCAACCCGGCGTCACGACGGCAGCATCACGGCATCGATGACGTGAATGACGCCGTTGCTGCATTCGATGTCGGCGGTCGTGACGTTCGCACCGCCCACTTTCACCCCCCCGTCTGTCGTGATGGCGAGATCAGACCCCTCGAGGCTCGTGAGGCTGCTCATGCCCACGATCTCCGTGGACAGGTATTTCCCTGCGACCACATGGTAGGTGAGCACGCGGCTCAACTCGGTCGTGTTCGCAAGAAGGCCGTCGAGCGCTCCCGCGGGAAGCGCTTCAAACGCCGCATCGGTCGGTGCAAACACCGTGAACGGACCGTCGCCCTTCATTGTTTCGGTCAGTTTTGCCGCATCGAGGGCGGTGAGCAGGGTCGTAAATGCCCCGGCCTCGGTCGCCGTTTCGACGATGTCCTTCTCCGCCGGGGGCGCAGTCGTCTGTTCGGTCGTCGGTTCGGCAGTCGGTTCGGTGGTCGCCACCGTCGTCGGGGGTGTCGTGGTCTCGCCGGTACACCCGCATATCAGGATAGCCGCGACAACAAGCGCAGCCATAACAATCGTTACTATTTTTTTCATACTCATCCCCCCCAGGGACAGTGCATATCTGGAGTTAATGATATTATATTATTTTCTGAATAATTTTCCCTCGCTCAATATTTTCTCCAGATCTTCAGGAGAGGTCACCGGCTGCTCGCAGGCTTTTTCTCTGCAGAGATATGCCGTCGCCTTCCCGCCCTGCGCGGACATGAGCGCGGTGTGCGGGGCCACCTCTGCAAGAATATCGGCGCTCCTCCGATCTTTCAGGAGGACGGTGAGGGTGGGGCGGTAGGATGAGGCGACCAGGGCGAGCATCTTTCGGGTCGCCGGGTCGTCGCCTTCGCCCGCGATCACGAGTTCGTCTGATCTCGTCGAGGCAGCAAGGAGCGCCGCCATGTACCAGGCATGGGCAGAGGGGTTTCTTTCGGCATCCCCTGCAAACGCATCGAAACCGGAGGCAGCGGCGTCCCGGTAACGGCTCAATCCGGTCAGGCAAAAGAGCGTGACCAGGGCACAGAGGGCCATGGAATTCCCCGAGGGGAGTGCGCCGTCGTAGATCTCCTTCTGCCTGAGGATCAGCGGCTCGCCGTCAGCAGGGACCGTATAAAACCCCCCTCCGGAGGGGTCCCCGAACCGCTCGATCATCGCGTCGGCAAGGCGGCAGGCCTCCCGGAGGATCTCGGGGTCGAACGACGCCTCATAGACCTCTGCAAGCGCCCAGATGAGGTACGCATAGTCGGCGAGCATCCCGGGAACCGCCGCCTCCCCGTCCATATACCGGTGGAGAAGGCGCCCGTCTGGCCCGCGCAGGAGCCCGAGGAGAACGTCTGCCGCCCCCTGTGCTGCCGCCACGTACCCCGTCCTGCCGGAGAACCGGCCGGCACGGGCAAGCGCCGCGACCATCAGGGCGTTCCAGTCGAGAAGGACCTTCTCGTCCCGGTGCGGCCGTACCCTCCTGCTCCGGGTCGAGAGGAGTTTTTCCCGCACCGCCTCAAGCCTGCGCCTGATCTCGTCCTCGGGGATGCCGGTGGCGCGGGAGAGGGCCTGCGGCGATACGGCCCGGTGGGGGATATCCCCTGATCCCTCCCCGATCCCGTATGCCTCGATGAAGAGAGCCGCATCGTCGCCGCTGGCGGCAGAGCGCACCTCCTCTGCGGTCCAGAGATAGAACTTCCCCTCGACCCCCTCGCTGTCCGCATCCTCCGCGGTGTAAAACACCCCTTCAGGAGAGGCGAGGTCCCTCTGGACATAGGTGAAGATCTCGTCGGCGGCGCTCAGGTAGAAGGCGTCGCCGGTCGCCATATGCGCCTCGGTGAAGGCGAGGGCGAGCATCGCCTGGTCGTAGAGCATCTTCTCGAAGTGGGGGACGAGCCATTTGCGGTCGGTCGCATACCGGTGGACGCCGAAGCCGATCTGGTCGAAGATCCCGCCGCCCCGCACCTCCCTGAGCGTCTGTTCGGCCATCGCAAGGGCCCCGGGATCGCCGGTCCAGTGCCAGTACCGGATCAGGAAGATGATCATATGGGGGGAGGGGAACTTCGGCGACCGGTCAAAGCCGCCATACGAGGGATCGTAGCGCCGTTTCATCTCGGCATACGCCTCCCGGAGAAGACCGGATTCGGCCTTCCCCCGCAGGGAGGCCCCGGCCCCGAGGTCGTCGACGATCTCCTGTGCCGACCCGACGAGGTCGTCGCGCCTGGTCTCCCAGAGATTGCGGATCTTTTTGAGGACGTCGATCAGCCCGGTCACCCCGAGCCTCGTCTCTTTCGGGAGATAGGTGGCGGCGAAAAACGGAAGCCGTTCCGGGGTCATGACGATCGTCAGCGGCCACCCGCCGCGGCCGGTGAGGGCGAGGCAGACCTGCATGTAGACGGCGTCGATGTCCGGCCGCTCCTCACGGTCGACCTTGACGGCGACGAAACCCTCGTTGAGGACCTCCGCCACCCCTTCGTCCTCGAAGGACTCTTCGGCCATCACATGGCACCAGTGGCAGGTGGAATAGCCGATCGAAAGAAAAACGGGTTTATCTTCATCCCGCGCCTTTTTGAAGGCCTCCTCACCCCAGGGATACCAGTCCACCGGGTTCTGGGCGTGCTGCTTGAGGTACGGACTTTTCTCCCCGACGAGACGGTTGGCTCGCCCCTCTGATCCCCCCATCATCACAAACGATCAGCACGCCGGCGGCGGATATAACTCTTTGGCAGAGGGCGAGAGAGGCCGGAGGCCTCACCGCCCGTAGAGCACGTAGGTCTCCCCGTACTGGACCACGTGCCCTTCCATCGCCTGGAGAAGCGCTTTTTTATCGGCACCGGCCTGGAGATCGAGAACGGCATCGAGGCCGAAGACCTTGAACTCATAGCGGTGATCGCGCCCCTTCGGCGGGCACGGGCCGCTGTAGCCGATCCGGCCAAACGAGTTCGTCCCCTGCCGCGCCGCGAAGGGAAAAGAAACCTCGGGCTCCTTTGCAATCGCTTCCGGGATGATCCGGACCGGTTCGATGTTCCAGATCAACCAGTGCGTGAAGTCGCCCCCGCCGGGCGCATCGGGATCGTTGACGATGACCGCAAGGCTTTTTGTCACCGAGGCGTCGACGCCGCCGAGCGTGATCGCAGGCGAGATGTCGGCGCCGTCGCAGGTGTAGTTGTACGGCAGTTTCAGGACCGCAATTTCAACGGATATTTTTCCGACCATAATGGTGAGTCCCCCACCCCCCTGTGGAGAGCCCCGGAGATATACCTTGCGGAGTGCGGTGCCGGGCGACACTTCCGCCACGCATGGAAAGGTTATATCCTGTCCTCCAGAAGATCCAGTGAACAACCGATTGCGTGGAGACCAGATCCCCGCCGCGCCTGACGCACGCAGGTGTCCATGCACACAGGAGACCCTATGACGAACATTACCGAACTCCTCCAGAAATACTGGGGATACACCTCATTTTTGCCCTATCAAAAAGAAATTATCACGTCGGTCCTGGACGGCCGCGACACCCTGGCCGTCATGGCAACGGGCGGGGGAAAGTCGCTCTGCTACCAGCTCCCGGCCCTTGTTCTCGGCGGTCTTACGATTGTCATATCCCCGCTCATCGCCCTCATGAAAAATCAGGTCGACGACCTGAACGAACGGGGGATCAGGGCGGTGGCCTACAATAGCACCCTGGACTATCATGAACGGACAGAGGTCGAACGCGGTCTCCAGAACAATACGGTACGAATGCTCTTCATCTCCCCGGAAAAATGCATGCAGCCCAGTTTTCTCGGTTTTATCAACCGGTTCCCGGTCAGGCTCATCGCCATCGACGAGGCGCACTGCATCTCAGAATGGGGCCATAATTTCAGGCCGGAATACCGGCAGCTCTCCGCGCTGAAGGATTATTTTCCTTCGGTACCCATTGTCGCCCTGACCGCCACCGCCATCCCCGCGGTCAGGGAAGACATCTGCACGCAGCTGCAGCTGTCAGACGTCCGCGAGTATATCGGGAGTTTCAACAGGCCAAACCTCTCCTACCGGGTCGTCCCCAAGAACAAACCCGTAGAGTTTATTCTCGACTACATCGAACAGCACCCAGACGACTCAGGGATCATCTATTGTCTCAGCCGAAAAGCGACAGAAGACCTGGCGGAAACCCTGGTGCAGCACGGACACATGGCCTCTGCCTACCATGCCGGCCTCCTCCCCGAGGTCAGGAAAAAGGTGCAGGAGGCCTTCATCAAGGACGACATTTCCATCATCTGCGCCACTGTCGCCTTCGGCATGGGCATCGACAAGCCCGATGTCAGGTACGTCATTCACCATGACCTGCCAAAATCGGTGGAGGCCTATTACCAGGAGTCGGGACGGGCGGGACGGGACGGTCAGCCCGGCGAATGCATCCTCCTCTATAGCAGAGGAGACCTGGCGAAAGTCCGGTACCTGCTCGAACACGACGACCAGGACGAAGAGCAGAGCGGGATCGCCTTCAAAAAAATGCAGGAGGTGGTGGACTACTGCGAGACGAACTCATGCAGGCGGAAGTATCTGCTCGCATACTTCGGGGAGGAGTATCCTGGAGAGACCTGCGGGGCGTGCGACAACTGCACCCATCCTCAGGAATTGTTTGACGGGACCGGGGTCGCACAGAACATCGTCAGGTGCGTACGCCAGCTGCCGACAAAGTACGGGGCGGGCATGATCACCGACATCCTGCTGGGCTCGAAAAAAGCGGAGATCGGCAGGTTGCGTTTCGACGCCCTCCCGGCGTACGCCACCGGAAAAGGCTACGACCGAAACACCTACCTGACCTGGATCGGCGATCTGGTCAGGCAGGGGTACCTCGCACGGACCGGGGACAAATACCCGGTCATTGCCCTGACCGCGAAGAGCGAGGAGATACTGAGGGGAGGCGTGCCGGTGATGCTCCCCCTCCCGCGGAAAACAAGGCAGAGACGGTCTGAGGTTCCCGGTCAGGATGCGATGACCCCGGAAGAGGGAGCGTTGTTCCTCGCATTGAAAAAGGTGAGAAAGGACCTTGCGGACGGGGAGAATGTTCCGCCGTATGTCATTTTTTCCGATCGAACGCTCATGCAGATGGCCCATGCCCGCCCGTGCGACACCGAGAGTTTTCTGACGATCGGCGGTGTGGGGGAGTATAAATCGAAGAAGTTCGGCCCGGCGTTCATTGCAGAGATCAAACGCTTCGTGCAGGAGGATCGCGGGATGACGCCGTCTGGAGAAGCCCAGAATGAATGCGAGGGGCATCTTCTGGAGGGGATCTTTCTGATCGACAGGGAGATCAAACGCCTGAACGAGGAGATCGACGAACTGAAAAAGGAGAAGAGTGCCCTCCTTGACCAGGCGATGCAATCCGGGATCGAGGAGGAGGGGAGGTATGCGCTCAGGTGTTCCCTGTCAAAGGTCAGGGAGTTGAACCTTGAAGCGTTCAAAGACCGTTATCCCGAGATATTCATGGAGGTCGGGCTTGTCAGGCTGAAGGACGTCGATGAGATCCTCGGCAAGGATGTTGTTACGGAACTCTGTACGATAACAGAGTCGAAGACGTTCAGGGTCACGGAGAGCGATCGGTAATCTGGCAATCGCCAGATGTCAGAAAGTCACCTCTCTTCTGGCGTTGCAGCCGTCGAGGACCGGCGGTGTGCTCCCCACGACGTGCGGGCAAAATGGGCGTATATTATTATCATTCATATCCAAACACCGTGAGAGAAGGTACACCCGTGGCAGCATTAGACGATTTTCTCGAACCCCTGCACAACGGTGTCTGGGAAGTGGAGGTGCTAAAGGCGTCGGTCACCGAACCCCTCGATCCCGGGTGGAAACGGTCGGGGATCAACGTCCCGACGCCCGGGACGATCGCCAGTTACCGGAAGGGGCGCTACCACGTGCACGAGACCGCCACCGAATGGAAGGTCCACCTGGACCGCTACGACCCCGCGGTCCACCCGGTGATGCACCTGGTGGACGACGCCCCCCTCATCTTCATGATCGCCGCCACCTTCGTGGCGCTCGTCGACGACGTCTGGAGAACGAATCCGGAAAACACCCGGGCGGTCCTGAAGGAGCAGACGGCCGCCTGGCAGATGCTCGTGCTCTTCGGCCTGGCCGGGATGACGACCGGGGCGTTTGTCGTGCTCAACCCGCTTCTCTCGTTTTCGTCGATCGTCCATCTCCTGATGCCCCTGGCATTCATCGCCCTGGGCATCCTGATCGTCGGGGAGGGCATACAGATCAGGCCCTTCCAGATGGTTTCGGCCAGACGGATCCTTTCCGGCATCATGGTGATCTTCATCGGCGTCATCTCCTACGACCTCGCGGTGGAGGACTGGGGCGCGATCATCTTCGTCCTGATCGGGATATGGGCCCTCGGGAGTGCGGCAATGACGTTCAGGCGCCTCTCCCGCGGCCGCAAGGCCGTTCCCGAGGGGTTTTACACCTGGTGCGCTATCGGCTGTCTCTCCCTTTTGCTTGCCCTCCTGATCGTCATGACGCCGGTGGCCCTGGTCGCCCTCATGACGATGGTCCTGGGGGCGATCGCCCTCCTGGCAGGGCTCACGCTGGTGGCGAACGGGCTTCGCCTGCGGGGCCGGATGAAGCGCCGGTAATGGGGTGCGCCTCGCGCCTCGTGAAAAAGAGGGAGGCGTACCGCTCCGCGATGCGGGGATGGAGAGAGGGTTTCTCTGCGTCAAGCCATTCATAGAACCCCGCCATCGTGTGTGCGGGCGTCCGACTGCTCTCGAAGGCAAGGTCACCCCCTGCGTCCAGGACTATCTTCAGGTACTCGTCTTTCCCCCGCACCTTGAAGTAGATGACAGGGGTGTAGGCCGGGATATCGAACGCGATCACCACCCTGCAAAAGCACCCGACCACGTCGTCGGCAGAGAGGACGGCGTCCTTTATCCTGACCCCCCGGTCGCGGAGCATTGTGCGGACGCCGGACTCGTCCAGCGTGCCCAGCATGATCTTCTTCGAGAGGGGGTTGACGACCGACGCTATCGCCTCCATCCCGTCGTCTGTACGGGCGGAGAGCATGGCCCAAACGACCCTCTCCCGGTTGCCGTCATGGACCTCCTTATAGTCGAAGGAATTTTGCGGGCGGAAAGGGGTGAGGCCGACGGCCTTCTGGTGCGGACCTGGCCTTTCCGGCCTTCTCCGCAGCGACCCCTCGTAGATCAGGTCCCTCATCTCCTCGACCGGGTTTGTGATCAGGACGAGGCAGTCGGGTTCCTCAGCGATCCTCTGGACGCTGGCATACTGCGAGACGTCGACCGACGAGACCAGGACGAAGGGGACGGTCTTCTGCCCGAGCAGGGTGCCCAGCAGCATCTTCTTGTAGCAGACCTCTTCGTGAAACGTCTTCAGGCCCATGGCCGAGGTGATCACCTCGAAAAAGCCCATGTTCCCGAGGTTGTCCACGAAGAGGAGGTCCATCTCGGCGATCGTCTGCCCGTTCCCCCTGACCGTCAGGTTCCCCTTCTCCGAGTAAAAAAATCCGTTCTGGCCGGGGTGCGTCGCGATATGGGGTTCCTGCATGTCGTTCCCTTTCCTGACGACAGAGCGTATGAGGTCGGTCTGGAGGGAGAGGTCGAGCATGATCTCGTACACGAGACACTCGTACCAGTGCCCTTCGGCCCCGCGCTGGACGGCGTAGTCCTCGGAGAAGAGACCCCATTTCTCATGGTATCCCAGGTGGCGGAGGGCCCTCTGCGCCACATTCTCGTCGAAAAAATCGCGGGGGAATGTGTGATCCAGCCAGGTCAAAAACTCCATGTTCAGATGAGAGAGTGACGGTGATGACACATTATCGTTTCTGTTTTGCCGGGCAGGGGCACACCTCCGTCTCCTTCCGCAAGAGGTATAAATGGGCAGCAGGATATTCCACGGCATGGCAGGCGATGGAGACAGCAGATGCGCAGACGCCGTCATCATGCGGGTGGCCTGGGTCTCGCTCGCCGTGAATGCCGGGCTCGTCCTGATAAAACTCTTCCTTGCCGGGATCACCGGGAGCCTGGCACTCGAGGCCGACGCCGTCCACTCGTCTCTGGACGTGCTCGCCTCCGTCGCCCTCCTCGCCGGGATATGGCTCTCGTCCCGCCGGAGCAGGGAGTTCCCGTACGGGCTGTATAAGGTGGAAAACATCGTCTCGGTGGCGATCGCCCTCCTGGTCTTTCTCACCGCAGGGGAGATCGCCGCGGAGGCCCTCACCGGGGAGGGGACGGCCCTGCCCTTTGGCGGGTGGGTGCTCGTCGCCGTCGCCGCCCTGGTGGTTGTCCCCTACCTGCTTGGCACCTGGGAGGTGCGGGTGGGAACGGCCTACCATTCTCCCAGCCTGATCGCCGACGGGAGACAGCACCGGGTGGATGTGCTCTCGACCTCGGTGGTTTTCTTCGCCCTTCTCGCCCGGTATTTCGGGCTCCCCATCGATCACCTTGCGGCCGTGATCATCGCCGCATTCATCGCGTACGCCGGCTGGGACATCCTGAAGGACAGCATGCGCACCCTCCTCGACGCCTCGATCGATCACGAAACGCGCGACACCATCAGGTCTGCGATCCTCGCCGATCCGATGGTGATCGGGATAAAAGACCTGACCGGCCGGAACTCTGGAAGGTATATCTTTGTCGAGGCCGGTGTCGTGATGAAGCAGACCGATCTTGCTGAGGCGGCGCTGGTGAGCGAACGCATCCAGGCCCGTATCCGAGAAACGGTCCAGAACGTGGAGCGGGTGGTCATCCACGCCGAAGCCGGAGAACGCTCGCACCTGCGCTATGCCGTCCCGCTCAGCGACCTGGAGGGTACGATCAGTCCCCACTTCGGTGAAGCGCCCTATTTCGCCCTGCTCGATTTCGGCGTGAAGGAGGGGAGGCTGGAGCGCAAGGAGATCCTCTCCAACCCGGTCAGGGACCTTGAAAAACAGAAAGGGCTCCGTGCGGCAGAACTGCTCCTGCAGCAGAAACCCGACGTCGTCGTCTCGCGCCAGCCCCTTGCCGGCAAGTCGCCGGAGTATGTCTTCGAGTCGGCCAGGATCATGGTGAGGATAACCGAGGCGGAGCGGCTTTCTGACCTCGTGGGAGAGATCGAGGGGGAGATGCGGGAGGAGCGGGCCGCGGGGGCGTGATGATCCCCTCGTATCACATAATATATAATTGATAAAATATCTCCGTTATGGCACGTTATTGCGGCAGGGTGCACAATACCTGCATTTTCTGGGTGCTGGTCGTCCTGATCGGCATCTGCCTCGTCGCCGGGGCCCAGGCGCAGCGGGCGAATCTCCAGGTGCAGTCAAATGACGGCGTCACGACCAAAACCGATCTCCTTGCGAGCGGGTACTATCCGCTCCAGCACACCTATTCGATCAGCGCATACAATATGGACGACGACAGCGATACGGTGCTTGGAAACATCACCTATAGTCTCGGGCTTCTGGATATGTCCCACGTCGTCACGATAGACAGGAAAGATTATGCAACAGTGAACGGGAGCGCCGTTCAATGGGTGTTTCCGGGGGACGTCACCATCCCCGAGAACAATCACATTATCGTCGGGGTAAAGACCGATTATTATGACCTGCAGTATGTGCCCGTCACCCTGCAGAGGCAGTTGAACAGCACCCGCTTTACTTCCGACGGCTACCAGATGGCGCGTTTCAACATTACCTTCGAAGACCTTTCCCGTGCAACCGGGGATCTCCCCTGCACCTCCATCTGGGTCGGACTCACTGCAGGTCGGTCGGGCACAGTGAACGCCTCGTTTGTTCCCGGGACGTTCACCACCGATCTCCCTCTCAGTCGTCCCATCGATTCTGGAGAGATCCATTACCTCTCTTTTGCCCCGGATCTCTCGCAGCTGGAGGAGAACCGGGTCTACATGATTGAAACGGTGGTGAAGATCGATCTTCCGGGTGATGAGGTGCAACCTGTAGAGTACAGGCCGTATCTCGGCGTTGGTCTTGGCAATTCGAGAGGTTATGTCGACACCGGGACAGCGTATACGACGGCCATGCCCGAAGATCTGCTCCCGCCGGGCGTCACCCACGCTGCTGTATCGACCAACGTCTCAAACAGGTGGTCGTATTCGGTAAACTACATGAAAATGATTTCTCTTTCACAGATCAGCAGAACAGACAGGGAAGAAGAGGCGGAGTTTGAGATACAACTGCAAAAAATCACCAGAACGGATGCAGATCTTCTTGAGTCCGGGTATTACCCGCTTCAGCATCGTTATTTGATCAGAGTGTCCAATGATGACGATTCCAGCGATACCATCCTCGGAAACGTCACGTACACCCTTGGACTTCAGGATATGTCTTGCATCGTTGAGATAGAGGACAGCGACTATGCAACAGTAGATCAAAGCGCTGTTCGATGGGTATTTCCGGAGGAAATTGTTATCCACGAGGATAGATATCTTGGTTCCAAGGTAAAAACCGATAAATACGAGACGCAATACGTGCCTCTCACTCTCAGGCGGGAGATGAACAACACGAATTTTTACTCCGACGGTTATCAGCAGGCGAACTTTAGCATCACCTTTGAAGACATATCCCATGCGACCGAAGATCTGCCCTGCACCTCCATTTTGATCGGACTTACTGCGTCTCAGGCCGACATAGTGAACGCATCCTTCGTGCCCGAGAGCGTCATCACTGATTTACCCCTACGGCGTCTCAGCAGTTCCGACATCCACCATCTCTCCTTTTACCCGAAGATGGAGCAGATTGAGGAGAACCAGACCTACACGATCAAGACGGTGGTGAAGATCGACCTGCCGGACGAGGACGCACTACCCGTTGAGTACAAACCATATATCGTCATCTACCTGCGCAATGAAAATGATAGTGAGGGCGCTGTGAAGGCACATATGACGACCATGCCGGAGGATATGCTCCCGCCGGGCGTCATCTATGCCAGTGCATCGACCAATGTCTCAAACCGCTGGTCATATGAGTTGATGTACAAAAAAGAGGCCGCTCTTTCTGAAATCCGCAGGTATGCTCAGGACATCCCCACCGCACACTTTACCGCAAACACCACCACCGGTCCCGCCCCGCTCACCGTGCAGTTCACCGACACCGGCACGATCGAAAACGCCGCCGCCTGGCGGTGGGACTTCGGCAACGGCTTTCTCTCGAAGGTGCGCAATCCTCTCTTCACCTACCATGGGGCAGGGGCCTACAACGTCTCGCTGACCGTCACCGACGCGGAAAACCGGACGTGGAAGACGGTACAGGAGAACTATATCACCGTGACGTGACCGGCGGGGATCGGTAAGGTCGGCGGCAGGGGGCCTGCTGCCCCGTAGAACTGCGATAGGGGGGGGAAGGGTAAATCATGCCGGAACGCCCACCAGGATTTTTTCTGGCAGAGGCTCTGCCCGGCCCATACCCGCATGTCAGAGGTAATCGCACGCTGAGCGGGTGTTGCGTGAGCGTACGGGAAATCTGGTTACGCCTCTACCGGGGGGCCTGCTGCCCCCCGGTCCCCCCGCAAAATACGATAGGGGCAGGGACAGGAAAGCCACTAAGAAATGCATATCCATCATTTCTCATCGAGAGATCCCTCGCCCGCCCGTACCCTCATGTCCTGGGCAATTGCCCCCAGCGCGAAGATGAATGACTCACGCTCGCATCCGGAAAAGGGGTGATTCTAAAAACCCTGAAAAAAAGATATACCGGGTATCCCGGAATTATTCTACTCGCTTCTGCCCTGGGCCGGGGTCATGTCCACCGGGAAACCCCGGATCGTCTTACCCTTCATGCCTTCGAGTACCTGCACCGCCATGTTCTCCGGGATATCGACAAAGGAGCAGGTCTCCCTGATGTTGATCGCCCCGATCGCACGTCCGGGTATCCCGGTCTCGCCGGCAATCGCCCCGACGATGTCTTTGGGCCTGATCTGCTGTTTCCTGCCGATGTCAATATAGAACCTGACCATGCCGGGCTCAGCGCCGGTGTCCCCCATCTGGATGGCCGGGACGCGTTCGGGTTCGGCGCCGGTATCGAGCTGGAGCTTCAGGAGTGCGGCGGCGATATCGAGGGAGGTGTACTCCTCCACCATCAGGCGCTCGGCTGCCTCAATATAGCGTTCAAGCCCGCCCTCTTCGATGGTCTGCTTCACCTTCTTGGCAAGGTTCTTCGTCTTTGTCTCGGCCACATCGTCCGCCGTCGGGAGAGGAATGCGGCCGATGGTGATCTTTGCGTATTTCTGGATCGTCCTGAGTTTGAAGATCTCCTTCGGCCCGACAAAGGTGACGGCTCTGCCTGACCTGCCGGCCCGCGCCGTCCTGCCGATACGGTGGACATAATATTCCACGTCCTGCGGCACATCATAGTTGATCACGGTGTCCACGTCATCCACATCGATCCCCCGTGCCGCCACGTCGGTGGCGATGAGCACATCGATGTTCCCGCTCCTGAACTTCGCCATGACGCGGTCCCGCTGGACCTGCTTCATGTCGCCGTGCAGCCCTTCGGCAAAGTAGCCGCGCGCCTGGAGCTGCGAGGTCACCTCATCGACCGCCATCTTCGTGTTGCAGAAGACCAGCGCGAGGGCGGGGTCGTAGATATCGAGAATCCTTGAGAGGATCTCGAGTTTGTCACCCTTGCGCACCTCGAGGTACGACTGTTCGATCTGCGGGACGGTCAGCTGCTTGTGCGGCACCTTGATAAAGACCGGATTCTTCTGGAACCGCCCGGAGATCTCAAGGATCGGTTTTGGAAGCGTTGCAGAGAAGAGGACGGTCTGGCGGCCCGCCGGCGTATCGCTGAGAATCTTCTCGATGTCCTCGAGAAAACCCATGTCCAGCATCTGGTCGGCCTCGTCCAGGATCACCATCCGCACATCTGAGAGCGAGAGCGTGCCCCGGTCAAGGTGATCGAGCACCCGCCCCGGCGTGCCGACGACGATCTGGACGCCCTGCCTGAGCGCCCTGAACTGGCGCTCAATGGGCTGACCGCCATAGACCGGCAGGACAGAGATTCTTCCGCGGTATTTTGCCAGGCGGCCGAACTCCTCTGCCGTCTGGATGGCAAGTTCCCGGGTCGGCGAGAGCACGATCACCTGTGTGCTCTGAGCATTGAGGTCCACCACTTCGATTGCCGGAATGCCGAATGCAGCCGTCTTTCCGGTGCCGGTCTGGGCCTGTCCGGTGATGTCCTGACCCTTGAGGATCGGTGGGATAGCAAGAACCTGGATGGGCGTAGGCTCCTCAAAACCCATGTCCTCGATGGCCCGGAGTATTTCCGGGGATATAGGAAAATCTGAAAATAGTGCTGGAGATTCCATTCTTATATTATTTGTGCTTCAGCTTCTTTAGCCATTGGATCGATCCAGTCTTCAAGCACAGGATCCGGGTGTCGGAGAGGGGAGGAAAAACCGGGTGCGCGCTTATCCTTCACCGAGATCGGCCCTTATTTTTTCGATCTCACCGGGCCGGGCATCCATCTCCATAACAGCCGTCCCGAAACAGGGTCTTGTAAAGGGAAAGAGGATCTTCTGTTTGCGCACCAACACGCCCACCACCATCGGCGATTTGCCGAGAACGACGACGTCGCGGATCGCATAGTCTGGCGGCATCTCGTAGTTCTCCTTTGCACGGGCGCGGATGTACTCGTTTGCCTCTGCCGGCGAGATGTCCTTGATGAGTGTCCGGGCAGGGATCCTCTTGATACAGTGCGGTTTACCCATGTCGGCCATGCGTGTCTCCCGGGATTCTCATCACCATTGTGAAGGCCGGGATATAAATGCTCTCCCTGAGGAGAGAAGGCGGCCCGATCTGAAAAATGCGTGGAAAAAAGGGTTACCTGGGCTGAATAAATCCGCCGGTCAGGGTGGCGTCGAGCACCCGGTGATCGGTCTTGTGCGTGGCGAGGCTGACCACCACCATCGCAACCGCCGAGAGAATGACCGCATACAGGCTGAAATGGACCGGGAACTTCTCGACCAGGTAATACCAGTAGCCAAGACTCCCGCCCGCCACAAGGCCGACGACCATCGATGCGATGGCACCCTGCCGCGTCGCCCCGCGCCAGTAAAGACCGGCGATCAGGGGGACGGCAAAGGTGGAGAGCATGATCCCGATCGCCGACCACATCAGCCATGCGAGCATCTGGGGCGGGTTGAGGGCCAGAAGGAGCGTGCCGCCCGCCGCCAGCACCACCGAGACCCGGGATACGAGCAGGATCTCCCGGTCGCTCGCCTCCGGCCTGAAGATGTTCTTCCAGATATCCCAGGAGAACATCGTCCCAACCGTGAGCATCAGGCGGTCGGTCGTCGACATCACGGCGGCGAGCACGATCACCGCGAAGAACGACCAGACCCAGAGGTTCGGGATCGCGTACTGGATCCCGGAGACGAAGATGTAGTCCTGGGCGTTCGGGACGCTCGGGAGGACGATCTGCCCCTCCTCGACAAGGGCGCGGCCGGCAAACCCGGCGAACTTCACCAGGAGCATGATCACGGCGTAGGCGGCGAAGGCGATGAGCGGCGACCACTTGAAGTAGCGCTCCTCCTTTGCGGCAAGGACGTTGTTGATCACGTGGGGGGCGCAGGCAAGCCCGACGGTGAGCATCAGCCCGAACGAGACGAGGAACCAGGGGGTGTAGGCGTTCCCTGATATGAGGTAGGGCTGGACCAGTGTCGGGTTGACCCCGGTCATCACCTCGTTGACATGGGAGAGGCCGCCGGCTTTCATGATGAGGACCGGGGCGATGGCGATGACGCCGACGATCAGGAGACCGCCCTGGATCACGGTGGTCCATGAAACGGCGTAGAGCCCGCCGACGACGGTGTATGCGGTGATGATAAACCCGGCCAGGAGGAGGGCCTGCCAGTGGGGCACCTCGAAGAGCCAGACGAGGACGATGGAGATCGCCGTGTACTGCCCGATCAGGTAGATCAGGGAGACGATGATCCCGGCGAGGGCGGCAAGGCCGCGCATCGCCCTGGGGCTCTCGAAGCGGTTTGCAAGGTAGTCCTCGACGGTCATGTAGTTGTTTTTCTTGCTGATCCGGTGGAGCTTCACGCCGAAGACGATGATACAGAAAGAGGCCGCAAGGGGTACGAAGAGCTGCTCCCAGATCGTCGGCCACCCGCTCGTGAACCCGAGGCCGCTGACCCCGAGGAGCGTCATGCCCGAGCAGATCGAGGAGATCATCAGGATGGTGAAGACCCAGAAGCCAAGGGAGCGGCCGGCAACGATGTAGTCCTCGGTGTTATGGATCTTGCGGGACGCCCAGGCGCCCACAACGACCAGCACAAGAAGATAGAGGACGACGATGCCGGCGGTTACCGGCTCGATCATGCACGGTCCTCTTTAAACGTCATGGCCCACGCAAAGAGGACAGCAGTAGCTCCAAGGAAAGCGGTTCCGACGATGGCGAACGTCTCAAAGGGAAGTCCGATCAGCATAGTATGTCAATGTGTGCCATGCTAACATATAACATGATCGGTCGCCGCAGGGAACGGTGAAAAACCGCACCGTGAAGCGTGAGATAACGCCCGGATATCTGGAGGAAAAAAGGGGCTCTTCGCTCCTTTGTGTGGGTAGCCATGATACCTTCATCTGACTCCCTCAGGTGACCGGGGAAATCATACGCGAAAGACCGCGATTTTTAGAGGCGGGAAGCATCTCAAGAGGAACATGTCAACGGGTTGATCGGCGTCCCGGTGCCGGCCGTCCCATAGGCCTGCGATTGGGGGGATGGATGACAGACCTCCTCCCTGGACATCGCCCCCCGCCTTCCCGGTCCAATCGTGCGCGGGGGTCAGGGGGCAAAAGCCCCCGGCGGGCAGCGTGGGGAAGGCGGGGGACCGGTACGCCCGGATGGAGAGAGAACCTGAACACGGCATGCCGGGGACTGACCGCAGGGAGAGGATCATGTCGGCATCACCCACATGAAACAGCGAAGAGCCAAAAAAAAGGTGTGAGATTATTTCTGTGCCTTCGCCCCTTTCGAGCCGCGCAGGAGGGCGATCTTGCCGGTCCGCACGAACTCCTTGATGCCGTACTGGCGGAGAAGGGTCTCGAGGGCATCGATCTTCTCGGTGTCGCCGGTCACCTCGAGGATGACGCTTCGCGTCCCCACATCGATGATCTGGGCGCGGAAGATGCTGGCAATCTGCATCACCTCGGCGCGGGAGTCGCCGGCCTCGGCTGCGACCTTGATGAGGGCGAGTTCCCGGTCCACCGTGCTCCGCTCGGTGATGTCGGAGACCTTGATCACGTCGATGAGCTTGTTTAACTGTTTTTTGACCTGCTCCACCTCGGCATCGTCCCCGAGGACGACGATGGTCATCCGGCTCATGCCGGGCTCCTCGCAGGTGCCGACAGTCAGGCTCTCGATGTTGAAACCGCGCCTCGAAAAGAGGCCGGCCACGCGCGAGAGGACGCCGGCCTTGTTCTCGACGAGCACCTGCAGGGTGTGCGCCTTCATCTCTGCCGCCTCCCGATCATCTCGTTGATCGCAGCGCCGGCCGGCACCATCGGGAAGACGTTCGCTTCCCGCTCGATCCTGAAGTCGAGCACGAAGGGGCCGTCGCTCTCGAACGCCGCCAGCAGGGCAGGACGGACGTCGGCTTTCTCCTCGACCCGCATGCCGTCGACGCCGTAGGCGCGGGCGATGCCCACGAAGTCGACCGGCGGGAGCTCGGTGTAGGAATACCGGCGGTCGTAGAAGAGCTCCTGCCACTGCCGCACCATCCCGAGGTACATGTTGTTGAGGATGACGACCTTCACCGGGATGTGGTAATGGGCGACGGTGCCCAGCTCCTGGATGTTCATCTGGAAGCTGCCGTCGCCGGCGACATCGACGACCGTCTCATCAGGCCGTGCGAAGTGGGCGCCGATCGCCGCGGGGAAGCCGTAGCCCATCGTCCCGAGACCGCCCGAGGAGATCCAGGTGCGGGGCCGCCTGAAGCAGTAGTGCTGGGCCGCCCACATCTGGTTCTGGCCGACCTCGGTGACGATGATCCCGTTCTCGCCCAGGAGATCGCTCATCTCCGCAAGGATGTAGGCCGGGCCGAGGGCGGCGGACGTGTCCGTTCCCAAAGCCGCGGCCTCCTTCCAGCGGCGGACACGGTCGAGCCAGCCCTCCCGCCCTTCCTTCTTGACGAGACGGTGGAGGATCCGCTGCAAAACGGACTTCGCGTCCCCGACGATCGGGACGTCGACCGGCTTGTTCTTGCCGATCTCGGCCGGGTCGATGTCGATGTGGATCACCCGCGCGTTCGGGGCGAAGGCCTCGATCTTCCCGGTCACCCGGTCGTCGAAACGGACGCCGACGGCGATGAGCAGGTCGCACTCGGTGACGGCGTAGTTCGCCGCCTCGGTGCCGTGCATCCCGATCATCCCGAGGCTTAAGGGGTGGTCGCAGGGAATGGCGCCAAGCCCCATCAGGGTCGTGGTGATCGGGATGAGCATCAGCTCGGCAAGCCTGGCCACCTCCCCGGACGCCCCGGCGGCGATCACCCCGCCGCCGACATAGAGGACGGGGCGGGCGGCATCTGCGATCAGGCCGACCGCTTTCTCGATCTGGAGGGCGTGCCCCTCGTAGGTGGGCTGGTAGCCCCGGAGCCGGGCGGTGCCGACCGGCGGAACCTCCTCGAGCTGGGCGGTCATCACGTCCTTCGGGATGTCGATGAGCACCGGGCCCTGCCTGCCGGTGCCGGCGATGTAGAAGGCGTCCCTCACCGCCTGCGGGAGGTCGGCGGCATGCTTGACCAGGTAGTTGTGCTTGGTGATCGGCATCGTGATCCCGGTGATGTCCGACTCCTGGAAGGCGTCGTTGCCGAGCATGGAGGTCGGCACCTGCCCGGTGATCGCCACCATCGGGACCGAGTCCATGTAGGCGGTGGCGATGCCGGTGACCAGGTTGCAGGCGCCAGGGCCCGAGGTGGCGAGACATACCCCTACGCGCCCCGATGCCCGTGCATACCCGTCGGCGGCATGGGCAGCGGCCTGCTCATGCCGTACAAGAATATGCTGGATCTCTGAGTCGTAGAGTTCGTCGTAGATCGGCAGGACCGAGCCGCCGGGGTAGCCGAAGATCGTCTCCACTCCCTCGCGCTGCAGGCCCTCTAAGAGTATTCTGGCTCCTGTTTTCATCCTCGTTCCTCAAGCAGTCTGTTCATTCCCGAGACCATCGCCTCGACGCTCCCCATGATGATGTCGGTCCGCGCCCCGCGGGAGGTGAGCATCCGCCCATCCCTGCTCAGGCAGACCGTGACATCGACAAGGGCATCGGTGCCGCCGGTGATGGCGTCGACCCGATAGTCTTCGAGGCGTATGTCCCCGGCGCCGGCGACCGCACGGCGCAGGGCCTCGATCGCGGCGTCCACCGGCCCGTTGCCGGTGGCTGCGCAGGTGACCTCGCCGCCGTTGACGGTGAGCGTGACCGATGCCGTCGGAATGACATTGCTTCCTGATACGACGGTCACCTGCTTTAAAGTGATCACCGGCTCCCGCACCAGATCGAGCACGCTGTCGGCGACGGCCATCAGGTCGGCGTCGGTGACCCGTCGCCCCTCGTCGCCGATCGCCTTGACCCGGGCAACGATCTCGGCAATCTGGCCCTCGTCGCAGGCGTAGCCGAGCTCGTGCAGGGCGGCCTGCACCGAAGCGGTGCCCGAGTGCTTGCCGAGCAGGATCCGGCGCGTCCGGCCCACCTGCTCCGGCCTGATCGGTTCGTAGGTGCTGGCGTTGCGCAGCACGCCGTGGGCGTGGATCCCGCTCTCGTGGGTGAAGGCCATCTCCCCGACGATCGCCTTGTTTAAGGGGAGGGGGACGCCGGTCATCTTCGAGACGGCGGTGGCGACATGGTAGAGGCCCGCCGTATCGATCCCGGTCTCCACCCCGTAGAGCACCTCGAGCGCCATCACGAGTTCCTCGATGGGCATGTTGCCGGCCCGCTCGCCGAGACCGTTCACGGTCACGTGGGCTGCGCTCGCCCCGGCCTTCAGGGCAGCGAGGGTGTTGGTCATCGCCATGCCGAGGTCGTCGTGGCAGTGGATGCTCAGGGGCGCAAAGAGGAGGCCGGGGATCACCTCTGCCACCCGTTCGGGCGTGAGGATCCCGACGGTGTCGCAGAAGCAGAGCCGATCGGCCCCGCGTTCCACGCCCCCGCGGAAGAGCCCGGCAAGGTAGTCGGGGTCGGCGCGGGAGGCGTCCTCCCCGGAGAGTTCAACGACAAGGCCGCGCTCCTTGGCGTACTCGACGGCGTCCCATGCCATCTCGCAGACCTGCTCGCGGCTCTTCCTGAGCTTCGCTCCGATATGGAGGTCGCTTACCGGTACGACGAGGTGGACGCAATCGGCGCCGCAGTCGGCGGCGTAGTCGATGTCCAGGGGCAGGGCCCGCACGAAGGTTGCGATCTCTGCGGAGAGTCCGGCACCGGCGACCAGCCTGAGGGCTTCGCGTTCGCCTTCGGAAGCGGCGGCAGAGCCTGCCTCGATCGTAGAAACGCCGAGTTCGGCGAGCATGGTTGCAATCTCAACTTTCTGGGAGGGTTTCAGCGAGACGCCCGGCGTCTGTTCTCCGTCCCGTAAGGTCGTGTCAAAAAAGCGGATTTTATCGACAAATAAAGCAATCACTCATAGTGGAATCACCGGCTATTATGTCGCCGGGCGCGGTATAAAAAGGTTCTTGAAGAGGAGCGGGCAGTTCCCCCGGATTTCCATACATGCTCAACCCGATCTCCCATACGCTCACACAACGCCCGCCTCTGCCCGGGGGTTGCACCCCATTGGAGCAGATTGGGCCGGGAAGGCAGCACAAGGAGTCCGAATGGATCACCACCATCCCCGCACCAATCGCAGTTCTGCGGGGCGGCAGGCCCCCCGGTATCAGCATGCCGATCGACCGCCTTCCCCACGCTGCCGCCCGGGGGCTTTTGCCCTCTGACCCCCGCATACGATTGGACCGGGAAGGCCGGGGCGATGTCCAGAGGAGGAGTCACACGCATCTCCCCTCAATCGCATTCGGCAGGGGGTCCGGGGGGCTGCAGGCCCCCCGGTAGAGAGGCAGAACCTGATTCCCGTACACTCACGCGAAGAGCCAAAAAAAGAAGGAAGCAGGGTTTACGCCTCAGCACTCTCGTAGATGAGGGTCAGATACCGCGCCTCAAAGACGCCGATGAAGGGGCCGATGAGGATCGCAACGGCGGCGATCAGGATGAGGGCAAGAAGCCAGCCGACGAGCGGGATCAGCGCAAGGATGAACGAGACGATGCCCATGGCAATGAGGAAGATCATAACCGCAACGACAAGGACGATCCACACGATGATCAGGGCAAGGATGTAGTTGAGCCACCCGATCCTGCCGATGTGGGCCAGAATCGCCGAGATGTTGAATGCCTCACCGAAGCTGTCGGTCCGCGCAAACCTGATCAGGGCCATAATGGCGATGAGCGAGAAGAGGAAGTAGACGATCGCGCCAACGCTCATCGCGATAGTGTAACGAATTTTCTGTAAAAATAATTTGGCCTTGAATCCAACCTAGATTTGGAAAAAGGAGAAACAGGGCCATGGATCCCTTAGCGTTAATCGAAGATTATCTTTCCGATAATGAGAATGGCATGAAGACCCTCATCACCTGGTTCCTCAACCAGGTGATGCTGCTCGAAGCCCTCCACCAGGCGGGAGCCGAGCAGTATGAACGAACCGATGCGCGGAAGGCTCACCGAAACGGCTACAAGAAGCGATCTCTGAAAACCCGATATGGAGAAACGATCCTCCAGAAACCGCAGTTCCGAGAATTTCCCTTCGAAACACAGGTATTTGGACGCTATTCCCGGGTTGAGAAGGCTCTTGAGAATGCTATCTTTGAATCCTACCTTCAGGGAGTCTCAACCCGCCGGATCCAGGAGATTGTTGCTCATTTTGGCATCGAACAACTCTCTCCTGCTTCAGTATCCAGGATAGCAAAGGACCTCGATGAACAGGTCCATGCATTCCTTCAGAGGCCTATTGAACAGGAGAGGACTTCGATCAACCCCCTCATTTTTCAAAAGATCGGTCTTCACCCCCCGATTCCTCGTTGAATTCCCGCGATTTTTACGTCACACCTCTCAATTCACTTTATTATCCCTCCTTTTTCTCTCACGAAAGATAGCTGCCGCTCAAGCAGTCTGTCGTTCAATTGTCAGCAGTTGTTTCAGGTTGAATGAAAGACACGAGAAGAGACATTTGACATGCGCTCGTGCGCAGGTTGTCACCCGGACATAACCTGCACGAAATTCCGTTTTGATCACGGCAAAGGGTCGCTCCACCAGGGATCGCGTCCTGCTGATTGCCTTGTTTCTGCGTTTCTCCTTGAGGGAAAGCGGATGATTTCGGACGGCGCGGTGCATGGTCTTGTCCATGGATGCTCGGGGCTTCACGCCGAAATATCCCTTGTCCCGGTAGACCGTCTCCCCCTTCTCTGAGAGGTCGATCTGGCTGTCGTGGAGAGCAGCGGTCGTTGTTGTGATCCGTCTGATGAGTTGATGATCTTTGTCCAGGAGAATATGGAGTTTGTATCCGAAATACGATTTCGAACCCTTCTTCGTCCAGGTGCCATCGCGGCTTCGCCGCGTTTTTGCCTGGTCTCCGCGAGGGGTATCTGCACGCGCATGACCGGGATCTGAGGTGATGAAACTTGCGTCCTGGATCACGCCTCGCCGGATCGTCAATCCTTTCTGGTCGATCTGACGTTGCAACTCCCCCCAGATGGCCGTATCTTTTCCCGTTGCGATCAGGCGTTCGCGGAAGAGCCAGATCGTCGAATTATCAGGGATTTTTGTCGGGTACCCGAGAAAGTGGCGGAAAGAAAGGCGATCATATGCTTCACGTTCGAGCTGCGGATCAGAAAGACCATACCACTGCTGAAGAACGAGAAGTTTGATCATGAAGACAACATCATAGTTCGGACGGCCGCCTTTTCCCTCGTCATTTGTGTACAGATCAGAAAGGAGGGGGCGGAAGGCATCCCAGTCGATCAAAGAGGAGACTTCACCCAGGGTGTTCCCGAGTTCAGATAGTTTGGCATATTCGTCCCGAATTGCAAAATTGAAGAATGTGCTCATTGAAAAAGGATCGATCCGAGAATACATAGTACTTTCGGAGGGAGGTATTTCGAAATCCTCATAGTACTTTCGGAGGGAGGTATTTCGAAATCCTCTGCAGTATGTGCCAGGCAAAACTTCCCCATGCAAAAGAATGGGTGACGGATCACAAGAAGATGAGAGAGTCCCTGAAGAAAGGTGACAGAAAAATCGAGAAGGTGCTGCACGAATGCCTGGGCGACGAGACGTTCAGGAGCCGTATCTTCTTCCTCTTCCTCGCCCGCGCATGTGAGAGGACACAAGATCCTCCCTTCACCTGTGAGCGCTACCTGAGGGAGGAGATCCTCGCACTGGTGGTTCTGGAGGCGCTCAGGGGGGGATGGGCTAACTGTGCTGAGTGTCCGGGAGCGGGGGAGAGCGCCGGTACAGTCGAAGACCGGGAAGTCGATCACGATCGCCTCGACTGAGGGAATGTGTCGGTGCCGGGGCATGAGGAGATCACGATCGGGGTGAATGTGTACAGAAAAAAGTGAGAGTGTCATAAGAGGAGGCTTATGCCTCCCCTGAAATCTCCCGGCACACCTGCTCTGCCTGCATGAGCACCAGCTGCGTGGCCTCCTCCTGTTTGTCAGGCGGGTATTTATACTGCCTCAGAATCCTTTTGATTGTCCTCCGCATCCGTGCCCTGACATTTTCTTTGCGTGACCAGTCGATGGTGACATTCTCCTGCACTTTGACGACCAGTTCGCTGGCAATCTTCCGCAGGTCCTCGTCGGCCATCACCTCACGGGCGCTCTGGTTGTTTGCGAGAGCGTCGTAGAAGGCGATCTCGGCCTCTGAGAGGCCCATTTTCTCGCCCCGCTTGACCTCCTCGCGGATCTGGCGTGCGGTCTCGATCAACTGCTCGATAATGACCGCCGTCTCGACCGAGCGGTTCTCGTAGTTCAGGATTGTCTGGTCGAGCATCTCGGAGAATTTTCTGGACTGGACCACGTTTTTCCGCATCCTGGTCTTGATCTCGTCGTTGATCAGTTTCCGCAGGAGTTCAACGGCGAGGTTTTTTTGCGGAAGTCCTCTGACTTCTGCAAGGAACTCGTCTGAGAGGATGGAGATGTCGGGGTTGCTCAGGCCGGCGGCCTTGAAGATCTCGACCGGGCCGTCGAGAGCGATGGCCCCTGAGATCAACTGGTTGACGGCATGGTCGAGGACGTCGGCAGGTTTACCTTTCCTGACGGTGTTTTTGAGGATCGAGGCACGGACCGACTGGAAGAAGGTGACGTCGTCCCTGATCTCCCCTGCTGCTTCTTCGGTGACGGCCAGGGCATAGGCCGCCGAGAGTTGCATGACGGTGTCCAGGAAGTCTTCCTTGCCGTCGGGTTGTTTGAGGATGTGGTTCATGCCGCCGGTGATCAGGGCAAGCCGGCCCATCGGGTCGCCGCTCTTCCATTCTGACCATTTGAAGCCGTGCATCAGGTCGCAGCAGATCTGGTGCTTCTCCAGCATCATGGCGACGGCCTCTTCGAGTTCGTAGACGGTAAGGCCCTTGTGTTTCGTTGTGGTGTATTCGGCGAGGGCCGTCTTCATCCTGGGTGCGATACCGATGTAGTCGACCACAAGGCCACCTGGTTTGTCCTTGAAGACGCGGTCCACGCGGGCGATGGTCTGCATCAGGCCGTGGCCCTGCATGGGTTTGTCGACGTACATGGTGGTGAGGCAGGGGGCGTTGAAGCCGGTGTTCCACATGTCACGGACGATGACGATCGTGAAGGGATCGTCGGGGTCTTTGAACCGTTTTCTCAGGCCCCGGATCTGCTGTTTTGTCCGGATGTGTTTCTGCCAGTCCAGCCTCTCTCCGGGGGTGCCGGACATGATGACCTTGATGGCGCCGGCGGTGTCGTCGTCGCTGTCCCATTCGGGGTGGAGGCGGACGAGGGCGTTGTACATCTCGACACAGATCCGGCGGCTCATGCAGACGATCATGGCCTTGCCGGGGAGGACTTCCTGCTGTTGTGCGAAGTGGCGGTCGATGTCTGCGGCGATGGTCTCGATCCGGTGCGGTGTGCCGACGACGGCTTCGAGGGCGGCCCATTTGGATTTTATTTTGCCTCTGGTGTCTTCGTCCTCTTCTGAGACGATGTCGTCGAGTTCTTCGTCGAGTTTTGGCTTTTCTTCGTCGGGGAGGTCGAGTTTGACGTGCCGCCCTTCGTAGTAGATGGGGACGGTGACGTGGTCTTTTTGTGCCTGGAGGACGTCGTAGGTGCTGATGTCGTCGCCGAAGACCTGCCGGGTGTCGCGGTCCTTGAGGGAGATGGGGGTGCCGGTGAAGCCGATGGCGGTGGCGTTGGGGAGGGCCTGCCTGATGTATGCGGCAAAGCCGTATCTGATGTGGCCGGTCTTTTCGTTGATATGGCCTGTGAAGCCGTACTGGCTTTCGTGGGCTTCGTCGGCGATTAAGATGATGTTGCGCCGGTCGGAGAGGAGGGGGTGGTGTGCTTCTTCTTTGGTGGGGAAGAATTTCTGGACGGTGGAGAAGACGATGCCGCCGGCCTGCCGGCCGTGGAGGAGGTCCCTGAGGTTGGCCCGGCTTGCGGCCTGGACGGGTTCCTGCCTGAGGTGGTCCTGGCATTCGGCGAAGGTGTCGAAGAGCTGGTCGTCGAGGTCGTTCTGGTCGGTGAGGACGACGATGGTCGGGTTTTTCAGGTCAGCGGCGAGGGCGAGTTTGCGGGCGTAGAATACCATGGTAAGACTTTTGCCCGAGCCCTGGGTGTGCCAGATGACGCCGCCTTTCTGGTCGCCGCCCGTTGATGCGGCGCGGATGGTGCTTTCGATGGCGGCTTTGACGGCGAAGAACTGGTGGTAGCCGGCATTGATCTTGGTGAGGCTGGTGCCGCTGTTCTGGAAGAGGATGAAGTCCTGGAGGTATTCGGTGAGGCGGTGGGGGTGGAAGAGGCCGTGGATGAGGACGTCGAGTTCCGGGGTGGCCTCGGGGGCGGTGGTGTCGCCGTCGACCGTGCGCCAGGGCATGAAGTATTCTCTGCCGGCGGTGAGCGATCCGGTGCGGGCCTCGACGCCGTCGGAGATGACGAGGAGTTCGTTGGTGGCGAAGAGGGAGGGGATCTGTTGTATGTAGGTCTGGAGCTGGTTGTAGGCGGTCCAGATGTCAGTGGCGGGGTCGGCGGGGTTTTTGAGTTCGATCACGGCGATGGGGAGGCCGTTGACGAAGATGACGATGTCGGGCCGACGGTTACGGTTGTTCTCGGTGACGGTGTACTGGTTGACGGCGAGCCATTCGTTGTTTTCAGGGGTGGCAGGATCGAAGATCCGGACCGGGGCGCTGCGGATGCGGCCGTCTGGACCGCGGTATTCGACGGTGACGCCTTCGGTGAGGTGCTGGTGGAAGGTGCGGTTGGTTTCGATGAGGGAGGGGGAGGCGGTGCGGATGAGTTTCCTGAAGGCCTCGTCGAGGGCCTCGCGCGGGAGGTCGGGGTTGATCCTGGCGATGGCGTCCTGCAACCGTCGGGTGAGGAGGGGCTGGTCGTAGTTTTCGCGCTCCGGGGTTGTTCCGTCGGGGGCGATGTCAGGGCCGTGGAGGATGGTGTAGCCCATCTCTGCAAACCAGGCGAGCGCCGCGGTCTCGACTTCGTCTTCGGTGAAGGTGTGGTGTCCCATTTGTTCGCCTATTTCTTTTTCTCGTCCCAGAGGTCGCATCCTTCGTTGAAGATGAAGATGAACTCCCGGCCGCGTTTTTCTTTTCTGATGTAGCCCTGGTCGGCGAGGCTGAGGAGGTCGGTCCTGGCCGTCTGGTAGACGACGCCGTGGGTCTCCGAGACCTCTCTGATGGTGAAATACTCGTCGCTGTGCTCCATCATCTGTCGCAGGATGTCTGCCTGCCTTTGATTGATGTTTTGGATAGTTTTAATTATCGCTTTTGTTGCGTTCTGCTCGCTCTGTTTTTTCTCGATGTAGGCGAGCAGGTCTCTCCGGGCCTCATCGATGCACCGGATATGATACTGGATGAAGTAGGTAAGGTCCATCTCGTCGTATTCGGTGTGGAGGTAGGCGAGGGCGTAGTCTTTCTTGGACCGGAGGATGATCCGGGAGATGGGCATGTACTCGAAGAGCCAGTAGCCCCGAGAGAGGACGTACCAGTAGAAGATGCTGCGTGCGGTCCTGCCGTTGCCGTCCTCGAAGGGGTGGATGTAGCCGATGAGGAAGTGGAGGATGATCCCCTTTATGATGGGGTGGATGAATGTGCCGGCATCGTCGTCAGGGGCGTTTGCAAACCGGCAGAGTTCTTCGATCATCTCCCAGATTCTGGTGTGCTCCGGGGGTGTGTGGTGGACGACGCCGGTGACCGGGTCGGCGACGACAATCTCATCGTTGTCTCTGAACCGCCCGACGGCCCCCTCGTCCAGGGTGTTCTCGGTGACAAAGAGGTGGATGTCGATGATGAACTCCGGGGTGAGGGGAGTGTCCTTCTGGTCCCGGATGTAGCGCATCGCCCGGTAGTTGTTGACGATCATCTGCTCGGACTTATCCCGTGGCTCTCTCCCCTTCCGGAGCATCTCTTTGGCGACCCTGTGGGTGGTCGCCGCCCCTTCGAGGACGCTGGAAGCGATGGCCTCCTCCATGAGCGAGTTGATGATGTAGGACTGTTCGAGCCTGATGGTCTTGTTATGGATCTGGATCGTGCCGGAGAGGTACTGGTCGAAGATGTGGAGGCTGCGCGAGATTTCGGGTGTGGTCGAGTATTTCAGGTCGAGGGGCGGGTAGGGGACGGGTTCGTAGCGCATGGTACGGAGTATCTTCATCGTCGCCCAGGTGGCCATCCGCTTCTCGGCGTCGGGGACGCGGTACCTGAGGTCGTCCCAGGAGAGGTAGCGGGCGTTGTATTCGGTCACCGCCTGTCTGAACTCCGGGTCGCGCTGGACTGTATTGATCGTGCGGAGGGCGGTTTCGTCCCACGTTGTGGGTGGCTTTTCCGGGAGTTTTTTCATGGGTCGACCTGCCAAATACTAATTTGATACAGTTTAGTATTTCATTAGTATTTCGATCCCGATCGATAAAATACTAATTTTACACAAATTAGTAGTTCGTTAGTATTTCACGGGGGGAGAATAAGGGTCGGGGGAGGGATGGCGTCTTTCCCTTCTGAGGTTCACCATCGACGTGCCTGTGTCTGTTCTATGGTGGCTCTCTCTCCTTCGTCAACCGGCACCCTGACCTCCCCGGAGATGAGTCTGGGGAGGAGGGTGTCGCGGAGGGCGGCGAGGGTGCGGGATTCTTCGTCCTTCTGCTTGATAAGCACCATAATAGATTTTACAATCCTCTCAAAACTTTTTGCAATGTCAGAGGACGGAACAACAACCAGATAGTTCTCAAAACAAGAAGCGGAGACCCTCTGCCGTCCACTTGTTCCAGTCATATTCAGGATTGCATATGTTCGGAGTTCTTCCGATCTCGCAAGGCAGTAGCCATATTCCTTTGGCAGAGGAGGCTTTGGTCGGAATACAATGTATTCGGTAGATCCCCACCCTACCTGATCGTCCTTCAGGAAATCGACATATGCAGTTTTTCCGTTTTCAAGGCATGGGGTGATTCGAGCGAGAAGGGTATCACCATTCATGAACTTGACACCAGATCCGAATGGTCGGTCCACCCATTCGATAGCGCGATGCCCTTGCATGGGCATGTTCTTCATATCAAGGTAAGGAGCGACCTCCCCTTTCGACAGAGAAACACGTGGGTTAACTTCGATGACCTCAGTAAGAGGTGCAACTCTCCACCCAACCGGCACCTCCCGTCCATCCACCTCCTCAAACCCATCAGGAAACAGCGCCGCCGTCTCCTCGTCCATGCCAGCGGGCGCCCGCCCCTCGGCCTTCGCCCGCACCGGGTCGAAGTCCACGAACCATGATGTGAAGAGCGCCTGCGCCATCGCTTCGAGGGTGGCGTTTATTTTGCGGTTCAGTTCGATTTTGTCGTCGAGGGAGGAGAGGATGCGGGCGATGGCGTGTTGTTCGGGGAGAGGGGGATAGTATATCGGAATGTCGCTGAGAATTTTGGTATTCAATGAAGGCATTGTGGCCCCAACTGCAATACTTCGGATGTATTCTTTAAACGAATCCAAACCGAAAAAATACGACAAATAAACGGGATCAATAACTTCTCGATTCACCCTGACGCGAAGGCATCTGCCCGAAAAAAGCCATCCATCTTCTGTTTTTCGGACCAGTGCCCTTCGATCCACAGATCCTACACGGCTAAAAACAATGTCTCCGCACTTCAGAGAATATTTTTTCAATCTAATTCTATCTTCATCAGAAACAAAAGGCGTATTTTCATGGAGTATTCGATTCTCTCCTAAATGTTCAACTGTTATTATCGGCGTTCCTGATTCAACATAATCTTCATTATGCAACTGACTCCCAAATGGGCCAGTTTGGACTCCAACTTTTGGTATGCAAATCTGTTCTAGTTTTGACTCAGAGAAATCACACGAAATATGGCCATAGAGAGTTAATTGGGTTTTTACTGTCATATTACCACCAAATCTCTTTAAGTATTGCAGCAGCAACTGTTCCTGCCATGTCACCGATGAACATCTCTGGAAGAGCATCAACAAAAATTTCAATCGCGTTTGAAATAATCTCTACACTCTCCTCTATTGATTCAGGTTTAACAAATAATAATAAAATAAGGGGAATAAGGAGAATAAATGACCCTATATCTGAGTAGATTTTGTAAATATTATATCCACAGAGAATAGTTGTGCCAAATCCTAGAATAGCAAAGAGAACGCAAACTAAAAAAAATGATAAATAATCCATCCTGCTCCCCTAATTAATTCTATTAAAGAACTCTGTTCTTATTTTCAAAGCCAAATGAGCACCAAAGGAAATTTATAGGGTCTTTCTTCTCCATAGTCTCATTTATTATTTTCTTCATTAAAAGAGATAAATTCCAAAAACATCTTTCCCATCTCTGTTGTTCTTGAACCCAAACTCCTCAAGCATTAGGGAATATATCGAGTTCCAGTTTCTCCGCGATCTTCCGCACCCCCTTCGGCACCTCGGTGATCCGTCTCTCCTCCCCCGCTCCCACCGCGTACACCTTTGAGAGTTTCAGCAGCAGCCCCTGCGGTGACAGGTGCGCTGTCATCCCCGCCCTCTTGATCCGGTTCAGGATCCGGCAGTAGAGATAGAGACAGAGAAACCCGACAAAGACATGGCCGAACACCGCCGTTGCGTCCCGGAGGTAGAGCTTGTCTGCCTGGATCAAACTCTTGAACGCAGCAAAATGGTCCTCGACCAGGTTTCTCGACTTATACATCTGGTAGATCTCCTGGGGCTCCGCCTTCACCGAGGAGAGGATCAGGATCCGGCCCGCACGCTTCAGCCTCACGTTCAGCGCTTCCCGATCGATCTCTCCCTCCTCCAGCAGGCGGTAGAGGGTCTTCTCCTCTTCGACCTTCAGGTCGGCATCCTCGTAGAGATAGAGTGTCAGTCCGTCGATCTCCCTTTTACCGGCATGGATCAGCCGTTTGTGGTAGAAGAAGTGGTCGGTGAGATGGATCCTGATCTCGTACCTGGTGCTATTGCGGCGTTGCGGGAGGACGAACGGGATCTTCGCCTTGATCAGGGCTGCTTCATTCTTCTCTGAGACGAATCCACGATCGAGGACAAGGATCCCTCCTGGTGCTGCGATCTCGGCGAGGGATCCAACGAGAGTCGAGACATCCCTGACCGAACCCGGCAGGGCGCGGATCATCACCGGAAGGCCGGTGTCCATGGCGCTGAAGAGTGCAATGTTCACCTGGGGCAGCCAGACCCCTTCAGCGTTGTAGCCGAACTCTGCCAGGTTTACGGTGTCGGAGGAAGAGAAGATGAACGAGAGGTCGTAGATGAGCCGGTTCGATTGTGAGGAGAGGTACCAGTACTTCTCTAATTCCTTCCTCCCTCTCATTTCATTCAACGGCGTTTCTCGCTCCCTTTCCTAAACAGGATTCCTTAACACAGGAATGGCTCTGGCACCCCTCATCGATGTGCGGATCGCCTCCCAGATTATGCACATGAAGGAGCTGAACCGGAAGCCGCGCACCTCAATGGTTTGTGGTCCCTGTTTCACGGGGGAAAAGTGCTTCCAGAGTAGATCGATCCAGATATTCTTGAGGAGGAACGATATTATGGCGTAGAGATACCGGATGACCGGGTTTTTTGTGCTCGTACGGGGTTTCACCTGGTTGCGCATCCGATAGGACGATTCAATCGAGAACCTGGACCGATAGGTCTGATGGACCCGATGGGGATTCCACCGGAGGTTTCCCACGACGTAACCCAGATTCTCAACGCCGCGCTTACCCCGTTTTCCTTTTGCATACTTCACGGCAATCGCAATCTTCAGGACCAGCACCGGTTTTCCGTGCATCCGATATTCAGCATACCGGGAGTGGGTTCCCTGGAGGACTTGTTTCATCCTTTTCCCGTGTTTCCTGACAGGAACGATGAACGGCACCTGGACGTCCATCAGAAACCCGAGCACCTTCCGGGTGTAGAACTCCCGATCCAGGCAGAGAACTTCGATGCGAAGACCGAGTTCAGTGATCCGATCGAGACATTGCGCGATGTATCCGACCTTCGAGGTATCCCGGCGCACCGGGAACACGGCCAGCGTCATCTGCCGGTTCCTGGTGGTCACATACAGAGTGATGTAGGAATAAAACTCATTTGTTGACTTTTTACGCTTACTTCGCACGATATAGGCTTCGTTCTCCTCATCGGTTGACCCGTAGTACGGATCGTTGGTAAAGTCAATCGCAAACTGATAGGCGTACCCCGGTTTGAGGACGTGGTGCATATGGGTGGTGAGGATCGAGGTGTTATTCTGCTCCAAATCGGCCATATCGAGTTTTTTGAGGTGGTAGCGAACGGACGTTTCGCACGGTACCCGATCCAGGATGTGGGTGATTGAGTGAACTGACTGATTCATTACAGCCATGCCGACCAAAGAAGAAATCAAGTCCGTTTGAGTGAGTTTTCCCTGAATGGGAATGGTTAGATGCTGATCCAGTGCCGAAACAACAGGGGCGCAACAGTCTTTAGGTTTCAGAATGTTGCTCTTTCTGCAGGTCACCCTCGATTTAGGTAAAGGCATGAGGGGAAGCCTGCAATCTATATAGATCTTTCGATTTTGGGCGGGCTTCGGGCGGTAGAGGGGGATTTGGGGTCTCTAAAATTAGCGAAGTACTGATGCCGACGACCGAACGGGCGATCGCCGATGCACGGGGGATCTACCGCTCGGCCCTTGAGGGCGGCGGGCTCAGGTGCGTCTGGTCGGGGCGGACGATCCCTTCGGCATCGGAGATGCACATCGACCACCTCCTCCCCTTCTCGATCTGGAGGAACAACGACCTCTGGAACCTCCTGCCCACCCTCGGATCGGTCAATACAAAAAAGAGCGACCGCATCCCCGACCCCCATTTCCTGAAGAGGCGAAAGGAGGAGATCGTCGGGTGCTGGGATCTGCTCCATGACCGCCTCCCCGGCCGGTTCGAGGAGGAGATCAGGATCTCCCTCATCGGCCCCCGTGCACCCTGGAGCGACTGGCAGGACCTGGCGATCGAGCACCTCGCCGACAAATGCACATACTTAATTGAGATCCGGGGCTACGAGGCATGGGCGCTATGACCTGTCCGTTCTGCACCCCCGAACCCTCAGAGGTCGTGCTCGCAAACGACCTCTGCTATGCCAGATACGACCGCTACCCGGTGAACCCCGGCCACCTGCTGATCATCCCGTTCAGGCATGTTGCAGACTTCTTCGACGCCACCGCCGAGGAGCAGGAGGCCCTGCTCGCCCTGGTCAGGGAGGCGAAGGCCCACCTCGACCGCGAGTTCAGCCCCGACGGCTACAACCTCGGCGTGAATGTCGGGGAGGCCGCCGGCCAGACGGTGATGCACCTGCACATCCACCTGATCCCCCGGTACCGGGGGGATATCGAGAACCCGCGGGGCGGGGTGCGGGGGGTTATTCCGGAGAAGCGGGTGTATTGAGGGGAGAGATCCGATCGAATAGGGGGAAAGATTGCGCCCATCCTATGGTCTGGCTGGAGGCATCTTTGCCCTAACAGGGCGACGTCATAACCGGCCAGACCAGACCAGGTGTATCAAGATCCAATAACACTCAGTGATTATTGCATCCACGCCCTCACACCCTACGGCGAGCAGAACGATAGAGTATTTTAAAATCCTCAAGAATAAAATCGGAAGATTAAATATGCCCGATATATTTGATCAGCGTATGCGAAACGAGATCAGAGTATTCGCGGCGCTGATAATCTTTTGCGCCCTGGTCGCGGGCATCGTCGCATGGTCCGGGGCGGCGGAGGCCGGGGGCGCTACCGTATGCGTTGACGGATATTGCACGCCGGCGGAGGCGGCAGCGGGGTGTATTGCGGCGGCGTCAATATCTATTCTCACCGCGTGGTCTTCGGCCCGATCCCGGCGGGGGAGGCGGTTAGAGATGTTTCTGTTGTTTCTCTCTCCCTCTCGCCGTCCGAGGTGGCTGGCGGGGATCGCCTGGAGTTGAGGATTGATGAGGTCGCTGTCGATGCGGCCGCTCAGCCGTCCGGGTGAGATCCCTCAATCGCAACCACTGCCCCTGGGGGAGGAGCCGCCGAGAGGCGGCAGGCGGGGAATGTCGGGGGGATGTTAGATCCCTTCATCATAAAAAGCAGTCATAGCAGTTGTAAGCAAAAACAATTCCTCTTCACTGAAATCATTTTTAATCCAAGTTGGTAAACTTTTTTGAGGGAACTGCAATTTTGAAAGAGCCATTGAAAGTTCCCTGATCTTCTTATTAACTCCTCCTTCAACAGATTTTCTATCAATTCCTATTGAAAGTGCCTTTGATAGCCCAAGCAATATTTCAAGAAATACATGTTGTGCCGAGCTTGGATCAGTAGGACTCCCCATAAAGGCCCAATATTCTATCCCAATTTTCCGATATACCCGAACAGTTCTAGTTTCTCTATCTATCAAGACACCAGGACATCGTTCCCGGTCTTCCTCAACGAAACCATTGTCCAATAATTTTGCGAGGATCTGATTCTCTTTATTATTAGTGGTCTTGTCAGTCCCATAAGTAAGGCCAACAACCACATCAATCGATTTTACAGATCTATTGTTTCTTTTTGACTCATTGATCCAAGTTTTGTAATTATTTCTTATAGCATCCGTCATTGCTTGGACTTGACTGTCATTGATAGTATTAGGCCCACTTTTTATGGTAACAAAATATCTATGGTCACCTACTACAACAGACTTGTCGATCTCCCGCCAAACCGATCCCACTCGTTTCTGAGCTTTTTCCTCGCGAGTAAACCCTTCAAGCCCTTTAAACTCTGCAATTTTCTCCAAGGGTTCTTCCCAATGTGTTGTTGAGTTAATTGGATATTGCCCAACAAATGCTGATTCAATAGATTTACCAAATGAGGTCTCAAGGGCCATGTAAAACTTGCTATTAAATATAAAGTCCGCAAATCTGGCCGGGTCATCAAGATCCAAGACGCTCGCGGATGTCAATAAGACATAAGGATTTGTACGATAGTCTGCTAAATTTTCTCTCTTATCAAAGGCTTTTGGCAAATTGTCCCGAATATATACAGATACAGATTCAGCAATCCTATCGACTCTTTCTTTATCAACATGAGAAAACAAATCCGAAATTTTTGACGTCTCAAAAACACTTTTTTTAGATTTTAGGATCCTGTAAAAGGAATTTTTTGCTACCATAACAAACAGACCTAAGACATACTGCGGTTCTTACGTTTGGTTTTCGGTTGAGAATATTTAGCCCCTCCGTTTTGCTTTCCATCCTCCCATACGATCGTTTCTCCTTTTTTATACCACTGACGGGTTCTGACGTGAGATTGAATATATGTGATTTTGAAATTTTCACTTCGAGCAGGATATGGTTGCCAGTCCCTTACTTTCAGTTTTTCTAGGTACGAAACTATTACTTCGCCAGCAACCTTGCCAAGACGGACAGGGACAGCGTTTCCGACTTGAGCATATTGTTGGGCCACCGTTCCAACCAGTTCCCAATCATCAGGGAACTCTTGAATCCTCGCATATTCTCGGAGTGTTAGTGTACGGACATCTTGAGGATGGCAAAGAGCCATTGAAGCATGGTTGGGCATCGTTAACAATGTAGGACAAGGGAGGTCGTAACTTAACCTTCTCCACCACCCTGATCTGCCACCTTTCGCATACCAAGCTTTCCCCATAGATTCTTTCTGATCCTCAATAGGGAGGCTTCGCCAGTTTGAACCCTCTGGTACTTTGCTGAGATAATATTTTTTTCGAGGGCTGAAATCTAGTATAACTGGATCTTCCTCCTTCAAATATCCTATTGCATCTCTGAGAGTTTTCCAAGGTTTAAGTTCTTGATCCTCTGGGCCGGGGAGTTTACTCTGACCATAATTTGCCTGGCGAGAGCCATGGGTCGGATCCGGGAAATTTACTAGAGTATTATATCTATTCCCAATAAACAGAACCCTCTCACGGATCTGAGGAGCCCCATAATTAACAGCATTTACCTCAAAACAGTCGAAGCAATAGGAATGACCATTAATCTTTTTCAAATCCTCGGCAAAAAGACGGACAACTGATCCTGGTTGTTCATCGTCTTCAAGTGGTGCTCCTCCATTTTCTGGCCTCTCTGCGATGGGCCTGTGCCTCAGGGCAGCGGACATCAGCCCCCTTACGTTCTCCATAAGGAAGAAACGGGGTTGTATCTCCTTGATGAAACGTAAATACTCCCATAAGAGGGTTCCACGAGGATCTTGAACGGTACCCCTCTTACCAGCAGTACTGAAGGACTGACATGGTGGACCCCCCGCGATAAGATCAACTTCTCCGGGCCTGAGGCCGACCGCGTCCAATATCTCTTGTGGACTGATATTCCGAATATCTCCCTCAAATATTTTCAGATCTTTGGATAGGCGACCCTTTTCCTGGTTCAGACGTATTGTGTCACAAAAAACCTTCTCTTTTTCTACGCAGGCGATTATTTCAAATCGTCCTGTACATTCTAAGCCAAGGTCAAGGCCCATCGCCCCGGAAAATAATGATATTACATTAAATTTAGTCTGCGGGAACTTGGTAACAAATGTAGTATTATCAGGCATTATATCACCGACAGGGCAAAACGCACATAGTGAATTCATTTCTAATTTTTAAAGACATTATTGATGTTCATTATGTGATTTCAACATGAAGTACGTGTCGCAGTTATTCGAGGACTTCGATCAACCCCCTCATTTTTCAAAAGATCGGTCTTCACTCCCCGATTCCTCGTTGAATTCCCGGGATTTTTACGTCACGCCTCTCAATTCCCTCTATTATCCCTCCTTTTTCTCTCACGAAAGATAGCTACCGCTCAAGCAGTCTGTCGTTCAATCGTCAGCAGTTGTTTCAGGTTGAATGAAAGACACGAGAAGAGATATTTCACATGCGCTCGTGCGCAGGTTGTCACCCGGACCCCAAACTCCTCACGCATTAGGGAATATATCGAGTTCCAGTTTCTCCGCGATCTTCCGCACCCCCTTCGGCACCTCGGTGATCCGTCTCTCCTCCCCCGCTCCCACCGCGTACACCTTTGAGAGTTTCAGCAGCAGCCCCTGCGGCGACAGATGCGCCGTTATCCCCGTCCTCTTGATCCGGTTCAGGATCCGGCAGTAGAGATAGAAACAGAGAAACCCGACAAAGACATGGCCGAACACCGCCGTTGCGTCCCGGAGGTAGAGCTTGTCTGCCTGGATCAAACTCTTGAACGCAGCAAAATGGTCCTCGACCAGGTTTCTCGACTTATACATCTGGTAGATCTCCTGGGGCTCCGCCTTCACCGAGGAGAGGATCAGGATCCGGCCCGCACGCTTCAGCCTCACGTTCAGCGCTTCCCGATCGATCTCTCCCTCCTCCAGCAGGCGGTAGAGGGTCTTCTCCTCTTCGACCTTCAGGTCGGCATCCTCGTAGAGATAGAGTGTCAGTCCGTCGATCTCCCTTTTACCGGCATGGATCAGCCGTTTGTGGTAGAAGAAGTGGTCGGTGAGATGGATCCTGATCTCGTACCTGGTGCTATTGCGGCGTTGCGGGAGGACGAACGGGATCTTCGCCTCGATCAGGGCTGTTTCGTTCTTCTCCGAGACGAATCCACGATCGAGGACAAGAATGCCTCCTGGTGCTGCGATCTCGGCGAGGGATCCAACGAGAGTCGAGACATCCCTGACCGAACCCGGCAGGGCGCGGATCATCACCGGAAGGCCGGTATCCATGGCGCTGAAGAGTGCAATGTTCACCTGGGGCAGCCAGACCCCTTCAGCGTTGTAGCCGAACTCTGCCAGGTTTACGGTGTCGGAGGAAGAGAAGATGAACGAGAGGTCGTAGATGAGCCGGTTCGATTGTGAGGAGAGGTACTGGAACACCTGCTGCTGGGCATGACGATCGCCGCCGATCGCGGTGAGCGTACGCGAGAGAGCGCGGGGATCGCAGGACGGCGCGATCTCAAGGCCGTTATTGAGTTTCTCCCAGGCATCATTGACCCGGGAGAGCGGCGTGTACCCGGAGATCCGGGTGAAGGTGAGGGCGACGATCTCCTGCCAGTGGCCCGGGAAGGCGTCTTTCAGGATGGGGAGAAGGTCACTGGACTCTTCTTCCAGCAGGGCAGCGTTGCCATATTCGTGGATGGTGCAGGGCTGGATGGTTGGCGTTCGCGCACCTTTGGGTACCAGGCCATGATCTTTCGTGAGCCGGCCGAGGTACGTGCTCACCTTCCGGGGGGATTTGCTCGCTTTGTCGTAGACGCTTGTCGAACGGTAGACGTAGGGTTTGTCCTGGATGTACTTGATCTCAAGGCACTTCTCGCCCTTCCGGCGTTGGTCTTCCAGCCACCCGCGAGCCCACTCGTCCATATGATACAATATTAGGGAATATAATATATGGATCTTTCTATCCTGCTGGGGGCGTTCGGGAAAAGAAGCGGATAGGGGAGAGTATGTGCCCTAAATCATGCGGTGTTTGGGCTTGAAGCAAACATCCCCTGTTCTGTCATTGTAGTGTGAAGGAATGAATCTGAATTTATGAGTCCATTCGAATACAAATCATTCACGATTTGATCATAAAACCCTCTCCTCCCCTTTAACTCAGGAAATGTATGTTCTAACACCGTGGCGGATCCTCCCATTGACCAGTTAGGGTACTTTATCTTTCGATTCTCACCAAATTTACGCGGATCGTCCAAGAACTTCAAAATAATCAAGTGCCAGGGAGTATATCGATCAACGAAATTTATAAAAATTAATTGCAGATTCGCATCTACATCAGGCATTATTAGAGTATTTGTGACCGCATTTCTCAAAGCTTCAATTTTTTCATGCTGATGTGTTCTCATCGCAATTGTTGTAGCATAGAACAATGTACTGATGAAATTTTCATTTTCAGCAAGTCTTTCTATCTTTAATCCCACAACAGTTTCTTCTAAATACTGTAATCTCTGGTATATTTCTATTAACCATTCAGTTCGTCTTTTTTCAAGAGGTGGCGCTATAACAACTGAAAAAAACTCAGATATAGGGGAACCTACGAACGGAATAGCAGATAATGCTACTTTGACTCCTTTGTGAACATAATCCCCAGAGCTTAACTTTAAATCCGTCTCAATATCCCTTTCATTATCCACGCTATTACCTCCCCATAATCAATTAGGAATCTAATATGATCTAATCATTCAATTTGTATGATGTATATTTCTATTTAATCATAAGAATGTAATTGCAGATTTATCAATATTGTACTCCCGTTAAATCAATCCATTGACGAGAACGACTATTCTGGAACCCTCCATGTCTCCGCATACATCACCGGCCAGTTACATACTAGTTACATACCCTAAATCACGCACCACACAGAGAAAGACCCGAATGAACGCCGCCCTGCAACCTGACGCACCCATCAGATCGCACCCACGACCGGCACAGAGTACATATCCCCATTCACTCCTCCCCCCGCTCCAGTTCTTCCTCCAGTTCATCCACCGTCGGCAGCCTCCCGGCCATCTCCTCGGGCAGCGCCGAGGTCAGCGCATACCCGGCCACCCCGATCGGCCTCGCCATATCCCGCAGGGCGTACTCGGCGATCACGCGGTTCTTCGCCTTGCAGAGCACGATCCCGATGCTCGGGTTGTCCGAGGAGTGGGTCAGGAGGTCATCCACCGCCGAGAGATAGAAGTTCATCTTCCCTGCATACTCAGGGATGAACTCACCCACCTTCAGGTCGATCACCACATAGGACCTGAGTTTTAAGTGGTAGAAGAGGAGGTCCAGGTAATAGTCCTGGCCCCCGACCTCCAGGTGATACTGGCTCCCCACAAACGCGAACCCCACGCCGAGTTCCAGGAGAAACTCGCGGATGTGGTCGAGAAGCCCTCGCTCCAGTTCGCTCTCCCGCACCTTCTCCCCCATCTGGAGAAAATCAAAGACATAGGGGTCCTTCAGGGTCTGGAGGGCGAGGTCAGACTGCTCCGCCGGGAGAGTCGCCGAAAAATTCGTCACCGCCCGCCCCTCACGCTCGATAAGCCCGCTCTCGATCTGGTGGACGAGCACGTTCCTCGACCACCCGTTCGCGATAGTCTTGTGGATATACCACTCGCGCCGGAGCGGGTCCTTCACCTTGTCGAGCAGCGTGACCGTATGATACCACGTAATTTGTGCAAGCACCTCCTGCACAAATTCCTCGTCCGGGTACGCCCGTGCGACCGCACTCATGTACTTGAGATTTCTCGGGGAAAACCCCTTTACATCGGGAAACTCCCTCCTCAGGTCGGCAGAGAGGCGGTCGATCACCTTTGCGCCCCACCCCTCCTGCTCCTGCCTCACCACGATCTCCCGTCCGATCTGCCAGTAGAGCAGGATCAGTTCGCGGTTCGCCAGGAGCACCGCCCGGACCTGCGCCTCGCGGATCCGCACCTTCAGGTCTGAGAGAAGGGCCGGGTAATCGGCAGGGAGGAGATCATTGGAGGACATACCCGATCCCCCGCAGGTTCTCCCTGATCTCCCCTTCCAGCCTCGCCGACTCGACGAACTGCTCCTGCAGTTCAGCCGTCAACCGCTCCATCCGCTCCTCAAACGGTTCCCCGTCGTCCTCGACCTCCCCGGCCCCGACATACCGCCCAGGCGTGAGCACATACCCCTGCTCGGCCACCTCCTCGACGGTCACGCTCCGGCAGAAACCGGGCACGTCCTCGTACTCACCCGCACCCTCGTCCCCCCGCCAGGCATGATAGGTCCCGGCGATCCGCTCGATATCCTCGTCGGTCAGGTCCCGGTGGGTGCGGTCGGTCATCACGCCCATCTTTCTCGCGTCGATGAAGAGGACCTGGCGGCGGCGGTCGCGGAAGGAATGGTTCTTCTTGTCCCGCGAGAGGAACCAGAGGCAGGCCGGAATCTGCGTCGTGTAGAAGAGTTGTCCGGGCAGGGCGACCATGCAGTCCACCAGATCGTCCTCGACGATGTTCTTGCGGATCTCCCCCTCGCCCGAGGTATTCGAGGACATCGACCCGTTCGCCAGCACGATCCCCGCCTGTCCCGTCGGCGTGAGGTGGTGGATCATGTGCTGCATCCAGGCAAAGTTGGCGTTGTTCTTCGGCGGGATGCCGTAGCGCCAGCGGGCGTCGCCCTGGAGATGCTCCGCCCCCCAGTCCTTCAGGTTGAAGGGGGGATTTGCCAGAATATAGTCAGCCCTGACGGTCTTGTGCAGGTCGTTGAGGAAACTATCGGCATTTTCTTTCCCGAGGTCTCCGGTGATCCCCCGGATCGCCAGGTTCATCTTCGCCAGGCGCCAGGTCGTGGCATTCGACTCCTGCCCGTACACGCTGATGTCGTCCCGGCGCCCGCCATGCGCCTCCACGAATTCCTCGCTCTGGACGAACATCCCCCCCGACCCGCAGCACGGGTCGTATATCCGGCCCTGATACGGGGCGAGCATCGCCACCAGCGTCCTGACGATGCACCGGGGCGTGTAGAACTGCCCGCCTTTCTTCCCCTCGGCACTCGCAAACTGCGAAAGGAAGTACTCATACACCCGCCCGAGCACATCCTTCGACCTGCTCTCCCGGTCCCCGACCGCAATGCTTCCGACAAGGTCTACCAGTTCACCGAGGCGCTGCTTGTCCAGACTCGCCCGGCCAAAATCCTTCGAGAGCACACCCTTCAGCGAGGGGTTGCACCCCTCAATCGCCACCATCGCATCGTCGATCAGCACCCCGATCTTCGGCGACCTGGCATTATCCTGCAGATGCGACCACCGCGCCTCCTTCGGGACCCAGAAGACATTCTCGGCACGGTACTCATCCGGGTCCTCCACCACCTCATACCGCTGTTCAGGTTCGGCCACATACCACTCGCTCGCCGGATCGCTGACCTCCTGCCAGAGATGTGCACTCTGCTCCTCAAATGCATCAGAGATATATTTCAGGAAGATCAGACCCAGGACGACATGCTTGTACTCCGCCGCATCCATATTGGAGCGGAGTTTGTCGGCTGCATCCCAGAGTTTGGACTCAAAGCCGAGGGTGACACCAGTTGGTCGCTGTGGTTCGTGCGTTTTGGTGGGAAGGGCGGTCTGTTTCATGGTGATGTCTCTGTTTGTAAGTAATACTCCGGACAGAGAGAGAAATATTTTGTCAAACGGGTTCATTCCTTTCTTTTGTGAGGCAGGTCCGATACATTTTTGCCAGAGAGATGGAAAATGCCATGCAATGACCCGCTGGCTCGCCATCTCCAACCGCACAAACTCAGACGTCACGATCAAAAAACACCTCTGGGGCGTCCCAAAGCGCGCCATCAACCAGATCAGCAAGACCCGCCCCGGCGACACCCTCCTCGTCTATGTCGGGCAGCAGGTGATCGACAGGGACACCACCCTCCCGCCGGCGATCACCGGATGCTTCGAGATCACCTCGGAGGTCTATGAGGACGCGAAACCGATCTTCACTGCGCCGCCCAAACTCGGGGCCGAGGTCTTCCCCCTCAGGATCAGGGTGAAGACGATCGAGGTCTTCGACCCCTCGGTGGAGTTCAAGCCCCTGATCCCGCATCTCGCCTTCATCACCAACAAAAAGCAGTGGTCCGGGCACATCAGGGGGCAGGCGATGCGGGCGATCCCCGAAGAAGACCACGCCTCCATCATGAAAGCGGCAGAGACGCCGCGGGACTGACCCGGGAGGTGAGAACAGTTCTCCCTGATCACACTTACCTCCCCCTCTGCTCCAGTTCACGCTCCGCGATCACCCGTTCTAGATCGTCCCCCGGATAGACCGCTCCCGCTCCGCCTGCCCATAGAGTATGTCCAGGATCACGCGGGTGTAAGATCGGGGCATATGTGCAGCAGCCCGCTGCACAAATTCAGGGTCCGGCCATGCCCCGGCAAACGAGTGCGTCTGCCATTCGCGCCGCACCGTATCCTTCACGTCATCGAGCAGCGTGACCATGTGATACCACGTAATGTGTGCAAGCACCTCCTGCACAAATAAATCCGCGACCTTAATCTATCCCGCCAGAAAAAGAGGAACCATATGACCACGATCACCGGCGCCACCTTCCCCATCCCCAAACCCTTCATGCCCCGCTTCTTCGACGGCGGCAAAACCGTCCTCATCAAACCCGCCACCGTCTTCAAAGAACTCAAGCCCGGCATGCGACTCGTCTTCTACCAGTCCCACGAGGACACCGGCTATGTCGGCGAGGCCAGGATCAAGCGGGTCATCATCACCGACGACCCCCTCACCTTCTTCGAGACCTTCGGCGACGCCGTCTTCCTCACGCGGGAGGAAGCAGAGGCCTACGTCCGGAACCAGGAACGATGGAAGGGCGTCCGGGTCAGGAAGGGCGACGGGAAGCGGAAGCCCTGGATAGCGCTCGAACTCGAAGCGGTCCGCCGGTATAAAACAGTCCAGAAACCCGAGAGGTTCGTCCCGGTCGGCGGCAAGTATCTGAGGGAATAAGGCTCACTCTCTTTTTAAGTACCTTCCTTACCCGCATTCACCACCCCCACCACCGCCATCACCCAGTAAAACCCGAACATCACCACCACATACGGGTTTCCCGTCACCGCCCCGTACGCCACCCAGAACACATTCCCGATCACCCGGGCGCCAAAACCCGCACTCCCGCCCCCCTGCCTGAACGCCGGGGACACAGGCCCGGCCCGCTCACAGAGGTCGACCATATCGGGGGTGTCGGCCTTCTCGATATAGCGGGTCAGAAACAGCGGTTCTGCACGGAGGGGATTGTGCAGAATCAAGGCATTCGGAGCACGGAGCCCCTCGGGCGTGAGCGTCCTGCCGGCACCTGCCCCGGACTCCCCCCCCAAGAGTCTGCGGCGGAACAAAAAAAAGAATTACAGTTTCAAAAGCCCTTTCTCACGCAGGTAATTCCCCGGCCCGGTCGTTGCATACATCGCCGCCAGGATCTGCTCCAGAGAAAGGAGGATTGAATCGCCGGATTCAAACGCATCTGCAAGCATCTTCAGGCCGTCCTGGATGCGTTCAAAATGAATCGGCTGAAGTTCGACCGTTGCATCTCCCGAGCGGATGCGTTTGTAGCGTTCCATCAGTCCGTTATACGAGGTATTCAGAACAAAATCCGCCAGCAGATAATCTTCCGTAAAGGAATACCTGAGTGTACGGCTGGTGATCCCGTATGCTGCGGAAAGATAGTAGATCTTTTTCTCGACCTTCTCCTCCCTTCTCATAGATAATTCTACACGCCGCAACTCTGCGACCAGTTCTTTTCTGAAGAAATCATCCCGTGACATCATTTCGCCTCCTATTGGATATATCCTGGAAATTCGTTATTGTAGTCATCTGCCGTTGCAGGTGGAGAGATGGGGTAGAGAGGGCCGGAGCCGCTGGCGCCGCATGGGTCTCCTGTTCCCCATCCAATGCCGGGCTCTGGCATCTCCGGGCAGTACGGCCATGCAGGGTCGTTTGAGGTATCCATTTCCAGAGCGCTGGCCGCTGGAGTGTGCTCGAGGATAGAGTCCCGGATCTCCTGGACCTTTTCGTCACCAAGCATCCGACCGATCAACGAATTGTTCATGATCTCAAGCGACCGGACGATCGGCGACGCCGGATTAATGGAGTACTGGGGGATATGGTCATCGGTGGCGGTGAGGATGCCCCATTCGACAAACTTCTTCACCACCCGCCCGACCGTGACCCGGCTTACGCCTGCTTCTTCCGAGAGTTCGGTGATGTTGAACGCCATGCCCTCGAGTGGCAACAGGAATTCAAGAAGTCTTAATTCACAGGTGTTCCCGAACACCCCTTCAAAGGGACGAGTCATATCTATCTCAAGGTTGGATTTTGATCAATCAGTCCATTCAGTCACCCTGCAATGGTGACGATGCAGACAGACGCATACATACTGCGTAGTGATAAATCATATTATCACATGTGATAAAAATATTTTGCATTGTTCCCATGGTTAATGTTACAGGCCCTTGAGGGTAGAGAATTTCGAACAACCCCACCTCACCCAAAGTACTTTATAGTCCCGGATCGACCTTTTTCCCATGAGCACGTTTACCAATTTCGCGATCCACCACGAATATGCCAGCCTTGCAGCTCTGGGTGATCGGCTGGGTGAGGTCAGCGGTCTGATCGACTGGGATGCCTTCCGCCCTCTCCTTGCTGACCTCTACACCAACGCCGAGGGGCGAGGCGGCCGTCCGAACTATGACGTCGTTCTGATGATCCGGCTGCTGGTGCTTCAGCAGTGGTATGGCCTGTCTGACCCCGAACTGGAGCGTCAGGCGACCGACCGGATCTCGTTCCGTCACTTCCTGGGATATCCGGAAACCATTCCGGATCGGTCGACGGTCTGGCTGTTCCGGGAACGCTTGGCGCAAACCGGGAAGGATACCGCGATCTGGGATGAGTTCCAGCGGCAACTCGAAGTACAAGGGCTCGCCATCAAACGCGGTGTCATGCAGGACGCGACGTTCATCACCGCCGATCCCGGGCATGCTCCTGCCGGCACGCCCCGGGGAGATCAGGCAGAGACGCGGCGCAGCCGCGACGGCACCTGGGCCAAGAAGGGCTCGAAGTCACAGTTCGGGTACAAACTTCACATCCTGCTCGACAAGGACAGTCAGCTGATCCGCCGGATTGAGACCACCACGGCGTCACTCCATGACAGCAGGATCGATCTCTCCCGGGAAGGTGAGACGGTCTATCGCGATAAAGGCTATTTTGGGGTGAAACCGCAGGCATCTATGGACAAGACCATGCACCGGGCCGTTCGCAACCATCCCCTCTCCATCAAGGAGAACCGGCGGAACAAGGCCATCAGCAGAACACGATCGCTGGTGGAACGACCGTTTGCCGTGATCAAGCGGGTGTTCCATGCAGGCCACCTCATGGTCACGACGGTTGCCAGAGTGCACGTCAAGAACATCTTCTCCTGCATGAATTTCAACTTCAGGCAACTTCTTACCCTCAAAGCGCAAGCTGCCGAGCGATAGCTCTCGAGAAAATCCAAAAAACCCTCTAAATGCAGGGGTTCAGGAAGGAAACGGCTGAACAGCGAGGGGAAGAGGGCAGTCGGGAGCGAGTATCTGATGGCAGGGAGGAGTTAATCGCAATTCTCGGTAGTAAATCCATGGTTATACAGTGCCAATTGTGCTTTATTGATGTCAGAAATATAGTATTTGTCCTCTTTTTTCTTAATTGTTGTAATGTATCCCTTTTTCAGCAGTATTTTAATGGCATCTCTAAATGAAGGGTGGTCCCGGCCAGAAAATTTTTTCGTGTATAGTTTGTTCAGTTTCTCAGAATGATATCCTCTATCTGATCTCAGGTTTCTGTTTTTATAGAGTATATTAAGAATAAAGAGGGTTTCTTCGGTGAGTCCGCACGACATGGGGGTCTTTGAGAAGTTAGAATTTCATATTATTTATATATTGCACCGCTATCGAAATTCAACAATTAATTATGCCCATGATGCTTGATTCCATGCCCCCAACAGCCGGAATCACCCGGGAACAAAACTACCACGCCCGCACCAACCGCGCATAACACCCCTCGCAGAGCCGGGCTCGCCCCCTCATCCCGCCTCTGGCGCCCCTATCCATCATCACTCTCCAACCGCTCCACCCCCCCTCACCCCCACCGCCCCCGACAATACCCCACCGTCCGCAAAAACGCCTCCCCCCGCAGGGGCATCCCCTCGTCACCGAGAAACCCCTGCTCCAGGGCGATCAGTTTGAGCAGGTTCCCTGACTTCCCGGCCTCGTTCCCGCCGTGAAACGAGGTCCAGGTCTCGCCGTCTGCCGAGACTGCGAAGTTGTCGCCGTGCGTCGACCCGTAGACCGGGTGCGCCCCCCTCCGCCCGGCGGCGATCCCGGTGTAGGCGGAAAGGGAGGGCATGCACCGCTTCAGGTCCTCGAGATCGCCGCCGCCCTTCTTCCCCTGCCGCGGGACGGCCGACCTGAGGTTCGCCACCCCGGCCAGGATCGCCTGCCGCCGCTCCTCCCGCACGCCCGGGTGTTCGGCGGCCGGCACCGCCGCCGCAAGGACCCGGGCGAGGTCGCCGCCCTCCCGGAGATAGTCGTTCACGTCCACCTTCTCGATCCCGTCGGGCCGCGGCAGCGTCCCGATATACACCCGCTCGATCCCGTGCGCCAGGAGGGCGTGCGCCGTCTTCGCCGCCCCCGCCATCCCGGCCCCGCTCTCCTCGCTGTCCATCACGACGTAGACCGCCCCGGCCCGCCGGCAGCATGCCGCCGCCGCCTCGATCCGCTCCCGCTTGAACCGCGTCGTCACCGGCGAGATGCACGGCCGGCAGTCCTGCAGCACCGCGAGGGCGTCGGCGATCCCCTCGGTGACGATCAGGGGGGCGCCGTCGATCACCGACCAGGCACCGAAGATCGGCTCTCTCGGCCCGGTCTCCGTGACGATCTGTTTCACGTACTTCGCCGGCGGCCGGTCGCCGTGCGCCGGGGTCTCGCCGGTCGCCCGGGCGATGAAATACTCCGGTCTTCCCTCGCCGTCCAGGTAGGGAAAGACGATCCGCCCCCTGAAGTGATCGCCGGCCCCCGTCCGGCCGTCCCGCTCCCACCGCACGGCGAGGCCTGAGCCGACGATCTCCTCCCCGCCATATCCCCGGTCCATCAGGTGCAGGATGAGGGCCGCCCCCTCGGCCGGGGCGTAGCCGATCCGCGCCCTCTCTGAAAAAGCCGGCCAAAAACCGTAACGGGCGAGGAGAAAGGCCCGGTGTTCGCCGGTCAGGTGCCGCTCGAAGAACCGGCAGGCGTCCTCCATGAGCTCCCTCACGCCGCCACCCCCGCGAGCACCGGGCAGACCGGCCCCTCCCCGAAATCCAGGAGGAGGAGGGCGTGGGAGGCGCGGGTCGCCCCGACATAATAGACCCGCCGCTCCTCGGCCCGCCGCACCGGGTCGGCGAGGTCGTCCAGGCGGTTCTTCAGGTAGCCGGTGTGCAGGAGCACCACCGCCGCCTCAAGCCCTTTTGCGGCGTGGACCGTGTCCACCCGCACCATATCGGGCGGGATCTCTGAGCCCCGCTGCCGCTCCCGGGCGAGACATGCGTGGATCTGCGAGACGATCCAGGGGCGCAGGTTCAGGGCGTCGAAGATCCGCACCCCCTGCCGCCCCCCGGTCAGGGCATAGAGATCGCCCATCCGCACCGGCCCCTGCTTTGCCCTGATCCGCAGGGCGGTGAGGGCGGCGGTCCGCTCCCGCCCGTCGAGAGTCGAGAGGACCAGGGCCTCGGCCTCGACGGTCGGCACCGGATCGATCTCGCACCCGGCGAGGTACCGGGCGATCGCCCGCGTCAGGGTCCACGGGCTGACCGTCACGGTCTCGAGGGCGCCCCGGTCCCGGCCGATCCGCACCCCGGTCCAGAACCGCACCCGGCCGGCCCTGATCCCGCTGCACGGGACGCCCGCGGCAGAGAGGGCATGGGCGAGGCTGCCGGCCCCCTTCCGGTAGCGGGAGAGGATAAACACCGGATGGCGCTCTCCCGGCAGGGTGCGGGCGTAGGCGATCGCGTTCTCTACCTGCCGGGCAAGCCCTTCGGCCGTCCCCGGGCAGACGTGGTGCACCTGCCCGTCCCGGTCGCACGGGGAGACGTTCGCCGGGCGGCTCAGGATCGTCTCGGCCGCCGCCATGATCCGGGACGGGCAGCGGTGCGAGACCGGGCGGGACGCCGGCCCGGTCGCCCCCCGGTCCTCGGCGTCGATGGTGAGGAAGAGTGCGGGATCGCACCCCCGGAACCCGTATATCGACTGGTCCTCGTCCCCGGCCACATAGATCCGGCAGGTCTCCGGGCGGGCGGCCCACTGCCGGATCAGGGCGTCCTGCGCCGGGGAAACGTCCTGGTACTCGTCCACGACCAGGACCCGGGCCGGCGGGGGGAGTTCGTGGTCGAGGGCCAGGCGCACGTAGTCCTCATGCTCGAAGAGGCCGCGTTCGGTTTTATATGCCGACCATGCGTCGAGGAGGTCTTCGATAGGCCAGGCATACCCCGGGACCGAGAGCCCCAGGGCGGCCGCCGCCTCCCGCCAGTCTTTGGGCGGGCGCAGGGTCGCCGAGAGGTAGGCGGCGAGGGCGATCACCTGGTTGCCGACCGGGAGGTCGGAACGGGTGCGCTCCTCCTCGTCGTCGGCTCCGATCGCCGGGTCGAAGGCGAGAGCGTATGCATCCATGAAGGTCCGGTAGACCCCGGCCTTTTTCCGGTCGCCGGGCTGGAGCACCTGCTCACGCGGGCTCTCGATCAGGCCGGCGGCCAGGCACTGCCTGAGGGCCGCACCGTGGATTGTCGTGCACATCGCCGCGATCGCCCTCGCGTCGGCGTCGGGAAAGACCGCGGCGTGCAGGCGGGCGGCCAGGTCGGCGGCCTGCGAGCGGGAGAAGGTCATCACTGCCAGGTCTGAGGTCCCGGCCCCGGCGGCCGCTTCGGTCCGGCAGTACTCGATCAGGGTCGAAGACTTCCCGGCGCCCGGTCCGCCCCGCCACCGGATCAGGTCGGCCGTCATGCAGACCGCCTCCATCGATCGCGCGCGAGGGTTGAAGGCTCCTCTCTTTTCTGCATCGTCCCGGGTCGCGGTCCCGTACAGGAGAGCACCTGTTCCGGGTGTACCGGGATGCACGATCCGAAGGTGGAACAGAAAAACCATGCACCTGGGTATCCGATTCGCATACTATCGAATATGCGTCGAGGTGATCCGCCTGTTCCACCTGTACCGGGTAAAAACATCCTCGCACGTTTTCGTGCAGGCCTCTCCCTCGCGTGCGGTACAGAGGGGGCATCCCGGATCATGGGCGGGCCTCCTCGATGAGATTCTCAAAGACCGTGATCCCGGTGTTTTCCGGCCTGAACCCCGGATCAAACCCCCAGGCGCGGCACAACACCTCTCCGACCCTGAACCGGCGCGACCCCGATACCAGGGCGCCGTCCTGCCTGAGGAACTCGGGGAAGGTCCGGTCCATGATGGACCGGCCGCGGTCCCTGAGCACGCTCTCGATGATCCCGCTCGCCACCCAGAGGACCGCCGAACCCTCGGGCCGCTCTTCGAGGTACAGGCCGTACCTGAGGAGCCCTTCCCGTTCCGTGCTCGTCGGCAGCGTGGAGAGCGTCCGTTGCAGGGCCTCGGCGACCGGCTCCCACTGCGACCCGGCCCCTGAGGGCTCGGCCCGTTCGGCGATCCCGAACCAGTAGTCCCTGACCGTCTTAAAATCCCGGCCGTTCGCGTCGAGGGCGTCTCCCGGGTGGGCGGCAAGCCAGCGTTCGTTCAGGGTCGCCGGCCGCGGGTCGGCGAGTTCGCGGTTCTGGAAGATCAGGCGCCCCCCGTCCGCCAGATCGACGATGTAGACCGGCGGGTCGCTCTCCTCGATCGAGACCGCCGCCGTCTCGCCGATCACGCGGGCGACCGGCCCGGAGACCAGGGCGCCGGCGTCGGGCGAGGACCTGACCGTCTCGAAGACCTCCAGGAGGGCGGCCCTGATCGCCTTGCGGTCGAGGGGGACCGCCTCGTGCAGCCTGTTTGTCAGCCGCCCGGGGGCGCGGGGATCGATCCAGGGCAGGGCGGCCGACCGGTCTTCGGCGATCGTCTCCCCGCCCCGCTCAAACGACGTGACCCACCCCTCAGGCCCGGCCTCGACCGAGAGGGCGATCCCCTCGAGGAGGGGGACCGGGCCGAGCGAGGTCGCCGGTTTCTCCGCCATCAGCCCTGCTCCGCCGTTTCGCCGCCGCAACATGCTGACAGCCGGATCGTCATGCGTTCTCGTGCGCTTTTTCGACTTCTGGTTCTGTATGCAATCACTCTGTACACTTCCACAGAGCAGTGGAGCGGTTCCCTATATGGGCCATTCTTAACCGAGCCGGAAACGTGCATCCTCGGGATGATCTTCAAGGCCCGCGCGCGGGCCTTGATAAAGGAGGACGGTGGGGGCCGTCTGTTCTGAGAGTTTTCGGCCTCTGCAAAACCCCCTGCCGTTGAGGGATCCCTCGATACCGCCCCCCCCATTACAGGGCGCAACGGCCGTCCCCTCCTGGTGTAACAAATTGTAATGTTTATCTGCAGGCATGTTACATGCTGTAACATGCCCTCGAAAGTCGTCCGCATTGACGAAGAAGCGTGTGCTCTGGCCCTTGAATACGGTCCGAACCTGTCGCAGGGGATCAGGGCCATGCATACCGCTCTTGAGGCGGCCAAAAAAAAGGAGAAACGGCATGATCTTGAGGAGACCCTCAGACGCGTGATCAGGGAGGAACTCGAAGCGCTCGCCGGGCCGCGCTACTGAGGCAGGGGAAGGCGCATGAGCAGACGGTCCTCGCCCTCGCCGAAATAGCCCTCCTCTATTCTGGCCACACCAAACCCGACGCTCTCGTAGAGCCCGACCGCCGGGAGATTCTGCGGCGAGACGCTCAGGAGGACCTCTGCAACCCCGCGATCTTTCAGGGCGTCGAGGAGGCAGGAGAGAAGCCGGCGCCCGAAGCCCCGCCCCCTGAGATCTTCCCTCACCTTCAGGCGGAGCACCCACGCACGCCCCCCATCCCCCTGCACGCCCCCGCCGACGGTGAAGCCTGCGGCCGTACCCTCGTGCTCCAGGACAAAAAAGGTCTGCGGGTAGAGCACCCCAGCCTGCCTGACAAAGACCGCCGATTGGTAATCCGAACCGTCCTCGCCGCGCTCGATCGCCATGACCGTTTCAAAGTCATCGTCCCGGTACGGCCTGATCACCGTCGCCATCGAGAGATCGTTCGCCCGCGGAGGTGGAAAACCCTCCGGTCAGGGCGACGGGCGCCCCCCCACCGACTCCCTCACCCACTCAAGGTAATCGGTGGTGCCGGCGATGACCGGGAGGGCGACGATCTCGGGCACCTCGTAGGGATGCGCCCCTGAAATCGTCTCCATCAGGGCGTCGAGGTGCTTGCGGTCGGTCTTGATGATCATCAACTCCTCGCGCTCCCGCTGGATCTTTCCTTCCCACCTGTACACCGATCCCACGCCCATGATGTTCACGCACGCCGCCTTCCTCTTCCCGACGACGAGGTCGGCGATCCGCTCGGCGTCGCCGGGCGGGGCGGTGCAGAGCACGACCACCACATCGGTCTCCATTCAGACCCACCCCCGCGCCTTCATCGCCTCGACGACGTTTCGCACGGCGATCGTGTACGCCGCCTGCCGCAGGGAGAACTCCCTCCTCCGTGCGGTCTCGCTGACGGCCCGGTAGGTCGAGGTCATCATCCGCTGCAGGCGGGCGTCGATCGCCCCGGCGTCCCAGTGGTCCATGTTCAGGTTCTGGACCATCTCGAAGTAGGAGACGACGACCCCTCCCCCGTTGCAGAGCAGGTCAGGGATGAGCACCACCCCTTTCTCCCTGAGTATCGCATCGGCCTCGTTCGAGACCGGGCCGTTTGCGAACTCGGCGACGATCTTCGCCTTCACGTTCCCGGCGTTGCTGGCGTCGATGGCGTTCTCGAGCGCCGCCGGGACGAGGATGTCCACGTCCAGTTCGAGGAGCGCCTCGTTGCTGATCGTCTCCGCCCCTGCAAACCCCGTGACTTTCCCGGTCGTCTCCTTATGCGCCAGCAGCCGCGGGAGGTCGAGGCCGCCGCGGTCCAGCACCCCGCCGCGGCTGTCGCTCACCGCCACCACCTCTGCCCCGGCAAGGGTCCGGGCGAGGAGCGCCGCGTTGGCCCCGACGTTCCCGAAGCCCTGGACCGCCACCGTCGCCCCTTTCAGGTCGATCCCGGCCTCCCGCGCCGCCTCGGCGATCACGTGCCACCCCCCCGCGCCGTGGCGTCAAGCCTCCCCTCAGAACCGCCGACGGCGATCGGCTTCCCGGTGATCGCCCCGAAGGTGGTATGCCCGGCGATCTTCGAGTACTCGTCCATCATCCATGCCATGATCTCAGGCGTCGTGTAGACGTCCGGCGCCGGGATATCCCTCTCCGGGCCGAGATGCCGGTAGAGCGCCTGGACATACGCGCGGCTCAGCCGCTCGACCTCGCCCGCCGACATCTCCCTGGGGTTGCAGACCACCCCGCCCTTCGCCCCGCCGAGAGGCAGGCCGAAAAGGGCGCACTTCCAGGTCATGATCGCCGCCAGCCCCCGGATCGTCTCGATCGTCTCGGCCGGGTGGAACCTGATCCCCCCTTTCGTCGGCCCGCGGGCATCGTTGTACTGCACCCTGAATGCCTGGAACGCCCTGATGCGCCCGTCGTCCATCCGCACCGGTATCGACAAATGGTACTCCCGCATCGGCATCTTCAGGATCGCCTCGACGTCAGGCGCCAGGTGCAGGTCGTAGGCGCACTGGCAGACATGCGCCCTGATCGTCTCAAACAGATCGGTCTCGGTCATAGGGCACACCTGAATATCCCCGTCCCCTCATAAACCTGCCCGTCGTCCGGGCGGCGGCGTGAAGCCGCGGTGCAGCCCGGCCGCGGCGGCCTCCTCCAGCGCTCCGGCATATTCAGCCGGGGAAAGCCGGCGGTGCAGGCAGGACGGGAGATCAGCCGATCGCTCGGCGGCGTGCCAGGCCGGATAATACTGGTCCATGACATTGACGTAGGTGTCGGGGGAGACCTCGTCGGCGATGAACCTGAAGACCTCCCGGCTGCCGGCGAGGCCGCAGGGGAGGACGAGGTGCCTGACGATCAGCCCCCGCACGGCGACGCCGTCCTCCACCGCGAGGTCGCCGACCTGCCGGTGCATCTCGCGGATCGACTCTTTCATATGACGCGTATACTCGGGGGCGTGGGAGAGGGCGAGGGCGACGTCGTCGCGCCCGTACTTCGCGTCCGGCATGTAGATGTCCACGATCCCGTCCAGGAGGGCGATCGTTTCGGCCCGGTCGTAGCCGCCGGTGTTGTAGACGAGCGGTATGGCGAGGCCCCACGCCGCGGCGGTGACGAGGGCGCGGAGGATCTGGGGGAGGTAGTGCGTGGGCGAGACCAGGTTGATGTTGTGGCAGCCCGCCTCCTGGAGGCGGAGCATGATCCGTGCGAGGTCGGCGCACGCGACCTCCTCGCCTTCGCCGCACTGGCTGATGGAATAGTTCTGGCAGAACTCGCACCGCATCGTGCAGTTCGCAAAAAAGATCGTTCCCGACCCGCCTCTCCCGACGAGTTCGGGCTCCTCGCCGAAGTGCGGGCCGGCGCTGGCGACCCGCAAAAGCCGCCCGCTCCGGCACCATCCCCTCTCCCCGGCAAGCCGGTCCACCCCGCACCGGCGCGGGCAGAGGGTGCAGGCCAAAAGGCTGGCCCGGGCCTCCTCGGCCCGCCTGGCGAGGTCGCCGCTCTCCAGCAGACCGAGATAGGACGGCCGGGTCATCGTCAGGTCACGACGAACGCCCCTCTCATCTGGACCGGGTGCGGGTCGCAGAGGAAGACGTAGGTGCCCGGCGCATCGGGAGCGGTGAAGGTGTAGACGGTCTCGGCCGGTCCGGTGATGATGTCGCCCCTGAATATGGCGTTTTCGGCGGCATCGGTCTCATAGACGGCGACGTTGTGGCCGATCCCGGCGTCTCGGTTCTCGAACCGGATCACGACGGCCGAACCGGCCGGGACCGAGATCTCCGGGCGGTCGAAGGCGAAGTTCTCCGCCAGCAGGGTGATCTCGACGGCATCCGCCGGCAGGGTCGGGGTCTCGGTCGGCGACGGCGTCTCCCCTTCGCCCGTGCACCCGGCGATGCAGGCGAGCAGGGCGATAAGGATGATGAGTGTGCTCTGGTGTGCGTGCATGATGCCCAGAGAGCGTTTCGAGACTTAACCCTATCCCCGCGATTTGCCGGGGGTTCTTTCTTTCCGGGCGGCGAAGAGGATCGCATGCAGGAACTCGCCGCCGTGAAACTGGAGGTGAAAAAGTCCAGGTTTTACGCTCATCTCTACGAGATCGACTCCCCGGACGACCTCGCCGGGATCCTGGCCCTCCACCGGGAGCGCTACCGGAAGGCGGCGCACCACTGCACCGCCCTCAGGTTCGGCGCCCCCTCGGGAACGGTCGAACTCTCCCGCAACGACGGCGAGGTCGGCACCCCCGGGCGGGCGCTCCTCGCCGTCCTTGAGAAACACGCCCTCGACCGCCACGCCCTCGTCGTCTCCCGGATCTTCGGCGGGACAAAACTCGGCCCCGGCGGGGTGACGCGGGCGTTCCGGGACGCCGGCGAGGGTGCGGTGTCATCCGGGCAGTGACACCATCATTATCCGCTCCGGCGCCGACCTCTTTTTCGTGACCTTCAGGCTCTCCGCATGGTTCTCTGACCGCACGGGAAAGAAACGAATACCCTCCTCGCACGCCCCCGTCACCTCCCCGGGGCCGGCGATGTGGGAGGAGATCCTGGCGCCCGCGGGCCGCCAGCGCGGGGGCGCCCGCCTCTCTCCTGCCGAGGCGGAGGAGATCGCCGCCGCCATCGGGAAGGCGCAGACAAAACTCGAACTTCTCCGGGCGATCTCGGGTGCGGCGGCCCGGTTCTCGGTCACCGACCTGGAAGCGATGATGAAAAACTTCGAGGAGAAGACGCGGGACCTCGACCCCGCCTACCGCCGCCTCCTTCTCCCGCGGATCAACGACTATATTTTCGGGTCATATCACGCCCTCATGCTCCTCTGCACGGACGATCCCGCCCTCGAAGACGGCCAGGTCCGCCCTTCCCTGCCGGCATACGCCGCCATGGTGCAGGAGGCCTGCCGGAGGCGTGCGCAGGCCGGAAAACCCCTTGAACTCTATCTCCTCAAATACCTCCTTGCGGCCTTCACGATGTACGTCCTGGAACAACCGGCCCACCCGGTGGGAACCCCCTTCCCCGGCGGCCTTGCGGTCTACCGGGAAGGGGATTCCTATTACTGCCCGGTCAGGGACAAAAGCGACGACATCGCCTTCTCGCTCTGCCCCTTCTGCCCGGCCCGGCAGGACACCGGCGCCCGCTCCCTCCACGGCCGGGACGCCGACCTGCGGATCGAGCGCCTCGGCACCATCGAGAGATCGCGCCGGGACTATCACGGCTGAAGAGCGCTTGCGCCCTTCAACTCCCGCAGGCGGTCGAGCACCGCCGCCGCATGCCCCTTCACCTTCACCGCATGCCAGGCGGCGGCGATCCGCCCCTCGGGATCGATAATGAAGGTGCTCCGCTCGACCCCCATATACTCCTTCCCGTACATCCGTTTCTTCACCCAGACCCCGAAGGCCTCCATGCTCAGGCGATCGGGGTCGGAGAGCAGGGTCAGGTCCAGCGCCTGCTTCTCGGTAAACCGCCGGTGGCTCTCGGTCGAGTCCGGGCTGATCCCGATCACCCGCGCCCCCTCCCCGGCGAATGCCGCCGCCTCTGCGGTGAAATCCTTCGCCTCGATGGTGCAGCTGCTCGAATTGTCCTTCGGGTAGAAATACAGGACGACAAACGATCCCCGTGCATCCGCGAGGCAGAACTCGTTTCCGTCCATATCAGGGAGACAGATCTCCGGGGCCTGATCGCCCACGTCAACCGCCATTCTGGATCACCATACCCCACCTGCACCCCATCCCTTATGGAGTCTTCCCCGGCCGCATCATCGGCTGCACGTTTGCGCCCTCCATGTCGCCGAGCGCAAAGTCGAACCGCGCCCGGATCGTCGGCGGGAGGTTGTCCTCGGGGACGGAGACGAAACCGAACGAACCGTAGAACCCCACCAGTTCGAGGGTGGAGTGCATGGAGAGCGTCTCGTTCCCGCAGGCCGCGACGAGGGCCTCGACCGTCCGCTTCGCATAGCCCCGTCCCCGGTACTCGGTCGGGGTGAAGACGCCGTCCACCTCCAGGCCGTCAGGGTGCGCCCGGCAGCGCGCCACCGAGACCAGGCTTCCCTCCACGAAGACGCCGAAGATCCGGTCTCTCTCTGGATCGCCTGTCTGCTGGTGGTAGTGCATCCATATCTTCTCTGCGAGCGAGAACTCATCTGCGTTGAGTTCCCGCACCTCGATCTCCAGGTCAAGGGCCGGGAAGATGACGCAGACCGAGTGACGCGCCTGTTTTGCCACGCCGGCGGCGACGCTCCCGATGGGAGTGTTTGTGATGTAGTCGGTCCGGCCAAGGCGCGGCAGCATGATCAGGGTGGCCCCGCTCTCTTCCGCGGCGGTGCAGATCCCCTCGACCGCCTGGCCCCGGGCGACACGGGTCTCGACCCGCACCCCGGCGGCCTCGAGGGTCTTTTTGAGGTCCAGGAGACGGGCTTCGGCGTCGCGGACCGCTTCCCCTGCCTCCCCGTTGCCGGCGACCACATGGAGGAGGACCACTTCAGGGACCCTGAGGCGACGGAGCATCGAGACGACCTGGAGGGAGGGCTTAGAGAAGTCGACCGGACAGAGCACCCGCGAGAAGGGGTCGGCCCCCTCCGGCGTGGTGCGGGCGATGAGCATGTGGGTCCGCGCCCGCTCCAGCACGCCGGCCGAGACGCTGCCGAGGAAAAAGTCGCTGATGATGTTCCGGCCACGCGCCCCCATCACGATCAGGGAGGGCCTGACCTCCTGCGCAACCGCCAGGATGGCCTCGGCGATGTTCCCCCCCTCTGCAACGGCAACGTGTTCGGTCACGGCAAGGCCGGCGCCGAGGAGTTGCTGTTTTTCCTTTGCCATTGCGGCCTCTGCGGCCTCTTTCGGCACTGCCCGGGGCCGACCCGGGATCCAGATGGAATAGGAGGTGTCTGCAGGATCGATCACGTAGGTGAGGACCACTTCCTTTGCCGTGGGGATCCCGGGGATGAGTGCCGTCGTTGCCTCTGAGGACCGGGAAAAATCAGTTGCGCACAGTATTCTCTCGAACATCGCGATTCACCAGAACGCCCTCTCATTCCCGGTACGCAAGGATACAGAAGGCCATTACTACGCAGATGGGAGGAGAAGGTACATAATACCGACTGGTCAGGGAGAAGAGAGATTATCCGGCTTTGTAGAAATCATCACTTTTCCGGATGCAAGGGTGAGTCATTCGTCTTCCCCAATCTTCGCGCCCGGGGGTTGCCCCTGACATGCGGGGAAGGGCAAGGCGGAGCGTCTGGCGATGAAAAATAATGGGTGGGCGTGCCGGCGTGGTTCGCCCGTCCCTGCCCCAATCGCAGGTCTGTGGGGCAGCATGCCCCCCCGGTATCGAGGCGGCGATCCTCTTTTTCGATCGCAGCGCACCGAACGACCGCCTTTCCCTCGCTGCCCCACGGGGGTTGCACTCCCGGACCCCCGCATGCGATTGAGCCGGGAAGGCCGGTGCGACGTCCAGAAGAGGAGCCCTGCCGTCCTGCACCAATCGCAGTTCTGCGGGCTGCAGGTCCCCCGGCAGGGATCTGTTCACCTTTTCAGCCGCAGAAGGATCGCGTCCGCCGCCAGTGCCGCCGTGGAGAAGGCCGCCTGGAGGTTGTATCCCCCGGTGTCGCCGTCGATGTCCAGGACCTCGCCGGCAAAGAACAGCCCGTCCGCGATCCTGGAGCCCAGGGTCTTCCCGTTGACCTCGTCGAGCGCCACCCCGCCCCTCGTGACCATGGCGATGCGGTATCCCCCGAGGGCCTCGACCGTCATCTGGTGGCCGGTCAGGATCTGGAGGAGGCGGTTGCGCGACGTCTTCGTGAGGTGGGCAGAGGTCGCCTCGGGCGGGATCCCGGCGAGGTCGAGCAGGCGCTTCAACAGCCGTTCCGGGAGGTGGAACGGCATGAGGGCGGTTTTCACCCGCGTCGCCCCGCACCCGGTCAGGGCCTGTACAACGTCGTTCCTCTGTTCTTCGGGCAGGAACGATACCCGCACCTCATCGCCCGGCAGGATATACCGGGAGGCGTTCAGGATCACCGGCCCGGAGAGCCCGTCATGGGTGAGGAGCAGGTCGCCGCAGAAACCGTCAACTTTTTTCCCCTCACGAAAGAGCGAGACGGTGCAGTCCTGCAGGGAGATCCCGGCAAGGTCAAAGAAGGGGTAGTCCCTGATCCGCACCGGGGTGAGGGCCGGGGCGGTGGCGGCGATCGTGTGGCCGAGAGACCGTGCAAAGGCGTAGCCGTCGCCTGAAGACCCGGTGGACGGATACGAAGCCCCGCCGGTGGCGATGAGGAGGAACGTCGAACGATACTCGCCGGCGGCCGTCGTCACGCAGAAGCCGTCGCCGGATCGTTCGACCCCGGTGACCGCCTCTCCGCACCTGATGGCGACGCCGTGCTTCCTGCAATCGGCGAGGAGAGCGTCGAGAATATCCTGGGCCTTCCGCGAGACCGGGAAGAATTTGCCGTCCTCCCCGGCGTCCAGGGAAATACCGCGTTCGGTGAAATGGGAGACGAGATCGGTATTGGTGAAATGCCTGAGCGCCGGCTTGAGAAACGCGCCTCCTTTCCCGTAATGGCTGAAAAATCCGGGAATATCCCCGGCATGGGTGAGGTTGCACTGGCCCGACCCGGTGATGAGCAGTTTTCTCCCGGGCTCTGCCATTTTTTCGAGGACGAGCACCCGCGCACCCCCTGCGCCGGCGCGTGCGGCGGCGAAGAGCCCGGCCGGCCCGCCCCCGATGATGATCAGATCGTAGTGCGTCACGGTTGCCTTCCTCTATCTCTTGACCCCGGGGCAGATGAGTCTTCTTCAGGGAGACGCACAATCTTTAATGCCGGTGGTGTGGCAGGAGGTGATCTGATGGGAACAGGACAGGAGTTCATCGAGAAGACGAGGTTCCCGTACCTCGGCCCCTCAGACCAGCGCCTCGGCAGAGCACAGCCTCCGCTGGAGAGAAAAGACAGCGGTGCGGGTCTTCCGCTCCCGCTCCCGGGCGAGGCCTGCCCCGGAGCAATCGACCTCACCGCTGCGATCGCCCGGCGGCGGAGCGTGCGCACCTATGCCACGGCAAAGATGCCGCTCGCCACGCTCTCCTATCTGCTCTGGTGCTCGCAGGGCGTGCAGTCGGTCGTCGGACAGGACTGGACGATCAGGTCGGTCCCGTCGGCCGGCGCCCGTCATGCCCTTGAGACCTACGTCCTCGCCAACCGGGTCGATGGCGTCGAGCCCGGCCTGTACCATTATGCGGCGCTTTCCAACCGCCTCTTCCGGCTCCAGGCCCCTGCGGATGTGGCCGACAGGATCAGGGACGCCTGCCTGAACCAGCCGATGGTCACCGACGCGGCCGCCTTCTTCATCTGGGCGGCCGACATCTACCGGATGACCTGGCGCTACGGCGAGCGCGGCTACCGCTACATCTTCATCGACGCCGGTCACGCCTGCCAGAACCTCTACCTCGCCGCCGAAGCGGTCGACTGCGGCGTCTGTGCGATCGGGGCCTTCGACGACGACGCCCTCAACGCCATCCTGGGCCTGGACGGGAAGGATATCTTTGTCATCTACTGCGCTGCGGCCGGAATGCGGGCCGGTGCAGAGGACTAAATATTTTCCCGCCCTAATCTGCTCAGACCATTCATGACCACCTCTCCCTCGTGCAGGAGTGCACCAATAGACCGGCGGTGCATCCTGGTGATCGCCACCCTCGCCTCGTTTTTAACGCCCTTCATGAGCTCGTCGGTCAACATCGCCCTCCCGCTCATCGGAGAGGAGTTCGGGGCCAACGCCGTCCTTATCGGCTGGATCCCGACCTCCTTCATCCTCGCCTCGGCGATATTCATGATCCCGATGGGCAGGCTTGCCGACATCCACGGCATGCGGCGGATCTTCTTCCCCGGCTTTGTGATCTTCACGATCGCGACGCTGCTCTGCGCCCTCTCCGATTCGACCTCTATGCTCATCGGTTTCCGCCTGGTCCAGGGGTTCGGGAGCGCCATGATCTTCTCGACGGCGGTCGCCGCCCTCACGGCCGTATACCCGCCGGGCGAACGCGGCCGGGTGCTCGGGATCAATGTCGCCTCGGTCTATATCGGCCTCGCCACGGGTCCGTTTCTGGGCGGGGTGCTGACCCATGCCTTCGGCTGGCGGAGCATTTTCCTTGCGGTCCTCCCGCTCGGCGCCGTCGTCATCCTCCTCCTCCTCAGGAACAGGGAGGAGTGGACCGAACGCAATCCCGATCACTTCGACCTCTTCGGTTCGGTGCTCTACGGCCTGATGCTCCTCTCCCTGATGTACGGCCTCTCGGTCCTCCCGGAGACGGCGGGATGGGGTTATATCATCTTCGGCATCCTCATGCTCGCCCTCTTCATCCGCCGGGAGATGCGCGTGGAGAGCCCGGTCCTGCAGGTGAGGCTCTTCCTTGAGAACCATGTCTTCGCCTTCTCGAACCTCGCCGCCCTCATCAATTACAGCGCCACCTTTGCGGTCACCTTCCTCCTCTCCCTCTACCTCCAGTACAACAGGGGTCTTGACCCGCAGGCCGCCGGGCTGATCCTGGTCGCCCAGCCCCTGGTGCAGGCGGTGCTCTCCCCGGCGGCCGGGCGGATCTCAGACCGGATCGAGCCCGGGATCGTCGCTTCGGCCGGGATGGGCGTGACGGTGGTCGGGCTTGCCATGCTCGCCCTCCTCACCGCGGAGACGCCGCCCGTCTTTATCGTCGGGGCCCTCGCCCTTCTCGGCCTCGGGTTCGCCCTCTTCTCCTCGCCGAACACCAACGCGATCATGAGTTCGGTGGAGCGGCGCTACCTCGGCATCGCCTCGGCCACCCTCGGGACCTCCCGCCAGGTCGGGATGATGCTCTCGATGGGGATCGCCATGATGATCTTCTCGGTGGTCATCGGGCGCGTCCAGATCACCCCGGAGTACCACGCCGCCCTCCTCTCGAGCGTGCAGATCGCATTCGCCCTTTTTGCCGCCCTCTGCGTCGCCGGGATCTACTTCTCCCTGGCGCGGGGCCGGGTGCGGAGCGAGGCGGCCTGACCACCATCTACCTTTTATCCCTTCACCTCCCAGAAACGAGGAGATGGCATCAAGGATCGCACTGGCGGGATGCGCCATACTGGCGGCACTGATCCTCGCTGCAGGGTGCACCGGGACACCCGGGCAGGAGACGGCTGCAACAGGGGATAATGTCACGGTCGAATATACCGGAATGTACCTGAACGGCACCGTGTTCGACACCTCGGTCGGCAGGGCCCCTCTCACCTTCATGGTCGGCGGGGGCCGGGTGATCCCCGGGTTTAACGATGCGGTCATCGGCATGGCCGTGGACGAGACGAAAGAGGTGACCATCCCGGTCGACGAGGCATATGGACAGCACCGGGACGACCTGGTCTTTTACATAAACAGCACCGACCTGCCGGCCGATACGGCGGTCGGGCAGGTGTTCCTGCAGAACTCGGCGCAGTTTAGAGTGGTGGCGGTGAACGAGACGACCGTCACCCTGGACGCAAACTCGCCTCTCGCCGGGCAGGACCTCAAGTTTACGATCAAACTGCTCTCGATCGAGTGACACCAGTAACCTCTTTTTTTTATGGCCGGGGAAGAATGGGAGCAGGACTACCTGGCCAGGGGAGAGCGCTGGGGCGGGGCGGTCCACGATCTCCCCGCGATCGGAGGGTGCGGGCGCCTCCTTGAAGTCGGGTGCGGCAATGGAAAGACGCTCGCTGCGATCGCCGCAAACAATGCCGGTGTTGTCGGTATAGATTGTTCTGCCGCGGCGGTCGCCCTTGCCCGCAGATCGGTCCGCGACGCCGCCCACCTGCTCGTCGCCGATGTGCGTGCCCTCCCGTTCAGGGGAGGAAGTTATGACGCCGTCTGCGCCTTCCATGTGCTGGGCCACATGGAAGAGGGAGACCGGAGGCGTGCGGCAGGGGCGTTGAGCCGGGTGCTCCGCGAGGGGGGACGCCTCTTTTTCCGGGGTTTTTCCACCGCGGACATGCGCTATGGTAAGGGGGCGGAGACGGAACCCGCATCATACCGGCGGGGCGACGGGATACTCACGCACTATTTTACCGAAGAGGAGGTCGCCGACCTCTTCTCCACCCTCGCCCCGGTGCGTCTCCTGACCCGGACGTGGCCCCTCAGGGTCAGGGGGACGGCGCACCTGCGCGCCGAGATCGAGGGGATCTTCCGGAAATAACCGGCGGTTCGGTGAGCATACGCCGTGCGCAGAAAAACAATCTACTTATGGTCGTACATGACACGCGAATAGCAATGACGAATGCCATCGGCATATCAGTGCATGCGGGCGAGGATGGTGCCGTCGTATCCGTAACAGGAAGGATCGACGCCTCTTCGGCCTGCCTCCTGGAAACAGAGTTTTCCCGGCTCATCGAAGGCGGCGAACGCACGATCATCGTCGACATGGGGGGGCTCGAGTATATCAGCAGTTCGGGTCTCCGGGTGCTCCTCGCGGCAAAGAAGAACCTGAAAAAGGTGGGCGGGGATCTCTCGATCGCCGCCCTGAAGCCGTTTGTGCGGGAAGTCTTTGAGATATCAGGTTTTTTGAGGATCTTTTCCGTCCATGACACGGTCGAGGAGGCCGCTCGCAGAAAGGGACAGAGAGGATGAACGTCGAAATACAGGATCTGCTCGTTCTCCTGCAGATGATCTGCGTCATCATCGTCGCAGCCTATTTCATCACCAGGACCGGGATCTTCACCGAAGTACTTGAACGGCGGCTTTCGATCAGGAACAGAGTGTACCTGATCCTGTTTTTCGGTATCCTTTCGATATACGGGACCCTGAGCGGCGTCGAAGTGCTCGGCGCGCCGATCAATGTGCGGGACCTCGGCCCGATGGTCGCCGGCATCTTCTGCGGGCCGGTGGTCGGTCTCGGCGCCGGGCTCATCGGCGGCGCCTTCAGGATGGGAATGGGGGGTTTCACCGCTGTCCCCTGTTCGCTCTCGACGGTCGTTGCCGGCCTTCTCGGCGGGGCAATCTATTACGCCCACCGGGGGCGCCCGGTCGCCGTCAAAACCGCCGTCGGATTTGCCGCGGGCATGGAACTGCTCCACATGGGGGTCGTCCTCGCCCTGGCGCAACCCTTCGACCAGGCCCTCTCCCTCGTGAACGGGGTGGCCCTGCCGATGATTCTTGCCAACGCCGTCGGGATGTTCATCTTCGCGCAGCTGATCGCCAACCTCCTTGCCGAGCGGCAGACAAAGGCCGAGCGCGACTCGTACCACGACGAACTCCAGCGGAAAAAGGCCGAACTCCAGATTGCCGCAGATATCCAGCAGACATTCCTCCCGAAGTCCATCCCGCCGCTGAAGGGATTCGACCTCTTCGCCGTCAGCTGCCCGGCACGGGAGGTCGGCGGCGATTTCTACGATGCGATCCGCTTAAGGCCGGACCATACCGGGCTTGTCATCGCGGACGTCTCGGGCAAGAGCGTCTCTGCGGCCCTGTACATGGCGCTCTCCCGCACGATCATCAGGGCGATGGCGACCTGGCACCCCGAGGTCTCGCTCGCCCTTGCCGATGCGAACACGATGATCGAGGAGCAGTCGGATTCGGGCATGTTCGTCACCCTCTTCTATGGCGTGCTCAATGAGCAGAACCGGACGCTCACCTACGCCAATGCCGGCCACAACCCGCCCCTCCTCCTTCGGGCGGGGTCGAACGATTTTGTCCGCCTGATGCCGACGGGTGTGGCGCTCGGCGCCGCCAGAGACCAGGAGTACGGGGAGGCGCAGGTCACCGTCCTGCCGGGCGACCTGCTCGTCCTCTACACCGACGGCGTGACCGAGGCGATCAACAGCAAAGACGAAGAGTTCAGCGAGGCAAGACTGATGGAGACGGTGCTGAAGGTGCGCGGCCGTTCGTCGCAGGAGATCATCAGGGAGATCAGGGATGGGATTCGCGAGCACGCGGGTGACGAGCCCCAGTTTGACGATATCACCCTGATGGTACTCAGGGGGGTGTGAACGATCGAGGAGATCGTCTTCGATGCGGTCATCTCGTCCCTGCCCGGGGCGCTCGCCGCGGTGACCGGGGCTCTCGAACGCCTCGGCGTGCCCGGAGAGGCCGTCCAGGCGCTTGAACTTGCGGTGGACGAGGCGGTGACCAATATCATGCTTCATGGCTATTCCTCTTCGGAATGCCGGATCTGGATCTCCTGCGGGGTCGAGGGCGGGGTGGTCAGGGTGCGGATCGAGGACGAGGGGGTGCCCTTCGATCCCACGGAGGCCGCGGAGCCCGACCTTGAGGGGGACGCCGATGAACGGCCCATCGGCGGCCTCGGCATCCACCTGATCAGGCGGATGACCGATGAACTGCGATACGAACGTGCAGGCGGACGGAACATTCTGGTCCTTGAAAAAATTCTGTGAATGGAGGGAGAGAGATGGAGATTGCAACGGAACGAATGGATGGCGTCCTCGTCATCGGGTTGAAAGGGCGGCTCGACGGCTACGCGGCGACGCAGGCGGCGCCCGAGATCGAGCGGAGCCTGCGGGACGACGACCGCTCGGTCGTCTTCGATATGGACGGGCTCACCTATATGAGCAGCGCCGGGATCAGGATCCTGCTGGCGCTCCATAAGAAGGTGAAGGCGAGAAACGGCGGGATCGCCCTCTGCAATGTGGGAGAGTACCCGCGGAACGTCCTCTCGATGGCCGGGTTCGACCGTGTCCTCCCGATCTTTTCGTCCCGGGATGACGCCCTGAGGGAGGTGCAGAAGCGCGAGGGTTCCCTCTCCCTGATCGCCGACCTGAAAAATCCGACGGTCGAGCGGGAAGGGGCGCGGTTCGGGTTCGAGCCTGCGTCCCGCGCCCCCGCCTCCCTGCGGGTGAAGGGGAGCCTTTCAACGCTTCTCCATGCCCGCATCAGGGAGGAGGACCTCAGCGCCGAGCGCCTCTCCGGGATCACGTATTCGCTCGGCCTCGGCGCCCTCGGGGGAGGGGTCGAGGACACGATGCCCTTCCTGGGCGAGATGATGACCCTGCACGGCTCGATGATCTGGCTCCCGACCGACGGCCACGATACGCCCGACTTTTTCGTGCCGGCCGGGGATACCGGGGCGGTCAGGGCATATACGGCATTCAACCTCTCGCTTGAAGGGGCGTTCAACGAGGTCGCCGTCGTGGAGGCGACCGGCGAGGAGGGGATCGCCCTCGACGCCCTGTACCGCGCCATTTTTGCGCTGGCGAAGGAGAGGAGGAAGGAGTGCCGCGGCGTTCTGGCGACGGCGATCTGGGGCGTCGTCGCCGGCGTCCAGAGCACCGGGATCAAACGGTCGCCGATCGCACAGGACGCACCCGCAAACGGCGGTTCGATCCTGGACCCGGAAAACTACGACGAGTGGATGGACGTCTGCACCGAGATGAAATACGACGGCTACAGCATCGTCACCTTCGGCATCGGCGTCGACCTCTCTGCCGACCTCTCGGGCTACGACCGGGCGGCGCTCGACGCCATCCACACTGAAGAGGCGGGAACGGGGGATCTGCATCTCCACAACCACGGCGTCGTATTCAGAAACGTGCCCTGGGACCCTGAAACCGACCTCGTGAGGGGGATCGAGCGGTGTCTTGCAGACGGGGAATTTGTAGATATGCGTCATCTGCTTGATTCAACGAGGATCCGCCGCGCAAAAGTGGGGATCGCCTATATCTCCGCGATCAAACAGGCATAATCTCTTTTTTCCGGAAAGAACTCTCTGAAAAAGAATGAGGTTATTTCGGCATCAGAACTGCGTCGATGACGTGGCAGACGCCGTTTGAACAGAGAACGTCCGGCTTGATCACCTGTGCATTGTTGACCTTCACACCGGCCTTGGTGTCGAACATGAGTTCTCCGCCCTGGACGGTTTTTGCCGATTTCATCTTCATCACGTCTGCCGCCATGTACTTGCCTGCAACGACGTGGTAGGTGAGCACCGATTTCAGACGCTCTTTGTCCTTGACTAGTTCCTCAACGGTGCCCTTCGGCAGTTTTGCAAATGCGGCGTCGTTTGGTGCGAATACAGTGAAAGGCCCCGGAGAATTCAGGGTATTTACGAGATCGGCTGCCTGTACGGCCTTGACGAGCGTGGTGAACTCGCCGGTTTCAATCGCTGTTTCTACAATGGTTTTCATCGATGGTCCCCCCATGGGATGTGGGATAATCGTGTTTACATTATTTAAAGACATTCCAGGTTGGTTTTGGTGTCGATTTGTTGCCTTTGCCGATTTAATTGGGGATTATGGAGGATTTGGCTTCGTTGAAACCATCTGATAGACTGATCCCTGGATGAACTACCCCGCGCCTGTTGGGTGGGGTCTTCCCGCTCCGCCCCCTTCACCCCCCGCAAGATAAAAAGAAAGTTTGGAGAGGGGCTGAAAGCACGAGTATTTTGGTACCAGATCAAGGAGATCAAGATCAAACTGATACTCCATAACCTCACGAAGGCGATTCAGGCGATCATGGTTGTTGTAGTAGGCGAGGAATTCAACAAAGCCGATTTTGACCTGATACTCCCGGCTCTATCTGACCCTCGCCTGTATGACTGCCCGGGGATACGGTTGAAGGACGGGCCGGAGAGCAGACCTGTCGTCCTCCACTCATTTGTATTCACCGGGAGCGCCCATCATCCCTGTACCGAAAACAGACCACGACCCTGGCGTCTCTGTCCCCGGTTTCCACGGTGCACCGGCCTCCGCAGCGCGAAAACCGCCGCTCGTAGATCCCGGCATAGGGCCAGTCCGGGTGCAGGGCGTCTGAGGTGACGGCGATCGCCGCTCCCTCCGGGGTGCCGGCGACCGAGATCTTCACCTCTTTCGCCCCGGCGGCGGCGAAGTCCTCGATGAGGCTCGTGATGCCGTCGCAGAGCCGTTCGGGATCGGTCATGACCGGCAGGGGGCGGGTGCCGACCTCCAGGCTGACGGCGGTCTTCTCGAAGAGGACGGGATTGGCGATCCGTGCGGCAAGGGCCGCAAGAAACGCCGATTCGTCCTCGACGGCATCGACCATCGCATCATCGAGACCGGAGGAGTCCCCAAACCCGGTGACAAACTGTTCCAGGCATTCGGCAAGGTCGATCTCCTCCCCGGAAAGACGCTCGTCGAGGCCGTAGACCGTGGAGAGGCAGTCGGTCAGGAGGTGCCGCGCCCGCCTGACCAGGGAGGCGTCGAGCACCGGGTCGCCTGCCCCGGCGCCGAGGGCCCGCTCGATCTTCCCCGCGATCTGCACGGCCTTGAGCACGAACTGGATCTCGAGTTTTTTCCCCGCGCCGACCTCCTTTGCAAAGGCAGAGAAGTTGGTGAGGAACTCATCGATGGCGTCGTTCTCGACAAGGTCGCGGTATTTCTCTGCCTCCTCCTCCTCGCCAAGTTCCTCCAGGTAATACGAGAGATAGTACAGCCTGCCCCCGATGACCGAGAAGAGTTTGCCTGCTTCGACGAGGAGGTCCCGGGCGTAGCAGACCGAGGCGTTGAGGCGGACGGGATCGAAGGCGCAGATCCCGTCGAGTTTTTTCGTCTCCCTCTCAAGGGCCGAAAGCGCCCTGAGGGTGTCAGGGACCGTCATCCCGCGGCCGTGGCCGTTCCAGCAATACCCGATCTCGCCGGACGCCAGGATCTGGCGGGCCGCACGGGCCGAGGCGCAGAGGTCGCCGCAGTTCCAGCGGTGCAGACCGGCGATCCCCGGACTGGCTGCAAACAGGATGTCCCCGATGAAGAGGTGCCCCCCTACCCTGACGAAGATAGAGTCAGGGCTGTGGCCGGGCACATGATACACGGTGCACTCAGCCCCGGACGGGAAGGTGATCCGCTGCCGGTAGAGCGCCGTCTCGCTATCGACCTGCACCCGATCGGCGTCGAGGCGCACGCTGCGGCCGCGTGCCTCCACGGTCCGCTCGCCCCCGCGGGCCCGGTCATCGGCGGTGAGGAGATGGACATCCACCGGCACCGGCCCGATCTCCCGGCCGTACATCTCGGCGACCGTCAGGCGCGGGTCGCCGGACTGGAGGGCCAGCGCCCCCTCTTCCTGGGCGAAGATCGCGATCCCCGAGGATTCGATCCAGTCCCGGTGGCCGATCACCCCGTATGCATGGTCCAGGTGGCAGTGGGTGAGCAGCACGGAAACAGCGCGGGGGCCTTCCTCGTTCACCGCACGGACCGCCGCCGCCAGCGATGCGATCTGGGCCTCGTCGGCGCCCGTGTCGATGAGGATGACCTCTCCCGGTGTCCTGACCACATAGGCGTTCGAACAGCAGACATCGGGGTATCGCGTGAACGGGAGTACATACGCCCCGTCGCTTCCCGGGATCTCGATCCAGTCTCCTTCCATCGGTCCACTCATCGCTGGAAGAGGATCAGACCTGCGCGGCAATATGCGCATCGAATGGAGTGGGGGCGGCAGCGCGGGGAAGCCCTGCTGAATGCGATTGAGGGGAGATCGCAGACCTCCTCTGCTGGTTCTCGCATCGGCCTTCCCGGTCCAATCGCACGCGGGGGTCCGGGGGCAGAGCCCCCGGCGCGGGGATGCGGGAAGGCGGTCGGTCGGTGCGCTGCGAACGAAAACGAGGATCGCCGCCTCGATACCGGGGGGCCTGCTGCCCCCCGGACCCCCTGCCGATTACGATTGGTGCGGGGATGGGAGTAGCCCCTTCAGGCCCTCTGCCGCCTTCCCGGTTCAATCGCATGTGGGGGTCCGGGGGTGCAACCCCCGGGCAGAGGCAGGCGTTGTGTGTGTACGGGAAATCTGGTTACGCCTCTCCCGGGGGGCTGACCGCCCCGCAAAACTGCGATTGGGGCAGGGGCGGGCAACCACGCCGGCACGCCCACCCACCATATTCCATCGAGAGATGCACCGCTCTTCCCGCTCCCTCATGTCCGGAGCAATCCTCGCGCGGGGTCCGGGGGAAGAAACCCCGGCACGAAGATTGGGAAAGACGAATAACTCACCCTCCCATCCGGAAAAGTGATGATTTCTACAAAGCCGGATAATCGAGGTTTTTCCTCCCCAAGGGTTATCCTCCCGGACGCCCAATGCGGATCTCGATTGAGATGACGGAGTCAGAACGGCCAGTGATAGCGATTCTCGGTGCAGGAGCGGTCGGCCTCTCCCTTGCAGGAAAACTCGCCGGGGCGGCGAGGGTGTACGTCCTCTGCAGACCGGTCCACGCCGACGCCATCCGGGACCGCGGTCTTTTGATGGAGGGAATCTGGGGGGACCGGACCGTCGAAGGAATCGCCTGCATCGCCGGGCCGGACGATCTCCCGCCTTCCGTCGACTACATCTTCATCACGGCGAAAGGCACCGGCACGGCGGCGATCTGCGAGCAGTTTGCCGGCATCATGAAGGGCTCGACCGTCGTCTCCCTCCAGAACGGCATCGGCAACGAGGAGGTGATCGCCCGCTATGCCGGCAGCGTGATCGGCGGCACCGTGACCACCAATTTCTCGGTCGAAGGCCCGGCAGAGGTCAGGGTCAAAAGCGCGAGCGGCCCGATGATGCTGGGGGCGTGGTCGGGCGGCGACGCAGCCGGCCTGGACCGTCTCATCAGGATCGTCCGCGCCGCCGGGATCCCGGTCGAGCGGTCGCCTGATATCAGGGCGGGAAAATGGGCAAAGTCCCTCCTGAACATAACGGTAAACCCGCTCTGCGCTCTTTTCTCGGTCCCGGTCGGGGCGACGGCCGACGACCGCCTCAGGGGAGTCATTGCCCACCTGGTCCATGAGACCTTCGCCGTCATGGCGGCCGAAGGCGTCAGGGTGCCGTGGGCGACCCCTGAAGCGTATCTTGCCCATCTCTTTTGCGTGCAGATCCCTGACTTCGCGTCGGTGTATCCCTCGATGTATTACGACATCAAAATAGGGAGAAAGACCGAGATCGACCTGCTCAACGGGTATGTCGCCGCCCTCGGCGAACGGCACGGCATCCCCACCCCCTACAACCGGTGCATCGCCGACCTGATCAGGTTCAGGGAGTCTGCCGGGCCCGCTCACCCGACCGACGAGGCGCTCTCGTAGACGACCTCGCCGTCGGGCGTTTTGATCGAGATGGCGATCGAGACCACCTCGCCGGGCGAGCGCCCCGTGGCGATGACGATCGGGTGCGAGGCGCTGATACCCTCGTAGCGTTTCCCGTCCGCCGCCGCCACCGTGCTCCCCTCCCTTTTGACCTCGTAGGTGACCAGGTATGCCGAGACGTTCGCCCCGGTCGGGACGAAGGTGAAGACCACCCGGTCGTCCATCGCCGCGGCCGTCTCGTAGAACGGGCCGATATCGCCTTTGTCGATCTCCACCCGGACCGGGCGTATGTCCTCTCCCCCCGCCCTCTCGCCAGAGAGGCAGCCTCCGGTGGCGACGGCGCAGAGCAGGGCGAGCAGGCAGAGTATGGGAATACGTCCCGGACAGTTCATGCAGGTCTGTTTCCTGCCCGATCCCATGAACCTGCCGGAAGGGATCATTTCGGCCCCGGCTACTTTTTCTTCTCCTGGTAGTCCTTGATCGCCGCATGCAGGGCGTCTGCCGCAAGGTTCGAGCAGTGCATCTTCACCGGCGGGAGCCCTTCGAGTTCGTCGGCGACGTCCGTGCGGGTGATCGCCATCGCCTCCTCGATCGTCTTCCCCTTTGCCATCTCGGTCACCATGCTCGCCGTTGCGATCGCCGACCCGCACCCGAAGGTCTTGAAGCGCACGTCGGTGATCACATCGTCTTTCACCTTGATCGAGACCTGCATCAGGTCCCCGCAGACCGGGTTCCCCACCGTCCCCACGCCGTCGGGGTCCTCGAACTCCCCGACGTTCCTGGGATTCATGAAATGATCCATCACCTTTTTTGAATAGCCAATCTGTGGCCGATCTTCCATCGTATCACCTCAGCATTACAGGGCAGAGATCGCCCTGAGCCTCTCCACCGTCCGTTTCACCGCATCCGCAACATAGGGGACGTCTTCCGGGACGTTCGACCGCCCCAGGGTCATCACCATCGAACCGTGCGCCTCCGCGTGCGCAAGCCCGATGGCGAGCAGGACATGGGAGGGCTCCAGCGTCCGGGAGGAGCAGGCCGACCCGGTGGCCACCTGGATGCCGAAGAAGGTGTCCAGGTTTAACAGGATGCTCTCCCCCTCGATCCGGCTGAACCTGAAGCTGGCGTGGCCGGGGAGCCTCTGCTCGGGGTGTCCGGTGAGGTAAGATTCGTCGATTGTCAGGATCTCCCTGACAAGCCCGTCCCGGATCGACCGCTCCCTCGCCATCTCGGCCTCCATCTCGTCGGCAGAAAGCCGCGCCGCCTCCCCCATCCCGGCGATGGCGAAGAGGTTCTCGGTCCCTGACCGCAGGCCGCGCTCCTGCCCGCCGCCCGGCATCACCGCCTGGACCTTCACCCCCGGCCTGATGTAGAGCGCCGCCGCCCCCCGCGGCCCGCCGAGGTCGTTCGATGAGAGGGTCAGGAGGTCGATCCCGTCCCGCTCGACATCGATGGGGATGCGCCCCGCGGCTGCCGTGGCGTTCACGTGGAGGTACCGCCCCTTCTCGTGCACGATGTGAGCGATCTCGGCGATCGGTTCGATCGTCCCGATCTCGTCGTTGGCGTAGTTGACCGATACCAGGACCGTCTCCAGGGAGATCTGCTCCTCGAGAGAGCCGAGATCGACGGTCCCCGCAGGATCGACCGGGATGACCCCGAGGTCGAACCCCTGCTTCTGGAGGTCCTTCATCGGGTTCAGCACTGAGATGTGCTCTATCGCACTCACCAGCAGTTTTTTGCCATCTTTTCGGTTCCTGAGGGCCGTGCCCCTGATCGCCAGGTTGTTCGACTCGGTGGCGCTCCCGGTAAAGATGATCGACGCCGGTTTTTCGGCATGGACAAGGGCGGCGACCCGCGCTCTCGCCTCTTCCAGCGCCTGCCGCGCCGAGAGACCGAGGGTGTAGAGCGTCGACGGGTTTCCGAACTCCTCGCTCAGGAATCGCCCGGCAAAGGCGAGCACCCGCGGGTCCACCGGGGTGGCCGATGCATGATCAAGATAGACCATTGCGCCCCCCTCAGAAGGTCAGCACCGCATCGGCCTCCAGGGCCAGGTCGTTCAGCGTCGCCCCCCCGGCGATGATACCCTCAGGGATGAAGTCGCCCGGCGGTATGCCGAGGAGGTGCGAACTCTGCTCGCAGATATAGATCCGCACCCCGGCGCCGATCGCCTGCCGCATCACCTCTGCAAGGGACGGGAACGACCCGAGCCGGATCCTCTCCGCCTCCCCCTTTCTGACGGCGGTGATCCCCCTGATCATAAAGAATATCGACGCCTCGACATCCATCGCCGCCGCCGTCGTCCCCAGGACGAACGGGGCGTAGAGGCGTTCGGGCGTGTCGGTCCCGCTCGTCTGGACATACAGTATCTTCGTCATCTCTCGCCTCACTTCATTCTCCTGATGTAAAAGGTCAGGATCCCCTCTTCTTTCTCAAAACCGACGATCTCGTGGCCGGCCCGTTTTGCCCAGCGCGTGATGTCCTCTTCCGCGGCCGGATCGTCGGCTTCGACCCTGAGAATTTCTCCGATGCCGATCTGCTCGATCTCCTCTTTTGTCCTTGAGATCGGCATCGGGCAGAACAGCCCGACACAGTCCACTTCCCGTGCCGGCGTGATCTTCCCGGTCATCGCCAGGTCCCCCCGTGTGCCCGGTGCACTCTGCACGTAACACATTCGCTGTTCATCCGCCCCCCCCTGAGCACCTTCCCATTCTGTTCTGACAGAATAAAGGTATCCGTCGCCTGCGCCGGAGATATCAAAAAGAGGGCGAAACGGTATGGTGAGTGCGAACGCCCTGCAGATACTCCCGGGCAGCGCAGGGATCGTCGCTCGCGACACCGTCGGCGCCGATCGCACACGCCCGCTCCCATGCATCAGGGGTGTTTAGCGTCCACACAAAGACGAGCAGATGGTGCCGGTGTGCCCGGTCGACCAGCGCCCGCTCTGCCAGATCAAACCTGGGCAGGACGGCGTCGGCGCCGAGAGCGAGCGCCGCCTCGACCGGGTCCGGGTTTGTTTCCGAGACGATCAGGCCTGTTTTTGCTTCGGGGATCAGATCTCCTGCTCGTTTGACGGTGTCGGCGTCAAAAGAGACGACAAACAGATTGTCCGGCCCGTTCTCCCCGAGCAATCTGCAGATCCCCTCCACGCCGTCCCTCTCCTTGATCTCCACAAAAAGGCCGCACTGTCCCCTGACGCAGTCGAGCACCTCACAGAGGGTCGGGACCTCCGCGCCGCATCCGGCATCGAGGGTTTTTAGTTCTCTGAGCGTGAGGTCCCGCACCGCCCCTTCTCCGTCGGTCGTCCGGTCCACGGTGGCGTCGTGGACCGCCACCGGAACGCCGTCTCTGCTCAGCCGCACGTCCACCTCGACATAATCGGCGCATTTCATCCCCAGTCTCAGGGCGCGGAGGGTGTTTTCCGGCTCATGGGCGCGTGCCCCCCGGTGGCCGATGATCAGCATGACAGGGACCTGGCGCCGCGGGATATATACCCGTTCCTGCACGGCCGCCGGCCCCGGTCTTCAGGTGTCGGCCCTCTGGCGTCATGGCTGCACTCTTTCCAACGTTTTTTCCGTGCTCACCGTCAATAGTGTACCGTGTGAAGGCGCCCATGATCCACGTTCTGCTCGTCGACGACGAACCTGCCCTCTGCGAGATCACGAAGATCTTCCTGGAGAGGGAGGGCGGCATTGTTGTTACGCCGTCTCTCTCCGCCGAAGAGGCTCTCCAGAAAATCGGAGCAGAAGGTTTCGACGTCATCGTCTCGGATTATGATATGCCGGGCATGAGCGGGATCGACCTTTTAAAAGCGCTCAACGCCCGCGGGATCTCGGTCCCGGTCATCATCTTCACCGGCCGGGGGCGTGAAGAGGTGGTGATCGAGGCCCTCAACAACGGCGCCGAATACTATCTCCAGAAAGGCGGGAACCCGCGCATGCAATTCGCAGAACTCAGGCATATGATCCTGAAGGCCGCGCGTAACCGCCTGACCGAGCAGAGGCTGGCAGACCGCGAGGCCGAGTACAGGGATCTTTTTCAGAATATGCTCGACGGTTTTGACCTCCTCGAAGGCGTTTTCGACGGCATCAAGGACGTCCTCGCCGTTCAAAAGCCCGATCATACGATTGTCCGGTTCAACCGCGCAGGCTACGAACTCCTGGACTGCACCCCGGAAGAGGCCGAAGGAAAGAAGTGCTATGAACTGATCGGTCGCTCCGAGCCCTGCGAGGTCTGCGCCACTGAGAGGGCGCTGGAAAGCGGACACCTCGAAGAGGTGGAGCGGTTCTTCCCTGAACTCGGCAGGTATCTCGTATGCCGGAGCAACCCGATCATCGGGGAGGACGGCGAGGTCCGTCTGGTCGTCGAGCAGATCGCAGACATCTCCGAGCGGAAACGGATTGAGACCGACCTCCAGCAGGCGAACAAGAAACTCAACATCCTCAACAGCATCACCCGCCACGATATCCTCAACTGGATGACAGCCCTCCTGGGATATATCGAGATCGAGAAGGATATGGTCTCAGACCTCCCCCTGCTCGAAATCATCGGGAAGGAGGAGACCGCCGCCGTCAACATCAAACGCCTCATCACCTTTACGCGGGAATACCAGGACATCGGCGTAAACGCCCCTGCCTGGCAGAACGTCGAGCGGGTCGTCAGGAGTGCGATCCGTCACCAGGACCTCAACGGCGTGGCGGTGGAGGTGTCTTCCTGCGGCCTCGAGGTGTATGCAGACCCGATGTTTGTCAGGGTGATCGAGAACCTCATCGACAACTCGCTCCGTCATGGCGGTCACGTGACAGCGATCCGGTGCGTGACGGAGACGAACGGTTCTGGTGTGCGGTTTGTCTACGAGGACAACGGCGTCGGTATCCCCGACCCTGAAAAGCCTCTCCTCTTCAAACAGGGCTATGGAAAAAACACCGGGTTCGGTCTCTTCCTCTCAAAGGAGATCCTCTCGATCACCGGTCTTTCGATCACCGAAGAGGGAGCGTACGGCCTGGGCGTCAGGTTCGTGATCACGATCCCGCCGGTCGCCTGCCGCTCTTCGGGCGCAGGAGAGGAGACCTGATCAGGACCGGACGATCCCGGTCAGGTCGCGCTGCCGGGCAGGAATGGAGGCAAAACTCGTATGGCCCTGATTTCAACCCTCTTCGCATTTGTCATCGTGCTCCTCCTGATCGCCGTTTTGACGGTCAGGTTTCGGCTTAACCCGTTCCTGACGCTGTTTTCGTCTGCGATCATCTACGGCCTGATCGCCGGTGTCCCGCCCGACGCGGTCGTCGGCACCGCCGCACGAGGGGCGGGCGGCATCTTTGCCCTCCTCGGGCCGGTAGTATTTGCGGGTTCGGTGATCGCCGGCGTGATCGAACTCGGCGGCTATCGGGAGCGGATATTCCAGGACCTCAGCGCCGTCGTCCCCCGGTCCGCCTATGCCGGGGGGATCGCCGGGTTTCTCCTGGCCGTCCCGTTCATGTGCTGCGTCACCGCATTCATCGTGCTCTCCCCCTTCCTCTCCTGCTGCAGCGACAGAAAATCTGGCTCTTCGCTGTTTCATGTGGCTAACGCTTTCACACGTGCCTATCGATCAACCGCCTTCCCCGCACTGCACGCCGGGGGTTGCACCCCCGGACCCCCGCGCACGATTGGACCGGGAAGGCACACACGGGATCCTGAGGGATTACGCTCACAGCCTCCAGGCACCAGCACAGGGATCAACTCCTTTTAATCTGGAAACACTCCTCGCCCTCTCAATCGCGACTTGCTTTGTGAGGTCAGCCCATTATCCCGTGTCACCTGAGAGGAGTCAAATGAAGATATCAGGGCTACCCACACACAGTAGCGAAGAGCCGAAAATCTGCCCTGTATGCCGGTTCGGGCGCCGGGGCTCTTGGCGCGGTGATCCTTGGGAGCAGTTTTCCAGAGGACGCATTCGGGCTTCTCGACGGCGTGGTGCCGGCGGTGTTCGTCCCCCTCCTCCTCGCCGTGCTTGTCCAGGCCGCACAGGGCTCGAGGGTGGTGACCGCCGTGGTCACGGCCGGTATGGTCCAGGCGTCGGGTGTTGCCGGTGTCGTCGGGGCGGTGCCGCTGGTGCTGATGATCGCGGCGGGAAGTCTCTCGGTCTCTGCGTTCAGCGACCCTTATTTCTGGGTCGTCAAACGAGAAACCGGCGATCCTGTAGAGATCGTCATATCGAGGTTTACCGTCCCGATGATGGCGGCTTCGGCTGCGGTCGCGGCCGCCGCCTGGGCGATCGCCGCCGTCTTCACCTGATGAAATATTCCCAGATCGCAAACCCGAACTCGAGGGCGATCAGGACGATGATCACCCATTCCAGGAAGTGTGAATGCTGGATCCTGACTTCGTCCGAGAGCATCGAGTAATTCTCACGGATCACCTCGATCTTGCGGCTGACGCTCTCGCTCCACTGGTTGCTCCTGATCACCTTCAGGACCGTTGCATAGACGCGGGCATAGTAGATGTCCTCGGTGACCTTGATCAGGTTGTCGATCTTCTCGATAATCTCGGAGAACTCAGCGTTTGTCTCCATTAAATCCGCCATTATGCCATGATAATGACGTGTTCGGCGAAACCAGGGGAGACGGTCGGCGAGGGCGATGTCGTCGTACATCTTTTCCATCTGGCGGGTGAGTTCCCGGTCATAGTACCGGAGTTCGAGCACCTGGACGTTGGCATATTCGATCAGGTCGATGAGATCGGCCGGGTATTCGGGGTTGCAGAGGAGAGCGGCGTCCCAGGAGAGGATCGCACGGTCGTCCACCGTATAACTCTGCGTGTTTTTCAGGATCTCCTCGCGCATCTGGGACGAGATAGCTGTCCGTTCCCCGGTCAGGAGAACCACCGGGTCGATGGCGTCGTCCAGGCGATCGGTGACGTGGATCGTGTAATCCTCAAAGAAATCTGGATTGAGGGCAAAATCTTTGATATGCGGTTTGAGGATCTCCCCAAGAGTCCTGAGATAACTCAAAAAGAAATCGGAGAGTCCTTCCTGTCCGGCAAAAAGGAGTGCCGTATCTTCAAGGACGGCTAAATCGGCATCCGTTCTTTCATAGACAAAACAGACGCTGATCGCACCGACGTCGTAGATGCGGGCGACCACCTTGAAATCGAAGGTGCGTCCGTCCTTTTCCACCAGCACGGGCTCCATCCAGAGCATGAGGGGAGGGATCTCTATGATGATGGACTTGGGCTTGACCCGACGAAACCGCGTCCTGGCTGTGACGAAACTCGCGGCAAGTTCCTTTTCCAGCCAGTCGAGATTTACTTCCCTGCCGATATCATAGATCCGGTAAAATCTCAGTGCAATCATGGTTCTCCTCGGTGGGGGCCCGGGCCCCGGGGCGGTGCCGGGGATCAGTCCCGCGCGATCTCCCCGCCGGCCCCGGTCACCTCGCTCTCGACGAATGCCAGCAGTTCGGCATCGCCGAGTGCGAAATCAAGCATGGAAAATCCACCGACAAGCGGTATTGGTTTGAATATGACAAGGGGGGGCTCGCCGTCTTTTTGTGGAGTTGCACCGGGCTCGATGACCTCGGTCGCCCCGTTGTTCCAGACCGCAAGGTTCCCGTATCCCTGGGCGTCCCAGATTTTTCTGATGATCTCGCGAGTGTTCAGCATGGTTTTCCCTGCACTGAGGATGGAAAAAGCCACTATTTATGTGTTGGTACGCACGGCGGAAAGAGAAAGGTGGTTCGCCGCCCGTTCGAGCGGGATGGTGCGGTGGAAGGAGGATCCGGCCCCGCAAAAAAGAAAGCTATGCTCCTTTCCCCTCAGATTGTAACCTTCCTGAAGAGATAGGACCCGACAGCCGTCACGGCGAGGGCGAACCCTGCCAGCACCGCAAAGCACACCCCCGGGCTTATCTGGGCGGCGCCGGAAAGGCCGTATCGTATCCCCTCGACGCCATAGGTCAGGGGATTGAGGAGGGTGAGCGGCCTGATCCATGAGGGCAGGCCGTCGATTGGAAAGAGTGCCCCTGAAAGCCCGAAGATCGGGAAGATGACGAAGTTTATGATGAGCTGGAACCCGTGCATGTCCTCCATTTTCGAGGCGATGGCAATCCCGAGTGCGGTGAATGCGACGCCGATGAGGAGCATGAACATAAAGGCGACGAGAAATCCGGCAAAACTGACGATATTCATGCCGATGAACACCGAGAGCACCAGGATGATCAGTCCCTGAATAAACGCCGTCGTCGCCCCGCCCAGCGTCTGGCCGAGCATGATCTCCAGCCGCGAGACCGGCGCCACCAGCGTCTCTTTGAGGAAGCCGAACTGCTTGTCCCAGATGATCTGGATCCCGGAGAAGACCGAGGTGAACAGGACGCTCATCGCCACCACGCCGGGTATGATGAACTGGATATAGCCCTCGCCGGTATTCTGGATCGTGACGACCGAGTTCAGCCCGAACCCCATGATGAGCAGGAAAAACAGGGGTATCCCGAGACTCCCGACGATTCTGCTCTTCGAGCGGACATACCGCTTGACGTTGCGCAGCCAGATCGCATATATAATATCCATGTTTACCGCCTCGAAGCCCGATGGAACATCCGCATCGTCTCTTTCCCGTCGGCTTCTCCCTCACGGATGGTCTTGCCGGTATAATGCAGAAACACATCTTCGAGCGTCGGTTTACGGACGGAGATCGACGTGATCTCGATCCCGTTCAGCAGGGTGACGATCTCTGAAAGGTGTTTTTCTGCGTTATGCAGGTTGATCGTTACATATCCGTCGTGCTCTTCGATACGCTCGACCCACGGCGCCGCGATCTTCGAGGATATCAGGGCAAAGTCCGGGGTCTGGATCGTGATCACGTCGCCGCCGATCGTGCTCTTCAAATTCTGGGAGGTGTCCATCGCAATGATCCGGCCGCGATCGATGATGGCGATCCGGTCGCAGAGCCGGTCGGCCTCGTCCATGTAATGGGTCGTCAGGATGATGGTGATGCCCATCTCCTTGTTCAACTGTTCGATGTACGCCCAGAGATGGTTGCGCGTCTGGGGATCGAGACCGAGGGTGGGCTCATCGAGGAAGAGCACTTTCGGCCGGTGGAGCAGCCCCCGTGCAATCTCAAGGCGCCGCCTCATCCCGCCGGAGAAGGTCTTGACCAGATCGTCTTTGCGCTCCTCCAGTTCCACAAGGGTCAGCAGTTTTGAAATGCGCTCCTCCCTGATGGTGCGGGGGATGCGGTAGAGCCTGCCGTGGAAGTCCATATTTTCGTACGCCGTCAGTTCTTCGTCCAGGCTCTGGTCCTGGAAGACGATCCCGATCGATTTTCTGACGCCGTCCTCGTCGGTCAGCACATCGAAACCGTTGACCGTGGCAGTCCCCGAGGTCGGTTTGAGCATGGTCGAAAGCATGGAGATCGTGGTGGTTTTGCCCGCCCCGTTCGGCCCGAGCAGCCCGAATATCTCTCCGCTCCCGATGTCGAACGAGACGCTGTCCACGGCGACGAAGTCGTGGAATTTTTTGGTCAGGTTCTCAACGTGTATTGCAGGCATCGGCCCTGATCCTCCTGAGATCTTCAATGCATTTTTCCAGAATTGCAAAGGCGTGATCATTGTTTTCAGCCGGCAGATCCTCGATGATCGATCTGATTTCAAAGAGCAATCCGTCAGGTACGGATCTCTCCTGCCCGAATATTTCTACGAGCAGATTTCTGAACACAAGCATTTTTTCTCCTGATTCCTTTCGGTGCTCCCTGATACTCAGCAGTGTCCTTTCTCCGTCCGGCGTGAGTTCAAAGATATTTTTAGAACGCTTTCCGGTTTGGAGCACCTGTATGAGTCGGTCTTTCTCCAGTTCCTTCAAAATAGGATAGAGTGTTCCTTTGCTCGGGGTCCATTTGTCTCCTGTTTTTTCTGCAATCTCTTTTAAGAGGTCATAGCCGGACTTCGGTTCGTGGTGCAGGGAGTGGAGGATGAAAAGAGCGGTCAAACTCCTCTCCTTTCCGCATACCGGGGAAAATTTCCAGAGGCCGTTCATGATTCGCAGGTGGGGGATCACTGTTCGAACGAGAACCGTTCGATATCGTACTATAATCTGATCGCAGATGAACATTCTGATCAGGGCAGCGATCCCCCCCTGACCCCCGAAAAAACACTTTCGGACCGCGCACACGCAACCATCTCATACCGGCCCGTAGAAAAATACAGATATGCAGCGACCCACCGTCCCCTCCCTCTTCTTCGGGCAGGCCACGTTCACCGCCGCCGTGGCGCCGAGAGAGCAGATGGTCCCGGCCCTCAGGAGGATGTGCAGGAATTCAGGCCAGGTCCCGGTGTATTTCTACGGGAGGACGCATCCGATCCTCGACCTTTTCGGCGGTTCCGCGGCGCCGGTGGATATCTGGCCGGTCCAGGACGCCGGATGTCTTCTCGACGGCCTTGACGGGACCGAGCGGCCGAAGATCGTGGTGGAGCACGACCCCGCCTTCTATGCACCGTGCCCTGACCTGACGCGGGTGCTCGGCCTGACACTCAGGGAGCGGGTGAAGGAGAGATCCGCAACCGTGGCCTACGTGGCGACGCGCTCAGACCCGTATTTCGAGGAGATCGCCGGGGTGGCCGGGAGGAGGGTGGTGGTGGAGCGGGACGACCCCTTCATTCCGGCGGATAGGCGATGAACCCCTCTTTTGCGCCCCGCACAAAACCGGCCCCCTCTTAGAACTCCAACACCGCCTCGTCCTTTCGCCCGGTCAGGAGCATCACCTTGTAGCAGGTGCGCTCCCAGGCGTAGCCGAGGGCATGGTGCAGGAGTGCGGTGGCGTAGCCGCGCCTTCGGTCCTGCCGCCGGGTGACGACATTTTCGACGATCCCGAACGGCCGCGCCCTGCGGGTGAGGTTGGGGACGATGCTTAGCATGCAGGTCGAAACCGGAACACCACCGCTCTCCAGGATGAACAGGTGTGTCCGGCCGTCCTCCATGATCGCCCTCCAGGCCGCCCGTGTCTCGTCTTCATCGGCCGGTTCGTCGGCATCGTGCAGGTGCTCGTAGAGGGTGAGGACCGCCTCGAGATCCCCATCGCCGGCCTCCCGTATCGTCGTTGTGCTGTCGTTCATCGTACATGAGATAGTCTGTGGATGGAGATGTGCTTTTTTCGGGCTCTTCGATACTTTGATGTACCATACCTGTCCAGAGGGGTAGTATGTTCAGAGACATTTTAGTCCCGTATGATTTTTCCGAAGATTCCCGGTATGCGGTTCGGTGTCTCCGTCAGATTCCGGGCATTCGTCAGATCGTGCTTCTCCATGTCCTGTATAATAAACACCCATCAAAAGGCCCTGACGGCTTTGACCCCCAGGTGGACTATGCGAGATTGCGCCTTGAAGAGGTGAAAAAAGATCTTGAACTGGAGAGCGTAGCGATCAGAACCATTGTTGAGGACATCAGGGGGGGCACCATCGCCGATGCCATTAAAGCGGTTGCTGCAAGAGAAGGCATCTCTCTCATCGTGATGGGCCGACGGGGTCAGAGCGTCATCGAAGCCCTGCTGCTGGGGAGCGTTGCATCGGATACGCTCCACTATGGGACGACCGATCTGCTCCTCGTTCATGCACCGGGCCCTGGAGGTATGGCCTCAGGAGAAAGAACTGATCTTCTTCCGGAATTGTTTTCAAACGTCCTGATCGCCACCGACTTCTCAGAACCGGAAATCGGGGGCCTCTGCCTCCATAAGATCCCGTGGATCCAGAAGGCGACGTTTGTCCATGTCGTGACCACCGGCGACTCGCACGAGGTAGTGCAGGCAAGCGTCGACGATGCACAGAAACGGCTTGAGGCGATGAGAGATGCCTTCGGCAGGCACCAGATCCCCGCGGAGATCCGGGTCCGCGCCGGCAGTGCCGAGGACGTGATCCTTTCCCTTGCAGAGCGTGAGGATGTCTCTCTCATCGTTATGAAAGCAACCGGACAGAGGGGGATATTGACGTCACTGCTCGGGAGCAAGGTCTCGTACGTGGCGCGGAGAACACAAAAGCCCATCCTTGTGCTGAAGAAATAACTCTTCTGATCCGGGCGGGGGCACTCCCCGGCCCCGCGCGATCCCTGGTGAAGGGTGGCGTATATCGCCCTTCGCCCTTTGACTCCCGGTTCGGTCCCCTGCGGGCCTCTCTCAGGTTCGCCCCTATTCTCGGGCCAGGAGATCCCTGTGCGCCGCCGCCGCTCAGAGCGGCCCAGACGTAGAGGATGAGGGGGACGGCCACGAGCACGATGATCATCTCCAGCGGGAGACCAAGGCGCCAGTAATCGCCGAACCGCAACCCGCCCGGCCCCATGACAAGGGTGTTTGACTGGTGCCCGATGGGCGTGAGAAATGCGCATGAGGCTCCGACGGCAACCGCCATCAGGAACGGGTCCGTGGACACGCCAAGCCCGCTGGCAAGGCTGACCCCGATGGGCGCCATCAGAACGGCAGTTGCGGCGTTGTTGATGAAGTCCGAGAGGAACATCGTCGCCACCAGCAGGATGACCAGGATCGCCTCGGCCGGGATCTGGCCCTGGAGGCCGAGCAGGGTGGATGCGATCAACCGGGCGCCGCCAGTGCTCTCAATAGACCTCGCGCAGGGGGTATGAGCGAGGTGAGCACCATGAAGACGGCGGCCATCGGAAAGACGATCTGGATCGGGACGAGGCCCATGGCGGCGATGGCGATCGCGAACCCGAATATGCCCACCGGCAGGAGCAGGGCCAGGGCGCCGATGTTGTTCATGAAGGCGGAGAACGCCGTGACAATACCGGTGAGGAGGGAGACCTGCGTCCCTGGCCCGTCGCCCACCCCGGAGAGGCGGTGGACGATCAGGTCAACGACGCCCGCGTTCTGGAGGCCGCGGCTGATCACCAGCACGGCCGCCACCGTGATCACCGCCGGGTTTGCAAACCCCAGGAACGCCTGGTCCCATCCCACGACCCCGGTCAGCGTGACGATGAAGAGGGAGAGGAGGGCGACGATATCGTAGCGCCAGCGCCCGTACACAAAGAGAACGAGTGCAATAATGAGGGTGACAAAGACGATCCCCTGTTCGGCTGTAACCGCGATCATGGCCTGATCTTTTCCCCTGCCGCCCGGACCTGCTGCTCACCGTAATGATGATCTTTTAACGATAAAGGTATTGATCTCCGAGAAAACCGCGTAAAACGCTCAGATACGGCGAGCGTTGCAGCCGGCCCCCCTCATGATCCAGAGAGGTCTCACGTCCGCCCGCGTATCCACCCGGCCAGAGGGCACCCCCTGAACCGGCAGAGTATGAGGGTGATGACCAGCACGATCAGGACGATGGCAACGAGCCCCTCGACCTGCAGCACCGTCCCGATGAATGCGCTCCCCGGGAGGTTTCGGAGGCCGGGATCGTCGAGGCCGGCGAGGAGGCGCGCCCCGGTCGTGACCATCAGGACACCGGGGATGACAAACCTGCAGAGGGGATGGACGAAGCGTGCGATTGAGTGCCCGATCTCTTCGGTCAGCATCCGCGGGGGTATGAACCAGGTGAAGACGACCGCAAGGAGGGTGGCGGCGACCGGGAGGCCGAGGGCCCCCACGGTCTCGTCCATGAAGTCGAGCACCCGTATCCCCCCGATCCTGAGGTCGATCGCACTGTACGAGAGAGCGGAAGGGAGGCCGACGATGACGATTGCGCCGGTGAGAAGGGAGGCCGCCTGTCTTCGCGACCAGTCGAGCGACTCCTGGACGGCGGCCACGCCGACCTCGAGCATGGAGATCGCGGAGGTGAGCGCCGCAAAGAAGAGCACCAGGAAGAAGGCCGCAGCAACGATCCAGCCGTTCGGCATCAGGGCAAAGGCGCCCGGGAGGGTGGTGAAGGCCAGTTCAGCCCCGATCGTCGGGACGAGCCCGAAGGAGAAGACGAAGGGGAAGATCACCAGTCCGGCCAGGAGGGCGACCCCCACGTCGGCAAGGGTGATGATCAGGGCGGCGCCGGGGATGCTCTCCCCCGGGCGCACATATGCGCCATAGGTGAGCAGGATGCCGGTGCCGACCGAGAGGGAGAAGAAGGCCTGGCCGAAGGCGGCGCTCCAGAGGAGGGGGTCGCCGAGGACCGAGAAGTCGGGGGTGAGGAGGAAGGAGACTCCCTGGATAAAGCCGGGCATGGTGGTCGCATACAGCAGGAGGACGACCAGGATCCCCACCGAGACCGGGATCAGGACGGTTGAGATCCGCTCGATCCCCTCCCTGATCCCGAGGGATACCACGATACCGCTGATCCCGGCGGCAACCACAAACAGGAGGACCGGCAGCCATCCCGCGGTGAAACGGGAGAAGGGGAGGGGCTCGCCCCCCAGAGAGGTCAGGGCGTAGCCCAGGGTCCACCCGGTGATCACCAGGTAGTAGGAGAGCATCAGAAAGACGATGCCGCAGAGGAGCCATCCGAGGACCTGGAACTGCGGCCTGACCGACCGGAAGGCGCTGACCACGGTGCCGTGGAAGTGCCGCCCGATGGCGAGTTCGAGGACCATGAGGGGGAGGGCGCAGAGAAAGACGGCGATCAGGTAGGGGATCAGGTATGCCCCGCCGCCGTTCTGCCCCACTACCGCGGAGAACCGCCAGATGTTCCCGATTCCGACCGCCGAACCGATGGCGGCCATGATGAACCCGGCGTCTTTGAAGTCGCCGAGCAGCACGGATATGACGCCGGCGACGAGGAGGATGTAGATCAGGGGGCTTTTAAACTGGTGGAGGATGATCTCCGCAAGTCCGGGGGGTCGTGCGGTCGGGAGGGTGTTTTTGCCGTACTGCCTCTGCCGGCGGGCGGCCTCCTCCGAGGAGAGGCCGCGGGAACCGGTGCTCAGCCGCTCATAGGTTTCGTCGAGGGACAGAGCGTGCCAGGGCACTGTTGCAGGTGGGTCGGTTTTTTCGGTCACGGTGTTTCCTCGCCTATGGACGGATGTGCCCCGGTTTCAGGACGACGTATGGCGTCAGCCTTTCTTTCTCGTGATGACCATTTCGCAGAAGGGGTCCCCGCCGCACCGCGCCCGCGTGGTGGTGATCTGATAGTCCGGGTTCAGGGCCTCGATTGCGTGCCCCACATAGGCGGTGCAGACGGCATTCACACGGGAGGGAGAGATCTCGCTCCCGGGCTCGTCCCTGAACATGGCGCACTCGGTCAGTCTGATGACTGCTTCTTCGGGAAACCCTTCGATAAACCGCGTCTCGAACGCCGGCCCGAAGAGGATGACCGAGACGGCGCCCAGGGTCTGGACCAGGTCGGCGGCGTGCTCGCGCGGCATGCTGTAGCGGTCGGCGATGAGCCGGATCTCATCGCCCATCTCGGAGAAGAGCTGCTCTAGATGGGGGGGGATCTCTTTACTTTCGGCGGACGCCTGGCCAAGCGCTACGACCAGGCGGGTCAGGACGTGGGTGGCCATGAGCCACCGCGTCCCTTCGGGAATATCTTTTATGCGCACCATATACTCATACCTCAGGATCGTCGTCCGTATACGGACCTGTAAACACCCGGCATATTTTTTGGTGACTATAAAGCACTTTCCCCGGGAGGAGACGGCACTCCTGCTTTTATGGTGCGGGGCGTCTGGTGGAGCGGTCGGGGAGAAGCCGCCCATCCACGGCCTTTGAGGAAAAAGCGTGACCGCTCCCCGGAACGTATAAGGGGAACGGTCGTCATCGGTCAGGGCGGTGACCTGACCGGCTCCTCTCGACGCACCTGAGCCTCAGAACAGCCAGCCGAACAGCCCTTTATCGGCCTGCTCCTCCTGCCCGAGAACGATGAGCCGGTTCTGCTCCTGCGAGAGCACCTGCACCTGTTCTTCCAGCATCAGGCGCACCTGCGGGTCGCAGTCCGAGCAGTTTGCGAGCAGCCCCTCCATCACCTGAATGCGTTGCTGGTTCTGGTCGGCATACTGGATCAGCAGACCGGCAGCCTCCCGGTCTCCGCCATAGAGCATGCGCATCAGGGAGTTCCGGTTTTTGATCTGCTCCTCTGCGGCATATGCAGCGGCAGAAGAAGTGTTCAACTCTGCCCCGAGGCGGGCGAGTTCGGGCCCGTCCCTCCCGGTCACGTTGCCGGCGATCGAGAGGGCGTAGAGCGCTACCTGCGCCCCATCCCGCTCGCCCGAGAGGTTCTGCTGCCGCATACCCACCTGCTGGAGGAAATGGTCGCGGTCTCTCTGGAGGACGATATCATCGGAGGTGCTGACATTGGTCCTGCCCTGGGTCTGGTCCCGGTCCTGCTGGTTGATCTGGACGCCGGGTTGTTCGACGGTCGTCTGCTGCTTGCGCTCCTGCTCTTCCTGCAGCGGTTGGGCCTGCGGGCCTTCAGGTTCGGATGGGGCGGCCCCGTCTCCGGCTGAATCGCCACCGTTGCCCTGTGCTCCTGCGCCGGCTCCGTCCGAACCGCCGCTTCCGTAGGCTGCGGTTGCCGGGACGCTCACTGCGGAGAGGAGGAGGAGGAGAAGGATCACCATTGCCGATAGTGTACGCATCATGGTCATCGCCCTGCTCGTGTGATTGAGCAACGTGAGGGAGGGTATGGCGGGATAAATATATTGCGACGCCCACCTGCCGGTCCGGGATCGCTGGAGCGGGGAGATTGCGAGTATTCTGGTACCGATGAATCAGTTTGTGCGTATCAGAGTGCCGATCCGATACGCATTTCGGCATTTGTACAGAAGAGACCGGGGGGGTGTTGAAATACATCTATGTCCTACGACCCCGTTTGTGCGACATAACATGCACAATATGTCCTACAAACGATCTTGTGCGACACCGATGAGGGACAACGGGGTGCGGGGATGATCCTGCACGGCAGAGGGCGAGGGGTTCAGGACGAAGGGCGGTTACTCGCGTGAAAGGGCGAAGAACCGAAAAGAGATTTGAACTGCAGGTCTGAAGCCCCAGGCGTGATTTGAACACGCGACCTGCTGATTACAAGTCAGCCGCTATACCACTAAGCCACTGGGGCACGATGCACTACCCTGTTTGTCGTTTCTGATAAAAAACATGGCGATGGTCCTGTCTTCCATCGCCCCGCGAGAGGGATGACCGCCCGCTCAGCGCCGTTTCCCCCGGGGTACCGGCACGATGCCGTAATCCGTGCACCGTGCGGTCGTCCGGGAGAACCCTCCCCTGAAAAAGACCCTCACCTCGACCTCCTCGCCGCTCTCAAAGCGCGCCATCTGCCGGTCGTAGACCTTCTGCACGTGCCTGAGGTTGTTCGCCGAGAAATACGCCCTGAGGCTTTCCAGGAATGCGATCTCCTGGGTGAGAAACGCCTTTTCGTATGCGATCACCGCGCGCGCGATCCCTCTCGCCTCGTCGGCGTCGATCTCCCTCTCATACTCCCCGTGGAGGTTTAAACCGCTGATCTGCCTCCAGTCCACGCGTCCGTCCTCGTCCGCCTCCCGGTGGAGCATATACGGGTACACCCTGCAGATGCTCATCCGCCGGTCGTAGATCGTGCAGCGGTTCTCTGCCGAGAGAAAAACACATCTCCCGTCTTCCTGTGTCCTGAGCGCATAGCCCGGGACGTAAAACCGGCCCTCCCGGTCGCAGAACTCGAAGTACGGGGCCGGCATCAGGGCTGCGGGGTCCACCTCCAGCACCCTCTCCGCGTCCTCTTCGAGGAGGAAGACGTGGTCGTTGAAGGCGCGGGTGCAGCATTTTCCGCAGCAGGTGCAGGCGAACCCGACCTCCCTGATCACCTCGACGAGTTCTTCCTCCGGGTAGGCGCCGAGGGCGTCGAGTTCAGAGGTGTAGGATGCGATCATCAAGGCGATCCTGTCGGTCTGCTGCATAACCATTCCCTGGATCTTGGATGCGGGAGGACGTATTTGTATCTCATCAGGACCGTCACCGCGGAGGAGGGGCGGGATCTTTGGTCGCCGATCCCCCCTTGAAAAAAAAGGCTCTTCGCTGTTCAATGGGGGTAATGCCGAGATGATCCTCTCCCTCAGGTCAGTCCCAGGCATGCCAGGTTCAGGTTCGTTCCACATCCTGGCGTACCGGTCCACTGCCTTCCCCGGGCTGCCCGCCAGGGCACCCCCGGACCCCCGCGTGCGATTGGACCGGGAAGGTCAGGACGACGTCGAGAAGAGGAGGCACCCCCATACCCCCGATCGCAGGTCTATGGGGCTGGAGGCCCCCGGCACCGGCACGTAGATCACCTGCTTTTTCTTCCCACAACACGCTCCGCCTCTAAAAATAGCGGTCTTTCATATATGATTTCCCCGGGTCGCCTGAGGGGAGCCAGATGGCGGTGTCATGGCTACCCACACAAAGGAGCGAAGAGCCAAAAAAAGTGTCAGGATACCGTTGCAAGGAGCGGCGCATACCAGGTGCGGTTCTGCGCATACCAGGCGCAGGTCAACTCGATGGCGTCCATGAACCGGTGCCTGGGCCGCCACCCCAGCTCCCGCATCTTCGAGCAGTCGAGGGCATATCGCATATCATGGCCGGGCCTATCGGCCACGTACTCGATGAGGGACCCGGGTTTTTTGAGGATCGAGAGGATCGTGCGGACGATCTCCAGATTGGTCCGCTCATTCCCCCCGCCGATATTGTACGCCTCGCCCGATCGCCCCTGTTCACCGGCGACGGCGACCCCCTCGCAGTTGTCGGTCACGTAGATCCAGTCGCGCACGTTCATCCCGTTGCCGTAGATGGGCAGGGTCCGGTCCTGGAGCGCCCGCAGGATCATCACCGGGATCAGTTTTTCAGGGAACTGGTACGGGCCGAAGTTGTTGGAGCTCCGCGTGATCACCGTGTCGAGGCCGTAGGTCGTCGCATATGCCGCAACAAGCATCTCGGCCCCGGCCTTGCTCGCCGAATACGGGGACGAGGGCTGCATGCGATCGCCCTCCTTTGAATATCCCGATGCCACGCTCCCGTAGACCTCGTCGGTGCTGATCTGGACAAACCGCCCGACTTCATGGGTCCGGGCGTGCTCGAGCAGGGTGTGCGTCCCGATCACGTCGGTGCGGACGAAGACGCCGGCGTCGTTGATCGACCGGTCCACGTGCGTCTCGGCGGCGAAGTTGAAGAGGAGGTCGCAGTCGCCGATCCGGTTCACGTCGTCCTTCGAACAGATATCCCCCTGGATGAAGGTGATCCGGTCTAAAACATCCTCCAGGTTCTCCATTCTCCCCGCATAGGTGAGTTTGTCCAGCACGACGATCTCGCTCTCAGGGTGGCGCTCAAGCATGTGCCTGACAAAATTACAGCCGATAAATCCGGCGCCGCCGGTAATAACGATTTTCATGGATTTTTTCCTCCGGTTTAAATGGTCACGTTCGAGTTGTCTCCGATCACAAACTTCTTTCCTGCAGGAAGGCGGCCGTCTCTTGCGATGGTGACGTTCTTCCCGATGAGGCTCTCGACGATCCGTTCGGTATTGGAGATCGCCGACCCTTCCATGATGATGGAATCCTCGATCTCGGTATTGGACAGGAACGAACCATTGCCGATGCTGGTGTACGGGCCAAGATAGGTATTTGATATGACACAGTCATCGCCGATGATCACCGGGCCCCTGATGACCGAACCGTCCTTGATTACCGTGTTTTTGCCGATCCTGCATCTTCCAGATACCGTGCTGTTCTCGACGTTCTCCAGGCATGCCCCGTTCCCGTTCATGCCGGGCAGGGCGTCGAGGACAAGGCGGTTCGCATCGATGAGGTCTTCAGGTTTCCCGGTGTCTTTCCACCACCCGCTGACGAGGTCATAGGTCACCGGTCGGCCCTGAAGGATCAGCCAGTGGAGAGCGTCGGTGATCTCCAGTTCTCCCCGCCACGAGGGTTTGATGCTCTCGATCGCCTCGAAGATCTCGGGCGTCAGGCAGTAGATGCCGACAATACAGAGGTTTGACGGAGGGTTTTTCGGCTTTTCAAGGAGCTGGAGGATCACCTTCTTCTGCTCGTCGACGAGGGCGACCCCGTATTGTTCCGGGTGATCGACTTTTGTCAGGAGCAGGCTGGCTTTCGCATCAGACCTCCTGAAATCATCCACGAAAGATTTAATCCCGCCGAGAAGGATGTTGTCCCCGAGGTACATGACGAACCGGTCGCTCCCGAGGAACTGCTGCGATATTTTTACCGCATGGGCCAGCCCTCCCGGTCTGTCCTGGGTGATAAACTCGAACTCGGCGTCCCAGTCCTGCGCCGTCACCTCGCTGATCACCTGCTCCTTGTTCGGCCCCACAACGATGCCGATCGAGTGGATGCCGGCGTCGATGAGATCCTGGATGCAGTAGAAGAGGATCGGTTTGTTGGCGATGGGAATCAGTTGTTTCTGCTGTGAATAGGTCAGCGGTCTCAGTCTGACGCCATGCCCGCCGGAGAGAATAAGGCCTTTCATGTGTCCCCCGAGAACCAATACAGCATGAACTACTATATAATGATATCTTTCGGAGGCGGTGCCCGTTCTTCTTCTTTGGGCTTATGGATGCAGGCGAATGGGAAAGATAAAAGAAGTTCACCAGGATAGCGAGTGAGGATCTCTCGTCCTGACCGGTGCCTGAGGTGCTGACGGAGAAGCGATCTATTCGTGGGAGAAGATCGATCGTCATGGAGCAGACATGATCGCTTGACGTTTCATATCAGGAATATCACAAAAGGGAGGGACAGATCGTCTCAGAAAAAAGACACATGTTTACGGGGGGGACGTGTCGCCTGAGACGGTTGTATCCTCCTACATACTGGTTAAATTTAATAATATTTAATATTATCTATTTTTACCCCGGGCCCAATAGAATGAATGGATATTTAATCTCCATTTTTTATTCAATCTATTCAATTTTTGTTCTTCCCCTCGCCTCTGGAGAGGTCGGATCATCCATCGGCCTTTCGCCTATCCATACCCGGTGATCTCGTCATCGATCTCGGTGCTGCTCCGGGCGCACCCTTCCCCGTGCTTGAGAAACTCCTCGATATTTCTCTTGAGAAGTGCCGGAAACGCCGCTCCGATGATTTCCTGCACCGGTTTTCCCGTGCAGAAGAACTTAAAGGTGGGCGTCTGGCGCACCGCATAGCGTTCGATGGTCCAGGGGTTTTCAGAGACATTCAGCCTGGCGAAGAGGAGTTTCTCCCCGAAATCCCCGGCGAACTGCCTGAAATACGGCTCTATCTGCTTGCAGAACGGGCACGTTTCGCTGTAAAACATCACCACCGCGGGGAGCGTCCCCCGCTCGATCGCACGCTCCCAGGTGGTGTCCGAGACTTCCACCACGCCGCCATTTCCAGTCATATTCATCGGGGAAGATACAGCGTATCTGATATTTTATCTTATCCCGCGTGATTCATACCTCGTTGACCAGATTGTTGATGATGTTCTCGCAGATATCCCCTGAATATTCTCCGATTCTCCGGATACTGTCCGATATAGACACAATCGCCGTCGCCGTCGCCGCGTCGAATTTCAGCGCCTCCCGGTTGATCGCCCTCGCCTGCACCTCGAGATCCTCGACGCATTCGATCGTGGCATTGGCCCCCTCCAGGTCCTGACCGAACATCGCCCCCATCGCCCGGTCGAAGATCATCGAGGCGGTGGCGCTTGCCGTGCCGATCATCTCGACCACCTCCCCCTTCGAGCCCTCCTGGTGGAACTCGATCGCGTTCTTTGCGATCCGCGTCCCGTGGTCCCCGATACGCTCGATGATCCGTGAGATCAGGAAATAGTTCATCGCCATCTGGGGGCTGATCCCCATCTTCCTGGCGAGGTTCGCATCGGCCATCAGGAGGTTGCACTGCCTGGCGACGAGCCACTGGAGGCGGTCGACGTCGTTGTCGCGCGCGACGACATCCCCGGCAAGTGCGACATTCCCGCTCCTCAGCGCCTCGATCCCGTCCTGCTGCATCGCTTTTACGATGACGGCCATTCTCCTGATCGTATTCTGGAACGGCATCTCAGAGGGGTTCAGCAGGTCCTTGATCGTGATCGAGGTCTCGGTCTCCTCCACGACCTCCTGCCCGATCGCCATCTGGGTGAATTCCCTCACGCGCAATCGAATGGACGGCGGCAGGCGCCCCGCTGCAGAGAGGACGATCGTCGTATAGCCCGAGATGTACGCCCCGATAAGGCACCGGAGAATATAGGTCTGGTCGGTGGTTGCGTTCACCTGCAACTCTTTCTTTCTCTGCACCGCCTCCATATCGATCTTCGGCGTGACAAGAAGGGTGCCGTCAGGCTGAACGATCAGACCGACAGGATCATTTTTCCCGATCCTGGAGGCCTTTATCCACTCCTTCGGGAGGGAGACAATATAGGATGACCCGCCGGTGATCTGGACTTTCCGGATTTCCATGATATTGTATTGTGTTTACATATTGATATATATTTAACTTTTCTCTCTATATCGACATATACTTTCTATGAATTATATTCTGACAAATAGTATAATTCGAATCGGATTATAACCCTGTCTGACGACATTCATATGGTGAAATCCATTGGAGAGTAAATACTTCAGATTCCTTGTCGCGCCGGTCATGGCGCTCCTCGTCCTTGCCACCCTCTTCACCGGGTGTGTCGGCAACGGCGGCGAAACGACTCCGACCCCCACGACCGCCCCGTCCGTGCAGAGCATCTCGGTCACTGGTTCGACGACGGTCCTCCCGATCGCCCAGAAGGCGGCAGAGTCCTACATGGACGCCAACGCCTATGCCGACATCCAGGTCAGCGGCGGCGGCTCCGGCGCCGGTGTCCAGGCCGTCTGTGAGGGGACCGCTGACATCGGCATGGCCTCCCGCGACCTCAAGGCTGCTGAGAAGGAGAAGTACCCCGACCTTGTCCAGTACGTCGTCGCCCGTGACGGCATCGCCGTCATCGTCAACCCGGCCGTCGCCGTGAACTCCCTCACCATCGAGCAGATCAAGGCGATCTACACTGGCGAGACAAAGAACTGGAAAGAACTTGGCGGTTCTGACATGACGATCGTCGTCATCGGCCGCGACAGCTCCTCGGGCACCCGCGAATTCTTCTCTGAGAAGGTCATGGAAAAGGCCGACTATGTCAGCACCCAGCTCGAGAAGAACTCCAACGGCGCAGTGAAACAGACCGTCGCCCAGACGCCGGGCTCTATCGGCTACGTGGGCCTCGGCTACCTCGACGCCACGGTGAAGGCGCTGAAGATCGATGCGGACGGCAAGTCTGTCGAACCGTCGATCGAGACCGTCACCAGCGGCGACTACCCGATCGCCCGAACCCTCAACATGTTCACGAAGGGCGAGGCATCCGGCCTCTCGAAGGACTACCTCGACTACATCCTGAGCCCTGCCGGCCAGAAGATCGTTGAAGAGGAAGGCTTTGTCTCAGCCTGAAGAGTCGAATCAGGAGGCATCCGGAGAGCATCTGAACCGGCCGGTCTCCACACCCGGCCTTCAGACAACCATTTTTCCCTCTTTCCTGTGGTGAACAATGATGTCAGAAGAGATTCGGGCATTATCATCTGAGAGTTCTCCGTCTGGATTCTGTATGCGCAGGCAGAAGGACATACTCATCCGGAGCCTCTGGTTCGCGACCGCTTCGTTTGCCGTTCTCAGCGTATTTTTCATCATATTCTTCCTGGTAAGGGATTCCATCCCCCTCTTCCAGACCGTCGGCGTCCTGGACCTGATCACCGAGAGCACCTGGAACCCGACCGGGGCAACACCGTCGTACGGCGTCTTCTCCCTCATCGTCGGCACCCTTCTCGTCACCCTGGGGGCAATGGCGATCGCCGTCCCGCTCGGGCTTGCGAGCGCCGTCTATCTCTCGGAGCTGGCGCCGCCGAAGGTGAAGGCCGCAGCAAAACCGGCGATCGAACTGCTGGCCGGAATCCCGTCGGTGGTCTACGGCTTTTTCGGGCTGATCATCCTGACCGACTGGCTCCGCGTCACCTTTGACGTTCCTTCCGGCGAGAGCTGGCTTGCAGGCTCGATCCTGCTCGGGATCATGGCCCTCCCGACGATCATCTCGGTCTCTGAGGACGCCCTGAACATGGTCCCCCGGATGTTCAAGGAGGGGTCGCTCGCCCTCGGCGCCACCCACTGGCAGACGATCAGCCGCGTGCTTGTCCCCTCGGCAATCTCCGGGATCACGGCAGCGGTCATTCTCGGCATGGGCCGTGCGATCGGCGAGACGATGGCCGTGATCATGGTCTGCGGCAATGCAGCCGTCATCCCCGATCCCATCACCAACGTCCTCTCCCCGGTCAGAACCCTCACCGGCACCCTGGGCATCGAGATGGGAGAGGTCGCCGTCGGGAGCATGCATTACAGCGCCCTCTTCGCCGTCGCCGTCGTCCTCCTCGCCATCACCCTGATCGTGAACCTCGCGGCCGTTGCTATCCTCAAACACATCAGGTCGACGCATGGCGCTGAGGGCTCCGGACGCACACCCCTCCTGCCTGCAAACAGCGGCATGGCGGTCCGCGCAGGTCTGGCGCTCATGGCAGCCGTCCTTGTGTTTGTCCTCTTCCCGCCCATCACGGCCCTCGCCGTCCTCGCATCCCTGGCGGTGCTGCTCGTTGCAAAAGACCGTGTCTCCCCGAAGGTCTCGCAGAAGATCGCCTTCTCCCTTCTCTGGGGGGCGATCGCCGCCGTCCTCTGTGTCCTTGGAATCATCCTCCTCTACATCATCGTCAACGGCCTCCCGGCGCTGACCTGGGAGTTTCTCACCCAGCCGCCCCGCGACCTCGGCCGGGCCGGCGGGATCTTCCCGGCCATCGTCGGCACGCTCTACCTCGTCGGCGGGGCGATCGCCTTTGCCCTGCCCATCGGCATCGGGGCGGCGATCTACCTCTCCGAATACACGCGGGGGGGCAACCGGATCACCGACATCATCAGGACCGGGATCGACCTCCTCAACGGCATGCCCTCAATCGTCTTCGGTCTCTTCGGCTTTGCCTTCCTGGTAATCTTCCTCAACTTCGGCGTCTCCCTCCTCGCCGGCATGATCACCCTCGGGCTCATGATCCTCCCGACGATCATCAGGACGACCGAGGAGGCGTTGAAGAGCGTCCCGGTCTCGGTTAGGGAGGGAAGCCTCGCCCTCGGGGCGACGAAATGGCAGACGATCAGCCGGGTCGTTCTCCCGCCGGCCGTTCCGGGCATCCTCACCGGGACAATCCTCTCCATCGGCCGGGCCGCAGGCGAGACAGCGCCGATCCTCTTTACAGCAGCAGTATTCTCCAAACGGTTCCTCCCGACCTCGGTCTCCGAACCGGTGATGGCCCTCCCCTATCACCTCTTTGTCCTGGCGACAAACGTCCCGGGAGCGACGAAAAACCAGTACGGCACCGCGCTTGTGCTCCTCATCCTGGTGGTGGCGATCTACGCCGTCGCCATCGGTATCAGGAGCCGCTACCAGAAGAACATCAGGTGGTGAATATGACGACAGAAGCAGCCATCATCAGCACAAAAGGCCTCAACCTCTATTACGGGGATAACCACGCCCTCCAGGAGATCGACATCTCCTTCGCGCGCAACCGGGTGACCGCCCTGATCGGGCCGTCCGGGTGCGGGAAGTCCACCCTGATCCGGTGCCTGAACCGGATGAACGACCTCGTCGACAACGTGCGGGTCGAGGGGGAGATCCTCTTCGACGGTGAGGATATCGTCTCTCCCAGAACCGACGTCGTCGAGATCAGAAAACGCATCGGGATGGTCTTCCAGAAACCCAACCCCTTCCCGAAATCGATCTACGAGAACGTCGCCTACGGCCCGCGGGTCCATGGCATCAGGGACAAAAAAACCCTCGATGTGATCGTGGAGAAGAGCCTGAAAGACGCCGCCCTCTGGGACGAGGTGAAGGACCGCCTCCACGCCTCGGCGCTCGGGCTCTCGGGCGGGCAGCAGCAGCGCCTCTGCATCGCCCGGACCCTGGCCGTCGAGCCCGAGGTGATCCTGATGGACGAGCCCTGCTCGGCCCTCGACCCGATCGCCACTGCAAAGATCGAGGACCTCGTCGAAGAACTCAAGAAACATTATACCGTGATCATGGTGACGCACAACATGCAGCAGGCGGCGCGCGCGAGCGATTACACCGGGTTTATGTATCTGGGGAAACTGATCGAGTTCGGCGAGACCGACCAGATCTTCGAGGCGCCCCGCGAACAGTTGACCGAGAACTATGTGACCGGCCGGTTCGGCTGAAGGTGACCAGATGAGCGAGAAATTTCATGAAGAACTGAGGGAACTGAGACGCGAGTTTTGTGAATACAGCGCCTTCTCGACCCTGATGCTGAAGGACGCCTTTGAAGCCCTGAAGACGAGCAACGTCGACCTTGCGGCCGATGTCAACACCAGGAAAAAATACCTCTCCGAACGGTCGGATTATTTCGACGAACGGTTACTTACCCTCATCGCCCGCTATCAGCCGATGGCGCAGGACCTGCGGACGATCATCTGCACCCTCAAGATGAACACGGCCTTCTACCGGATCGGGAGATACGGGAAAGATGTTGCCATCCTCGTCCCTGACTTCGCCGCCTCGGGCCACCTCGGCCGGATGCTCAACCTCCCCCATATGGCAGAGCTCGTCTTCTCGATGATCGACGACACCCTGGAGGCCTACCGGTCGGGAAATGTCGCCCGGATCTCGGATTTCTCTGAAAGGGACGACCGTGTCGACGATCTCCGCTACTCGGTCTTCAGGGAGGGGATCACCTACATGATGGAAGACCCGCGCAATATCAGCCGGTGCATGGACTACGTGATGATCGCCCGCTATCTCGAACGCTGCGGCGACCACTGCTGCGCCATGGCCGAGAAGATCCATTACATGGCCACCGGCGAGCGGGTGGACATCAGCTGAAGGCCCTTCCCCCTCTTTTTTTGGCCGTGTAGAAGTTCTCACCATTTCCGGGTGCGAGCGTGATCCGGTCGCCTTCTCTTATCTTTGCGCCCCGGGACTCTGCCCCCGGACCCCTGTATGCGATTGGGGTGGGAAGGCCAGGGCGAAGTCCAGAAGAGGAGGTCTGCTGTCCTGCTCCAATCGCAATCGGCAGGGGGTCCGGGGGGCTGCAGGCCCCCCGGTATCAGGGCGGCGATCCTCTTTTTCGATCGCAGCGCACCGATCAACCGCCTTCCCTACGCTGCCTGCCGGGGGCTCTGCCCCCGGACCCCCGCATACGATTGGACCGGGACGGCAGCACAAGGAGTCCGAATGGATCACCGCCATCTCCCCCGATCGCAGTTCTGTGGGGTGGCAGGTCCCCGGCAGGGGTCTAATCGGTTTTCTGGAACTCTTACATAATCGCGAAGTCTGGCTCTGCCCGGGGGTTGCACCCCCGGACCCCGCGCACGATTGACCCGGACATGCGAGGACGGGGAGGGCGGAGCACCGGTCGATGAAAAATGCGGGATGGGCATGCCGGGGTGGTGACAGTGTAACGAATCTTCTGTAAAAATAATTTGGCCCTGAATCCAACCTAGATTTGGACAAAGGAGAAACAGGGCCATGGATCCCTTAGCGTTAATCGAAGATTATCTTTCCGATAATGAGAATGGCATGAAGACCCTCATCACCTGGTTCCTCAACCAGGTGATGCTGCTCGAAGCCCTCCACCAGGCGGGAGCCGAGCAGTATGAACGAACCGATGCGCGGAAGGCTCACCGAAACGGCTACAAGAAGCGATCTCTGAAAACCCGATATGGAGAAACGATCCTCCAGAAACCGCAGTTCCGAGAATTTCCCTTCGAAACACAGGTATTTGGACGCTATTCCCGGGTTGAGAAGGCTCTTGAGAATGCTATCTTTGAATCCTACCTTCAGGGAGTCTCAACCCGCCGGATCCAGGAGATTGTTGCTCATTTTGGCATCGAACAACTCTCTCCTGCTTCAGTATCCAGGATAGCAAAGGACCTCGATGAACAGGTCCATGCATTCCTTCAGAGGCCGATTGAACAGGAGATTCCCTATCTCTTTGTGGATGCTTCGTACTACAAAGTCAGAGAGGGACCACGGTACATCACCAAAGCTCTTCTGGTGATCGCCGGTGTTCGAATGGATGGCTACCGGGAAATCCTGGGAGCCAGAATCACTGATTGTGAAAATGAGATGTTCTGGTCGGGATTGTTCGAAGACCTCAAAGAACGAGGATTGGTGGGTGTCAAGATGGTTGTCTCAGATGGTCATGCCGGGATCCAGAAGGCGGCGGAAGCCGCCTTCCTCGGCGCATCGTGGCAGATGTGCTCGGTCCATTGCACCCGGGCGGTTTTAAAGAATATTCCACGGAAACATCAGAAAGAAGTTGCTGAGTCCTTGAAGGAGGCATATGGGGACGAGGAAAGACTTCAGCAGCTTGCAGATGATCTGAACGAACGAGGATATCGGAAAGCGGCCAATACGATCGAGAGATTCATCCCGGGACTTATGAGTTACACGGCGTTCCCGAAAGAGCACGCAAAGCGGATCCGAACGACGAACATGATGGAAAGAGTCAACAAGGAACTGAAACGGAGAACCAAAGTTGTAGGGGCCTTTCCCAATGAAGAGTCACTCCTCAGGCTGGCAGGATCCATCCTGATGGACATCAATGAGGAGTGGGTGACCGGCAGAAGATATTTGACGATGGAGGGGGAATGATCAAACAAGGAGACAGGGCTCAGACGAATTACAGAAGATCTGAAACACTACCGGGGTGGTTCGCCCGTCCCTGCCCCAATTGCAGGTTTATGGGGTGGCAGGCGCCCCGGCATCGAGGCACCGATCCTCCTTTCCGATCGCAGGGCGACGATCGACCGCCTTCCTCACGCTGCCCGCCAGGGGTTGCACCCCCGGACCCCCGCATGCGATTGGACCGGGAAGGCCAGGGCGAGAACCAGAAGAGGATCTCTGCCATCCTCCCCTCAATCGCAAGCGGCAGGGGGTCCAGGGGAAGCACCTGACCCCCAGGCTCCCCTCAGATCGAAGGGGCAAGAAACATGCTGATGGCGAGGAGGAGGGCGGCAAGGACGACGATCAAGAGCACCGTTCTCGTAATGAACCGGCGGGCGGCGACCTGCTCGTAATACTCCCGCGGGCCTATCCTGAGGGTGAGGGTCGCGATCAGCGCCCCGGCCATCATCCCGATGACGTTCTCCAGGACGAGCACCGTCGAGGGGAGGAGGTAGGGGTGCATCATGGCAAGGGCGATCCCCATCACCGCCGTCGGCGGGAGGAGGGCGGCGGCGATGGCGACGCCGGCGATCAGGTCGGACATCCCGCGCGCGAGGGCGAGCACCGATGCGAACCCCAGCAGGACTGCCATGAAGATGTAGATCGGGCTCACCTCGGTCCGGGAGAGGATCTCCGAGGTGATGGCGAGGGGCGTGACGAGGTTGAGGGCGAACGTGGTCAGGGCAGAGAGGGCGAAGACACAGGCGAGCAGCCCTGCAAGAACGCCGATGCTCCGCATACCGTCGCGCACCTTCCCGATCGCCATGTTGATCGCAAACCCGTAGATGGGTCCGAGTATAGGGGAGAGGAGCATGGCGCCGATGATGATCGCCACGTTGTTGAGGAAGAGGCCGGTGAGGGCGATGATGCCGGCGATCGAGGTGAGAACCACCTTTCCGGCATCGAACTTCTGGTAGGGTTTTGTGGTGTCGAGGAGTTCCTCTATAGGCGTCTTTTCAGGGGCTTTCGTCTTCTCCTCGGCCCTCTTCAGGTACGGCGAGATGACAAAATCAGGGGAGAGAACCTCGATGAGGTTTTCCCGGTAGCGCAGGTCGATCACGGGTTTTATCCGCTCAATGAAGGCGTCGAGGTCGCTGTCTGGCACGAAGAGTTTGACCTGGTAGACGTCGTCCTCGTGGACGATCACATGGTAGACCCCTTCGAAGAGGGGGAGAAGATTTTCGTAGTCCTCCTTTCGCGCATTGATCAGTATTTTCTTCATGATCCCTCTTTTCACCTCAGATCCATCGTTTTCGCCTGAAATAGATGAGCAGCACAAGGGCAACCCCGGCCATCAGGGCAAGGGAGGCGGGGTAGCCGTAGCCCCATTCCAGTTCGGGCATATGCTGAAAGTTCATGCCGAAGACACCGGCGATGAAGCTGAGCGGGATGAAGATGGTGGCGATGATCGTGAGCACCTTCATCACCTCGTTCATCCGGTTGCTCGCGCTGGAGAGGTAGATGTCGAGCATGCCGGCCGCCATGTCCCGGTAGGTCTCGAGGGTGTCGATCACCTGGATGGTATGGTCATACACGTCCCTGAGGTACAGGCGGGTCTGGTGCGTAATCAGGGTAGAATCGCTCCTTTCAAGCCCGGAAATAACTTCTCTCATCGGCCAGACGCTTTTTCTGAGAAAGATCAGTTCCCGCCTGAGTTCCCTGATGGAGCGGATCGTCTTCGGATCGGGATCGGCGATGATCAGGTCGTCGACCGCCTCGATCCGCTCGCCGAACCTCTCTATAACATGAAAATATTCGTCGACGATGGTGTCGATGAGGGCGTAGGCGAGGTAATCGGCACCGCGTTGCCGTGCCCGCCATTTCGGCGACCGGATCCGCTCGCACACCGGATCGAAGACGTCACCGGGCCTTTCCTGGAACGAGATCACATAACGATCGCCGAGGACAAGGCTGATCTGCTCGTCCACCACCTTTCCGTCCTCGAGATAGCCGATCATCTTCATGACGACGTAGATCGTCTCGTCGTATTCCTCCATCTTCGGCCGCTGTTCGGTGTTTAAGATGTCCTCCAGGATGAGGGGGTGGAGTCCGAAGATCTCGCCGGTTTTCTCGATGACGCCGACCTCGTGGAGGCCCGTGACATTGATCCAGGTGACTGTGTCGCGGTCGCGGTATGCGGCGAGATCCCCGGCATTGAGGACCGATATTTCATCGATCTGCTCCTGGGTGTAGTCGATCACATCGATCGTCGTCCGGGCGGCCGCCTCGTCGCCGACGTAGACGAGCGATCCCGGCGGGAGGCCTGCTTTCTGGGATCGCTTCATCACCGCGCCGGTCATCTTTCCTCCTCTTCTCCGTCGCATGCCGGAGTTTTCTCTCTCTTCCCCCCGGGTATGGTCAGGGCGCTCCCGATCGCCCTGAAGGCGTCCTCGATCTCGGGGAAGTTGGGGAGGCAGTTGTCCTTGAGGATCCGCACCGCCGCCGCCATGCTCTCCCCGCCCAGGAGGGAGGGGACCACCATCTTCCCGGTTTTCTTCGAGAACCTGACGATCTCGTGGGCGATCTCCACGGGATTGAGGACGGCCGAGGGGACGGTGACGACGACGGCGATGTCCCATGCCTCCTGGTGCTCGATCATGACGTCGAAGACCTTCGCGTAGCGCCCGGCCCCGCCGTCGCCGATGATGTCCATCGGGTTTGCGCGGTTCCAGAGCGGCGGGAGGAAGGCATCGAGGTCGCGGCAGATCTCGTCGGGGAGCGTGGGGAGCGAGACGCCGTATTTTTCCGCATAGTCGGATGCGAGCACGGCAAACCCGCCGGCCCCGGAGATCACGACGCACCGGTCCCCGCCCGGATACCCCTCTGAGGCGAGGAGTTCGCCGACCTGGAAGGCCTCTTCGAGCGACTCAGCCAGGATCACGCCGGCCTCCCGAAACGCCGCCGCATAGACCGCATGCGAGCCCGCGAGGGACCCGGTATGGGAGGAGGCGGCCGCCTTTCCCCTCTCCGACGCCCCGGACTTGACGGCGATCACCGGGAGGCGTGCGGTCACCTCTCGCGCCGCTTCATAAAAACGCCTGCCGTCCCTGATCTCCTCGACGTACAGGATCACCGCCCGCGTCGCCGGGTCGCCGGCGACCGCCTGGAGGAGGTCGGGGAAGCCGAGGTCTGCCTGGTTCCCGACGCTGACGACCGCCGAGAACCCCACGCCGGCCTGGACGCTCCAGTCTGCCACCGTGGTGATCACCGCCCCGCTCTGGGAGAGGAACCCGATATGCCCGGGTTTTGGCGAGATAGGATCGAAGGTGGCGTTGATGCCGAGGTGGGGGAGCATGAGCCCGAGGCAGTTGGGGCCGAGCACCCGGACGCCGTGCGCCCGTGCAGCCCTGATCACCTCCTCCTCGAGCCTCCGCCCTTCGTCGCCCGTCTCCCTGAAGCCCGCCGAGACGATGACGGCGAGACCGATCCCGCGCTCCCCGCACTCCTCGACGATTCCGGGGACGAGGGGTGCCGGGACGGCGATCACCGCCATCTCCACCTCACCCGGGATCTCCCTGACCGAGGGGTATGCGGGAACGCCGATGACCCTCGCGTACTTCGGGTTAACCGGGAAGACCTGGCCCCTGAAGTGGAGGAGGTTTCGCAGAATCGCATACCCGATCTTTGCCGGGTCGGAGGACGCCCCGACGATGGCGATGCCGCCGGGCGCCGGGAGGGTAAAGGGGGCCCGCTCCTCACGCGGGACCTCGGGCGTCTCACCGGCGATGAACCGGGCATCGACGGCGCAGGCCCCTTCCTCGTAGAGGATCAGGGGGTTGATGTCGAACTCCCCGATCTCTTCCCCCGTAAAGAGGCGGGATGCCGCCAGCACCGCCTCCACCAGGGCCTCCTCGTCGAGGGGGGGGCTCCCGCGGTAGCCGCGGACCAGGGGGTAGGCCTTCAGGCCTCGGACCATCTCCCTGATTCGCTCTCCCGAGACCGGGGCGAGGGCGAAGGTGGTGTCGCCCAGGAGTTCGACGAGCACTCCGCCGGCGCCGACGGCGATCACCCTGCCGAAGGCCGGGTCGGTCGTCCCGCCGACGATGAACTCGAGGCCCTGCGGGAGTTCCTCCTCGACGATCACGCCGTCGATCCCGGCGCCCGGCGCTGCGGCGGCAACCGAGGCGAGGATAGCGTCGTAAGCATTTTCGGCCTCGTTCCGGCCCTTTATCCCGGTTATCACCCCGCCAACATCGGATTTGTGGACGATATCCGGGGAGACGACCTTGAGCACGACCGGGTAGCCGATCCTCTCCGCGATCGCCCCGGCATCGGCCCGGCTCGCTGGAATCTCGTGCTTCGGCACTCGAATGCCGTATTTCGCAAGAAGCGCATACCCTTCTGCTTCACTCAGCCGCCGGGCCATTCCTGTATCCCTGATCTGGAGAGTCCCTATAAACATCTATCGTCCGCACCGCACTGAAGAAGCATTATCCCGCTCTTCCGCCAATAGATAACCACTATGGCAAACCTCACTGTGGCGGTAATGGGCCCCGCAGGGTATGCAAAGGACCTCGGCAAGATGGGGACGAGCACCGACATCACCTTTTACAACCTGAAAAAAGGCGCAGACACGGTCACCTTTATCGAGCCGACCCGATACCCCGAGCGCCTGGCCCCGCTCTTCTATGCCGCATCGCTGGCCGACGCGGCGATCGTCGTCGTGGACGCCCTCAACGCGACCTTCGGCGAGTGCCTCCTGATGCTTCAGGCCGCAGGGATCGGCCGGGGCTACCTGGTCCTCAGGAACTATATCTCGCCCGACCAGATCAGGCCCCTCCTGAAGGGCACCGTGCTGGAGGGCTACGAGTGCATGGAGGACGATGCAATCGCCCTGCGCGATCGCCTCCTCGACGCCGCCCACCAGATCGGCATCGAGCGCTCGCTCGCCGACCGGAAGAAGACCTGCATCGTCCCGATCGACCATTTCTTCAATGTGCGCGGGATCGGGACCGTCATCCTGGGCTGTGTGGCCGATGGACACCTCAAGAAGCATGACAGCCTGAAGGTGCACCCGATCGGAAAGACCGCCCTCGTCAGGTCCATCCAGAAGCACGACGACGATTTCGAGGATGCGGATACCGGCGACCGGGTGGGCCTCGCCCTCAAGAGCGTCGAGGCGGAGGAACTCAGCCGCGGCTATGTGCTCTCCAACGACTCCTCGCTGCGGAGCACGACGGCGATCAGCGGCCGCCTCGACCTGGTGCCCTTCTGGAAGGCCCCGATCACCGAGGGCATGGTCCTCCATATCGGACACTGGATGCAGTTCGAGCCCTCCCGGGTCGTCTCGGCGTCTGGCGGTCAGGTCACCCTGGAGATGGAGAAGGAACTGGTGTACCTCCCGGGGTCGAAGGCGGTCGTCACCTACCTCGAGGGCGGGAACCTGCGGGTCGCCGGGACGCTGACCATCTCCTGATACTCTTTTTTTTCGGGGCCTCTTGCGCCAGGGGACAATTTTGATCGGCCTGCTGCCCCGCAGACCTGTGATCGGGGGAGATGGCAGTGATCCATTCGGATTCCTCTGCTGCCTTCCCGGCCCAATCCGCTCAGCGGGGCAGAGCCCCAGGGCGGCAGCGCGGGGAAGGCGGTCGATCGGTGCGCTGTGTTCGGGAAGGAGGATCGGCATGCCGGTGGCGGGGGGCCTGCAGCCCCCCGGGCCCCCCGCCCATTGCGATTGGTGCAGGACGGCAGACCTCCTCTTCTGGACTTCGCCCTGGCCTTCCCACCCCAATCGCATGCGGGGGTCCGGGGGCAGAGTCCCCGGCAGGCAGCGTGGGGAAGGCGGTCGGTCGGTGCTCTGCGATCGAAAAAGAGGATCGCTGCCCTGATACCGGGGGCCTGCAGCCCCCCGGACCCCCTGCCGATTGCGATTGGGAGGAGAGATGGGAGTGGCCATTCCAGCTCCTGTGCTGCCTTCCCGGTCCAATCTGCTCAGCGGGGCAGAGCCCCAGAGCGGGGAAGGCGGTCGATCGGTGCCCTGATGCCGGTGGGCCCCCCTCACGTCCGCCGGAACATCGCCGCCAGTTCGTCAGGGGAGAAGGTGACGATCGTCGGGCGCCCGTGCGGGCAGGTATAGGGGTTTTTCGTCCGGGCGAGCTGGTCAAGGAGGCGGCGCATCTGTTCGGGGGAGAGGCGGTCGCCCGCCTTGATCGCCCCCCGGCAGGCGACCCTTCTGAGCACCGCCTCCCGCTTCCCCACCGGGTCGGCCGGGCTCTCCCTGACCAGGGCGGAGACCAGGTCCCTGATCACCTCGGGCTCCTCGAGTTTCCCGAGCACCACCGGGATGGCGTTCACCGCATAGGTCGAGGGGCCGAACTCTTCGAGGACAAAGCCCTCCTCTGCAAGGGCCGGGAGGGCCTCCCGCGCCAGTTCGGACTCCTGCGGCGAGAAGGTGACCAGCACCGGGACGATCAGCTCCTGCGATCCCGGGCCGGCCTTTTCCTGCGCCTGCTCATAGAGGACGCGCTCGTGGGCAGCGTGCTGGTCGATGACGACCAGGGAGCGCCCCTCTGCCGAGCCGACGATGTACATCGCATCCAGCTGGCCGATCACCTCGATCTCCGGGAGGAGGTTTCGCTCGGCGCCCGCGAGGGGCAGTTCGCTCTGCCGCAGCCGCCGGTCGGTGAGGGTGAACGGGGCGCGGCTCTCGGCCACGCCGGCGGCCGGGATCCGGGGCGGCTGTGCAGGGAGGGAGAAGACCGGGAAGACGGGCTTTGCGCCGGCGGCGCTGAGGTCCTTCCCGCCGAGGGCGGTGCGGACGGCGCCGGCGATCGCCCCGTAGATCTCCTTCTCGTGGCTGAGCCGCACGAGTTTTTTCGTCGGGTGTACGTTGACGTCGACGAGGTCGCCGTTGATCCCGATGCTGAGGAAGGCGACCGGGAAGCGGTCCTTCGGGAGGAGGGTGCCGTATCCCTCCTTGATCGCCCGCACGATCTGGAGGGAGGAGATGGGGCGGGCGTTGATGGAGAGGAAGACCTGGTACGGGTCGGCCCGCGAGAGCGCCGGCGTCGAGATATAGCCGGCGACCTGGACGAGAGGGGTTTTGAGGGAGACCGGGACGAGATCCTTTGCCACGGCCGTCCCGAAGAGGGAGGCGACCGTTTCCTTCAGGTCATCGGTGGCATGGGTGGCGATCCGCTCCCGGCCGTTGTGCAGGAGGCGGAACGAGATCTCCGGGCGGGCGAGGGCCGTCCTCTCGATCACCCCGTGGATATGGGCGAGTTCGGTGTGGAGGGACTTGAGGAACTTCCGCCGCGCCGGGGTGTTGAAGAAGAGGTCGCGCACCTCCACGCTCGTCCCCTCGGGCGCCCCGACCTCCGCGACCTCTGGAGCGTTCCCGCCCCGGATCGCCACCCTCGTCCCGGCGATCTCGCCGCCGCCCCGCCGCCGCGTGACCAGGGTGACGTCTGAGACCGAGGCGATGCTCGGCAGGGCCTCCCCCCTGAAGCCCAGGGTGAGCACCCGGTCGAGGTCGTCGATCCGGCTAATCTTGCTGGTGGCGTGCTCTTTAAAGGCGAGGACGGCGTCGGCCCGCCCCATCCCGGCGCCGTCGTCGACCACCCTGACGGCGGTGACGTGGTTTCTCTCCGAGGTCACCTCCACCCGGACCAGGCGGGCGCCGGCGTCGATCGCGTTCTCCACAAGCTCCTTCACCACCGAGGCCGGGCGCTCCACCACCTCGCCGGCGGCGATCTGGTTCACCGTCCGCTCGTCCAGCACCTGGATCGTCGTCCCGTTCATCGCCCCTCCTCCCCTGCAATCCGTTTGAGGTCATAGATCTTCTCGAGGGCGGTCCGCGGCGTCAGGGTGTCGGGGTCGAGTTTCTTGAGTTCCTCGACGACCGGGCTTTGCCGCGTCACCGGGCTGTCGCTGATCAGGAGCATCTGGGTGTAGCGCCGCCCCTTCGCGTCGGGAGACGATACGGCGTCGGCGGTCTCCTGCAGGATCTTCTCGGCCCGCTGGGTCACCTTCGCCGGCACGCCCGCGAGGCGGGCGACATGGATGCCGTAACTCTTGTCGGTGGCGCCTGGGATGATCTTTCTGAGGAACACCACGTCCGACCCGGTCTCCTTGACGGCGAAATGGTAATTTTTCACGCGCTTCAACGAGCCCTCCACGTCGATTAACTGGTGGAAGTGCGTGGCGAACAGGGTCCTGGGCCCTTTGCCCCTGCTGCCGTGGAGGTACTCGAGCACGGCCTTTGCGATCGAATACCCGTCGATCGTGCTGGTCCCCCGCCCGATCTCGTCCAGGACCACGAGGCTTTGCTCGGTGACGTTGTTGAGGATGTTGGCGAGTTCCTGCATCTCGACCATGAAGGTGCTCCGCCCGCTCGAGAGGTCGTCCGAGGCCCCGACGCGGGTGAAGACGCGGTCCACGAGGCCGATCGAGGCATAGGAGGCCGGCACGAAACTCCCCATCTGGGCCATGACGGTGATCAGGGCGACGGCCCGCATATAGGTGGACTTGCCGGCCATGTTCGCCCCGGTGATGATGAGGATCTGGTCGCCCTCGCTATCGAGGAGGGTGTCGTTGGGGATGAACGTCCCGGCGGTCTTCTCCTCGACGACCGGGTGGCGCCCGTCCCTGATGACCGTCTTGAGGCCGTCGTAGAGTTCGGGGCGGACGTAGGCGTTCCTGAGGGCGACGTCGGCGAGGGCGGCGTGGAGGTCGAGGACGCCCACCGCCCGTGCGGTCTCCTGGAAGGCGGCGACCGAAGCGGCGAGCGTGCCGAGGAGGCCGGCGAAGAGTTCGGCCTCAAGGGAGAGGAGACGCTCGTCGGCGCTGGCGATGAGGGCCTCCTTCTCTTTCAGGGCCGGCGTCGTGAACCGCTCGCCGTTGGCCGTCGTCTGCCGGCGGTCGTAATCGTCAGGCACCAGGTGGAGGTTCGGCTTCGTGATCTCGATGGTGTAGCCGAAGACGCGGTTGTACTTCACCTTCAGCGACTTGATCCCGGTCCGCTCCCGCTCTGTCTGCTGGAACTCGGCGATCCACGTCCGCCCTGAGCCGGAGAGCCGGTGCAGGTCGTCGAGTTCGGCGCTGTAGCCCTCCCTGATCGCTCCGCCGTTCTTCAGGCTGGCCGGGGGATCCTCGGCGATCGCCCGGTCGATGAGGTCGATCACCCCGGCAAAGTCGCCGAGGCGGCCGAGGGCGTCCGTGATCTCGGCGGGCGCCTCTTCGGGGAAGAGGCCCCTGATCCCGGCGACGCACCCGAGCGAGGCGGCGAGGGTGACCAGGTCGCGCGGGGTTGCGTTGCCGTAGGCGATCCTGCCGGCGATCCGCTCGATGTCGGCGCATTGCCTGAGGAGATCCCGCAGGTCGGTGCGCACCGCCGTATTCCGGCAGAGGTAGTCGACGGCGTCGAGGCGGGCGTCGATCCGCGCCGCCGAGATGAGGGGGTTGACGAGGTGGCTGCGGAGGGTCCGGCTCCCCATCGCCGTCCTGGTGCGGTCGAGGACATGGAGGAGGGTGCCCTCCTTCCCCTCACCCCGGATCGTCTCGGTGATCTCGAGGTTTCGCAGGGTGATCGCATCCAGCATCATCCGGTCGGCCGGCGCCCTGACTGATAGGCCCGTGATATGGGAGAGGGCCGAGTACTGCGTCTCGGTCGCATAGGCGAGGGCGGCCCCGGCAGCCCTGACGGCAGCGTCGAGTCCGGCGCACCCGTAGCCGTCGAGGGAGAGCGCCCCGAAGTGGCCGAGGAGGAGGTCTTTGGCGGCGTTTTCGGCGAAGGCGTCCTCGCGGAACCGGGTGACGAGCACCTCCAGGTCGGCAAGGCGCCCCTCCAGGCCGTCAGGCAGGGCCGGGCCGACGATGCACTCCTGCGGGCGGTAGCGCTCCACCTCAGAGAGGACGGCGGAGAAGTCCCGGTCGCCGGCGCACTCCTCCACGAAAAATTCTCCGGTTGAGATGTCCAGGAATGCGAGCCCGAATTTCGGACCGTCAGGGCAGAGGGCCATCAGGTAGCGCGCTCCCGGCGAGGCGATCATCGAGGCGTCGATCACCGTGCCCGGCGTGATCACCCTGACCACGTCGCGCTTGACGATCCCCTTCGCCTTCTTCGGGTCCTCGATCTGCTCGCAGACGGCGACCCGGTAGCCCTTCGAGACCAGGCGCGCGATATAGGTCTCGGCCGCATGGTACGGGACGCCGGCGAGGGGCATCCTCTCGCCCTCCCGGTCCTTGCCGCGTGCCGTCAGCACGATATCGAGCTCCCGTGAGACGACCCCTGCGTCATCGCCGAACGTCTCGTAAAAGTCGCCCATGCGGAAAAAAATGATGCAGTCCGGATGTTTCTCCTTCATCGAATAGAACTGCCGCATGGCCGGGGTCATCTTCTCGATCATTCTGTATGAAGTCCACCGCCATGCTAAAAGGAGTTTCTTTCGTCGGATCCTGTCCTCGTTATCCGCCCCCGAAGACCTTCTTTTTCAGGATATCGTACGCCTCAGAGGCGATCTCCCTGACATCGTCGTCCTCGTCCCGGATCGCCTCCAGCAGGGGGCGCTGGCCCCGTATGTCGCCGATCTGACCGAGCGCCCATGCTGCTTTTTTTCTGACACGGGGGTCGGGGTCCTTCATCGCCGCGATCAGGGGCTCGACCGCACGCTCGTCGCCGATCCTGCCGAGGGCGTCGGCAGCACCCCAGCGGTACTCGGGGCGCTCGTGGCTGAGGTTCTTGAGGAACGCCGCCACCATCATCTCCCGCTCGGCCGCCCGCCGGTCGGCCTCTTCGCCGCTCATACCCATACCCTGCCCTCTCTGTCGGCCCCCCACAAAAAACCCGCGGCCGGGAAGGACTATTATGGAAACCGTCTATTGGATCATGAGGATCCATCATGGACACACACCCAGAAGGAACAAAGGTCGTCCTCCATACCACCATGGGAGACGTCACCATCCAGCTCTACGGCGACATGCCGGTCACCGCAGGAAACTTTGAAAAACTCGTGAAGGACGGCTTTTACAACGGCGTCATCTTCCACCGCGTCATCCCGAATTTCATGATCCAGGGCGGCGACCCGACCGGCACCGGCACGGGCGGACCCGGCTATGCGATCAGGGACGAGTTCTCCTCCTCCAACCGGAACGACCGCGGCACGATCTCGATGGCGAACGCCGGCCCGAACACCGGCGGCTCCCAGTTCTTCATCAACCTGGTGGACAACAACTACCTCGACCGCCAGCACCCGGTCTTCGGCAGGGTGATCGCGGGCATGGACGTCGTCGATGCCATCGGCAAGGTGCCGACCGGCCGCCAGGACCGGCCGCGCACCGAGGTTGCGATCGTCACGGCCGAGGTCGTGGCATAAACACTCACGCTTTTTCTCTCATCTCGAACCAGACCGGGTCCCTGCAGTCGATCTCCCCCATATAGTTGATCGTGATCTCCTCGCCTGCCGCGATCGGGCGGCACGCCGTGACCATGACCGTCCCCGCGGCAAAATTGCGCACGTGGTCGGCGTTTGGACGGTAAGAGTGGTTGTAGAGCGACCCGAACCCGAGGGCGATCGCGCACCCATCGTCCCCCTCTCCCCAGGCAAAATAGTAGTTGAAGAGTTCGGTCCGGTCCAGGAGGGTCGCCGCCTCAGCCCCGCCGCAGACGATCACCGGGCAGACCTCGATCTCCTCGCCCGGCGCATACGCCCGTGCGGCAAAGACGCCGCGGCCGCGCCCCGCGGTGAGGCCGACGTAGATCGCCGGCCGCTCAATGCAGAGTTCTTTTTCCGGTTCCATTGCAGTAGTGAGAGATCGCACTCCAGGGAGATGAAGGTGGCGGCCTACCCCCATCCTCACGTTTATCATCCCGGCTCTGAAATTTTATAGTGATATATGGATGTAAATTTCAAGCGCTACGGGCTCTACCTGGTCAGGTGGCAGCTCTCCACCCCCATCCTCGCCGGCGTGCTCATCATTCTCGCCACCATGGATGCCCTCATCGCCACCATCATTGCCAACCTCATCGGCGGTCTCATCTTCTTCTGGGTCGACCGCTTCATCTTCACCTCGAAAGTGCTCGACGCCCAGTGGGAAGTAAAGGACAACATCGCCTGCGTCGACTGCGGTAAGGTCTGCCGGGGATACCGCCTGGTAAAGACGCCGAACTACGACAAGACCGACGATAGGGAGCCGGAGTTTCGGTGCGAGGAGTGCTCCCGGAAGAAGTCCGAGGAACTCAGAAAACGCGGCGTCAAACTCTAAACCCCTCCTTTTTTTACCCTCCTGCCCCCACTCTTTCTGATGAGGCTCCTCTCCTGGAACGTGAACGGGATCAGATCGGTCCACAAGAAAGGGTTCTGCGAATGGTTCGGTCGGGAATCACCTGACATCCTCTGCATCCAGGAGACAAAGGCGCAGGAGGAGCAGATCCCGCCGGAGATCCAGTCCCCTCCGGGCTATCACGCCTACTTCTCCTCGGCCAAGCGTAAAGGCTACAGCGGCGTCGCCCTCTTCAGCCGCGAAGAGCCCCTTTCTATCACAAGAGACTTCGGGGGGCGGTTCGGGGACGAGGGACGCATCATCATCGCCGAGTACCCGGCGTTCACCCTCTTTGACATCTACTTCCCGAACGGCAAGTCATCAGGGGAGAGGCTTGCATACAAGATGGCGTTCTACGACGCCTTCCTCTCCTCTGTCCGGGTCATGATCGAGGAGGGGCAATCGGTCGTGGTCTGCGGCGACGTGAACACCGCCCACCAGGCGATCGACCTCGCCCGCCCGAAAGAGAACGCAAAAATTTCCGGGTTCCTCCCGGAAGAGCGCGCCGCCCTCGACCTCTGGACCGAGAGCGGGCTCGTCGACACCTTCCGCCTCTTCACCGGGGAAGGGGGGCACTACACCTACTGGGACCTCAAGACCCGGGCCCGCGACCGGAACGTCGGGTGGCGGATCGACTACTTCTTCGTGAGCCGCAACCTCGCCCCGGCGGTAAAAGATGCCTTCATCCTCCCCGATGTCATGGGCTCAGACCACTGCCCGATCGGGATCGAGATCGAACCCTGAAGGGGCGGTGCGCCGGCCCCCCAGACCGGCCCATAAATCCTCCTTAAATCCTCCGGATTCCGGCATACTCCCTGGATCTTCGAGATATCAGAGATAGATTTATGCCCTGACCTGCAGACCCAGAGATCATCCGATCAGGAAAGGAGGTGAACCTTCTATGTCGAAAGAAAACCAGAAGAAAGCCTCACCCGCGGGAAAGGCTGCCCCGGCCGCAAAGGAGAATGCGCCGGTCAAGAAGAGCACCAAGTCGAACAGACTCTGACGGGGTGGCCCCCCGTCAATTTTCCTCTTTCACTCGAATGACCTATATCCGCCCCCATCCTTTCTTCTTCACATGGACTACTTCGATCTCATCTCGATCTCCACCAGAAACAGGGCGATCATGAACCCGACGACGCCTGAGAAGGTGGTCATGGCCGGGGAGATGGCCTGCCTCACCGCCGGGGAGGAGGTGATCGAGTTCGGGTGCGGCTATGCCGCCGTCCTCGCCCTCTGGGGAGAGCGGTTCGGGATCGCTGGCCGCGGCATCGATATCAGGGAGGACGCCTGCGAGCGGGCAGAAGAGAGCCTCAGAAACGCCGGCCTCGCCGGAGAGATCGAGATCTCCTGCGCCGATCTCCTGGATGAGACGCCCGATCGTCTGTACGACCTTGCAGCCTGCGTGGGTTCGTCCCATATCTGGGGCGGCTTTTCTGCGGCCCTCGCCGCCATGGCAGCATGGCTCGCTCCTGCGGGAAGGATCGTCATCGGCGAACGCTACTGGGCAAAAGAGTCGGTCCCGCCATCGTTCTCGCGCGAGTGGCCAGAGGTGCTCACCGAGTACGAGATCTTCTCCGCGGCGCGAGAGGCCGGGTTCGAGGTCAGGGGCGCCTTCAGGGCGTCGCCCGAGGACTGGGACGCCTACGAGTCCTCGAACTGGGGCGGGCTCCTCCAGTGGCTCGAGGAGCACCCGGACGATCCCGGGACCGACGAGGTGCGGGAGTACCTCCACCGGATCCAGGACGAGTATGCGGGCTACGGCCGCGAGTACATGGGGTTCGCCCTCTACGTCCTCGTCCCTGCCTGAACCATCACGAACTATATGAGGGCGTCTGTCCAACGCTAAACCGCCTATGGAGTCACAGGAAGAGAAATACTCCTTTATTGCACGCATGCCCGACCGCCCGGGCTCCCTCCAGCGTGCGGCAGAGATCATCAAGCGCTATGGCGGCAATATCAACCGGATCCAGTTCAGCCGGTGCATCGACCCCTCGACGGTCTTCTTTGAGGTCACGGCCCTGCCCCAGGACTATATCGCCGTGCAGTACGAACTCTCGGCCATCGGCTACCTCCAGACCGGCCTCCCCGCGATCAGTTTCCTCAAGTTCCACGCCCACCTCCCGCACACGCCGGGAGCGCTCTCGGACTTTCTCGCCCTGACGACAGAGGCCGGGGCGAACATCGCCCATATCGACTTCGACGACGCGGGAAAACACCCCGACCGCCTCACGGTCAGCCTCAGCCTCGAAGAGAGCGGGAAGGTCGAGGCCCTCCTCAACGCCCTGAAGTCGCGCTACCCCCTCGAGATCCTGGACTACGACACCACCGGCAACACCCTCGACGAGACGGTTTTTTACATCTGCTTTGCCCAGCGCCTCAGAACGATGATCGGGTCGGCCGAAGACCCCTTCCTCCTCACCCTCCTCCAGGAGATCAACCACATCGTCCAGGAACTGACAAACCGGGGCGAAGACCCCCTGCAGGTCTTTGCAAGCATCATCGAGGTCGGGGAGACGCTGAACCGGACCTCGGGCGAGGGTTTCTACGCCGACATCCAGAAAATCGAGGTCACGCCCGGGGTGACCCTCTTCTGCTTCCAGCTCCCCGGCGGCGGGAACATCTTCCTCTTCGAGACGCCGGACGAGGCGATGATGGTGGACACCGGCTACGGCATCTACTATCCCGACGTGATCGAGATGTTCCGCAACTACGGCATCGGCGACGGCACCAGACTGAAGCGGATCGTCATCACCCACGCCGACGCCGACCACTGCGGTGCCGGCGGGTTCTATGACATCCCGGCCTTCATGCACCGGGGGACCGAGGCGATCATCAGGAGCCAGAACCGCGCCACCGGGTCGCCGTCCGAGTCTTCCATCCTTGAAGCGGTCTACACCACGATCATCAATCTCTTCTCCAGGTTCAACCCGCCTGAGAACTACACTCTCTTCGACCGGCCTTCAGGGGAGAGGCGGGGGATCTTCCCGGTCCTCGGCCGCTTCTCGTTCGGGGGCCTGACCTTTGAGGTGCTGGAGGCCCTGGGCGGGCATATTCAGGGCCTGGTCTATCTCTTCTGCCCTGAGGCCGGTCTGCTCATGACCAGCGACACCGTGATCAACTTCGGCAGCCTCACCGAGGCGCGGAAGAAATACAACTCTCTTGCCGATTTCCTGGTCACCTCAGTCAACGTCGACTCCGGGGTGGCAAAGCAGGAGCGCCGCGCCCTCCAGGAGATTGCCGCCGGCGTGGACGCCGCCCTTGCCGGCACCGGCAGGCGCTGCCTGATCTGCGGCGGCCACGGTGCGGTCTCGGTGATCGAGGAAGGAACACTCGTCACATACGGCGAGATCGAGCACTACGCCCGCCGGGCGTAGAAAAAAAGTGATGGGAAAGATTATTTTTTCAGTTTTTCAATCTCTTCTTCGACTTCCTTTGCGCCTTCCTGGTAGAACTTCTCCTCTTCGGGGTAGAGTTCCTTCAGGAGCCTGAGGAACTCTCCGGCATGGACGAGTTCCTCCTCTGCGATGTCGTAGAGGACTTCCTTTGCGAGCTCGTTGTCGATCGACTCGGCGAGCTGCTGGTAGATCTGGACCGCTTCGTATTCAGCGGCGATCTGGAACCTGATTGCCCGCACAAGTTCCATGTCGGTCAGTTTCCTGCCATATGCGTTCCCGGAGAACGGGTTGGTAAATTCCGGCATAATAGATCCTCTATTCATGAGAATATCATAAATAGTTTCCCTCAGCAGCCACCGCCAGAGAGATATAGGGTGCGGTTTATCGGTATGCATGGCGCAGATATCTGCCGCCCTCGTCAATCAGCGTTTTCCGGCGATCAGCGGGCGGTCCCTCGCAGGAAATGAGGTGAAATTCCCGGACGATCTCTCCGGGAAGGTGACGCTCGTCGTCGTCGCCATGGAGCGCTCGGCGCAGCCGATGGTGGACTCCTGGATCTCCCCGTTCAGGGATGCCTTTGCAGGGCTGGAGGGGTATGCATGGTACGAAGTCCCGGTGATCGACCGGAAGATCGGGTTTTTTCTCTCGGGCATGATCGATGCGGGCATGCGGGCCGGCATCCCGCCTGCAGTGCATGGATCGGTGGTCACGGTCTACGGGAGCGCCCGCACCATCATGGACGCCCTGGGAATAGCAGACCATTCAACGGCATCGGCCTTCCTCCTCGACCAGCAGGGAATCGTGCGCCTGAGGGGCGAGGGGTATGCAGGGGAGGAGGCGATCAGGGCGATGCTCGCCGCGGCCCGCCGCCTTGCCGGAGAATAACCTTTAACATTCATGAACGGCATCCCTCTCCGGGGGAAGTATATGAAATGGTTACCCGTTTTCTGGGTCGTGCTGATCACCGTTGCACTCTGCGCCTCCGGGTGCACCGGGACCTCAGGACAGACCGTCGTGGTCGGGGGAAAGACGTTCAACGAGCAGTATATCCTTGCCGAGATGATCGCCCTCCTCCTCGAAGAGGAGGGGTATGCGGCCGAGGTGAAGGCGAACCTCAACGACGCCACCCTCTTTGAGGGGATAAAGAAGGGGCAGGTGGACGTCTATGTGGAGTACACCGGGACGGCGTATTCGCAGCTCCTCAAACTCCCGCCCATGACCGTCTGGGACCCTGACGAAGTCTATCTGAAGGTGGAAGAGGGGCTTGCCGGCGAGGCGATCACCGTCCTGTACGGGGTCGGGTTCAGAGACGACTACACCATCGCCGTCCCCGAGGCCTGGGCGGCTGAACTGAACGTGACGGCGATCTCCGACCTTGCGCCCCATGCAGCGGCGATGGACCTCGGGACCGACTACGTCTTTCCAGACCGCGAAGACGGCCTGCCGCAGCTGGGGCGGGTCTATAACTTCAGTTTCGGCAGGGTGCGGCAGATGTCCCCGACCCTGATGTACGAGGTGATCAAAAGCGGGGAGGTGGACGCGATCACGCCGTACACCACCGATACCAGGGTCGACCTCTACAACCTCAGGATCCTTGACGACGACCGCTCCGCCTTTCCGCCGTACCACGCCATCGTCGTGGCGAACGAGAAGATCGCCGGCGATCAGAAGGCGGTAGAGGCGCTCAGCGTCCTTTCAGAACGGATCGACTCCGGGACGATGCGTTCACTCAACTACCAGTTCGACGTTGAGAAAAAGGAGGCCCGCGATATCGCGCGCGGCTACCTCGTCTCTGAGGGGCTGATTGCCGGCTGATCTCCCCCCTTATGGCGACAGAACGGCTTTTTGACCGGATCAGTGCGATCGAACTCGCCGGGGTCACAAAACGCTACGGCGATGACGTCGCCGTGGACTGCCTCGACCTCAGGATCGAGGGGGGAGAACTGGTCATCCTGATCGGGGCGAGCGGGTCAGGGAAGACGACGACGCTGCGGATGATCAACCGGCTGATCGAGCCCGACGAGGGGCGGGTCACGATCAACGGCACCGATACGCGTGAGATCGATCCCGTCGCCCTCAGGCGGAACACGGGCTACGTGATCCAGCAGATCGGGCTCTTTCCCCATATGAGCGTCGGCGAGAACGTCGGCCTCGTCCCCACCATCGAGGGATGGGAGAGAGGCAGGATCAGGGCGCAGGTAGAACGCCTCCTCGACCTCGTCGACCTCCCCCCCGAGACCTATTACGCCCGCTTCCCGCGCGAGCTTTCCGGCGGCCAGCAGCAGCGGGTCGGCCTGGCGCGGGCCCTTGCGATGGACCCGCCCCTCCTCCTGATGGACGAACCGTTCGGCGCCCTTGATCCGATCCTCAGGAAACAGTTGCAGGACGAGTTTTCCAGGATCAAAGCCGACCTCGGCCGGACGATCGTCTTCGTCACCCATGACATCGACGAAGCCTTCAAGCTCGGAGACCGGATCGCGATCATGCACGATGCCAGACTGGTGCAGGTCGGCACCCCTGAAGACCTGATCTTCAACCCGGCTTCAGACGTCGTGGCGCATATGGTCGACGCCGACCGGAAGTTCAGACACATCGATACCCTCAGTGTCAGGGACCTGATGACGCCGGTCCTCAGGCGCCACCTCTTTCCCGCGGCGACCGGGGTGCACTCCGGTCTTGAGACGATGATGGCCTCTGACATCGGCGTGGCGATCGTCACGGACGGGGAGGAGGTGGTCGGGGCGGTGAGGCGGAGGGAGGCATATACCCGGCGGCACGAAGAACTCACGATGGGAGAGATTGCGGCGATGCCCCTCACCTTCTCCCCGCATGACGCCGGGTCGGCGGCGCTCGCCGAACTGAAGCACTCGGGGCACTCGTTCGGCCTGGTCGTCGACGATAAAAAGCCGGTCGGCCTGTTTCTCTCCGACGAAGTGCTGATGAGGCTGATCTGATGGACCTCTGGGCCGCCACCCTCGCCCTCTGGCAGCGCTACGATATCACCGCACGCACGGTCGAGCACCTCTCGATGTTTGCCTGGGCGCTCGCCCTCTCGGTCGTCATCGGGGTTGTCCTCGGCATGCTCCTGTACAGGCGGGAACACACCTCCGGGTACGTCTTTGCATCGCTCAACACCCTTGAGACATTCCCTGATCTCGCACTGCTCGCCCTCCTGATCCCGCTCGTGGGCATCGGCGCCGCTCCGACGGTTATCGCGTGCATCCTGTACTCAATCCTGCCCATCGCACGGAACGCCTACACCGGGCTTGCGAGCGTCAGCGCCGAACACCTCGAGGTCGCCGCGGCGCTCGGCCTGACCGAACGCGAGACGCTCCTGCGGGTCAGGGTGCCGCTCGCCCTCCCCCTCATCGCCGGAGGCGTACGGATCGCCGTCGTCTTCACGATGGGGATCGTCACCCTCGGCGGCCTGATCGGGGCCGGTGGGCTTGGCGTCCCGCTCCAGACCGGGATCTTCAACAACATCCCCGAGATCGTCCTCCTCGCAGGGCTCTGGGTGAGCCTCCTGGCCGTCGTCCTCGACGGTGCGGCAGGGCTGATAGAAAAGATGCTTCACCGGAGGTACGGCGGGTGGTAGCAAGCACGATCGTCCTCTCTGCCACCGCCCAGCACGTCCTTCTTGCGTACTCGGCCCTCCTCCTCTCGATCGCCATCGCCGTCCCCCTGGCCGTCGCCTCACTCCACTCCCGCCCGCTGGCATCGGCGGTCATGACCGCCGCAAACCTCGTCCAGGCAATACCGAGCCTTGCGGTCGTCGCTTTCGTGGTCCCCCTCCTCGGCATCGGGTATTACCCGGCACTCATCGTCCTCGTCTTCAGGGCCCTCCTCCCGATCGTCAAGAACACCTGGATCGGGCTTTCCACCGTCGATCGGGGGATGATCGCCGCCGCAGAGGGCATCGGCCTGACCGGGTGGCAGATCACACGGTATATCAGGTTTCCTCTCGCCTACCCGGCGATCTTCGCCGGGATCAGGTTTGCCGCGATCCTGACAAACAGCGTGGCGGTCTTAACGGCGATCATCGGGAGCGGCGGTCTTGGCGGCCTGATCCTCGAGGGGATTGCAGGGAGCAACGTCACAAAACTGCTCTCCGGGGCGGTGCCGGCGATCCTGATCGCCCTGACGGTGGACCGTGCCCTTTCAGTCATGGAGAGGCGCCTTGAAAAGAAAAAATGAGGTTACAGGTTTTTTAAGGCCACAATATCGACGACGCCGGTCAGCTTCCAGATGTTGGAGCGCTCTTCCGATGCGATCGACTCGATCCGGTCGCCGGGTTTGTGGCCCAGGGCTGCAAGGATATTCATCGAGAGGTTCTTTTCCTTGATCATGTTCACAAATTTCTCCCGGACGACCTTTTTCTGGATGGAGTCCTCCTCCTGCCTGAGATATCCCTGCATGGTTACAAATGTGTAACATGACAGGTCTTTTGTGTATTTTTCCACCTCAACCGAGACGTACGGACTTTTCCTGAAGAGCTCATTCTTTCTGCCGTACTTTGTGGAAAGGAAGTAGAGAAACCGGCCGTCGAAGACATAGAGGAACGGGGCGATGTAGGGATACTTGTCACCCTGAAAGGCGATCCGTGCGATATAGCCCTCGGCAATGAGTGTATCGTACTCCCCCTTTTCCATCTTTGGGATTTTGACAATCTCCATGTATGCTCTCCTGATCGCCTTTTCTGTTCATCCAATTAAATACCTTTTCATTTGTCCCTCAGTCTGTCACCTTCACACCCTTCCAGAAGGCCACATAATTACGAATTTCTCTGGCCGCCGGTTTGGGATCGGGATAATGCCATGCAGCGTCCCTGTTTTCCTGACCCTCCACGACAACGGTATAGTAGTGCGCCTCTCCCTTCCAGGTACATGTTGTCCGCGTGTGAGACTCCTTCAGATACTCAAATCGTACAGATTCCGGAGGGAAATAGACATTTCCCTCCACCATCCTCACATCCCCGCTCTCGGCGAGGACCTGTCCTTTCCATTCTGCTCTCGGCATCCTTCTTCCCAGTCTTCGCTCGACTCCTGAAATATTAAGGTTTTGCTCCTCCGTACTCGCCGCAATGCTATCCCGGTGACATCCCATTCTCACGAATAAAAGTGATGCGGTCTTAAAAAAAGTCCCGGATAATTTTAGATATATTTAAATAGTTTTTTAACAAAAGCCGGGATGCGTGATAGCAATGTCCGAAAAACACTTTAGTAGATCCACAGCCCTCCTCTCCGGGCTTTTTGTGCTTCTCGTTGCGATCGCCTGCATGGCAGGCTGTACTGGCTCCGACTCGGGCGCGACCCCAACGACCCAGGCCCCTACTCCGACCGCCGCAGGGGGCGCCCCCGCGAGCGTTTCGGTCTCCGCGGTCCACTACAGCGAGCTGATAAAATACCTCCCTTCGGCAACGGCCAACTGGGAAACTGGCGATAAAAACGGCGGGACGATGTCAAGCAGTGAAGGGGCATGGAGCTGGGCCGAGGTTACCTATACCCAGACGACAAACCCCGACACCACAGTGACCGTCGTCATTCAGGACACGGCCGGGATGACCGAGGGCTACTGGACGATCTGGGATACGGCGACGGTTGTCGACACGCCCGACTTCTCCTGGAAGTCGACGACTATCAAAGGCTATCCGGCATGGGAGTTTGCCGACAAGACCTCAGACGAGTACACTCTGTATGTCGGGATCAACGACCGGATCATGGTATTCATCGACGTTTCAAACGGCAAAAAGGACTATCTGACGGTTTTCGGCAACCTGATCGACTTCAACGGGCTTGCCGCCCTCACCTGAGTGCGGCCGAAACATTTCCTTTTTTTGTCCGTATCCCAATGGTTAATCCCACCTTTCGCAGGAGCCCATCCACTTCCCCTAATTATCAAACCGCAAGATCCTTGTACTTTCAGGAAAAACCTCTCCTGTGCCCTCCTCTGCTGACTTCATCGAAGGCTCCAACATCTCGATCGGCCATCTCGGGCTCGTTGCCGGTGCCTTCGACACCCTCGGCATCGCCCCGGTTATCGACCGTGCCATCCCCAAAACGCGGCAGCATCATCTCACCCATGGAGATATCGTCAAGGCCATGGTGCTCAACGGTCTCGGGTTCGTCGAACGGCGCCTCTATCTCTATCCGGCATTCTTCTCGGATATCGCCATTGAACGTCTTCTTGGCGAAGGCGTGACCACCGCGCATCTTAACGATGACGTCCTGGGCCGGACGCTCGACGCGATCGCCTTATTTGGCCCGACCGAACTCTTCAACCAAATCGTCGCGGAGTGCCTGCTTGCCAGCGATTACGGTACGCACTGCATCCACGTCGATACCACCGCGTTCAGCGTCAGCGGCGACTATGACGTTGATTTCGATTCCCGTGACATGAATATCACCTACGGCCGTCCAAAGGACGGCCGGTGGGACCTCAAACAGTTCGTTCTCGGGATGGCAACCGATCAGCATGGCATTCCCCTCTTCGTGCAGACGTTCTCCGGGAACGAGTCGGATAAGAAAACGCTGATGGCGATCATCACCCAGCTCACCGAAAACCTGCAGCATCCGGGCAAGGTCTACCATATCGCTGACGCAGCGTTCTATACCGCCGAGAATCTCACCACCCTCGGCACCCATACCTTCTGGATCAGTCGGGTTCCGGCGACCCTGAACGAGGTCAAGGAGCTTGTTGCCGCAGAGGACCTCGCCCTGCAGCCGTGCGCGGACGAGCGCTACCAATATGCGGAGCATACATCCGAATATGCCGGCATCCCTCAGAAGTGGGTGGTATATCACTCGGCACCGATGCAGGAACGGCAGGAGAAGACGTTTGAAAAACGGCTGGAAAAAGAGAAGAAACAGGCAGAAACGTCGCTGCGGAAACTCGGTGCACGGGAGTTCGCCTGCGAACCGGACGCCCGCATGGCCGCCGAGAAGTGGCTGCAGGAGCACCAACAATTCTGCTTCAGCTCTCTGGACATCAGGACGATCACCCGGAAGAAAGAGAAGAAACCGGGTAGGCCGAAGGCAGATGAGCCGGTGGAGTTGGCCTATACGGTCGTTGCAGAGATTGAGCACGACCCCCGTGCTGTTGAAGAGAAGCGGCAGAAACTCGGGAGGTTTATCCTGGCGACGAATGACCGGGATCTCTCTCCCGATGAACTCCTGACGAACTACAAGGAGCAGGGCGCGGTGGAGCGGGGGTTCCGGTTTCTCAAGGATCCCTCGTTCAGGGTGGCGGAGATCTTTCTGAAGAAGCCGTCCAGGATCCAGGCACTGGCGATGATCATGGTGCTCTGCCTGTTCATCTATGCGATGACAGAGTTTCGGCTGCGCAGGGAACTGCAGAACGCCAGCGAAACGGTGACCGGACAGACGAAGAAGCAGACCCAGAACCCAACCCTGAAATGGACCTTCTTCCTCTTTCGGGGAGTCAGGGAACTGAGGTTTGGGGCAATAGATGGGGTAAAAGTGCTTGTTACCAATATGACCCCGGAATTGTGGAAGATACTCCGGTTGCTTGGGAAGGAGTATGAAAATTACTACTCATGAAAAAAGTGGTGCGGAATGTGGGTTCGTGATCCTGTGCAGGCATGCATGAAACCTTCAACCTCCCCGGAAGAATGCTGTCCGAGAAGAGCAGAGCCCCCTTTCAGGTCACTGAAACGAGGGGCATACTACCCTGTGGAAGGAGAACTGCCGCCCCACGAGATTGCAAGGGCGGCTCACTTCGAGACGAGTCCGGGTATCGCAAGTTTGCGCTCCAGGAAGCCGAGGGCGATGGTGGCGATGCTGACCAGGGCCAGGTAGAAGAGGCCGATGACCGTGAAGGTCTCAAAGAAGGCGAAGTACTTCGCTGCAACGAGCTTGCCCGCCCCGGTGATCTCGATCACCGTGATCATGTAGGCGAGGGAGGAGTACTTGATCAGGTAGATGAACTCGTTTGAAATGCCGGGAATCGCCCGGCGGAGCGCCTGCGGGAGGATAATGTGCCGGATCGCCTGGGCACGGGTCATGCCGAGTGCCGAGGCGGCGATCATCTGCCCCTCCTTGATCGAGAGGAGGGCGCCCCTGATATATTCAGAGTTATAGGCCCCGTTGCAGAGGATAAAACCGAGAACGGCAGCGATAAACGGGGTGAAGACGATGCCAAGCGAGGGAAGGCCGAAGTAGATGATAAAGAGGAGGAGGAGCAGGGGGCAGCCCTTTATGAATATGACATAGAGCCTGCAGACCTGGGAGACCAGTCTGCCGCCGTAGGTCCGCCCGACGGCGATGGCAATACCCATGAGCAGACCAAAAGGTGCGGCGAGGGCGATCAGTTCCAGGGAGATGATCCCGCCTTTGATCAGGGGCGGGAGGAGGACTTCGGTAAAAAAAGATGCCTCAATCATTCTTTGTTCCGGAATCTCCGCTATATTCGGTGAATCTCCCCACGAATTTCCTCGTCCGCTCGAAGGCCGGGCTCGCCGGGATCTCCGAGGGCGGTCCTCTCTCCACGATCAGCCCGTGCTCCATGAACAGCACCTCGCTCGCCGCCGAAAGGGCAAACCCCATCTCGTGCGTCACCACCAGCATCGTCATCCCCTCGTTCGAGAGTTTCTTCATCACCTCGAGCACCTCGCGCGTCAGCTCGGGGTCGAGCGCAGAGGTCGGCTCGTCGAAGAGGATCACGTCAGGGTCCATCGCAAGCGCACGGGCGATCGAGACCCGCTGCGCCTGACCGCCGGAGAGTTCGGCAGGGTAATGGTCGGCCCAGTCCTCCATCCCGACCTGCCGCAACTCATACAGCGCCTTTTCACGGGCGGCCTTCGGATCCATCCGCTTCACCTTCAGCAGGGCGACCTCGACGTTCCGCACCGCCGTCAGGTGATCGAAGAGATAGAAGTTCTGGAAGACCATCCCCATGCGCTGCCGGAAATAATTGATACGGGAACCCGAGTTCGTCACCTCCTCACCGTGCAGGAAGACGCGGCCCTGGTCTGGCACCGTCAGCTGGTTGATGCACCGCAGGAGGGTGCTCTTCCCGGTGCCCGAGGGGCCGATGAACACCTTTGTCTCACCTTTGCGCACAGAAAAAGAGACACCGCGGAGCACCTCACGGTCGCCATACGCCTTGTGGATATCTTCGACCTGTACTATGTATTCATCTGATTCCATATACCTACAGAGCTCCTTTTCCGAATCCCGGGATATTAACCCTCTTTTCAATCCATGCAAAGATCCACACGCCACCGTAGTTGAGGAGGATGAAGATCGCCGCCGCCACAAGATAGATCGTCATCGGTTCGGCAGTGAGCGCCACGATCTGGTCGGCGCGCGTCAGGATCTCCATCACCCCGATCGCATAACAGACGGCCGAGTCGGTCAGCAGGATCGGGTACTCGTTCGACCATCCGGGCAGGGCGATCCGCATCGCCTGCGGCAGGACGATGCTGGTGATCGCCTGGGGCGTGCTCATCCCGAGGGAGCGGGCCGCCGTCATCTGCCCCTCGCCGATCGACTGGATCGCCCCCCTGAAGATCTGCGACTGGTAGGCGCCTGACCTCAACCCGAGCACGGTGACCGCCACGAGAAACGGGGGAACGTCAAGGCCGAGAAGAGGATAGATCCCGAAGTAAAATAAGAAAAGGAGAACGAGGTTCGGCAGGCCCCTGAAGATCCATACATAGATCGCGATGACACCTCTGACCGATCGCGGGCCATAGACCTGTGCCACGGCCATCGGCACGCCCATCAGGAGGCCGACAAGGAGAGAGACGACGACAAGCCCGAGGGTAATTCCTGCGCCCGACAACAGATAGGGTACAGCCTGGAATACAAGAGCGACCGTATCTGTCACCCGGTCTCACCACCCGGCCTGAGAGGAAAGGGCGCCCGTGATATGTCAGCAGGATTCACGTCTCAGTAAAATTGTGCATGATCATTGAAATAGATAGAGGGGAGGTCGTCAGGCGGCCTCGCACTCTATTCCATCTCGTATTTCTCTTTCAGTTCGTCCCATTTCTCGGAGGCCATCAGTTTGGTGAGCCCCTCGTTGATGTCGGCCAGAAGGGCGGTATCTTCCTTCCTGACGGCGACACCGTACTCCTCGCCGGTCGGGATGGTCCCGAGCACCTTTAAGGGCTTGCCCTCGATGGACGTCCTGATCACCGGCACATCGTACATCACGGCGTCGACCCGGCCGTTCTGGAGGTCGGTGAGCGCGAGCTGGATGTTTTTATAGACCTTTACGTTCTCTTCAGGGAGCTTGCCGGTGGCGACCAGGTTCTCCTCGATCCAGTCATAGGCGGTGCATCCGCTCTGGGTGCCCATGACGACCTTTCCGTCCTTCACATCGTCCAGGGTCAGGGTCGAGTCCTCGCGGACGGCGACAGACTGGTTGACGATCCAGTAGGTCATGGAGAAGTTCACCTGCTCGAGCCGCTCGGGCGTGATGGTCATGCCCGAATAGACCATGTCGATCTTCTTCTGGAGCAGGGACGGTATGATGCTGTCCCAGTCCATCGCCTGGACCTTCACTTCAAAGCCCTGCTCTGCGGCAATCCACTCGATCGACTCGACATCGAAGCCGGTGGCGACGCCTTTATCGTCGATCCATGAGTAGGGCGGATAGGCCCCGTCGATACCCACAATGTACAGGGGCTTTTCGGCAGGAGCGGTCGTGGTCGGCTCACCCGAGGGTGAACTACTGGTGCAGCCGGATATGGCGATGGCAAGAACCATGAGGCCGGTAAGCGCGGCAATAAGAATCCGTGAATTCATAAAAGATGGTTCTCCCTATGACACTATATAACTCTTGTCAAATGTCAGGAATATAGGGGTTCAAAGGAAATGAATAGTGATAAACATTAATCTGATCAGATCGACGGCACCTCCTCATCCATAGTGTTTTCTGAGGAATGCCCGCACGTTCTCCGACTCGATCCAGCCACGATCGAGTTCTGTTACAAGGGCGTCGATCAGCCCGGCGGCCTCCAGGATCTGTACGGACGATGCCGTCTCCTCAAGGGAGGCGAGCCCCACAATGACGGCGAGCGGGTTTCTGATATGATCGCCCAGTGTGGCGAACTGCTCGATATTATGCCCTATCTGTTGTAAGGCATTCTTTTTGAGAGATTCAAGCCGTTCTCTCTCGGAAATATCCCGGGAGATCGAGATGACGACCTGCTCGCCGTCCATGGAGAAGAGAGAGGAGTTGATCTCGACCGGGATGATCAGACCGCCCTTCGTGATCTGGCGGGAGGTATAGACGACAGAGCGATCGATGCTCAGACTTTTGAGGATTTCGAAATACCTCCCTCCGAAAGTACTATGTATTCTCGGATCGATCCTTTTTCAATGAGCACATTCTTCAATTTTGCAATTCGGGACGAATATGCCAAACTATCTGAACTCGGGAACACCCTGGGTGAAGTCTCCTCTTTGATCGACTGGGATGCCTTCCGCCCCCTCCTTTCTGATCTGTACACAAATGACGAGGGAAAAGGCGGCCGTCCGAACTATGATGTTGTCTTCATGATCAAACTTCTCGTTCTTCAGCAGTGGTATGGTCTTTCTGATCCGCAGCTCGAACGTGAAGCATATGATCGCCTTTCTTTCCGCCACTTTCTCGGGTACCCGACAAAAATCCCTGATAATTCGACGATCTGGCTCTTCCGCGAACGCCTGATCGCAACGGGAAAAGATACGGCCATCTGGGGGGAGTTGCAACGTCAGATCGACCAGAAAGGATTGACGATCCGGCGAGGCGTGATCCAGGACGCAAGTTTCATCACCTCAGATCCCGGTCATGCGCGTGCAGATACCCCTCGCGGAGACCAGGCAAAAACGCGGCGAAGCCGCGATGGCACCTGGACGAAGAAGGGTTCGAAATCGTATTTCGGATACAAACTCCATATTCTCCTGGACAAAGATCATCAACTCATCAGACGGATCACAACAACGACCGCTGCTCTCCACGACAGCCAGATCGACCTCTCAGAGAAGGGGGAGACGGTCTACCGGGACAAGGGATATTTCGGCGTGAAGCCCCGAGCATCCATGGACAAGACCATGCACCGCGCCGTCCGAAATCATCCGCTTTCCCTCAAGGAGAAACGCAGAAACAAGGCAATCAGCAGGACGCGATCCCTGGTGGAGCGACCCTTTGCCGTGATCAAAACGGAATTTCGTGCAGGTTATGTCCGGGTGACAACCTGCGCACGAGCGCATGTCAAATGTCTCTTCTCGTGTCTTTCATTCAACCTGAAACAACTGCTGACAATTGAACGACAGACTGCTTGAGCGGTAGCTATCTTTCGTGAGAGAAAAAGGAGGGATAATAAAGTGAATTGAGAGGTGTGACGTAAAAATCGCGGGAATTCAACGAGGAATCGGGGGGTGAAGACCGATCTTTTGAAAAATGAGGGGGTTGATCGAAGTCCTCTTTTGAGGATCCTGAGGACGGCACCGATCATGTCTGATGGGACGAGGCTGAGCGGAGAGAGTTCCAGGAGTTCCTGCCGGGTATAGCCAAACCGGCTGCATGCAATATCATTGACTTCGAGCAAACGGTCAGGGACACGATCAGCAGAGAGGGAAAAGACAAGAACGGCATCATTTCCTTTGTTGAAGAGAAGGCGGTATCGCTCTTCGCTCTCCATGAAATGATGCTCGGCAACTTTCCAGCGGTTGATCCGCCTGAACAGATCCATCCTCCAGACACGACCGTCTTCTCCAGGAAAGGGCCTGCCCGAGTATTCTATCCAGAGGGGGCCCTCAAGGTGGGAGGCAATCCTGATCTCCAGAAGGTCGGAGGGAGGAGATGCATGGTGGAAATCTTTTGGAATGCCGCCCTGAGGCTCTATGAGCGCTGGCGAGACCACCTGCACCAGAAAGTCGGCGATCGGCATACCCTCGACCGTGTCCCTGCCAACACCGAAGAATTCTTCCAGCGCCCGATTGATCCAGCGGACCCGCCCCCCGGCGTCGATGAGGCAGATGCCATCATCAAGGAGATCGGCGAGGGGAGATGTCCCGGTTTCGGGCAACAGGGGCCTTCTCGGCGGCGTTCTTTCACCCCCATCGAGCGGGATTCCACATGTCCGGACTGCACCTTTCTGATGCGGGGCCATATATGGAAGGAATTTTCCACCCAATAGATTAAATAAATTTTTAAGCGACTGCTGTGTTGCATAAGTGCCACTACCGCACCCAAAGATAGAATATGCCGGAGGCCCCGTCATTCCCTCATGCCAAAGAACAAACGATGGGGCCGTCCGTACACCGACACTCGTGATTGGAGTATATATAATGAACGTCTGGTTCGCCGCGGCGAATTCTACCTCTCCCTTGATTTCATCGACCACTGGACTGATCTCGTTTCCCGGATGAACACCGGCAAGCCCGGTCGTCCTTTTCACTATCCCGAACCCTTCATCACCTGGATGGCTTTCATTCACGTCTTCCTGCAGATGCCCTATCGCCAGATGGAGGGTTTTACCCGGAAACTCTCTATCTTTATTCCTTCCCTTGTTTCAGCAGATTATACAACCCTTTTCCGCCGGATCAAGCGTCTTGATATCTCCCTTCGGGTTGATCCAACGATCCTCTCACGCAATGTCATCATTGCTGTCGATAGCACCGGGATCAAAGTCACCAACCGCGGGGAATGGATGCGGGAGAAGTGGAGGGTCCGGCGCGGATGGATCAAGGTCCATGCGATGATCGACATCGAAACCAATCAGATCCTTGGTCTAGAGGTCACCGACGAATCGGTTCAGGATGATGCACGGTGTATTCCCCTCCTGGATCAGGTCCAGCAGCACTGTGGCAGGGAGCATACCATACGCCGTCTTCTTGCAGATGGGGCCTATGACCGGAACGAGATCTTCAATACGCTCGAAAAACGCGGGATCCTATCGGGAATCAAGACGCGAACAGATGCAGCGACCAGATCCACCGGATCGCCCTATCGCGCCGAATGCGTACGGGAGCGAGTACGATTGGGGGGATATAGAGAGTGGGCACAGGATATCGACTATGGGATGAGATGGAAGGCTGAAGGAGTGTTTTCCAGTGGAAAACGAATATTCGGCGAAACGGTGAGGGCGACTTCGAAGGAGGGAATGATCCGGGAGGTGAAGATGAAAATGAACTGCTACAATATGCTGCTTACAATGGTGAAGTGAGCGAGACGGCGGAGAAAAGAGGGAGGAAGAGTACAGGAGAGAGTTATGCAACACAGCATAAGCGACATGATACCGCCGACCGGGAAAAGGGACGAGAGGGAAAAACCTATCATCCCCATAGCTCATAGGGGGGACATATGCTCGTCGGCATCATCGCAGATACCCACGACTGCCTGCCCATGATCAGACGGGCCGTCAGAGCGCTCAACAGGGAGAACGTCGAACTCATCCTTCACGCCGGCGACTTCGTCGCCCCCTTCGCGCTCAGGGCGATGAACGATTTTAATGCTGATGTTGTCGGCGTTTTCGGGAACAATGACGGGGACCGGGCCCTGCTTGCAAAGACTGCTGCCGAGACCGGTCGGGTGGACATTCGAGGCGACGTCGCAGAGTTCGAGGCCGGCGGCCTCACCTTCGGGCTGCTCCATGGCAGCAACGCCGGACCCCATATCTCCCTCCTCGATGGAGGCACCCTCGATGTGCTTGTCACCGGTCACACCCACCGCCCGCTGATCGGCCGATACGGCCGGACGCTTGCGATCAATCCGGGCGAGGCCTGCGGATACCTGAGCGGAATCGCCACGGCGGTCCTGCTTGACACAGAACGAAAAGAAACCCGCCTGATCCGCCTGTAATACCGGCCCGATCGACGATCATCCCTCGAGCCCCTTGCTGTCCGGCGCCTCCAGAAGACGGTCGAGGAGCGCCTGGCATCGCCGAAGGTTCTCAGCTGCTGTTTTCTCCCGGGTGACATCGATTCCGGTGACGATCATGTACTCGACCGCACCGTCTGCGGTGCGGAGCACCATATGCGACCAGTCGATATACCGGGCGGTGCCATCCCCCGCATGCCACGATCTGCCCGATCGTATTCCTACCCGGCCATGATCACTCCCCTCGAGCGAGGCAGAAAACACTTCTTTCACCCGCTCTGCCTCCTCAGGGAAGACAAAGAGATCCCAGAACATTTTGCCGACCGCCTGCGCGGCGAGATGGCCGGACATCTCCTCGCCGGCCCGGTTGAGACGCAGGATCCTTCCCTCGGGATCGAGCACGACCACGGCTGCACCGACCGTATCGAGGACCGCACTGGCAAAATCCCGCTCGGCCACAAGAGCGCGCTCGGCATCCATCCACCCGATCATCCAGCCCAGGCGGTCAGCGATCGTCTGGATCAACTTGAGTTCATCGTCATCAAAAGGCGTGTCCCCACCCGAAGGGGCATGCCCGGGATATGCAGCCTCCACAGAGCCCTCCTGAACACCGCCGACAACGATCGGAGAGGAAATCCCGCTGCCCGAACCGTCAAAACCGGCAGTGGAGCAGACCTTCCCCCGCAGGGTGATCCGGGCCGCCGCACGATCAGGCCACCTCATCGCCCCGGGGACCAGGTCAACAACCACCTGCAAAACCTCAGAGAGGGGCCGGTCCGTCCCGACGAGATCAGACATCGCAAACAGGCACCTCAACTCCCCCACTCGCCTCTCGAGCTCGGACGCCTTTGCGGCGAGCTCCTCCTCCATCATCTTGCGATCGGTGATATCGTTCCCGACAGAGAGAACACCGACCAGATTCCCATCGCGATCCTCGATCGACCGATTTGTCCAGCGGATCCAGACCGTATGGCCGTCTTTTGTGATATTGGCATTCTCGTTCGAGGAATAGTTGCCGTTCCCCGCACATATTCTCCGGATCAGCCCGCGCAGGTCCCGCCCCGAGGCCTCGGTGGGCGGCACAATGGTGCCGATCACATTTTTGCCGAGAACCTCTTCCTTCCGGTAGCCGAAGAACTGTTCGGCAAATTCATTGAAAAAGACGATATTTCCCCGGGTATCCATCTTCAGAATGATGGAATTGGCATTTTCGACCAGTTCCCGGTATTTTCTCTCGCTTTCTTCCAGGGCGCGGTATGCGCGCATTTTTTCGGTGACATCGACGGCGATCACCGCAGACCCATTGCTCCCGTCATCGAAGAGCGTCGGTATGACACGAACCGTAAAGTCCCTCCTCTCCTCACCCGTACCGAGCGCAACATCAAAGATCTGCTCCACCCCACCGATATGCTCCGCGATAACGGCGAGCACCTCCTGTACATCAGGACGAGGCACCTCAAGGTAGGAGAGCGATCTGCCGATCACCTCCCCTTTTTCAAGGCCGATCAGGTCAAAAAAAATGGCGTTTGCCTGGCTGATCCGCCGGTCTCCATCGAGCACAAAGAACGCATCGCCGAGAGTAGAGAGAAAGGCCGAAAACGGAACGCGGCAGGAAAGAGAGTACACCTTGGCCATCCCATAGGTCCGCATCTCGACATCCCCGAGGGCATTGAGAATATCGAGGTACCGCCCCACCGAATGCTTGTTGCGATCCAGCTCGCGCGCGATCTCGGTAACACTCATCCCCTGCGGGTTTTTCTTCAGGAGATCCTTGATACGTGCGAACTCTTCCCGATACGCGTCCATATACACAGCGTTGTCAGCCCGGATATTTAATACTGCACCTATCGGAAACAACCATGGGAGTCCATCATATGAATCAATTGATTGAAACAACTAATGGGAACAAATACCACATATATTTAAATACTATAATCGCATCCGTGATCATACGGGCTGCCCCCGGGGCGGCCGAGAGATCCGGAGCATATCGATGATTCAACACAATACCGGAATATCCAACCTTTTCTCCAGGCGGAGAGCGACAGCGGTGCGTGCGGCAACCCTCATGACCGCGATCGCCCTGCTCGCAGGGTGTATCATAACCCCGGCCTCGGCGGGTGAAAAATACCTCTATGGCGAGCCCAAACTCTCAGCAGCGATCGCAGGGTCGAACGAGTTTGAGCCCGGGGATGAACGTCAGATCACGGTCATGATCGAGAACAGCGGCCTCAACACGGTCAAGATCGTTCAGCCAGGGATCATCAACGGCGACGTACTGCCGAATACGGCCAGGCTCACGAGCGTCGCCCTGCTACCGGGAGATACCCCGGTCAGGGTGAAGACCGATCCCCAGATGATCGGCGACATCGCCGGCGGTGCGACAGCACCGGCATCCTTTGTGCTCAAGGTCGAAAGAGACGCAGAGCCAGGAGTATACTCCCTTCCGCTTCAGGTCACCTACACCCGCCTGTACGCCACCGATCAGCAGGGCAGCGATCTCACCACCTATTCCTGGGCCGAAAAGACCGAGACTCTCCAGCTCGAGATCAGGGTGAAAGAGATCGTGACGATCGCCGTCTCCGATGTCGGGGTCGAATCCCTCAACGTCGGCACCGAGGGCTTTGTCCATCTCAAGGTGAGAAACAACGGCTTTGAAACTGCACATGCGGCCGTCCTGAAGATCGCCCGCTCGGGCATGTCACCGGTGATACCGACCGATGATTCGGTCTTCATCGGAGATCTCATGCCCGGTCAGGAAGCCGAGGCCACCTTCAAGGCGTCGGTTTCAAAAGGCGCAGAGGCACAGACCTATCCGCTCACCATCCTCCTCGAATACGAGAACAGCGACCACCAGACCGCCACGGCAGACGGCGTGACGATCGGGATCCCGGTCGGCGGAAAGATCGATTTCGCAGTCGTGGCATCGCCTGCACCGGTAGCGCCAGGCCAGAAGGCAGTGCTGGACGTCACATTCAAAAACACGGGCAGCGCCACCGCGCACAGCGCCCAGGCCAGGGTCAGCGCCGTAGACCCCTTTACGAGCGATGACGATACCGCATACCTCGGGGAGATCGCACCCGGCGAAAGCAAAAGCGCACGCTTCACCGTGAGCGTTGATGCCGGAGCGACGGAGAAGATCTATGGCCTCGACGCCGAGGTCAGGTACCGCGACGCCCTCGGCAACACGCAGGTCTCCGACACCATGAAGGTGGACATCGAAGTCAGGCAGACAGGCGGCGATCTCCCGCTGCTCCCGGCCCTGCTGGGCCTCTCCCTTCTGGGCTGCATCGGCTACGGCGCCTGGACCTTCCGCCTGCGCAGGAGGCCCTGATGCAGGTGAAGAGAGGGAAAAATAGATGATATCCCCGTATGAAGGGGTGGCAGCGGCGATCAACCGCAGACCTGCCCTCGTTGCCGGAATAATTATCTGTGCAGTTATAATCGCCTTCTACGGGACAACGCTGACGAGCATGGAGACGGGCACCGACACCTATGTCGATAAGGACACAGGCCGATCCATCCTCCTCAACCAGTACGCCGACACCTTCCAGTCCAGCACCATCATGCTCCTGGTGGAAGGGGATGACGTCCTCTCCCCGGACGTGCTCGAATATCTCGCCATACTCGGGGACGACATCAGGAACGAGCGTTACGTGAGCAGCGTCAGCACGATCGCCGACGTCCTGACCGGGGCGAATGGCGGGACGCTGCCACGATCCCGGGCAGAGATCAGCCGGGCCGGGGAACAGGTGCCTGAGAGCGTGCTCTCCTCCATGGTCCCGTCGCAGATGATGACCATCGGCGTGATCACCCTTGAGCCCGGCCTCTCAGAGTCCTCTGAGTTCGGCATCATCAATGCGATCGCATCGATCTGCGAGCACTCCTGGGCACCCCCCGGCGTCTCGGTAAAGATCACGGGCAACGCCGCCTTCTCCCAGCAGATGTCAGACGAGATGGGGGCATCGATGGGCACCCTGATCCTTGCAGCGATGGTCCTGATGGTCATCGCTGTTGGCATCCTCTTTGGCAGCGTCCGTTACCGCCTCCTCTCCGTGGGCATCGTCGCTTCCGGGCTCATCCTCACCTTCGGGGTAATGGGACTCGCCGGCATGAAGATCAGCATGGTCACCATCGCCGCCTTCCCGGTGCTCATCGGCATCGGGATCGACTATGCAATCCAGTTCCACTCCCGCCTTGACGAGGAGGTGCGGACCTCGCCCCTCCCCGTGGCGATCAGGACGACGATCACGAAGTCCGGGCCCTCGATCCTCTATGCGATGCTCGCCACCTCCATGGGATTCATTGCGATGTGGATCTCGCCCCTGCCGATGATCCGGAGTTTCGGACAGGTCTGCGTCATCGGCGTCTTCTCCTGCTACATCGCAGCGATCCTGATCGTCCCGACCTTCGCGACGATCGTGCACTATCGCCCGGTCGAGGTGCCGGCCGGCCGCGGCCCGGGCATGGTGGAGCGCTACGATGCCGCCATCGGAGCCCTTGTGGGAAAAGTCGCCCGTCATCCGGTGCCGGTGCTGATCGCGTGCGCCCTCATCGCCTTCGGCGGCATGCAGGTCGACGGGTTCATCAAGGTGAACACCAACGAGAAGACCTTCGTGCCGCCCGGCATGCCCGCCAAGGTCGACCTCGACAAGGTCACGCGGGTGATGGGGCCGTCCTCGTCCACGCCGATCTTTGTCCGGGGAGACGGCGTTGCCACCATCGACGGCCTCGCCTGGATAAGAGCGTTCCAGGAATACGAGGAGCGGGACTACCGCATCACGGGTTCACACTCCATCGTGGACGAGATCCTGCAGTATAACGACGGAAAAATGCCGCAGAGCGACGCGGAGGTCGACCGTGCTCTCGCCCGCATACCCGAAGCGAGGCGCGACCGCTACCTGAGCGGGAACTCCATGGCGCTGATCGAGTTTTCCACGATCGCAATGGAGAACGATGTCGGGATGTCCTTCATCGAGAAGATGCAGCAGGACATCGCATGGATCGCGCCTCCGCCCGGGATCACCGCCACGATCACAGGGGAGGGCGAGATGTTTACGAACCTGATCCAGGAGATCAGGGGGGGCAAGACGACGATGACCCTGCTGGGCTTTGCGATGATCTTCGGCTTCCTCTTCCTGGTCTATCGCCGGATCAAAAAGGCCGTAACACCGCTCGTGCCCATCGCCCTCATCGTCGGCTGGAACGCCCTGATCATGTACGTGCTCGGCATCGATTACACGCCGATGACGGCCACACTCGGTTCGATGACCATCGGCGTGGCCTCGGAGTACACGATCCTGATCATGGAGCGGTGCTACGAAGAGCAGGCAAACGGAGCCCCGCTGCTCGAAGCGATCAGGCAGAGCGTACAGAAGATAGGGACGGCGATCACCGTCTCCGGGCTGACGACCGTCTTCGGTTTCTCGGCCCTGATGCTCTCGGCATTCGGGATCATCAGCAACTTCGGGGTGCTCACCGTGATCTCGGTCGCCTTCTCCCTGGCCGGGGCGATCATCATCATGCCGGCAATCCTGGCCCTCACCGGAAAAGAGAGAGGTGCAGCACCTGCAGCAGAAAAGGCCGCGCTCTCCACCTGAAACCCTTTTTTTCCCAACCTTTTATGTCTCTCCCCGCTGCACCCTGTCTGCATGGATCGGGCAGGAACAGGCGACACCGTCGCGGTCATCTACACCGGCACCCTTGAGGACGGCACCATCTTCGACCGGCCAGAAGAGCCGCGGCAGGTCACCATCGGGGCCGGGGAGATCAACCAGGCCTTCGAGGAGGCGCTTGTCGGCATGGCCCCGGGCGAGACAAAGAAGGTCGTCCTCCCCGCGGAGAGGGCCTACGGCCCCTACAGGAAGAACCTCGTCTTCAGGCTGAAGCGTCGGGATCTCCATCTCCCTGAAGAGCCGGTGCCCGGCGGTACCGCACGCATCAGCCTGAAGGGCGGGACGTCCACCCTTGTCACCGTGCTGAAGGCCGATAGGAAGACGGTCACCGTGGATGCAAACCACCCCCTTGCAGGAAAAGACCTGACCTTTGCGATCACCCTCGTGGAGATCTGCAGGCAGAAGAGCGGGTGAAGCAAACGCTTATCCCCGAAAACGCGGAGGGGGACGCATGAACCATGTTGAGCAGATCAGGATCTTCATCGCCGGGACCGGCGAGACGATCGAGGTCAAGCCCTGCCGCAAAAGCGACGAAGAGTGGAAAAGGCGCCTCTCGCCCGGGGCATACAGGGTGGCACGGCAGGCCGGCACCGAGCCGCCATTCACCGGGAAATACCACGACCATCATGAGGCAGGGATCTACCGCTGCGTCTGCTGCGGGACCGACCTCTTCTCATCGCGGGACAAATTCGACTCAGGCACCGGCTGGCCCAGTTTCACCTCGCCGGTCTCAGGCCTCAATATCAGGACGCGGACCGACAGGGGATCTGGCATGCTCAGAACCGAGGTGCTCTGCGCCCGGTGCGATGCCCATCTCGGACACGTCTTCAACGACGGCCCCCCGCCGACCGGGATGCGCTACTGCATGAACTCGGCAGCCCTCTCTTTCTCCCCGGATGAGTGAAAAGGTGGATGGAAACACTTATCCGGAAACATGCGCCTCTTTTCTGGCATGCAAGCAGGCTGCACCGGCGAGGTGAGATCGTTCTGCACCATGATCACAGAGGCGCTCGGGCAGACTGAAACCTATGAAAATACCCTCAATGAAAACCTGAAGACCGGGATGGTCGAGCGCATCGTCCTCACTGGTGCGGCGATGGCGATCCTCATCCCCGCCCTCATCCTCCCGGATTTTTTCCTCTTCTGGATCGTCGCGAGTTTCCTCCTCTACATGGTCAACCCGTTCGTGATGTTCATCCCCTCCGGCTGGAGCGGGTCGCCGCTCCCGAATAAGGAGGAGATTCTGGCCTACACCCGGAAGCTGAAGGAGATCGGAGCGTTAAAGGGGACCGTCACCTCCAACACCAGCGGTATCGCCGAAGTATTCTGGAACCTCTTCTTCATCAACAGCCAGCCCCTCGCCCCGGCGTTCTGGCTGATCTACTCGGTCGACATTGTCATCGCCCTTGCAGGCGCGGCGACCGGCAGGTTCGGGCTCAGGGTCGCCCTGCTGGTGGCGGTCCAGTCCCTTGCGATCATCGCATTTTATGCAGCAATCTGGCGGATGAAACCCTACTCGCCGGGCTTTTTCAGGAGCGTCATCGACCTGCGCCATGACGTGAGCGCCGGGATCAGGGGCGGGATCAGGTCGGCGGTGACGATCCTCCTGATCATCGGTGTCGGCGCCGCCATCGCCGGCACCCTGGTCGTCGCCGCCATGCTCCTGCCCGGGATGACCTTCAATCGACTCATGGACCTCGAAGGGATCAGCCTGCTCCAGATCTTCCTGCCGGTGGTCCCGCTTCTGCTGGCCCAGATCTTCACCGTGCGCTACCTGCAGGGGAAATATTCGCAGATCCTTCTGACCGGCGTCATCAGGGGGCGCCAGAACATCCTCAAAAACCAGATGCTCCCGGCTGCACAAGCCCTTGAAAAGAGAGCGGCCGAGGAGGGAGCTGACGTATGTGAGGATCTGGACGAACTCAAGCGGCAGTTCATGCGGCTGAGTATGTACCAGCCCGAACGTCACCGCCTGGGCGGCGCATTCACCGTATATATCATCCTTCCAAACCTGAGGCTGGTCTTCACGCCCCAGGAAAAAAAGAAGGCGCCCGATCAGTAGTCGTCCAGACGGTCGAAATTATCTTCGCATTCGTCGCCCTCAGCGCCCTGCCGCCACTCCTGCTCCTCATAGCACTCGGGGCAGAAGTCGTGCGGCCATGCATCGGTCCGATAGGGCCGTTCGCAGTACGGACAGATCCGCACCGCCTTCCGGCGGCATGCCGGACAGAGTCCGGTGATCACACCCTCCCCGGCGGTCACCGCATAAAGGTCACCGCAGAGTTCGCACACCTCACGCCGGACAGGCTCCCCTCCCCCAATGCGGCCGTCATCCCCGGCCGTCGTTTCGCAGGAGGAGACACCGGCACCAGGACAGTGTAACGAATCTTCTGTAAAAATAATTTGGCCCTGAATCCAACCTAGATTTGCAGAAAGGAGAAACAGGGCCATGGATCCCTTAGCGTTAATCGAAGATTATCTTTCCGATAATGAGAATGGCATGAAGACCCTCATCACCTGGTTCCTCAACCAGGTGATGCTGCTCGAAGCCCTCCACCAGGCGGGAGCCGAGCAGTATGAACGAACCGATGCGCGGAATGCTCACCGAAACGGCTACAAGAAGCGCTCTCTAAAAACCCGATATGGAGAAACGATCCTCCAGAAACCACAATTCCGAGAGTTCCCCTTCGAAACACAGGTATTTGGACGCTATTCCCGGGTTGAGAAGGCTCTTGAGAATGCTATCTTTGAATCCTACCTTCAGGGAGTCTCAACCCGCCGGATCCAGGAGATTGTTGCTCATTTTGGCATCGAACAACTCTCTCCTGCTTCAGTATCCAGGATAGCAAAGGACCTCGATGAACAGGTCCATGCATTCCTTCAGAGGCCTATTGAACAGGAGATTCCCTATCTCTTTGTGGATGCTTCGTACTACAAAGTCAGAGAGGGACCACGCTACATCACCAAAGCTCTTCTGGTGATCGCCGGTGTTCGAATGGATGGCTACCGGGAAATCCTGGGAGCTAGAATCACTGATTGTGAAAATGAGATGTTCTGGTCGGGATTGTTCGAAGACCTCAAAGAACGAGGATTGGTGGGTGTCAAGATGGTTGTCTCAGATGGTCATGCCGGGATCCAGAAGGCGGCGGAAGCCGCCTTCCTCGGCGCATCGTGGCAGATGTGCTCGGTCCATTGCACCCGGGCGGTTTTAAAGAATATTCCACGGAAACATCAGAAAGAAGTTGCTGAGTCCTTGAAGGAGGCATATGGGGACGAGGAAAGACTTCAGCAGCTTGCAGATGATCTGAACGAACGAGGATATCGGAAAGCGGCCAATACGATCGAGAGATTCATCCCGGGACTTATGAGTTACACGGCGTTCCCGAAAGAGCACGCAAAGCGGATCCGAACGACGAACATGATGGAAAGAGTCAACAAGGAACTGAAACGGAGAACCAAAGTTGTAGGGGCCTTTCCCAATGAAGAGTCACTCCTCAGGCTGGCAGGATCCATCCTGATGGACATCAATGAGGAGTGGGTGACCGGCAGAAGATATTTGACGATGGAGGGGGAATGATCAAACAAGGAGACAGGGCTCAGACGAATTACAGAAGATCTGAAACACTACCGGCACCAGCCATCGAGCGTGATTTTCTCGCCATATTTCCCATGTACATCTCGAATTTTCCGCATCATTAAGGTTTTTGTATGGCAGCAGGGCGGGACGGGCAAAAACCCCGGGAACGAAAGAAAAAACCATCAGATCTCCTGCCGCCGACACAAATATAGGGATTCGCCCGGGCAGAACCCGGGGTACCTTCATCAGAATCGGGCAGGGAGACCAGGGCCACCAGGTGCGGGGTAGTCCGCATCTCCAGAACGATCAGGGCACTCGCTCTTCATCGGGAGAGCACACCGAATAAAAACGCATATAATCACCCGTATTAACAATCAGAGCCACAATAACTGCGAATTATTTTGAAGTCAAGAGAAGATATTTGTATAGTGCAAGCAGAATACAACATGATAACCATGAGAACCAGAACACTCATTCTCTGCGCCGCTCTGATGGTGCTGCTGGCCGCAGGCGTCTGGAGCGCCAGTGCCGCCACAGACACCACCGACGAGCGTTTGATCCACGCATCAGGGACCGGCGAGATCACCACCACCCCTGACCGCGCCGTAATCTCCTTTGCCGTCGAGACCCAGGACACCGATCCGAAGGTCGCCCAGGCAGTAAACGCACAGATCATGGACACCGTGAACAGCGCCCTCAAGGCGGCCGGCATCGCCGCCGAAGACATGAAGACCACCGGTTACAACATCTGGGCAGAGACGTCTGAGGGCGACAGACCCTTCGGCAGCCAGAAGACGATCTACCATGTCACCAACACCCTGCAGGTGACCCTCGCCGACGTCACCAGGGCAGGAGAAATTATCGACATTGCCGTTGCAAACGGTGCAAACAGGGTAAACAGCCTCTACTTCACGCTCAGCCCGGAAAAAGAGCAGCAGTTCAGGGGTGAAGCCCTCACCAGAGCCGTCGGACAGGCTCGCACCGATGCCGACGTCGTCGCCGCAGCAGCAGGCGTGACCGTCACCGGCGTCAAAGACATCTCGATCGGGAGCACCTATGTCCCGATGTACAGCAGTTACCTCAAGGCCGACACCATGGAGATGGGCGGGGCGGCGCGTACCCCGATCGAGTCCGGCGAGGTGAAAGTCACGGCATCGGTGAGCATCACCTACCTCTGCCGGTGAACCCTTTTTTTTCCTCAAACGATACCATTATTCAGGGCCAGGAACTTCTCTTCTCGATGTATACGATCATCGAGACCTACAACAACATCCCCTTCGATCCGGCCCTCACCCCTGCAAAAGGGTTTTCCTGCTATATCCCCGAAGCATCGCTGCTCTTCGACACCGGCGGGGACGCTGCGGTGCTCGCCGCAAACCTCAGGACGCTCGACATCGATCTGGCAGAGATCAAAACGCTCGTCCTCTCCCATGACCACTGGGACCACGTCGGCGGAATCTCCGCCGTCCTCGGAAAAAATCCCGACCTCGAGGTCTTCGTCCCGGCCGGGTTTTCAGAGGAGAAACTGGCCGCCATCAGGGAACAGGCCAGAGCAACGGTCACCGGAGAGTGGCGGGAGATAGAAGACGGCATCGCATCGACAGGCCCGTGCGGCGGTTCCATACCCGAGCAGTCCCTCGCCATCAGCACACCAGAGGGCTTCCTGATCGTCGCGGGCTGCGCACACCCTCACATCAGCAGGATCATCGAGATTGTCAAAGGGCACGGACCGGTCTTTGGGGCGATAGGAGGATTCCACACCATATCTGAAGCCGACCGTGCGGCGCTGAAAACTCTCGCCTATCTTGCCCCCTCTCACTGCACCGAGGACCTGGAGGTCATCGTGAAGGAGAACAGCGGGAGGATCCACCCAGGAGGCGCGGGCATACAACATATCCTGCCCTGAACAGCACCGGAATATATATATAATATAAAAATATATGTCGGTCCAGTGGTATCCGGCGGGCGGCCGAACCTCACCCTTCGTCGGGATATCACCGACCCCATGCCATTTCGACTCCATCCAACCCTCATTCATAATGTCCTGCCAGTGCAGAGATACCTGTAGGGAAATCCTGCCAACCTTTTTTTCCGAACCTGCACATACTATATAGAATACCTGACAGAGTAACCACAGATTAACGCATAGATATTCACATCGCTCATGAAACAGCGTTTCGAGCGCATACATGAAACCTGAAAAAAAGGCGTCTTAAACGTAATAAAAAGGGATATTGAAATGTACAGAAATATCGGCTTTAAAGAGAGGAGATATATCGAGGAGCTGCGGATCCTCACCAAATCGGTAGCAGTGGACTGCCTCATCGACGAGCGGTTCGACCGCGTGATCTATGTAATTAAGCCCGGCGATATGGGCCTCGCCATCGGCAAAAAGGGTGAAAATATCAGAAAGATGCAGAAAGTCCTGGGAAGAAGGATCGAGATGGTCGAGTACGCCGAGGACGAGAAAACATTCATTGCAAACATCTTCAGGCCTGCCGAGGTGCTGACATCCCTGGAGGCGGAACCAGGAGGTAAAATCAATGTCGTCGTCGGAAAAAGAAGTGACCTCGGGATCGCTATCGGCAAAGGGGGGAGCACTATAGAGAAGGCCAGGTTACTGGTAAAACGTTTCTTTGGCCATGAAATCGGCGATGTCGTGCTGGCACACGAGGAGGCGAGCGAAGCATGAAGGACATAGAAATGATCGAAGAACTCTGGACGACCATCAATGATCGGGCCGACCACCCCTCCCCCGACTCCTACGTGAGTTCTGTTCTCACCCACCGGAAAGGGATCGACAAGTCCCTCGAAAAATTCGGAGAGGAGGCGACCGAGTTTATCCTTGCCGTCAAGAACGGCGTGGACCAGCGGACCATCGAGGAGGGCGCGGACGTCCTCTTTCACTTCATGATCGCCCTCAGGGCGGCCGGCATCGAGTTCGAGGAGATCCTCACCGAGCTGGCGGCGCGGCGAAAATAACCCTTTTTCTTCAGGAGAGATAGGTGGCGAGATCGACGCAGTCAGGGAGGGATCCCTCATCCACCCCTGCCTGTTCGGCCACCTCAAGGTCCACGCTGATCGGGGCGCCTGAGCGAAGAGCGATGGCGATCCCGTCGCTCGGCCGGCAGTCCAGGCTTTCCTCGGTATCGCTCCTGACCGAGATGAGCCGCCCGTAAAAAACGCCGTCTCTCAGGTCGTCGATCAGGAGGCCGGTCACCCTGATCCCGAAGGAATCGAGCATGGCCACAAAAAGGTCATGCGTACCCGGCCTCGGGAGAAGATCGTGATTCAGTGCGTTGTTTATTGAGATCGCTTCCCATAGACCGATATAAATCGGAAGCGACCTGCCGCTGGAAAGATCGAGCAGAACAGCAGGAACCGCTCCTCCCGACGCAGCGGTGAAAAAGACTCCCCGAACAACCGCATCCACGGCAGCCATAGGTAGGAGATATCCTCATGGGAGTTAAGGGTTGCGGCGACGGTCGGTCCTCACCACCTCGCGCCTGAGGATACCGACGCTCGCCGCAAGCCCGAGAACGATATTGAAATAATAAAAGACCATCCGCCACAGCAGCACAAACACGCCGAGAACCGAGGAGGTCACAAAAATGCCGTAGAGCGAGGTGGCCAGGACCTCGGCGATCCCCGAACCGCCCGGGGTCAGGGGGACCATCATCAAAAGGGCGATGATGATCTGGGCGATGAACGACTCGACAAAGAACGGCTGCGATCCCAGACCCATCAGGATCACCGAGGCGATCGCAAACTCAATGCACCAGAACATCACGGTGCAGAACGTCCCCCAGATCAGTCCGGCGATTCCATGGCTCACAAAACGGGCGAGGCTCCCATGAAAATTGTCCACCTCGGCGTCGATGCGGTCGAGAAGGGCGTTCAGTTTCTCGACGTTGCGGCGGCGTTTTCTGCGGTCGAGCCAGAGCGATATCCGGTGGAGGAGACCCTTGAGCACCCCGGGTTTCTTCACCGAGTATATGAAGAACAGGACCAGAACGGCGATCAGACCCCAGGAGATGTATATGAACGCCGCCATGCCCGGGGCGATGCTCTGCCACTGCTGGCCGAGGAGGAGCATGGTGATCATGCTGATGCCGACGAGCACGGCGCCGTCCAGGATCCGCTCCATGATCACCACCCCGGTGGCATCGCCGAGTCTGACGCCGGCACGGTAGAGTTCATGGATCCTGATCGGTTCGCCCCCGGCCTGCGAGGGGGTGATGGCGGCGATGAGCAGGTTTGCAAAGACGGCATTGAGACAGTGGAGGAAGCCGACGGTATACCCGAGGGAGCGGGACATCGTCTTCAGGCGCAGCGCCCAGAAGCCGAGGGCGACAACATGCCCGGCAAGGGCAAGGGCGAGGTACCAGGGATTGAGTCTCAGGATGTACTCAATGGTCGACTCGTCAAAGGTAAAGTACAGGACGAGTGCGAGCACAATACTGCTGAACCCGAGGGAGACCCCGAGCCATTTCCATTGAGACCTCTTCATGCAGTCCTCGAGCATGCCTGATCCAGACGGCACGCACTTTCTGTTCCATAAGATTATAGAGCATACTATAAACCCTTTGAGGATTGAGAGCGGGAAAAAGAGGCGTTGCCGGGCAATCAGACCGTAAAGATCTCCCGCGATCCGACAACAGAGAAAAGACCGGCCTGCACGCCTGCATCGAGCCAGCCAAAACCATAGGAAAACCACCCGAGGGCAGCGGCGGTTCTGCCCTCATCAGAGAGCCTTCTCCCGCGTTCAAGGGCTCCCTGCCCCTCAAAGAGGAGATGCCCGGCCGCCGCATACATCGGGGTCTCGGGATCAGGCGCCGGCGAGAGTGAGCAGGTCGCCTCGCAGAGCAGGCGTTCATACCGGCCGGTCTTCTCCAGGAGCCGATGCTGCTGCGCCTCCGGGATCGCACCGTCAAAGGAGCGAGTCTCTTCAGCATTCAGACCTGAAAAAAAGCCGATATATGACCCGGCGTCCAGCCAGCCGAATGCATAGGCGGCGCTTGCGTGGGCGTTGACATCGTCGCCCCGCTCACAAAAAACCATCCCATCAGAGAGATAAGAGCGGGCCATCCGCATAATGACGGCCGAGACCGCCCCGAGAGGAGTCCCTTCAGGCGGGAGCGGCTCGATCGAATCGAGAGCGGCGGCAAGGGCGGCGAGAAGCGGCGTCATAGCCCGGCGAAGGTTTCGAGGTACTCGCGCTCCATCAGATGGAGGTCGCCGGGCACGACCAGAATATGCAGGGGGCCGCCGAAGTCCACCCCGGCAAGAGCGGCGGCGGTGCCGGCCGCCACCACGGGCGAGCCTGACCCGGCTCTGGCCACGCCGACATAGACCGGGATCGAGACGCCCCGCGCCGCGGCCATCTCTTCGAGCATCCTGACCGCTTCGGGGATGCGCATATAGCGGTCAGGCTGGATGTCAAGATAGACGAGGGTGTGGAGTTTGTCGGCGATATTCTGTTCGATTACCTCGATCGGTGTCGTGGGGGCCCATTTGCCATAGGGAAACGGAAGAGAGCAGGACTTGCCGAAACGGTAGTTCTGCAGCCCGGTCAGCCCGCAGACCGCGCTCACGATCGAGGCGCCATGGACGATCTCTGTCCTGATCCCCATTGCGGCGGCCCTGATACGAAGGTCGATATGCGTGGTCGATACCATCGGGTCGCCCGCCGTGAGAAACGCCACGTCGGACTCCTTTGCCAGTTCAAGAAAGGTCTCAGGGTGCCCTTCGACGTCCTCCCGGTAGAGCATGCCGACCTCCTTCCCGAAGAGTTCGGTCATCTGTTCAGGCGTCGTCCCGGTCAGCACCGAGGTGTAGCATTCGAGAAACACATGGTCAGACCGCCTGATGCGGTCGAGCCCTTTGATCGAAATATCTGTCTCGTCATAGAGGCCAAGCCCGATAAATGTCAGCATCGTCTCCTACTCCAGAAAGGTTTCACGTGTAATAAGCATGATGAGAGCGTCGATCACGCCCATCGCCTCCTCCCTGTTGAGGGCTGAGATGTGGTGGAGGGGGATGCGCTCCGAAAGGCGCAGCAGGGTGCGCAGCGTCGCATCTGAGATCTGGCCCGGCAGCTCTCTCTTGTTCACCGCAACGACAAAGGGGATCCTCATACGCCTGACCATTCCCAGGATATCCAGGCCCCGGCTCAGGGATTCAGCACGCGTGCCGTCGACGACGAAGATCACGCCGGTCGCATTGGTGAGCAGATGGGTGATGATCGGACCGAAGTGCTCCTGCCCCGGGGTCCCTACAAGCGTGATCTCGAAACCCCGGCAGGAAACCAGAGGATGACCGAAATCCATCGCCACCGTTGTCGCAGACCCGGATATTCCTATCCTGTCCGAAGATACCCAGTTTTCCGAGACTGTCTGGATAAACGTGGTCTTCCCGGCATCAGTCGGACCGGTGACGACGATTTTTGGGATCTGCGGCGCGACAGAACCGTCTTCGCGGATCATATAGGGGATCTGGCGGGGCGGGAGGGACGTCCAGGTCACATGCCTGACCATAAAATGGTTGAAAAAAAGGATGTTGCCATAGCCCTCGCCGATGGAGAGGACAAGATCGAAGAGGCAGGACGCCGTCAGATCATCCAGATGCTCCTCGTCATAGAGATTGAGATACTCCACAAAAAGCGTCGCCCCCCCCTTCAGAGACCGCCCGAAGAAGAGGGCGAGGGCATGTTCCGTCCCGATTTCATCACAGAGGCGGTTGCAGTAGAGAAAGATCGCATTGATAGGGCCATTCCTGCAGATCGTATCGATCTGTTCTTTCCAGGCCGCACACTCGGCCTCGGGCGTACGGGAATTCGCTTCGATCTCCTCGAACGACAACGAGTCCAGGAAGATCAACCGGTCATCGGCCTCCATGCCATAGGGTGTTGCCGAGAGGTCGGCGAGGAAAGCCTCGGCGGAGGTGTGCGGGACGACCACAAGGCAGCGCTTCCCCATACGGTGCGCGCATTTCAGGGCGCTGAACATGAACTGCTGCCCCTCGACACCCGGCGCAAGGGAGAAGAGCACCCGCTTTCCTCGCGGTACGCCCCCACCGATCATCTCGTCCAGAGCCGTGATGCCGGTATAGATCATGGCTCCTCCACAAGGTCGCTGCCTGAGAAGCGGTACCGGACAGAAGGCACGCACTCCCCGTTCATCATCTGGCAGCGGAGGATCCGCACCGTCGGATCGGCCGCATCCTCCTTCACCTCGATCATGCCGTTCATCAGTTGTTTCAGGGTCGAGATCGTCTTCTCGTCGACGCCCTCAGGATTGAGAAGATAAATGCCGATCCCGTTCATCCGCCTGATCCTGGCAGAGAGGATATGGAAAAAGCGGTAGATCACCTCAAGTCTGGTATAGATCAGAAAACTTGAGAGAGAAAGGATGCATACGCGCACTCTCGGCGTGCCTGAGAGGTCGTTTTGTGCCGCTTCCGCCCTCTGGATGCCGTCGAGGATCTTCGTAAACTTGATCCCCATGCCGGTCAGGTCCACCGGGCTCCCGACATATTTCACCTGATCTTCGTCAGCGATGACCGGGACCAGGGTCTTTGTGATGCAATCGATGATCCAGAGGCGATCGCGCTCAGACTCGGGAAGGCCAAAGGCCGTCACAAGCTCCTGCGCGTCCTGATCGGTGGAAATGACGACCGTATAATCCGAGTCGCCGGGTTGCCCCAGGTACATGGCAAGCCGTTCGGCATCGGCAAACGGAGGCGCAAGAAGGAGGAGATTGGATCCGGGCAGAATGCCGCCCGTCTTCTCATCGATCTTCCTGATGCCGGTCCTGAACGGGTCCATCTTTATCCTGCGATAAAGTGTATGAGTCCCCCTATTAAAAAGCCGAGCGTAATCGTGTAGGCCGAGACGGCCAGCGTCACCCTTATCCCAATCTGACGGAGTATCACGGCGATTGTCGAGATACAGGGGACAAACAGCACGCTGATCACCGCAAACGTATAGAGCTGGACGCCGGTCAGCACCGAACCGAGATCGGCAGTGCCGGAGAGCACGGCCAGGGTTTCAAACGCCATCTCCTTGCGCAGGATCCCGAAGAGGAGGGCTGTCGTGACATAGGCAGGGAGCCCGAGGTATCCCTCGGAGACCGGAGCGACGATGAGGGAGAACGCGTCCACCACACCGTAGTAGTCGAGGGCGCCGAGGACGACGCTGCCCGCGAGCAGCAGGGGCATGGCGATAAAGAGAAACTCCTGGATACGCCCCCACGATTTTTTCATGACCAGCACGGGATCGGGCATCCGCAACGGCGCCATCTCCAGGATCATACCATACTGCCCGCCCGGGATATTCCGTGCCAGAAACACGCCGGTGAGAATGATCAGGACGAGGACGATCAGGTAAATGGAGAGGGCCGCCCACAACCCGACAAACGCCGCCACGATCCCGGTGATGATCACCGTCCTGGCCGAGCAGGGGACCATGGTGACCAGAAAGGCGGCGATCGTCCGTTCTCGCACCGTCCGGAGCTGGCTTGCCGCCATCACCGCGGGCACATTGCAGCCGAAGGCCATTACCATCGGGATGATGGCGCCGCCGTGGAGGCCGAGGCCGTGCATCAACCGGTCGGCAAGGAACGCCGCCCGCGTCAGGTAGCCGGTATCCTCAACGATGGAGAGGAGGATATAGAAGATGAGGACAAAGGGAAAGGCGATGCCGAGGCCGGCAACGATGGCAAGGAGGACCGCCATCCCGAGGGCGGTGGCAAGGGGCGGGAGGGAAAGGGTCTGAAACGGCTCGATCACCAGGAGGGTAAAGATCTCGACGATGAGTTCTTCCAGAAACGAGCCGGCGATAAAGACGGTGAGCAGCATCGAGAGGAGGACCACGGCAAGGATAGGAATGCCGGGGATCGCCTTTGTGAGCAGACGGTCGGCCGAGAAGCGCCGGTCAGGTTCCTGAGCCCCGACGACGTCGGCGGCGATCCGGCGGGCACAGAGGTGCCGGTTTGCGCCGATGATCTGGTGGGCCGACATGTGGTTGAGGGCCTCGATTTCCCCGGCGATCGTTCGCGCCCCTTCGACGAGTTCGCTCGCACTGCCGATACCCTGAAGGGCGTGAAGGGCCTGAAGGCGGGTGGCGCCGTAGAGTTTACCAAGGCTCCTGATAGCGGCCTCGATCTGCGGGGTATAGGGGACGGCGATCCCGGCCGGCCGCGCCGAAGAGAGGACCGTCGGGATGATCTCGCCGATGTTTTTTCCCAGGGATGCGGCGGTCTCGATCACCGGCGCTCCCAGGACCGAGGAGAGGCGCCCGCTGTCGATGATGATCCCCTGCTGCGCCGCCTCGTCGATCATGTTGATGACGACGACCATCGGGATCCCGTATTCGGCGAGCTGGAGGAGGAGGTAGAGGTTCCGCTCCATCCTGGTGGCGTCAAGGACGGCGATCACCGCATCAGGGGGTTCTGAAAGAAGGTAGGTCCGGACGAGTTCTTCCTCGGCCGAGTCGCCGTCCATCGAATAGATCCCGGGAAGATCGACGATCTGCAGGGTCGAACCCTGGTGACAGAGTTTTCCCTGCATCAGTTCGACCGTCGTCCCCGGGTAGTTGCTCACCTCGACGCCAAGGCCGGTGAGCTGGTTGAAGATCAGGGATTTGCCGACGCTCGGGTTGCCGATGAGCGCGCACCTCATCTGACCGGCTCCGCGAAGATGGTCGATGCGATCTCAGGAGAGAGGGCGATATCCGCACCCTTCACCCTGACCACAACGGCATCGTTATAGAGTTTGCGCCTGATCGTGATCTGCTCGCCCGGTATGAGGCCGAGGTCGATCAGACGGCGATTCCGGCTGAGGCAGCGGATCAGGGTGATCTCGAGGAGATCGCCCTCGGCAAACTCCAGCAGGCTGTGTTCGCGGCAACGGCCGGCACAATGCCGCCTCGGGCCGTGGCCGGGCCGCTCGATGTACCTGGAGAGGCGGTCGATGGCCTCGTCAGAGATCTCGTGCTCGAGGACACAGGCCTCTTTTGAAGCGGCCCCGGTGTCCATACCAAGCATTTCGCAGAGGAAACACTCAAGGACGCGATGTTTTCTGAGGACCGCTTCGGCAACGCGCTTTCCCTCGGTGGAGAGGAGATATCCCTGATCATCCTTCCGGACCGTTCCATCGGCAACAAGTCCCGCGAGACATGCCTCAACCTCGGCCCTGTCCGCGTCCACCGCCGCCAGGATCCCGTCTGCGGCCACAGAGCCACCGTTCGCCTGCGTCAGGGTGAGAATTGCCTCAAGGCAGTCTTCACGGACGGAGGAATTCATACATTCCATTTGAGCTTTTTGCTCATATGGATTTGCTTCCCTGCAGAAAGGGAGACAGAAGAGAGGGCGGTCACTCAAGCGCTATATAGGAACACGCCCACCCTCATGCATGGCGACGAGCAACCGGGAGGTGGCACGGCTCCTCGGTGAGATCGGCACGCTGCTGGAGATCCAGGGAGAGAACCCCTTCAAAATCAGGGCCTATACGAGGGCGGCCGAACAGATCGATCATCTCGCAGAGCCGGTCTCCTCTCTGAGCGCAGAGGATCTCGAGGCGATACCCGGCGTAGGAGAGGCGATCGCCGGAAAAATACAGGATATCCTGAATACCGGCACCTGTGCCGAGCTGGAGAGGCTCCGTGCCGCCACTCCCCCTGGCCTCATCCCCCTCCTCGCGCTCAATGGTGTCGGCCCGAAGACGGTCAGAAGGCTCTGGACCGAACTCGGGGTGGATGGAGTCGAGGCCCTTGAGGCTGCAGCACGAAGCCGCCGGATCAGGGCCCTGAAAGGGTTCGGGGCAAAGAAGGAAGACGACATCTTGAAGGCGATCGCAGAGGCGAAAGAAGGGGCAGGGCGGATGAACCGGGCCGAGGCCGAACGACTGGCCGCGGCGCTGACCGCCGCAATCCCGGGGGATTCATGGGTGGCCGGGAGCCTGAGGCGCGGCCGCTCCACCATCGGGGACATCGACATCGTCACGACGGCACCGCCACGGGAGACGAGACTGGCCCTCAGGCAGATCGCAGACACCGTCATCGACGAGGGGGAACGAAAGATCTCGGTGACGATCGGCGGGCGGCGGGCCGACGTCAGGTTTGCCGATCCCGGATCGATCGGCGCCATGCTGATCTACCTCACCGGCTCGAAGGCCTTCAACATCAGGCTCAGGGAGATCGCCGGGCGAAAGGAGATGCGCCTGAACGAGTACGGCCTGACCGACCGGGGATCGGGAAACCTTCTGACCTTCCCGACAGAGGAGGGCGTATTTTCCGCCCTCGGGATGAACCCGGTCCCGCCTGAACTCAGGGAGGACCGCGGGGAGGTGGAGGCCGCCCTGGGCGGGGGACTTCCCCCTCTCCTGGACGAGACCGGGATCAGGGGGGACCTCCACGTTCACTCGGAATGGAGCGACGGCGTGCTCTCCCTGGAAGATATCGCCACAGAGGGAGAGCGGATGGGCTACGAGTACATCCTGATCACCGATCACGCGGCCGGCATCGGGATCACTCACGGCCTCGACGCCGAACGGCTGGAGAAACAGCGGCAGGAGATCAGGGCGGTGAACAGAACGGCGTCCTGCACCCTTCTCGCCGGGGTCGAGGCCGACATCCTCCCGGACGGGAGGCTTTCTCTCCCTGATGCAGCACTTGAAGCCTGCGACCTGGTGGTCGCCTCGGTGCACTCGGCCTTCAGGCAGGACGGGGATACCATGACACGGAGGGTGATCGCCGCCCTCGAAAACGAGCACGTCGATATCCTCGGGCACCCGACCGCCCGCCTCATCGGCCACCGCCCCGGAACAGCGCTCGACATCGGAAGGGTCATCGAGGCGGCGGCCGCGACCGGGACGGCCCTTGAGATCAACGCATCGCCGGCGCGGATGGATCTGGATGATATTTATATCAGGCAGGCAAAAGAAAGGGGCGTGATACTTGCGATCGGGACCGACACGCACCGAAAGCCTGAATTTGCCCATATGAGATATGGCGTCGCCCTGGCCCGCCGGGGATGGTGCGGGCCCAATGACGTCCTCAACACCCGCACTGCCGACGCCCTCCTGGAGAGGCGGAGATGATCCGCTGGTTTTATGAACGGAGGCTGCAACGCAGCCTCACCGTCCTTCCCCGAGAGATCTGTTTCATGATCACCGAGGAGGATATGATCGAGGCCCCGCAGAAGATCGTCGAGGTGGCCGGGTGGTGCAGGGACGCCGGGCTTGAGGCCGCAACCTTTCATATCTCCACCGACGACCCCGGCCGGATCGCACCCTGTCTGCCGGAGATCAGAAAGATCGCCTCCATCGGCAGGCTCAACCTCCATATCGGTGACCGGATCGAGACGACGGGAGAGGGGATGAACGTCATCGTCGCCGTCGGCAAGAGCGGAAGGGAAGAGATCGCCGCATGCATCAGAAATATCGCCGCAGAGGAGATCTGTGCCGACGAGATCGACGAGGCGGTGATCGAACGGCACCTCACCTTCAGGTGCGCCCCTGACCTGGTGATCAAGACCGGCGGCAACTATCTCACCGATTTTCTCATCTGGCAGTCGGTCTACTCGGAGTTTTTCTTCCTGGACGTGAACTGGACGTTGTTCAGGAAGATCGATTTTCTCAGGGCACTGAGAGACTTCGGGGCAAGAAAAAGACGTTTTGGGGCCTGATGACCCCTATTCTCCGGCACGGATCCGCTGGTCATAGAGGCGTATCGCCCGCAGGAGATCGATCTTCCTGAAGAGCGGCCAGTACGGCGCACAGAAATAGACGGCACACTCGTTTCCGTTTGCCATCCAGGGCAGGAAGTTCGAGGTGCGCCGCTCGTTCCCGGTCCTGATGATCAGGTCGACCGGGGGGAGATGAAGGCCCTCGTACAGGTAGTTCTCGACCGTACGCGGCGTGATCTCGTCAGGGGCGATTGAACCCTCGCGGACGCCGGCGACGACCCGCCTGGCGGCATGGACCAGCTCGTTCCTGCCCCCGTAGGCAAGGGCGATGTTGAGGAAGAAGCGGCTGTAGTGGCGGGTGGCTTCTTCGGCGGCTTCGATCGTCTCAAGAAGGTCTGGAGGGAGCATCGATCGGTCGCCGATCATCTGGACCCTGATCTGATTTGCGTGGACCCGCTCGTCGCTGAGAACGCCGATGAACTTTTCCTTGAAGATATCGAAGAGGTAGTTGACCTCACCCTCGTCACGGTTGAAGTTCTCGGTGGAGAAGGAGTAGAGCGTGATCGTCCTGATCCCGAGATCCTTTGCCCATTCCAGCACCTGCTGGGTCGTTTCGGCGCCTGCACGATGGCCCTCGATCGTTCCGACACCGAGGAGACGGGCATACCTGCGGTTGCCGTCCTGAATGATGGCGATGTGGCCGGGGATATGTTTGCACTGCCACTGCAGGTAGCGCTCGTAGAGCGGATCGATCCGGTCTCTGATCCTCAGAGCGGGGTCACCTCCAGGATGATCCCCCCATTGGGGTAGCGCTCGATCACGGACTTTTTACCGGGGAGTTCATCTTTCAATTCGGCAAGCACCCACCAGGCCATCTCAACCTGATTACCAGAGACCTCGATATCATAAATATGTTCGCGGAGGACCGTCGGCAGGGTGTCGTCTTCCAGTTCGAGGAACCCGTAGACGATGGTGCCATCCTCGGTGATCTCGTCGAAGGGGCGGGCGGTGTTCTCGGCGATGCGCCGAAGCCGCTCGCGCAGCTGGACCGAGTCCTTGAACCCGGACGAGCAGAAGTGCACCTTCGGGTCGTCGAGAAGGGGCTCTGCCAGCGCCGCAGCGCCGCCGACGGCGTTGTGAAGGCCGTCCTCAAGGTCGAGGCCACGCAGACGCATCGCTTCGGCGTTTGTCTCGCTCCACTCGAGTTCGTTGATGTTGAGGAAGTCGAGGTCTGGAAGGATCACTCGAAGGGCCTCGATGCCGGGCAGGGAGGGCACCTCGATCCCGATCGAGAACCCGAGGCGGCGGGCAGTCTCGACCGAGCGGGCATAGGGAGAATCCAGGATGCGACCCCAGATCTCCTGCGGCGGGTGGAGACGGATCTCGTCGACAAGCCCGCGGAGCGGGAGCAGCTGCGTTTCTGTCGGTGCGATCCCGGTGTAGAGGTGGATGTGGTGGTCGGGTCCGAAGTGCTCCTTGAGGAGACGGCAGGCGCTGACGACCACGTCGAGCACCAGGAAGGGTTCGCCCCCGGTGATGCTGCTCCCGAGAGCGCTCATCATCTCGGCCTCCTCGATGATGTCATCCGGCGACGTCACCACGCGGTCGTTTGCATAGACCAGATCGCCATTCCGCCGCTTCTCAGAGATGGGGCAGTACCAGCAGTCCCGCCCGCACCTGCCGGTCACAAAAAGAACCATCTTGGCGCCCTCATAACAGAGGACGCAGCCCCGCGCCAGACGGGATGTGCTGCCTGTGATTTCGGACACGTCAAAATTCCCCGCTATTTTATCTTCCTATATTTATGAACCGGTGATTTCTTAACATTATGCACATCTGCAGGGGCGTACATTCTGAAAGGAATATATAGAGCCCGAGAAAAAAACTCCGGTACAATGCCTGCCGCCCGGAACGAAGAAGGTCTCTCCGAGGTCGTCGGATTCGTGCTCCTTCTGGGAGTGCTCGTCATGGCGCTCTCCGTCTACCAGATCTATGCCGTGCCGGCAGAGGGGCGGGCGAACGAGATCGGGCATATGAACATGGTGAAGGACCGGTTCATCGACTACAAGATCGCCCTCGATTCGCTCTGGGTGAACAAAAATAACGTGACCGGCGTCACCCTCTCGACGGCCTTCGACCTCGGCACCGGGTCGGCGGCGACGGAAGGAGGAGGGCTTTCCCTCCCGATCCTCAGCCCGGCCGGGTCGTCCGGAGCGGTGAGCGTCAGGTCAGGCGGGGCGGTCCTGACGATCACGACCCCGAACAATGCAACAGAGATCCCGCTCGGCAGTCTCCAGTATGTTTCCGGGAACAACTACTGGGTGGACCAGACCTGGACCTACCAGATGGGCGGAGTCTTCCTCACCCAGAGCGGCGGGACGACGGTGCGGGCGTCACCGTCCCTCTCGGTTTACAATGTCAGCGGCAACGCCTCGGTGTGCATCGCCCCGGTGAACATCACCGGATCGGCCCTCCTGGCCGGGTCAGGGCCGGTGCGGATCGAAACAAGGCTGCGTGACATGCCGCCCTATGCAAACCTCACCGGCACCTTCGCCTGGGTGAAGATCTCGATCGAGGCGGGCGACGAGGGCATGGCGCGGGCATGGGAGCGGGCGTTTAAGGAGGCAGCACTGCGCGAGGGGATCGACCCTTCATGGTATGCAGTCGGAAGAGCCTCAGAAACGGCATATATGAACATCACCGGCCGGTATACGGGCGCCACAGGAGATGTCACCCTCAGGACGGTGCGGGCCGACTACCTGGTGAGTATCGCAACGGCAGCATCATTGATCGAGTGAGGTGAAGACGATGAAAATGATAGACGAACAGGGCGTCTCCGAGGTAATCGGGGCCGTCCTCCTGGTATCGCTGGCGGTGCTCGGGGTGGCGATCGTGGCGGTGGCGCTCTTCTCCCAGCCCCCGCCCTCAGAGATCCCGCACGTGAGCGTGGTAGCGGGAACGACGGCCGACAACACCACCTTTGTGCTTCTCCATGAAGGCGGCGACGCCCTCGCCGCGGGGAACTACCGGATCTACGTGGACAATGGCAGCGGGCTTGTGGACCGGACCACCGAGTTCTCCCTTGCTGGCGATGATATCTGGTCGATCGGGGAGAACCTCACCTACACGGGCGGCGGCACGCCCGAACGGGTCGTCATCTCGGTCGTCGATTCGGGCGGCGGCGAGACGGTGATCGCCGAACCCTATGGGTTTGGAGTGGCGGCGGCAGGGGCATATGCGGATGCCGGGGGGTCAGGATCCGTGACACCGGTGGTGACGGTGACGCCGGGGCCTACACCGACGCCTGAACCTTCCATTATCATTATTGAACCTCCTATTGGCGATCCATTTAATCTCACAGCAAAAGAACAAGGAAATGGGAGATCCATTAAAGGAACCGTCGAAGGAAACATCACCAGTGAGGATGTGACGCGTGTCGACCTCGTGATATACCCCTATAATGATCCATCGGGCAGCGGAACAAAAGAGGTGACGATCTATCGAGATGTGGCAGAGGGCAGGGGGATATTCTCGCAAGAAATCACCTTCACCGGCAACACCATCAACGACGGCGATCCCATCACCCTTGTATTTCTTCTTTATAATGACACCAGCCTCCTCGGCGTCGATGCATTGAAAACAGAGGCACATATCGTGTAAGTAACTCTGAACCACCATCAGATATCAGAGCTGGAAGATGATGATTCAAAAAAAACAGGATGACAATACCACCGCTGCCAGCGAGATCATCGCCGTCGTGATCCTCATCGCCATCTTTGCGGTGGCGGTGGGGATCGTCGGCGTCGTCATGCTCTCGAACCCGCCGGGGGACGCGGCCCCGGCAATGCTTGCCCATGTCGATGAGGAGAACGGGAGCACCTACCTCTACCACGACGGCGGCGACCCCCTCGAGCGAGGGCGCTTTGCAGTCATCGTCGACGGTATCGATCGGACGGGCGAGGCCACCCTCTACAGCCCGTTGGGCGATGAATCTTCAGACTGGACGACATGGGGAACCGGGCAGGCCCTCGTCCTTCCAGGTGTCTCTTCAACGTCAAGGATCATGATCGTCGCCGCCGGCGTCGGCCAGAGCGGCTCGGAATGGCTCCTCTACGAGAACGGCACGGCAGGGACACCGACGCCCACCATCGTGGTGCCCGTGAACAGGTCCTTCATCAATTTTGTCATCGACGAGAATGTCTTCGTCTACGGCAACGTCCTCAGTTTCAGCGGGAACACCGTCACAGGGCCGGGAGCAACGGTCGTTATTACTGGAGGACTTGTTACATCGGATCTCAATGGCGGCACCTCCATCTCCGTCTCAGAGATCTATATCGACGGCGATGTTACCCTGGACGGAGGGAGTGCCGGCCTTGGATCGGCAACTGAACCTGGAAATATCTATGTCAATGGCGATCTGACGCTCGGAAGCGGCAGCAGAAACATCTACGGCGATACGTACGTCGCCGGCAACTTCTTCCTCAAAGACGCGAGAATACACGGTAATGTGTACGTCGACGGGGATCTGACCCTGAACTGGACGCCATGGCTTGTCGATGATGCACGGATCTATTACACCGGTAAGATAGAGCACCCCAATTACTACGACGAAGAGATCCTTAAAAAATGCGTCCACCAGGCGACGGTGCCGGGGGTCGATATACCAGATCAGGGAATCGCGCCAACAAAGCCGGCAGAGTGGTATGCAGAACGGGGATATGTCTCAGGCGGGGCCCTGACGGACGGGATAAGGATCTATGCCGACAGTTACGATGCCCCTGGCTACTCACCACCGACCTGGAGTTCTACCGCAAACAACATAGTCATCATCGCACGCTCCGGAGATATAACCCTGAAAAATATGGGAGACCGGCGCGTTACCGGTGTATTCTACGCACCCAATGGAAAGGTAACATTTGAGGGGACATCCCTAGAGGGAGTCGTGATCGCTCGCGACGGCTTCTTCGTCACGAGCGGTGGAACGACGGTCGTCTTCAGGAATATCGAGGAATATATCAGCAACCCGGACGACTATCCCTTCTGATCGGCGGGAACAGACTGGACCACAACCCGATCAGACAGAACAGGCATGAGAGAATTGCGATTAACTCCTCCCTGCCATCAGATACTCGCTCCCGACTGCCCTCTTCCCCTCGCTGTTCAGCCGTTTCCTTCCTGAACCCCTGCATTTAGAGGGTTTTTTGGATTTTCTCGAGAGCTATCGCTCGGCAGCTTGCGCTTTGAGGGTAAGAAGTTGCCTGAAGTTGAAATTCATGCAGGAGAAGATGTTCTTGACGTGCACTCTGGCAACCGTCGTGACCATGAGGTGGCCTGCATGGAACACCCGCTTGATCACGGCAAACGGTCGTTCCACCAGCGATCGTGTTCTGCTGATGGCCTTGTTCCGCCGGTTCTCCTTGATGGAGAGGGGATGGTTGCGAACGGCCCGGTGCATGGTCTTGTCCATAGATGCCTGCGGTTTCACCCCAAAATAGCCTTTATCGCGATAGACCGTCTCACCTTCCCGGGAGAGATCGATCCTGCTGTCATGGAGTGACGCCGTGGTGGTCTCAATCCGGCGGATCAGCTGACTGTCCTTGTCGAGCAGGATGTGAAGTTTGTACCCGAACTGTGACTTCGAGCCCTTCTTGGCCCAGGTGCCGTCGCGGCTGCGCCGCGTCTCTGCCTGATCTCCCCGGGGCGTGCCGGCAGGAGCATGCCCGGGATCGGCGGTGATGAACGTCGCGTCCTGCATGACACCGCGTTTGATGGCGAGCCCTTGTACTTCGAGTTGCCGCTGGAACTCATCCCAGATCGCGGTATCCTTCCCGGTTTGCGCCAAGCGTTCCCGGAACAGCCAGACCGTCGACCGATCCGGAATGGTTTCCGGATATCCCAGGAAGTGACGGAACGAGATCCGGTCGGTCGCCTGACGCTCCAGTTCGGGGTCAGACAGGCCATACCACTGCTGAAGCACCAGCAGCCGGATCATCAGAACGACGTCATAGTTCGGACGGCCGCCTCGCCCCTCGGCGTTGGTGTAGAGGTCAGCAAGGAGAGGGCGGAAGGCATCCCAGTCGATCAGACCGCTGACCTCACCCAGCCGATCACCCAGAGCTGCAAGGCTGGCATATTCGTGGTGGATCGCGAAATTGGTAAACGTGCTCATGGGAAAAAGGTCGATCCGGGACTATAAAGTACTTTGGGTGAGGTGGGGTTGTTCGAAATTCTCTAAAGATATTTCAGAGGAATTTTCGCTCTATCCTGCCTGAAAATCGACAGATTCGTCAGAAACCCTTTTTATTCATCAGTCCGCTGAATATTCGCCGAGCGTCCTGACTTCCCGAAAATTAAGCACATAGTCCCAACCTCTCAAGGATCGCCCTCTGCCTCCGCGAAATCTCCGTCACCATGATCTCGCCATTGGCAAGCTTGATCTTCTTGATCTTGGCCAGTTCCAGCAGCATCCCCTCAAGCGTATAGTCCTCCATCAGCCCCGTTTCCTTCATCCACTTCAACAACCGCATCCTCAGGATCAGGCTGATGAAGGTCACAAACAGAAATCCCTTCATCGAAGACTCGTTCTTCGCGTTGAGGGGCATCACCTGAATGTCCTGTTTCAACGTTCGGAACGCCTTCTCCACCGCGTCGCGCTCCCGGTACACCGTGAGACATTCCTGCCAGTCGAGCGAACTGTGGGCGAGGATGATCTGTTTTCCCATTCGGTTTACCCGCTGCGAGACCGCATTCTTCCGGATCTCAACCTGGAATCGGTTGTCGACCACCTGCCATGAAAAGTAGTTCGCCATCTTTCCCGCCCGCTCCTTGAATACTTCTTCAGGCCTGCGCCACCCGGGAATCCGACTCGATTCGAGTTTCGCTTTAAGGTCATGCAGGCGAATGTAGAACAGGTTGCGTTCCGTCTGCTCTCGTTTCAGATCATAATAGCAGAATCCAAAAACCACACTTCCCTGAATCGTCAGGGTAACGGGTTTCACGAAGATCGGATCCTGCTGATATATCTGCAGGTACTGCGGGCTTTCGAGATCCCGCTGTGCTTCCGTCAGCACTTCCTTCACCTGTTTGAGGGTGAGTGGGGCTGGAATGACAAAGGATATCTCTTCCTGAAGGAGTTCCTCCAGGTTTCCCTGGCTGAAAAATCCGCGATCCAGGACCATGGTATAATTGTGGATGCCATGCGCGCCGAGCCTGTGGACGGTGTTCTTCAGCGTGACAACGTCGACGATGCTGCCGGGATAGATATCGTACATGACCGGAATCGCGTGCTCGGTGTCGAAGATGAGCGAGAAGTTGATCTGCGGCAGATCGAGGCCGTCCCGATTATAGCCGTGTTCGAGGAGCGGGATGAGCCGAGAGTAACTGGACAGGCTGGTGATGTCGTAGATCAGGGTTGAGTCGGTACCGATGCCCCTGAGGAGAGACGTCATGAATGCGTCGGGGACGCCGCTTTCACCGATCTCGGAGAGGAGTTCGCTGATCCGCTGGCTGGAGAGGGGGAGGTCCGGGTGTGTCAGGAAGAGGGAGGTATCTTCGTACCACGACGAGATGAGGTGCATGGCCATCGGCCGCACGACCCGGTTCATGGAGAGCGCTAAAATGACGTTTGTTTCGATCTCGCTTGTCAATGATGAGAGGTACTCATCCAGGTGAAGATCCTTGATGATTGCCAGGAGAGGCAGAAAAGGACCGTGAGAATAGGCGTTTGTGGGGACGGAGGCGATGGATGCACCGGCGGGTTCGGTCCGTACTTTGACGGGTTTTCCGTCGATGTTTTTCCCGAGATATCGGGATTTGTGCCGGATCTGCTTTGTTTCGGGGTCGTAGTAGGGGGTGTCTTCGTACCAGTATTCCTTCCCTTTGATACGTTTGATCCGGATGAGGGGTTTCATATGCTTAATGGATAAGCGCATTAAAAATATTAAAATCTTTTGATTGGTGGGGAGAACGGAGAATGGGGGAGTTAAAATACAATGGTAGTGTTTCAGATCTTCTGTAATTCGTCTGAGCCCTGTCTCCTTGTTTGATCATTCCCCCTCCATCGTCAAATATCTTCTGCCGGTCACCCACTCCTCATTGATGTCCATCAGGATGGATCCTGCCAGCCTGAGGAGTGACTCTTCATTGGGAAAGGCCCCTACAACTTTGGTTCTCCGTTTCAGTTCCTTGTTGACTCTTTCCATCATGTTCGTCGTTCGGATCCGCTTTGCGTGCTCTTTCGGGAACGCCGTGTAACTCATAAGTCCCGGGATGAATCTCTCGATCGTATTGGCCGCTTTCCGATATCCTCGTTCGTTCAGATCGTCTGCAAGCTCCTGCAGTCTCTCCTCGTCCCCATATGCCTCCTTCAAGGACTCAGCAACTTCTTTCTGATGTTTCCGTGGAATATTCTTTAAAACCGCCCGGGTGCAATGGACCGAGCACATCTGCCACGATGCGCCGAGGAAGGTGGCTTCCGCCGCCTTCTGGATCCCGGCATGACCATCTGAGACAACCATCTTGACACCCACCAATCCTCGTTCTTTGAGGTCTTCGAACAATCCCGACCAGAACATCTCATTCTCGCAATCAGTGATTCTGGCTCCCAGGATTTCGCGGTAGCCATCCATTCGAACACCGGCGATCACCAGAAGAGCTTTGGTGATGTACCGTGGTCCCTCTCTGACTTTGTAGTACGAAGCATCCACAAAGAGATAGGGAATCTCCTGTTCAATCGGCCTCTGAAGGAATGCATGGACCTGTTCATCGAGGTCCTTTGCTATCCTGGATACTGAAGCAGGAGAGAGTTGTTCGATGCCAAAATGAGCAACAATCTCCTGGATCCGGCGGGTTGAGACTCCCTGAAGGTAGGATTCAAAGATAGCATTCTCAAGAGCCTTCTCAACCCGGGAATAGCGTCCAAATACCTGTGTTTCGAAGGGAAATTCTCGGAACTGCGGTTTCTGGAGGATCGTTTCTCCATATCGGGTTTTTAGAGAGCGCTTCTTGTAGCCGTTTCGGTGAGCCTTCCGCGCATCGGTTCGTTCATACTGCTCGGCTCCCGCCTGGTGGAGGGCTTCGAGCAGCATCACCTGGTTGAGGAACCAGGTGATGAGGGTCTTCATGCCATTCTCATTATCGGAAAGATAATCTTCGATTAACGCTAAGGGATCCATGGCCCTGTTTCTCCTTTCTGCAAATCTAGGTTGGATTCAGGGCCAAATTATTTTTACAGAAAATTCGTTACACTATCGATAGTTTCACGATCTTCGAGAAATTCTGCTATATATTTTGTTAATGCTACATGTATCCCGAACGCAGCAAAAACCATCCCAAAGAAATAAATAGTGAACGTGAGTGTGTAAACTCCAAGTCCTTCTGCTCCGAGATATTTTCCGATAAATATTCTGAGTATAAAATGGGCCAGTGACGCTGTGACGATACTGATGAACGCCCATTGCACGTCGATCATTGTCTTGCTCAGTGGGATCTTCAATTTTTAACCTCAGTTATTTTCTATTCCGTTTTTAAGTGGATTAAAAGAATGTGGGGGTAATAGATGCCCTATCTGTTAATATATTGTGTCCTTAAGGGCTCATGCTATCTCTTGTATCGAGTGTCCATTCTTATCCCCCCGCCCGATCCCCCGGTACGCAAATCCTACCTCGATCCACCCATCCGGCTCCACCACATTCCTCCCATCAACAATCACCGGCCGCGCAGACCCGCACAACCGCTGCACCTCAATCGGCACCAGCCCCCGGTACTCCCGATGCCCGGCGAACACCACCACCGCATCAGCACCAGAAAGCACCCCCTCTAAATCCCTCGACAATCCCGCCGGCACATCCGGCGCCGTCGCGGGATCCACCCACGGGTCATGCACGGCAACATCCGCCCCGGCCGCCCGTGCCATCTCATAGAACGGCTCCGCCGGCGTGTTCCGCGCATCGTCGGAGTCATTGATGAACGCCCAGCCGAGCAGGGCGATCTTTGAACCCGCGAGGGTCTTGCCTGCCTGCGCCAGCGCCGACTTCGTCAGCCGGAGCATGTGGGCCGGCATGAAGTCGTTGATCTGGCGGGAGGTGATGTACAGGGAGGCGATGTCCCCGGGCCAGTCGAGGGCGTCGGGCCCGAGCTGCTGCACCCCCCGTTCCAGGTGGTAGGTGTCCTTCGTCAGGCAGTGGCCGCCGACGCCGGCGCCCGGCCAGAGGATCGCACGGGTGATCCCCTCGCCTTTGAGGGAGTCGATCCCGGCCCTGACGTCGTAGAAGTTGATGCCCATCGCTTCGCAGTACAGGGCGAGCTGGTTGGCGGCGGCGATCTGGAGGTCCCTGAAGGTGTTCTCGGCGGTCTTCGTCACCTCGGCGGCGGTGGCGGTCATCGGGATGACGCGGCCGGCGGTGAGCACCGGGGAGTAGAGTTCGACGGCGCGTTTCGTGCTTATGTCATCGATCCCGCCGACGATCCGGTCGTGCTCGCGGATGTTCTTGAGCAGCCGCCCGACCATCACCCGCTCGGGGGCGTGGGCGAGGGCGAAGTCCTCGCCTGCCACGAGGCCGGACTCCTCTTCGAGGAGCTGCCGGGCCATGCCGGTCGTGGTGCCCGGGGTGATCGTCGATTCGAGGACGACGAGCGTCCCCGGCGTCAGGTGCCGCCCGACATTCCTGATCCCCTCGATCAGGGGGGTGAAGTCGGGGAGGAGGTCTTTCTTGTCCTTGAATGGGGTCTGGATGGCGAGGGTGACGGCGTCGCACTCGGCGACCTTCGCGAAGTCAGGGGTGCAGGAGAATTTCCCGGCGGAGACGACCTTTCGCAGGAGGTCTTCAAGCCCGGGCTCCTCGCCCTTCAGGGGCGACTCGCCCTGGTTGAGCATCTCTATTTTATAGCCCGAGGTCCGGGAGGCGCGCTGGAAGCCGTAGACGTGCTCGATGCCCGGGACGTCGGCGAAGAGGAGGGCGGCCGGGATGCCGACGTAGCCCATCCCGAAGACGCCGATTGTTTGAATAGGTCCGCGCTGTTTGATAAGTGTTGCGAGTTTCTCGGTCATTGTATGCCTCTATGGTTGGTCTTCAGGGTTCATAATCGGTGATGATCGCGGCGATCCGTTCGGCGGCATGGCCGTCGCCGAAGCGGGCGGAGTGCCGGCCTATCCGGCCGCCTGCCCGTGCTGTCTCCTCGATGATCTTCGAGCGGTCGGCGCCGACCAGGACGTTCCAGCCGTCCTCGACGGTCTCGACCCACTCGGTGTTCTCCCTGAGGGTGACGCACGGCACCTCCAGGATATAGGCCTCCTTCTGTACCCCGCCTGAGTCGGTGAGGACGGCGCGGGCATGGGAGAGGAGGTGGAGCATGTCGAGATATGGCAGGGGATCGATGATCTGGACGTTCGCCCCGACCTCGATCCCGTAGGCGGCCAGGTACTTCCTGGTCCTGGGATGGGCCGGGAAGACGACCGGCAGGTCGAGGGCGGCGAAGGCCCCCATGATCGAGCGCAGGTTCCCCTCCTGGTCGGTGTTGCTGGCGCGGTGGACGGTGGCCAGGTAGTAGCCGCCCTCCTCCAGCCCGGGCATCGGAGCGCAACCCGCGGCAAGGCAGCGGTTGCGCTGGAGGGCGTCGACCATCACGTCGCCGGTGAGGTGGACGCCTCCGGCGATCCCCTCCAGGGCGAGGTTCTGCACCGCCGTATCGGTCGGGCAGAAGAGGAGGGCGGAGAGGTGATCGGTGAGCACCCGGTTGATCTCCTCGGGCATCGCGCGGTCGAAGCTCCGCAAGCCCGCTTCGACGTGCGCCACCGGTACATGCACCTTCGCCGCCGCCAGCCCTCCCGCCAGGGTTGAGTTCGTGTCGCCGTAGACGAGCACCATATCTGGCTCCTCTTTCAGAATGACCTCCTCGATGGCGGCGAGCATCCGCCCGGTCTGCTCTCCCTGGCTCCCCGAGCCGATCCCGAGGTGGTAGTCGGGCGCCGGGATCCCGAGGTCGCGGAAGAAGACGTCCGACATATTGGCGTCATAGTGCTGCCCGGTGTGGACGAGCACCTCCTGACACGATCGCCGCAGGGCGGCCGAGACCGGGGCGCACTTGATGAACTGGGGCCGTGCCCCCACGATGGAGAGGACCTTCATATGCCCAGGCCCACTTTGACCGCCTCGCAGACCTGCAGGTTCAGCAGCCCCTGCTCGGGCGTCACCGGGAAGGGCTTGCCCTCGCGGGCGCACCTGACAAACGCCTGGAGCTCGGTCTTGAGGGGCTCGACCTTGTTCACCAGGAGCTTCTCGATGATATTCTCCTGCCGGTACAGCCCGTCGGTCTGGTCGTAGTGGCAGGGCTTCCGGTAGACATAGACCTCCTGGGTCATGAAGTCGGCCTCGATCGTTCGCCTCTCCTCCTCGATGTAGATCGAGCGGATCTTCTTCGAGGACTTGCGGGAGGCCGAGAGGTAGACCGGCGTCGTCCCGAAGGTGGCGAGGACACCTGCAACGTCCTCGGTGCCGCTGGAGGAGAGGGTGTAGTCCTTTCCGGGGAAGAGGGCGTTGAAGACCACGTCGATGTCGTGGATCATCAGGTCCTCGACGACCGAAGACCCGGTGACCCGGGCCGAGGCCGGGTTGTGCCGGTGGAAGGCGACATAGAGGGGTGCGGCGACGATCTCCCCGATCTCCCGTACGATCGGGTTGAAGCGCTCGATATGCCCGATCCCGACGGTGACACCGTCCGGGATCTGCTCGATGAGGCGCTCGCCCTCCTCGACGGTGAGGCAGATCGGCTTCTCGATTAAGGTGTGGACGCCGGCCCCGATCACCTGCTGTGCGGTGTTGAAGTGGTAGGGGGTGGGGACACAGACCGAGACGCACTCGGCCTTTTGCAGGAGTTCCTCCATCGAGGAGCAGATCTCCGCTCCGGTGGCGGCGGCGACCTCCTCGGCCCCGGCGCGGTTGAGGTCATAGACATAGGTGGTCCCGACCTCCTTGAGTTCGGTGTAGACCCGGACGTGGTTCCTTCCCATCGCTCCGGTGCCGATGACGCCCGCGTCCATCATTCGCTCACCCCGTTGATCGCCTCGCAGATGTACGCCCGCTCCTCTGCGGTCACGGCCGGGTGGACCGGGATCGAGAGCACTGAGGCGGCGAGCGCCTCAGCGACCGGGCAGGGTGACGACTCACGGTACAGCGGCTGGCGGTTGAGCGGGACCGGGTAGTGGATGGCGCTGCCGATCCCCTGCTCCTTGAGATAGGCCATGAACGCCTCGCGGGAGAGAGGAAACGCTTCGGTGAGCCTGAGGGCGTACTGGTGCCAGACATGGCTCCTGCCGGCAGCAACAGACGGCAGCACGATGCCCGGGGCGGTGATGTGGGCATTGAAGTAGGCGGCGTTCTCCTGCCGGCGGTGGTTGAAACCGTCGATCTTCTTCAGCTGCTCCCGCCCGACGGCCGAGGCGATGTCGGTGAGGCGGTAGTTGTAGCCGAGCTCGGTGTGGAGGTACTTCTCGCTCTGGCCGTGGTTGATGATCCGGCGGAGACGAGCATCGTACTCGTCGGAGGCAGTTGTCACCATCCCGCCCTCGCCGGTCGCCATGTTCTTTGTCGCATAGAACGAGAAGCAGGCGAGGTCGCCAAGCGCCCCGGCCTTCCGCCCCTTGTAGGTGGCGCCATGGGCCTGGGCGGCATCCTCGATGAATACGAGGTCGTTGTCGGAGCAGATCTCACAAAGCGCCCCGGCGTCGCAGGGCTGGCCATAGAGGTGGACGCCGATCACGGCCTTTGTCCGGGGCGTGATCTTCGCGCTCACGTCGGCCGGGTCGATCGTGGCGGTCACCCCGTCCACATCGGCGAAGACCGGCACGGCCCCGCACATCGAGACCGAGGAGGCGGTCGCAAAGAAGGTGAACGCCGGGACGATCACCTCGTCGCCCGGCCCGACCCCGGCCGCGAGTAAGGCCGCATGGAGGGCGGCAGTGCCATTGTTCACGGCGACGGCGTGGGGGACGCCGCAGTACGCGGCGAACTCGTTTTCAAAGGCGGTGGTGACCGGGCCCTGGGCGATCGTGCCCGAGGCGAGGACTGACAGGACAGCATCGGCCTCCTCCTGGCCGATGAGTGGGTGGGCGATGGGGATCTGCATACGTGGTGCTCCTGATGAATGTGCGAAAACTCATCTTTTATTTTGCGGCAATTGTTTAAGTGGATTTCTCTTTGCCCCTCCTGCCGATCTCTAAGAAGGGCGGTTATTTCCCGGCACACCCGCTGCAAAAGCCCGAAACCTCCGGTACCTCTGGCATGGGGCGCATGGCCGCGCTCCCGGGGACCCCCCCTCCATCATCGAGAAAATACGTCCATATCGCCCCCGGATCCGGGGGTCGCCCGGCCAATCCCGGCCCGTACCGGCGATATCTCCAGATCCCGGTCCTGCAAAGAGCATTCGAGAAACCAGGGGAATGCCGCCCCCTCTCCTGCCAGGATGGCGGCACGTATGATTGTTAGTACTACAAACCCCTTCACCCCCTCGCAGACGGCCGGGGGTGGAGCAGGATGCCGGGCGGAATGTGGCCTGACTATCGGCCTGATTGGATATAACTGCGTTTTTTATGGTGTTTTTCTGGTTCGGTGCGGACGGTTCACGCTTCCCCTGTCACGGTGAGAATGCGCCTGTACAGCGCATCCTGAATCCAGAACCCGCCCCCCTCCCCGTCCATCTCCTCGCGCATCGAGGCAACCCGGCCTTCAGCCTTCGCCTGCAACAAAATGCCGATAATACCGGTGACCGGAAGATTGTAGAGTCCGGCGATACGGCGGGCTTCGGTCTCGTCGAGAAGGAGAATATCGGGTTTCATCTCCAGGGCCAGAGCGATGCTCTCCGACTCACCCGGGTGCAGGTCCTGTTCGAGCAGGTGTACCCGGGCTCGACCACACAGTTCTCCTGGTAGGCTCGCGCCGGAAATAATCTCGATGAAAAGTGTTGGAGGGGGCTGGGGCGATCAGAAAATGAATGAGGAAATCACTGACCTCCTGCGGCTATAAGCGCCCGTATCTCCGGTGTGCCTTTTCTATTCGTCATGAGGTGAGTGATATGGACGATCGCAGCCTCTGAATCGGGTAGTGTTTCAGATCTTCTGTAATTCGTCTGAGCCCTGTCTCCTTGTTTGATCATTCCCCCTCCATCGTCAAATATCTTCTGCCGGTCACCCACTCCTCATTGATGTCCATCAGGATGGATCCTGCCAGCCTGAGGAGTGACTCTTCATTGGGAAAGGCCCCTACAACTTTGGTTCTCCGTTTCAGTTCCTTGTTGACTCTTTCCATCATGTTCGTCGTTCGGATCCGCTTTGCGTGCTCTTTCGGGAACGCCGTGTAACTCATAAGTCCCGGGATGAATCTCTCGATCGTATTGGCCGCTTTCCGATATCCTCGTTCGTTCAGATCATCTGCAAGCTGCTGAAGTCTTTCCTCGTCCCCATATGCCTCCTTCAAGGACTCAGCAACTTCTTTCTGATGTTTCCGTGGAATATTCTTTAAAACCGCCCGGGTGCAATGGACCGAGCACATCTGCCACGATGCGCCGAGGAAGGCGGCTTCCGCCGCCTTCTGGATCCCGGCATGACCATCTGAGACAACCATCTTGACACCCACCAATCCTCGTTCTTTGAGGTCTTCGAACAATCCCGACCAGAACATCTCATTTTCACAATCAGTGATTCTAGCTCCCAGGATTTCCCGGTAGCCATCCATTCGAACACCGGCGATCACCAGAAGAGCTTTGGTGATGTAGCGTGGTCCCTCTCTGACTTTGTAGTACGAAGCATCCACAAAGAGATAGGGAATCTCCTGTTCAATAGGCCTCTGAAGGAATGCATGGACCTGTTCATCGAGGTCCTTTGCTATCCTGGATACTGAAGCAGGAGAGAGTTGTTCGATGCCAAAATGAGCAACAATCTCCTGGATCCGGCGGGTTGAGACTCCCTGAAGGTAGGATTCAAAGATAGCATTCTCAAGAGCCTTCTCAACCCGGGAATAGCGTCCAAATACCTGTGTTTCGAAGGGGAACTCTCGGAATTGTGGTTTCTGGAGGATCGTTTCTCCATATCGGGTTTTTAGAGAGCGCTTCTTGTAGCCGTTTCGGTGAGCCTTCCGCGCATCGGTTCGTTCATACTGCTCGGCTCCCGCCTGGTGGAGGGCTTCGAGCAGCATCACCTGGTTGAGGAACCAGGTGATGAGGGTCTTCATGCCATTCTCATTATCGGAAAGATAATCTTCGATTAACGCTAAGGGATCCATGGCCCTGTTTCTCCTTTGTCCAAATCTAGGTTGGATTCAGGGCCAAATTATTTTTACAGAAGATTCGTTACACTATCCTGAATCGACGGTGTGAACTACCTCGCCCTAAAGGGCGGGGCTTCCTGCTTCATTCTCCCTCTTTTGAGGCGAGTCCACAGGCTCAGCGGCGCGTTCCGCACCTGATACCCCGAAAAGATTCTGTTCTTGCAGGGCAAACGTCTTGATATTGTTCGCCGCGTTGATGTCGCGGTCGTGATAAGTGCCGCAGTCAGGGCAGACCCACTCCCTCTCCGAGAGGGCAAGATCCCGCTTGAGATACCCACAATTATTGCATATCTTCGAGGAGGGATCGAATCTCCCGATCTTCAGGAGCGTCTTCCCGTACTTCTGGCACTTGTACTCCAGCATCGCAAAGAACGAGCTCCACGAAACATCCCCTATCCCCTGCGCCAGATGATGGTTCTTCATCATACCACCAACATTCAGCGATTCCACTGCAATGGCTTGGTTCTCGCTCACGACTCGAAAAGAGAGTTTGTGCAGGAAATCGTTTCTCTGATTGGCGATCCGTTCGTGGCACCGAGCAAGATTCTGGATCGCTTTCGCTCGGTTCTTTGATCCTTTGACCTTCCGAGATACTCGGCGTTGTAATACTTTCAGCCGAGCAAGAGAGTTCTTCAGATATCGTGGATTCTCGATCTTCTCTCCCATGGAGAGAGTTGCAAAGTCCTTTAGCCCGACATCGATCCCAATAGTTGTGTCCAGAGAGAACGGTGCAGGTTCAGGTTCGGGTTTCCCGTCGTCAACAAGGATGCTGACAAACCATTTCCAGGTCGATGTTACGGAAACGGTGGCATACTTCATCTTCCCGGTGAAGACACGGTGGAAGACAGTCTTAACCTCACCGATCTTTGGAAATCTGATCTTCCCCAGATCAAAGTCTACGCGATAATGTTGCGGTACCTGAAAGGACTGTACCGGATTCTTCTTTGACTTGAATCGAGGAAATCCTTTTTTCTCGCGGAAAAACCGGGTGAAGGCATTATCAAGATTCTTGTGTGAACTCTGGAGAGATTGAGCATTAACTTCTTTGAGCCACGGGTGCTCTTCCTTAAGCGCGGGAAGACGGGTGTTCAGGTCGAAGCAGGAGAGTTTTCGACCTTCCTGCTCATATGCCCGGATCTTCTGCTCCAGAGAATGATTGTAAACAAACCGGCAAGCATGGATGTGCTTCATGAGGAGCGTAATCTGCTCCGGTGAAGGATACATCCGATACTTGTAGGCTTGAAGCATACGGGCAGTATTATGGATTATAATAAAATATAGTTTGTCGTAATAATTGGGATCATACCAGAAGGGCGGCTCCGCTTTCATCCCCGCACCTGTTGGCCGGGGTCTTCTCGCTCCACCCCCTTCACCCCCGCAAGATAAATTACGGTAAACGAACGTGCACTATGCATCCGGTAGATGGACCGGTTTTTGCCGGTATGGAGTCTCTCTTTGTCACCGCGAGAATGAGGATAAGGGTTCTCCTTCAGGAGGTTCAGGGTGTCTTTGATGATCCGCTGGCTCTTTGGATCAAGGGAATTCAAAAACGCATAAGCCTCTTCATCCACACAAACGCGAAAAACCACACTTACAGCTCCACGAACCTTTTGCGGGCCAGGACAGCCTCAACATCATCTTCGAGTTGCTGTTTTTTGGCATGCTCTACCAGATCGGCAATGATTTCGTCGAATGTTCTGTCCGGACCCTTGAGATCCGAGATGGCTTTATAGGTTCTTTCTGATACGGGGATGAACTCCGTAGCGGTCATCGAACCATGGTAGGTGCTGATCCTACATAGTCCTTCTTTCAGTACCATGGGAATGGCTTCCCGGTGCCGGGTTCATTTCATGTGGGAGCCAGCAGGTGCGGGGTAGGTGACGAAGGCCTCTGCATTGTGCGGACCGGGAAGGGACAGATGCCGCCTGGCCCCTCCCTGTAGCCTCGTGGGGCATGGTCACGGATACTCGTTGTCCCGGACCGCGTAGAAGGTGTTTGGACGTCTACAGCTGTACTGCCTCGCCCGGGTGCAGGTCCTGATCGAGGTCCTCATCGGCATAGTGCCGCGGGATCTTTCGTGCTCCAGGCAATGCCTCCCACTCCCACCGTTTCACCCCTGCAAGAGCGCATGCCTTCCCGGACGAGAGAATGCCGCGCTGGTAAAGTGCCAGGGCAGGCCCCTGCAGCCTGGACGGCATCGGGAGGAAGGCGGAGCGCCTGGACGATATCGTGAGGCACCATGATCGTGACGTCTGACATACTGCTTCACCTGATAAATAGGGATGGGACGGAGATCATAGAATAGTGGTGCTGGTGCTGAATGACCCTCTCTGGTGAGGGGGATAGATTGGGTTGAATACGCCCGTATCGTCCCCGGATCCGGCGATAGAGCGGGTTGAATACGCCCGTATCGTCCCCGGATCCGGGGATAGACCGGCCAATCACGGCCAGTGTCGCCGGGATCCAGAGCTCCGGCCACGCCGGGCGGCATTCGAAAAACCCACGAAATACCGCCGCCTCTCCTGCCATGCTGGCGGCCAGTATGATTGGCAGTAATGGGTCTCCCTTCAAAACCCCGCATACGGCAGGTGAGGAGACGTGAGTCCGGGTGGAAATCCCCGGAGTCCTGGCAATGTCCTGAATTTTCTGGCTATGTACGGGGCTAACGCCGTGCAGGGAACAAAAAAGACGGCTGATCCGGGTCCTGCGGGCGCACACCGTACGGAGGGCCCGGGAGTCTCAACCCGATCTGCGTGAATACTCTTTATGGGCCCGCTCGATCGTTGTGATCGTCTCGATTTTCACGATCTGTTCATTGTCATCGATGATAGAGAACACGGCAAAAGACCTGCTTACATGAAGGCGATACACCGCAGGAGGATGAGGGTAATCGAGTTTTTCCTTGTTCCCCCCCGGATAGGGGTCATCTCTCAGGTCCAGAATCTTTTCAACGACTATGCGCCGGCTTTTCCCGGGCAGCTTCTTTAAAAATTCTTCAGCTTTCCTTTCGATAACAAGAGTGAACACGCTTCTCCCACGCCTCAATCGTCCTTCATGATCGCTTCCGGGTCAAAGGCGACGAACTCGCCCTCCCTGTCGATATCAACGATCATCTGCCAGTCCCGATAGTCCCGCTCGCGCCGGATCATCCCGGAGAGCAGGTCATCATAGCTCTGTCCGGCTTCTTTCAGGTCGTGCAGACTCTTCCCGGTGTACTCTTTCACGGGAATGCGCTTGATCTGAAGGCCGCCGGTCTCACTCGTGCTGGGGGATATACGGGGTGATCGATCGTGAGCCACAATTATTGGTCGGACAAACGCCGTTCCTGGAGATGTTCCTGTATGGCAGCAAAAAATTCTCTGAGAGCAGCGAGATCCTGGTGGAGGATTGCATAAACCTGTTCGAGGTCAAGATCCCAGTAGATATGGACCAGGACATTACGGAATCCTGCCAGAGCTGAAAGGTCTCGGGTGAGCTGTTCGGGAAGGATCCCGCTTTCCCCGAGGATCTCAAATGTTTCCCGGTAACTTGCCGGTCTCCGCAATCGCTCTTCTGCGATCAGATCGGTCGCAATATCAATCGCCGACTGGATCCCGACCATCATCGCATGAAAAACCATGTTCCGGGTATCCCGATCGGAAAAAAACTGCTCCCGGGAGATGCATTGATACCGCTCCCAGTCTCCAATTGCGTCCTGCAGCTCCCGCATGTGATGAAGAATTCTCATCGTACCTCCGATGCAAGAAGGGCCCTGTCCATCCTGTCGTAGAGAGGCTTGAGATCGAGGTACTTCGCCATGACATCGGCCTCAAATGCGATCCGCAGCCCCTCATCCCGGGCAAAGACCACGTTTCCTGTCCTCACCACCTCGTACTGAAACTCCACAGGTGCATTGTTGAGGATCCGAAGGTCCACATCAAACCTCGGGGTGATGCACCGCTCCAGGTCTGATGCGATCGTCATGGAGTACTTGAAGAGTTCATGGGGTTTCCTCTCCCTGGAAAGGAGGATCCCTATATCGATGTCATGAAAGTCGTTCCGCACCAGGAACGAACCATAGAGGTAACCGAGCAGGAGATCCTCGAAACCTGACAGGCACCGGCTGATCTCTTTGATCATCCGTTCTTTATCGATATCGTTTCCATCTCGCCCTGGAGACATGATTGTTTCAACCTGATACTAGGGTTGGGTGAAGGTAGGATAAAGCTAGCGTTGCACTGAATGCTCTGTTATAGATGGGCCCTCGTCCACGACCTCGCGCCAGACTGCAGGCGGGATGCAGACCGATGAAAAGCGTTGGGGTCAGGTGACGAGGAGAATGGATCAGCGGCGAGGAATTACTGACCGCCCGCGGCATAGGCTTTTGTCCTGATCGAGGTCCTCATCGGCATAGTGCCGCGGGATCTTTCGTGCTCCAGGCAATGCCTCCCACTCCCGGCGGTTCATCCCTGCGAGACTACACGCTTTCCCGGACGAGAGAATGCCGCGCTGGTAGAGTGCCAGGGCAGGCCCCTGCGGCCTGGACGGCATCGGGAGGAAGGCGGAGCGCCTGGACGATATCGTGAGGCACCATGATCGTGACGTCTGACATACCGTACGATAGGGATGGGACGGAGATCATAGAATAGTGGTGCTGGTGCTGAATGACCCTCTCTGGTGAGGGGGATAGATTGGGTTGAATACGCCCGTATCGTCCCCGGATCCGGGGATCGCCCGGCCAATCACGGCCAGTGCCGCCGGGATCCGCCGATCCCGGCCCCACAGGCGTCATTCGAGAAACCCCCGAAATACCGCCGCCTCTCCTGCTCCGCTGGCGGCCAGTATGATTGGTAGTAATGGGTCTCCCTTCAAAACCCCGCATACGGCAGGTGAGGAGACGTGAGTCCGGGTGGAAATCCCCGGAGTCCTGGCAATGTCCTGAATTTTCTGGTTATGTACGGGGCTAACGCCGTGCAGGGAACAAAAAAGACGGCTGATCCGGGTCCTGCGGGCGCACACCGTACGGAGGGCCCGGGAGTCTCAACCCGATCTGCGTGAATACTCTTTATGGGCCCGCTCGATCGTTGTGATCGTCTCGATTTTCACGATCTGTTCATTGTCATCGATGATAGAGAACACGGCAAAAGACCTGCTTACATGAAGGCGATACACCGCAGGAGGATGAGGGTAATCGAGTTTTTCCTTGTTCCCCCCCGGATAGGGGTCATCTCTCAGGTCCAGAATCTTTTCAACGACTATGCGCCGGCTTTTCCCGGGCAGCTTCTTTAAAAATTCTTCAGCTTTCCTTTCGATAACAAGAGTGAACACGCTTCTCCCACGCCTCAATCGTCCTTCATGATCTCTTCCGGGTCAAAGGCGACGAACCCGCCCTCCCTGTCGATACCAGCGATCGTCTGCCAGTCCCGCTCGCACCGGCTCGCCATGACGACTCCCCTACCTCAGCCGCGTGATCCTCACGTTTGAACAATTGTCCTGATCTGATCGAGCATAACCCCTGCCGATCTCACCACATCCCGGGCATCCCTTTCCGGGTACACGCACCCATCATCCGCGCCCTCACAGTGCGCATCGCAAAGGTGAAATCTTCATGTATTGATGGGGGCAGAATTTTTTCATCGATATTCTCTCTTTTGCTACCCTCTTTTGTGGTGCAGACAGGGTCTGGAGAGCGCTTCGCCTGGTGAAGTGCAGATCCGGAGAAACTATTTATGTCCGCCCTACAGAGTGAAAATGAATGAAACGATTTGTGGCCACTGCACGGGGGCGTGTCCAGCGGGTCAGCTATCGGGAGCATGTGTACAACGAGACATTTGAACGGAATATCTCGGGGTACGTGATGAATCTCAAGAACGGGGAGGTCGAGATCGTCGCAGAGGGGAGCGAGAAGGACCTCCGGGACTTCATCAACGAGATCAATATCATACGAAGACCCATTGCAGTCAAATCGTTCACCGTCAGATGGGAAGAAGCCACAGGAGAGTACGCCGATTTTGAGATCATCCGGGGAGACATCCAGGAGGAGACATTCGAGCGGATGGATTACGCCGGGAATGTACTGCACAGCATGGATATGAAATTAGACCAGAGCCTCCAGTTACAGCGCACGATGCTGGACAAGCAGGACCAGATGCTGGACAAGCAGGACCAGATGCTGGACAAACAGGACCAGATGCTGGACAAGCAGGACCAGATGCTGGACAAACAGGACCAGAGCCTCCAGATCGGCAGAGAGACGAAAGAAGAGATTGTAGGGCTCCGGAGCGATACCAGGAAGCATCTTGATGACGAGTTTGGGGAGATCCGAAAGGAGCTCGTCTCCATCAAGGAAGCGCTTGCCCGGGCAGGCATCCAGGTCTGATTTACTCTCTCCATCCCGCGCCAACTGCCCGGGTCATGCGTGCGGTCGTCCTGAGGGTGAGGTTGCGTTCGACGTCCTGATCCCGCTCTCCTCGTTCATCGAGAAAATACGCCCATATCTCCCCTTGATCGGGGGATCGCCCGGCCAATCCCGGCCCTGTGGGCGGCATCGGCAAAAACCCCGAAATACCGCCCCCTCTCCTGCCAGCATGGCGGCACGTATGATTGTTGGTAATACAAACCCCTTCAACCCCTCGCATACGGCCGGGGAGGGGAAGGGAGTCGAAGTGGGAATCGGGCGAATTCCGGGCAGAAAGGTAGATTTGCGCGTCTTATTGTGAACTGCCCCGCCCAACAGGCGCGGGATAGTTCACTCAGTCCAGAAGCATGCGGGGCTACAGGTGCCTGGCAAAATCGTCAGGATCGATCCTCGCCAGTTTCAGAACGCCGCGAAGGGTGCCGGTCTTCAAAGAGCTCTGGCAAAGGATCGTCAGGCGTTACTGTTCATCCTTATGATACAGATCCAGAAAGACCAGCAGATCCCTCTGCTGATCATAGCAATACGATAACCGGAATGGGGGGATATATACCTCCCTCGTCTGCTTTCTGCCGTACCTCATTGGCTTTCCGATCGCCGGATCATTGATGATCCTGATGATCTGCTGCTTCACCCGGTTCTTCGTCGTGCGATCACGGATCTTTTTGATCGTTTTCTTAAAGGACGCATCGTAGGCAACAGTCACCATGATTCTAGATCATCGATAAAATCGACATCGCTCTTTCTGGTGAATGTACCTTTTTTAAACTCCTCAAATGCCTTTTCTGTTCTCTCTGCAAAGATAATGTCTTCTTTTAGCTCCGGCTCCAGTTCATCAAGGGGTTTTACGATAAAACGGCCGCCCTCCCTGATGACGAGCAGGTGTGTCCCCTCGACAAGATCTTTCCTCATAGATGCCGGAATGACGATCTGCCCCTTCGAACTCAGTCTGGTGATGCCAATGTCCATGGGTGTCCAGTAAGATTTATCTTACTCTACCTATATGGCTCTTTGCATGGTGCCGACCGAACGCCTCCGCCCCTCGGTCCTTCCCTCAGGCATCGCAGATGTCGAGCAACGCACGGATCAGGGGTTTTTGTGCCGGGCCTCCTGTCCTGTCTCACTGCCGTCCCGGTCATTCCCCGTGGGCCGGGGATATCTATACAACAGAGAAAGATGCATATCCCGATCAGCAATGGACACGGCCGCTCTGCAGTGTGGCGGGGAATGCGCGAGGATCGTCGGCATTCTCCAGGCGAAAAAGGCGTACCTGGAGGAGACATACCACGTCAGGTCCATCGGCCTCTTCGGGTCGTGCCGGCGGGGCGAGGAGCGCGAGGGGAGCGATGTGGATATTCTGGTGGAATTCTCCGAAGTTCCGGGGATCTTCGGGTTTATCAGGCTCGAGCGGTATCTCTCCGAGATCCTCGGAAGAAAGGTGGACCTGGTCGAAAAGAGTGCACTCAAACCCCGCATCGGCCGCCATGTCCAGAAAGAGGTTCTCTATATATGACCGCGCGGCGCAGTCCCCTCGATTATGTGGACGATATCCTTGACGCCGTTGACAAGATCGAGATCTTCACCGAGGGCATGTCGTATGAGCAGTTTTGCGGGGACGACAAGACCGTCTATGCGGTCACGCGAGCGCTGGAGGTGGATCGGTGAGGCGACCAAATGCATCCCCCGCGAGGTCAGAGAGAAACACCCTGCTCTTCCCTGGACAGAAATGGCCGGTATGCGGGACAAACTGATTCATGCCTATTTCGGGATCAACAGGGCGATCATCTGGACGACGGTCCGGAATGATATTCCCCCGCTCAGGTCTGCGGTCCGGAGTCTCCGTGACGACCTGATGGCAGAGGACGCGAGGGATGAATCTCTCTTCGAACCCCGCGATCCCTGACCGGTGCTTCATGCCCCGGCCTGAGGGACGAGATCGTGCTCTGCGCTTTTTTCCAGAGACCTTCCGTGGCCCCGCCTCTCGTTATCAGGGCGAACGCCATGCAAGGGGCCAGCAGCAGATCGCGGAGACGGGAGCAGCCCCATGGCAACCTCTATTCAGATGGGAGAGGATCAGATGAGCCTGTATGCGGATGTGCTCGAAAAACGGGATGAGATCCTGCGGATCGCAGCAGGTCACGGTGCTGTTAGGGTCCGGCTCTTCGGCTCGGCCGTCAGGGGCGAGGAGACCCCGGAGAGCGACATCGATCTCCTCGTCGAATTTGAACCGGGACGAAATCTCCTCGACCATGTCGCCCTCGTCCAGGATCTGGAGGACCTGCTCGGCCGCACGGTCGATGTGGTGACCGAGGGAGGACTGCACTGGTATATCAGGGACCGCATCCACCAGGAGGCCGTACCCCTGTGAAAGACGATCTGGCCGTACCTCATCCATATCCTCGAATGTACCGATAGGATCGAGTCCTACACGCAGGGGGGGCGGGAGGCGTTCATCCGCTCTGCAGAAGTGTATTCCCTGACCGAAACAATTGCAGACACGTCCATCCATCTGCGACGAACACATGGCATCAGGATCCCCGATGCAGTGATTGCGGCCACCGCACTGGTCCACGACTGTGCACCCGGAACGAGAGCGATTTTTCCGGGATATGCATGCTTGAGATCGTCAATCCGTTCCGTGGGGAGAACAATCCCGGGAGTACAGACGAGATCGGGTGACATGGCAAGCAGGGTCGGCCGCGGGAGGAAACCCATATCCTGATCCGTGCGTACCAGAGGTAATAGCATGCTGACGGCTGAGGGCATCATCGGTGCGCTGGCAGATCACCGGGCGCGGATCCGGAGCCTCGGCGTCCGGCGGATCGGGATTTTCGGATCCTTCGTCCGGGGCGAAGAAGGCGAAGACAGCGATATCGATACCCTGATCGAGTTCGAAGAGGGGAGGCGCTCCTTTGACACCTATATGGACCTCACGTTTTTCCTCGAAGACCTCTTCGGGAGGAGCGTCGACCTCGTCGACCGGGACACCTTAAAACCGGGTCTTGCACCCCACATCCTCCGGAGCGTCAGGTATGTCCAGGGAATAGAATCTCTATCTAAGAGACATTCTTGAGGCGATCGAGAGGATTCAGCGATATACCCGGGGAATGGACTACGAAGCGTTCATAAAGGACGATCTTGTGCAGGACGGGGTGATCCGGAACCTCATGGTGATCGGCGAGGCCGTCAAACTCATTCCCGAACCGCTCACGTCCGGGCATCCCGGTGTTCCCTGGAGAAAGATTGCAGGCATGCGGGACATTCTCAATCACGCCAATTTCGGGGTGCATACAGAGATCGTGTGGGATGTCGTCCGGAACAAAATTCCTGATCTGCAGGCTGCGGTCAGGGAGATGCTCGATCTCGCCTGATAATCGTTCCCGCTTCAGGGTGGCGATGGGGAACACTCCATTGGCCCCCCCCTTCACCATTGCCAAAATACGCCCATACCGGGCCCGGATCCGGGGATCGCCCGGCCAATCGCGGCCCGTACCGCCGTGATCCGCCGATCCATCCCCTTCGGGCGGCATCGGAGAAACCCACGAAATACCTCCCCCTCTCCTGCTCCGCTGGCGGCCAGTATGATTGTTAGTACTACAAACCCCTTCAAACCCCTCGCAGACGGCCGGGGAGGGAAAAGGAGTGCAGGCGGAAATCTGGCCATTACGGCGAGCGTTTCCGGGTGTGAGCGGACATTTGCGCTGGCATCTCTCCACGTGGAAAAAGGCACGCCAGGGGCTGATGGGATCAGGTGGGACGTGCCCATGTGAAGTGGCGAAGAGCCTGAAACTACCCTGCAGGGGCCATCGTATCCTGGCGGCACAGTACTCTGTCGAGGAGTTCTGCGCCTTACAGGAGGTCCTGGATCTCCTCCCGCTCAATCCCGGCCCGTTTGAGGATCTCAAGAAGCGTACCGGTCGGCAGAACGCCCGTATGGACCGGTACGACAACCCGGCGCTTTGTCTCAGGATGGTAGAAGAGGTGGTGGCTCCCTTTCACCCGGCTCAGCACAAAACCCTTCTTCTCCAGGATCCTGATGACCTTCTGGGGCGTGAGTTGGGGAACTTTAGGCATGGGCTTCGACGGTGAGGGTGTACTCCAGCAGGCCCTCCTCGGTCGGGATATCCTCGCCCTTCTCCCGGAGGTCCTCGATATAGAGCTCGATAGCTTCCCGCGCCATCGCTATCGCCTCGTCGATCGTCTCCCCGTAGGTGACGCAACCAGGAAGCAATGGGACTGTCACGGTATACCCCCCCTCTGGTTCTCTCCGGAGGAGGATGCGGTAATTCAGGTATTTCATCTCCTTCCACACCCCGCGGATCCGCTCATGATGTATCAATAGCCCGATACCCTATAAATACCAACCGAACACGGGAGCACGGCACTCTGGAGGGTATCCTGTGAAGGTACAGCTCTACTCAGGGGCATAAAGGAACACTGGACGTGAAAAAAATCTTATAGGGGGCCATTGGAGGTTCGAATTCGCTTCTTCATCCCTTCGAGCGTGATGGCCGGTTCATCCCGTCGCTCTGCCGCCACCGCCAGATCATGGAGGTCCTCCTCGTCGTCGCGGAGGGGAAGAATCACGGCAACGCCCTCTCCATGCTCATCAGTGATAGAGTGCTCTTTTACCGCGCTCAATTCTTTTTGCCCCCTGTGGGGTGTGTGTCATATATCATTCATCTCTTTCTGCAGGGTGTCGTCAGCAGAATCGAAGATCCTGAACTGGATGCACCGTCCAGAAAGACCTGTGAACCTTCCGGCAATGATCTCCTTGGCACGCTCCTGCACCCTCTGCCGGTGCTCACATTGCACACCCATCCGGAGGTATGGGATTGTTATCCTCTGACATGTGCCGGGCAACAAGGTATTTAACGCGGAAAACAGGCAAAAAACCCGGCCACTACCTGCCGTCCTGCACCTCCCGTCATATTTATGGTTACATACATACTATGCACTACAAGGAGGCACCGGTCATGCTGGTTAAATTTGATATCTATTTTGACGGTGAGTTCTGGTGTGCCCGCGGCATGGGTGTGGACATCTTTACGCAGGGCACGACGCTTGACGAACTCATGCAGAATATCAAAGATGCCGTAGAACTGCACTTTGAAGAGACTATCGATGCCGGAGAGCAGATCACGGTGGTATCCCTGACAGAACTTCAGGTCGGTTCAATTGCCAAAATCTCCGGTTGTTAGCGGTTCTCTTCTGGTGAAGGTGCTCGGCTCGCTTGGATATACCGTTCTGCGGCAGCGTGGCAGCCATGTTCAACTGAGCAAGAATACACCTGCTGGAGAACACCGGATCACGGTTCCCCTCCATGACGAGATTGCAAAAGGCACCCTGAATGATATCGTCGCAAAGGTGTCGCAGTGGAACTGCATCGCAAAAGAGGACCTCTTAGATCTTCTGCGATGATATGTCCGGTCTGTAAACGCTGAAGTCTCTGGCTATTTCTGTGGAAGCAGTTATTATGGTCGTGCAGAATGGCGGCTGTTATTCCAGGACGTTTCAATCGCTCGGCAGATGAAACCTTACTCTTTCGAGAGTATTTTTATCACCCTCTCTCCCGGGACCATGCACCGACACTCCCGGCCACCTCAAACGTCGTGATGATGGGCCGCCCTCCTTCCTCCATCGGGAACTCGGCGAGGTACAACGCTGTGGCCTCCTTAAGGTTTGCCACTGCCTCTTCCACCGTCCTGCCCTGGCTGACAGTACCCACCTCCGGGCATTCAGCGATGTACATATCCTCTTCCCTGGAGAGTACGGCCGTCAACGTCCTCATACGAGGGTATCATCTCCCTTCATAGATAATAGTGACCGATATGCCTCCTGCCGGCGTCCCTCGTTGCCCGGGCCCCTGGATGGAACCATATCCCTGAGGGCGCATGCAAAAATTCATCCGCTTCCCTTTTGATAACAGGAGCGAACTCCCACGCCTCACTCGTCCTTTATGATCGCTTCCGGGTCAAAGGCGACGAACTCACCCGCCCTGTCGATACCAGCGATCGTCTGCCAGTCCCGCTCTGACCGGTTCGCCATGACATCGGCCTCAAATGCGATCTGCAGCCCCTCATCCCGGGCAAAGACGGCTCTCCCCCTCCTCACCACCTCGTACTGAAACTCCACAGGTGCATTGTTGAGGATCCGAAGATCCACATCAAACCTCGGGGTGATGCACCGCTCCAGGTCTGATGCGATCGTCATGGAGTACTTGAAGAGTTCATAGGCTTTCCTCTCCCTGGAAAGGAGAATCCCTATATCGATGTCATGAACGTCGTTCCGCACCAGGAACGAACCCTGGAGGTAACCGAGCAGGAGATCCTCGAAACCTGACAGGCACCGGCTGATCTCTTTGATCATCCGTTCTTTATCGATATCGTTTCCATCTCGCCCAGGAGACATGATTGTTTCAACCTGATACCGGGGTTGAGTGAAGGTGGCATAAACCTTACTCTGTGATAGAGAAACCATCGTCCGCGATTGCTCGCGCCGGAAATAATCTCGATGAAAAGCGCTGGAGGGGCGACATCACCCTGGGTTATCCCGCCTGAAGGATCTCGATGAGCCTGGTGATGACCGATAGTATCGCCTGATCATTGAGGTGGCCGGCCCGATACAGGACAAGACCGGCATCTGCGGAAAAAAGTCGGTTTTGCCGGATATTGCTCCCTTTTCTGAGCGTGCCCTCGGTGAAATCGGTATCGCTGATGGCATAGCGGTCCCGGACCTGCTGGCTCGTGATCTGGCAGAGGATAATGTCGTCGCCACCCGGGGTGGCAACGACGAAGGCCGGACGCCGTTTCACCGTTGTAAGATCAGAGAAGGGAAACGGCACGACAACAACATCACCTTTTACAAATCGCTCCATGCTTCCTCCTCCTCGGGAAGAAGCCAGTCTTTTCGGAGCATGGGCTCGCTCGCGAGGGCGGTGTCGGGTGCGGCCTTCTGGCGTGTATGTTTCAGGAACCTGATGAAACTGAGAACTTCTCTGGACGCCCCGGGCGAGAGATTGTTCAACTCGCTGATGATCTCCTCTTTCACTCGGCTCATGGCACATCGACCTGGTATGGTGTGGGTGGGGACCCCTGTCCGGCAGGTGCGGCGAGGGGATTATCTCATCACTGATTTATTTTTCTGCAATTATGTATCTTTTGTGGATACCGTCACCTGATCCGCGCCGGTGATCTCGCTCATGATACTCAGTCATCTCCACAGCAGGAGCGAGTACTCTCTGTTTCGTGCAGGTCCTGTTCGAGCAGGTGCACCCGGGCTCGACCACCGGGAGCCAGCCCCTCCTGACCTCCCCTGTTCCCGGGCGGTTTCCCCCCTCGTCAACGACCTCACACCGACAGCAGGCGGAATGCAGACCGATGAAAACCGTTGGGGTCAGGCGACGAGGAGAATGGATGAGCAGCGAGGAGTTACTGACCGCCCGTAGCATAGGCTTTTGTCCTGATCGAGGTCCTCGTCGAGATGGTGCCGCGGGATCTTCCTGTGCCAGGCGATGCTCTCCCGGTGGTTCATCCCTGCGAGACTACACGCCTTCCCGGACGAGAGGATGCCTGCGCCTGCAGTTTCAGTCGGGGAGCCGTCACAGAGCGATCTTTCCTGAATAACCTTGATCAGGGACGCTCCCCGCCGCAAGCCCGTCTGCACAGGAGGGCCTCGATCTCCTGCCCGAACTGAGCGAAATCTCCGATATGCTCCTGCAGGATCGCAAAGGCGAGGGCATCGTCGATCACCCCGTAGCGGTGGACGACAATATTCCAAAACCCTTTCATCGCTTTGAGGTTCTTGAGCATTCCTCTGCTGAGGGCCCCGTGCCGTATCAGGTGGTCGACGATATCTTCGTCCGTGCCGGGCACACCGAGGCGGAGGTCGGTGTTCAGCACCGCACAGATATCAAAAACATTCTCGATGGCGAATCCCGCTCTCTTGTAGATACCGTCCCTGACGATCCCGGGTCTGGTGAACGCCTCGGCCGCATCGGGCAGATGGTCCTGGACCATATCGATGCTCTCGGTCATCTCCTGAAGTTTGGTCTTGATGGCGGCACTTCTGATCGGTCCATTCATAGAATCGCCCGCTCCCCGATATAGTCATAGAGGCGGTGCTTGAATGCGTCGAACTCCCTGATGGTCTCGACGGCGACGTCGTACAAAAACCGCTCATCAGGGCAGTAGAGCACCCGTCCGCGGAGCACCTCCACCCTCACATAGAGCGGGAGCTGCTGAAAAATCTGGAGGTCATAGCGGTCGCTGAAGAGTTCGGCAAGCGCATTAAACCTGAACTTCGACGCCTCCGCGGGATCTCCGTCGAAGAAGACACAGAGGTCGATATCCGATCCCTCTCGTGCATCGCCGCGGGAGACAGAGTCATAGAGGATGGAACCTTCCTTCTCATAACTCTTCTGGCGGCACCGTAGCGTCTGCCGGGATCATTGCCTTGCATTCCCCGTCAACCACCGCCGGTCGAAATTCGCTTCTTCATCTCTTCGAGCGTGATGGCCGGTTCGCTCACGACGCTCTGCCGCCACAGCCAGATCATGGAGATCCAGCTCCCGGAGGGGAAGAATCACGGCAACGCCCTCTCCATGCTCATCGGTGATAGAGGGTCTTTTTTCTGTATCAATCGTCTCCTCATCTCCAGACACTGTCCTGGTGGTGATGCACCATTACTCTTTCGCGAATCGGTCTGACAGAGGCAGAATGCTCGCCCGCCCGGATCCTCATCCCTGAAGGCGCCGGTTTCCAGGCACCCGGTGCAGATCGAGGTACCGGGCACGGGAGAGGGCAGATTTTCCCGGAACGAATCGATCAGGTCGGCCTGCTCTCGACGAGCTCTGCACTCTCGCTCCTGGAGCGCTCATGGGGATGGGTGAGTTCGAGGCCAGGGAAGGCACTCATAGAGAGTAGTATACTATTTCATGATCGTGGGGGAATACGGGTCAGCCGGGAGAATGGGGCCTTGCCCGGCCGGAGGAAGACAGGGGCCATATCTTGAGGTCACGGCCCAATCGTAGGGGATGCACCGCTGTACGGCCAGGCACGCATCGCTGGCCCCCTCTTCGTGCCCCGCTCTCCCTCACCCCAGATAGGAAAAGATCGGTTCCAGGTCCCGGTAGCCGACCAGCTGCCCCCCGGTCCGCCGCTGGGACTGATCGCCCCCATAGACCACGAACGATCGATCGGGCGTGTTGCCGGAGAGCCCGTTCCAGTACGTGATCTCTTTGAAGAAGTCGGAACTTGCCGTCCTGCCCGACTTGATCTCGACCGGGACAGGGTCCAGTCCTCCATATTCGATGACGCAGTCGATCTCGTGCCCGAGTTTATCCCGCCAGAAGAAGAGATTGGACTCTTTGCCCCGGTTGAACCTGAACTTCAGGAACTCTGTTATAATGAGCGATTCAAAGAGTCCTCCTTTGAGCGGATGATAACAGAGATCGTCGGCACGCTGTATCCCGGCCAGGTGAGCGGCAAGACCCGGGTCGGTGAAGTAGAGTTTTGGCATCTTCACCAGCCGCTTGTTGAAGTTTTTGTGGTGGGGCCTGATCAGGACGATCAGCATCGATGTCTCAAGAAGGGACAACCACTCTTTCGCCGTGTTATGGGTGATGCCGCAGTCATTGGCAAGGGACGAGTAGTTGACCACCTGGCCTGACCGGTGGGCGCACATCTTCATGAATGCCTGGAATGTCGAGAGGTTCTGCACCTGCTTGAGAAGGCGGAGATCACGCTCAAGGTATGTCTGAATATATGACGAATAGAAATCCGCCGGCTGAATGGCGCTGCTGTACGGGCGGGGGAAGAGACCGGCATAGAGGAGGTCCTCATACCCTCCGGCCTCAATCCCGGCACGGACAAGTTCCCTCATCGAGAGGGGGAGCAGTTTGATGATCCCGACCCGGCCGGCAAGCGACTGGGATATCCGTTCCATCATCAGGAAGTTCTGGGACCCGGTGAGGATGAACTGCCCCGGCCTCTGATGCCTGTCCAGAACGCCCTGGAGATACGAAAAGATCTCAGGGACCCGCTGCACCTCATCAAAGACTGCCCCGCTCTTCTCGTACTGCGCAAGAAAACTGCGCGGGTCCTCCTCTGCAAAGGCGCGGGTGTCGGGATCTTCCAGTAACACATAGGGCAGATCCGGGAAGACCGATCGGACGAGGGTCGTCTTCCCTGACTGGCGGGGGCCTATCACCGATACCGCCGGGAATCCCCGGGCGAGCGATCGGACCTTCTCCTCTGCGTCCCGCCTGATGATGGGCGCCATGTTGGACATATTGTAAATACTATTTACAATATGTCCATATATGTCTGCCCCTCTCCAGAGGTCAGAGTGAAGGGATGTCTGAGCGTGCGAGATGCATTGGTTTCGATGAGTTACCTGGGCACTGCTCAAATGTCTTCATCGATCAACACCGTTCCTCCGAGAATACGCTCATACTGGGCTCGATCTCGTGCTTTCAAGCCGCCCGTTCTCCAGCAGGATCTTTGCCGAGATAAGATAACTCTCCGACTTCTTCCGGTATGCCTCCTGGACCTGACCGCCGGGTTCGACGATCTGGACCTTCCCCTCTCTGAAGAGTTTACTCAAAAAATTTTGTCTTTTCATAGTAGCGTTCGACCCCCTTTATGACGACATGGTGTTTTGCGATCTCCTGGATCAGCAGATTCTCCGGGTCCCAGGATCCGATTTTTATGCTGAGCCGCGAGTGGCACCGTTCCAGCTCCCGCTTCACCTCTCTCTCGCCCGTCTCGATATAGACGTCGATGTCGCTCCTCTGGTCCGCCGTCCCCTTTGCGTAACTCCCGAAGAGCACGGCAAGCGGGATATCCTCTCTCTCCTGAATCGTCCTGACGACGGACCTCAGGTGGGGGGCCTGCTCGATCAACGTTCCGAGGGTGTACCACTCCGTCATGAAGACATAAACCCGTGCTTCAAGGGTTTTTTTCAGGAAATAGATCCTATTTTTCCCCTCTGCCCTGAAGTCGACGACATTTTCGTCCAACAGACCTTTGAGTTTCCGCAGCACGGTGGTGTGAGAAGTGCCCAGATCTTTTGCGAGTTTGCGAGGGTGCGAGTCGCCTCTGAGCAGGAGAGCAACGATCTGAATGGATATATTTTGTTCCACATGGAACATATTTGAACCGATGATTGAAAAAGGTAGCGCCTCTCTCTGGCCGCGGGAGGAAACCCTTATCCTGATCCGTGCGTACCAGAGGTAATAGCATGCTGACGGCTGAGGGCATCATCGGTGCGCTGGCAGATCACCGGGCGCGGATCAGGAGCCTCGGCGTCAGGCGGATCGGGCTCTTCGGGTCCTTTGTCCGGGGCGAAGAAGGCGAAGACAGCGATATCGATATCCTGATCGAGTTCGAGGAGGGGAGGCGCTCCTTTGACACCTATATGGACCTCACGTTTTTCCTCGAAGACCTCTTCGGGAGGAGCGTCGACCTCGTCGACCGGGACACCTTAAAACCGGGTCTTGCACCCCACATCCTCCGGAGCGTCAGGTATGTCCAGGGAATAGAATCTCTATCTAAGAGACATTCTTGAGGCGATCGAGAGGGTTCAGCGATATACCCGGGGAATGGACTACGAGGCGTTCATAAAGAACGATCTTGTGCAGGACGGGGTGATCCGGAACCTCATGGTGATCGGCGAGGCCGTCAAACTCATTCCCGAACCGATCACGTCCGGGCATCCCGCTGTTCCCTGGAGAAAGATTGCAGGCATGCGGGACATTCTCATTCACGCTTACTTCGGGGTGCATGATGAGATCGTGTGGGATGTCGTCCGGAACAAAATTCCTGATCTGCAGGCTGCGGTCAGGGAGATGCTCGATCTCGCCTGATAATCGTTCCTGCTTCAGGGCGGCGATGAGGAACACTCCATTGCCCCCCTCCATCATCGCCAAAATACGCCCATATCACCCCCGGATCCGGGGATCGCCCGGCCAATCGCGGCCAGTACGGTCGGGATCCGCCGATCCCGGCCCCGCAGGCGTCATTCGAGAAACCCACGAAATACCGCCCCCTCTCCTGCCCCCCTGGCGGCCAGTATGACTGGCAGTAATGGGCCTCCCTTCAAACCCCCGCATGCGGCCGGGGAGGGGGAGGCATTCTGGCCGAAAAACGGCTAAATTCGGGTCATTATCGGGCAATTACCGTGTTATATTCGTGGGCCGGCAGGCGCCGATCCGTGCAGCCGTGAGATGATCTCTTCATCAGGAATGCCGAACGCGCCTTTGCAATAAGTTCGAAAGGGCAGGACTCCTGCCTCAGCCGCGTGATCCTCACGTTTGAACAACCGTCCTGATCTGATCGAGCATAACCCCTGCCGATCTCACCACGTCCCGGGCATCCCTTTCCGGCTACACGCACCCATCATCCGCGCCCTCACGCGTGCGCATCGCAAAGGTGAAATCTTCACGTATTGATGGGGGCAGAATTTTTTCATCGACATTCTCTCTTTTGCTACCCCCTTTTGTGGTGCAGGCAGGGTATGGAGAGCGCTTCGCCTGGTGAAGTGCAGATCCGGAGAAACTATTTATCTCCGCCATACAGAGTGAAATTGAATGAATCGATGTGTGGCCACTGCACGGGGGCGTGTCCAGCGGGTCGGCTATCGGGAGCATGTGTACAACGAGACATTTGAACGGAATATCTCGGGGTACGTGATGAATCTCAAGAACGGGGAGGTCGAGATCGTCGCAGAGGGGAGCGAGCAGGATCTCCAGGACTTCATCAACGAGATCAATATCATACGAAGACCCATTGCCGTCAAATCGTTCACCGTCAGATGGGAAGAAGCCACAGGAGAGTACGCCGATTTTGAGATCATCCGGGGAGACATCCAGGAGGAGACATTCGAGCGGATGGATTACGCCGGGAATGTACTGCACAGCATGGATATGAAATTAGACCAGAGCCTCCAGTTACAGCGCACGATGCTGGACAAACAGGACCTGATGCTGGACAAACAGGACCTGGTGCTGGACAAACAGGACCAGGGCCTCCAGATCGGCAGAGAGACGAAAGAAGAGATTGTCGGGCTCCGGAGCGATACCAGGAAGCGTCTTGATGACGAGTTTGGAGAGATCCGGAAGGAACTCGTCTCCATCAAGGAAGCGCTTGCCCGGGCAGGCATCCAGGTCTGAGCTGCTCCCCATCCCGCGTCATGGGGTTTTGTGCCCGACGTTCTTGTCTCCTCTCTCTCATTCACCCGCTCACGATACTCTTTTAGGCTCTTCGCTGTTTCATGTGGGTAACGCTTTCACACGTGCCTATCGATCAACCGCCTTCCCCACACTGCACGCCAGGGGTTGCACCCCCGGACCCCCGCGCACGATTGGACCGGGAAGGCGCACACGGGATCCTGAGGGATTACGCCCATCCCTCCTATCGCAGATCAGCGGGGCAAGCCAGCCCCCAGGCACCAGCACAGGGATCAACTCCTTTTAATCTGGAGAGAATTTCGAACAACCCCACCTCACCCAAAGTACTTTATAGTCCCGGATCGACCTTTTTCCCATGAGCACGTTTACCAATTTCGCGATCCACCACGAATATGCCAGCCTTGCAGCTCTGGGTGATCGGCTGGGTGAGGTCAGCGGTCTGATCGACTGGGATGCCTTCCGCCCTCTCCTTGCTGACCTCTACACCAACGCCGAGGGGCGAGGCGGCCGTCCGAACTATGACGTCGTTCTGATGATCCGGCTGCTGGTGCTTCAGCAGTGGTATGGCCTGTCTGACCCCGAACTGGAGCGTCAGGCGACCGACCGGATCTCGTTCCGTCACTTCCTGGGATATCCGGAAACCATTCCGGATCGGTCGACGGTCTGGCTGTTCCGGGAACGCTTGGCGCAAACCGGGAAGGATACCGCGATCTGGGATGAGTTCCAGCGGCAACTCGAAGTACAAGGGCTCGCCATCAAACGCGGTGTCATGCAGGACGCGACGTTCATCACCGCCGATCCCGGGCATGCTCCTGCCGGCACGCCCCGGGGAGATCAGGCAGAGACGCGGCGCAGCCGCGACGGCACCTGGGCCAAGAAGGGCTCGAAGTCACAGTTCGGGTACAAACTTCACATCCTGCTCGACAAGGACAGTCAGCTGATCCGCCGGATTGAGACCACCACGGCGTCACTCCATGACAGCAGGATCGATCTCTCCCGGGAAGGTGAGACGGTCTATCGCGATAAAGGCTATTTTGGGGTGAAACCGCAGGCATCTATGGACAAGACCATGCACCGGGCCGTTCGCAACCATCCCCTCTCCATCAAGGAGAACCGGCGGAACAAGGCCATCAGCAGAACACGATCGCTGGTGGAACGACCGTTTGCCGTGATCAAGCGGGTGTTCCATGCAGGCCACCTCATGGTCACGACGGTTGCCAGAGTGCACGTCAAGAACATCTTCTCCTGCATGAATTTCAACTTCAGGCAACTTCTTACCCTCAAAGCGCAAGCTGCCGAGCGATAGCTCTCGAGAAAATCCAAAAAACCCTCTAAATGCAGGGGTTCAGGAAGGAAACGGCTGAACAGCGAGGGGAAGAGGGCAGTCGGGAGCGAGTATCTGATGGCAGGGAGGAGTTAATCGCAATTCTCTGGAAACACTCCTCGCTTTATCAATCGCGACCTGCTTCGTGAGGTCAGCCCATTATCCCGTGTCGCCTGAGAGGAGTCAAATGAAGATATCAGGGCTACCCACACACAGTAGCGAAGAGCCCTCTTTTATCTCCATGGCAGGGGCGAGTGCTCTCTGCCTCGCCGGCCCCACCCAATCGCTGGTTTGCGGGGGCAGCCAGCCCCTGGAAGGGGATTGCACCAGAGAACATGCAGGCGATCTCGACCGGCATCCCTTTTCCCCTCAGGAGACAGAGATCATGGCAATGACAGACCGGCACCGTCCCGGAGAGCGCACCCCCTCTGGCGGCATCCTCAGGGCCGGCGGGCGCCTGATCCGGTACGCCGTCGAGCCCTGCCCCCGCTGCCGGAGCGTGCGCATCGGGGTCAGGGATGGCGAAATCGTGGTGCGGGCGCCGCCCGGCACACCCCAGAAAGAGATCGCCGCCGCCCTGCGCACCAACGAGGCCTGGATCCTCCGGGCCGCCGGCGAAGCGCATGCCACCCTTCTCCTCGGCGGGACGGCCGTCCCGTACGTGATCGCCTACCGCCCGCGGGCGGTCAACCTCACCCTGAGGATCCTGCCCGACAACACTATCCAGGTCACCGCTCCTCCCGGCATATCGAGAGACCGCGTCCGCTCATTCGTCGAAGCGCATGCCGCCCAGATCCAGAAGCAGATCGCCGGGCGGTCCCCGGCGCGCTCTGTCGAATACGCCGACGGCGGCGCCCTCCTCCTCCGGGGAAGGGAGGTGACGATCCGGGCAGAGGAGAGGAGCGAGCCCTCCCTCGAAGGGGATCTCCTCCTGGTCCCGGACGACCGCTCCATTCACTCGACCGTCTCCGCATATCTCCGCACCGCAACGCTCGCCCGGGTGAACCGCTCCCTCCCGCGATATGCCGGTGCATTCGGCGTGGCCGTTCCCCCCGTGGAGGTCCGCTTCATGAAGACCTTCTGGGGCCGCTGCCACCCCGACCCGAAGATCGTCTTCAACGAGCGTTGCGCCATGCTCCCCGCAGACCTCATCGAATACGTCGTCGCCCACGAACTCTGCCACATCCTCCACCCCCACCACCAGCGGACCTTCTACGACGCCCTCAGGGCGGTCATGCCGGACGCCGACGCCAGAAAGGAGCGGTTGAAAAACTACCACCCGTGCTGGGCAAAGGGCGCCTGACCGTTCAACAAAAGGTATCAACCAGGAGCACCGAATACTCACGTAAACGGCATATCACCATGATCGTCATCGGCATCGATCCCGGGCTGGCAAGAGTCGGCTATGGCGTCCTCAGAAAAGGCGAGCGGTTTCCGGCGCCGCTGACCTTCGGCTGCATCGAGACCGGCGGGGACCGGAGCCCCCCGGAGCGGCTGCTCGAGATCCACGAGCGGGTCTCGGCCCTCCTCGACGAATACGACCCCGCATGGGTCGTCCTGGAAAAGTTGTTCTTCTCCAGGAACGTCACCTCGGCGATGCATGTCAGCGAGGCCAGGGGCGTCATCCTCCTTGCCGCGGTTCAGCGCCGGATCCCGATCGCCGAGTACACCCCGAACCAGATCAAACAGGCAGTCACCGGATCCGGGCGTGCCGACAAACACCAGGTGCAGGAGATGATGCGGCGGCTCCTCCGCCTGGACGAACTCCCCCGTCCGGACGACGCCGCCGACGGCCTCGCCATCGCCCTCTGCCACATCAATATGGTACGATAAGATGATCGCTCATCTCTCTGGAGAACTGGCATCCACCGGCGACCGGTGGGTGGTGATCGATATCGGCGGCGTCGGCTACCAGGTGCAGGTGACCAGGCCGGCGCTGGAGCGCCTCAGGCAGACCGAGGGCCGCGTCATGGTGCACACCCATATGGTGGTCCGCGACGACGACATCCAGATCTATGGCTTTCTCCACCCGAGCGAACGCGACCTCTTCACGATCCTGATCGGCGTCACCGGGATCGGCCCCCAGACCGCCATGAACATCCTCTCCGGGCTCTCCTTCGAGGAGTTCGCACTCGCCGTCCTTGACGAGGACGAAAAGGCGCTCACCCGGATCCCGGGGATCGGGCAGAAGGGTGCGAAACGCCTGATCCTGGAGTTGAAGGAGAAGATGAAGAAGCGTGCCGATACCCTGGCCGTCAGCCGGCGCCCGGCCGAGGTCCGCGACGCCGCAAGCGCCCTCATCTCCCTCGGGTTCTCGCCGCAGGAGGCTGAAGCGGCGGTCGACGCCGTCCTCCCGGGCCTCGCCGACCCGACGGTGCAGGCCCTGATCAGGGCCGCACTTGCATACATCAGGGAGCACCGGTCCGCATGACAGAACGCATCCCCTCACCTGCCCTCCTCAGGGACGAGCCCGACGACGTCGCCATCAGGCCGGCCTCCTTCGACGAGTTCGTGGGCCAGCCGCAGGTAAAAGAGACCCTCGCCATCGCCATCGCCGCCGCAAAAAAGCGCGGCGAGTCCCTCGACCACATCCTCTTCTCCGGTCCGCCGGGCCTGGGGAAGACCACCCTCGCCCAGATCATCGCCCGGGAGATGGGGGCCGGGATCAGGAGCACCTCAGGCCCGGTGCTCGAGCGGCCCGGCGACCTGGCCGCCCAGCTCACCGCCCTCTCTGCCGGAGACGTCCTCTTCATCGACGAGATCCACCGGCTAAACCCGGTCGTCGAGGAGATCCTCTACCCGGCGATGGAGGACGCCTGCATCGACGTGATGATCGGCGAGGGGCCGGGGGCGCGTTCGGTCCAGCTCCCGCTCGAGCCCTTCACCCTGGTCGGGGCCACGACGAAGGTCGGGCTGCTCGGCTCCCCCCTCCGCGATCGGTTCGGTTTCATCTTCCGCCTCAACCTCTACGAGGCCGCCGACCTGGTCAGGATCGTGGAACGGAGCGCCGCGATCATGCAGACCCCGATCACCCCTGAAGGGGCGGACGAGATCGCACGGCGGAGCCGCGGGACGCCCAGGATCGCCAACCGTCTCCTCAGGCGGGTGCGGGACTTCGCCCTCGTCCGGGGCGACGGCCGCATCGACGGGGCGACCGCCGACGCCGCCCTCACCATGCTCGGCATCGACCGCCTGGGCCTCGACGACCTCGACCGCCGGATCCTCTCGGTGATCGCAGACGACTTCGGCGGGGGGCCGGTGGGGGTCAGGACGATCGCCATCTCGGTGGGAGAGGAGGTGCGGACCGTCGAAGAGGTCTACGAGCCCTACCTGATCCAGATCGGGTTTATCAAGCGCACGCCCCAGGGCCGGGAGACGACGGCGGCGGCGCGGCGGCACCTCGATGCGGCCTTATAATATGCTGACGCCACATCTATGGGATCAACCATGGTGCTCGAAGAGACGCTGACGCTCAATGATATCGACGATGCAGAGGACCTCGTCCGGACCCTCAGGGGCGCCGGCATGACGGCGCGCCTCTCCCGGACGACCAGACTGGACCGCTCCCTGGTGTTGACCGGGCGGGTCCGGGATTTCAGATCGCTTTTTTCCGGGGAGATCGTACAGGTCGCAGACCCGGGCCTGAAGGAGGGATACAAACATACGCTCGCCGATATCGAGAAGACGGTGGAGAGCGTCGCCGCATTCATGGCCGAACACCCCCCGGGCGTCCCCTTTCCCGATGACGCAGGGCAGGACCTCATCAGGCCGGTCATGGAGGCGCTCGAGAAGGACGGAGCCGGGGAGACCATCCCTGACGAGACCGCAGAACAATTCGTGCACTGGATCAGGGCCCTTGCCCTGCTGCAGAGCAACGGCCTCATCGAGATCCGGGAGGACGGGGAGATGGCCCTGCAGCGCCATGCCGACCCGGACGACCTTGTCATGTCCCTCCCCTTCGCGCTCGTGTATGAAGCAGAGCCCGAGTCGCTCGGCACCTATGGCATCAGGGTGATGATGACGATCGCCTCGGTGCCGCTCTGCCGGGTGACGTTCGGCGCCGATGCGATCGCCGGGATGGATATCGGGGAGGTCGACGCCCTCATCGCCGACCTGGAGATCGACGAGGAGGAGTACGACGCCTTCATGGAGCGCCTCTCCGTCAAGATGATCGTGGTGGAGCGGGTCCTGGAGTGCATCGAGGAGCGCGGCACCGCTACGGCGATGGAGATCTATGAGATGATGAAGGGCGAACCCCTCACCACCGGGGAGGGCGAGATCACCCTGAAACTCGACCTCGATTACCTGCGCGACCTCCTGGCCGACCTCTTCAAGGCCAGGGTGGTCCGCAGGAGCGGGGCAGCGTTCAGGATCGCTTCATAGGGCCGAAAACCACCGGATCGTCTCCGCCAGCCCCTCCTCCAGGGAGTAGGCGGGTGCGTAGCCGAACGCCTCCCGGGCGCGGGTGATATCGGCGAGGGAGTCCCGCACATCCCCGGCCCGCCGCTCCCGGTGGATCGGCTCGAGGTCGATTCCGGTCAGGTCCATGATCGTCCGGGCGAGGGCGTTGATGCTCGTCCGCTCCCCGCAGGCGATGTTGAACACTCCCTGTGCATCGCTCTGCATCGATTTGATGTTCGCCTGCACCACGTTTTTCACGTAGGTGAAGTCCCGCGTCTGTTCGCCGTCGCCGTCGATCACCGGCGGTTGACGGTTCAGGATCCACGTCAGAAAGTGCGGGATCACCGCCGCGTACTGCGAGTTCGGGTCCTGCCGCGGGCCAAAGACATTGAAATAGCGGAGGCAGACGGTCGAAAGCCCGTAGAGGTCGGAAAAAACCGAGGCGTAGTGCTCGTCGGCGAGTTTCGAGACGGCATAGGGCGAGAGCGGGGCCGGGACCATATCCTCGCGCTTGGGGAGGGTCGGCGTGTTCCCGTAGACCGATGAGGAGGAGGCCATCACGACTTTTTTCACGCCTGCGTCTCTGGCGGCGATCAGGACATTCAGGGTCCCGGTGACGTTCGCTTCATGCGTGGCAAGCGGGTTCTCCACCGAGCGCTGCACACTGGGCAATGCCGCCTGGTGAAAGACCCCGTCCGCCCCTGCAAAAATCCTCTGGAGGAGGGGGAGATCGGTGACGCTCCCCCGGACAAACGAGACCCGCCCCTCGCGGATGAGCGGTTCGATGTTCTCGATATGCCCGGTCGAGAGATTGTCGAGCACGATCAGGTCGTGCGCATCTGTGAGTGCTTCGGTGAGGTTCGAGCCGATAAACCCTGCTCCTCCCGTAATGATATACTTCAGATCATCGCCTCGTCTGAGTAACGACGGAATTACTATATAAATATTTGTATATTGTGCTCGCCTTATTTTCGCCTTCCTCTCCCCGAGGAGGCGATGAAGCGGGTGTGCGCCAGCATCAGGTCGGTCCTGGTCAAAAACCCGGTCATACGCTCCCCCTCCCCGACGACCGGGAGATGGTGGATGTCGTGCTCGATCATCACCCGCAATGCCTCTTCGAGGGTGCGCCCCTCGTGGATCGTCAGCGGGGCGCGGGTCATCCGCTCCCCGACCGGCCTGGAGAGGTCGCCGCCGGCCAGGAGTTCGCGCACGTCCCGCGTCGTGATGATCCCGACGAGGCGGTCCCCTTCGAGGACCGGATAGCCGGTGTGGGTCGTGGTCGAGATCAGGGAGAAGACCTTTGTGCAGGGGTCGGCGGGCGAGAGGGCGATGACCGAGGGGGCCGGGACCATCACCTCGCCCACCAGGATCGCCTCCAGGATGTCCACCTCGAACTCGCCCCGGTGAGCGCCCGACTCTGCCTTGCTCTGCACCTGCTCGAGAAAGATTGTCTCCTCGCGGGCGAGCACATAGGCGATCCCCACCGCTCCCATCGCAGGCACAAAAAGGGAGAAGTTTCCGGTCATCTCGACGACCATGATCAGCACGGCGATGGGTGCGTTGGAGATGGCGCCAAAGAGGGCGATCATCCCGACGACCACGAACCCCGGCACCAGGTCGAGCGGGACCATGCCCGGGAGAACCGTATGAAAAACCATGCCGACCGCCCCGCCGGCCACCGCCCCGATCATCATGCCGGGCGCAAACACGCCGCCGCTCCCTCCTGATCCGATGGTTAAGGAGGTGGTGAGGATCTTGACGAAGGGGATGATGAGGAGGACAGAGAGCGGGAGCATCGAGTAGAGGGCGAGCTGGACAAAGCCGTAGCCGGTCCCGAGGCCGGCCAGGCCTATCACCGCCGTCTCAGGGGGAGAGGTAGCAGAGCCCGACCGCAACGGCGCCCGTGAGGAAGGCGCCGGCGAGGGGCTTGACATGGTTCGGGATCCGATATCGCTGGAAAAGTCTGTTAAATGCCTTGTTCGCCCCGTAGAATGTCCTGATATACAGGATCCCAAAGCCGGCCGAGATCACGCCGAGGACGAGGAAGAAGGGGAGCTGGGGAATGGTCCATGCCACCGCCACCGGCGAGAAGACCGGATCGAAGCCCTCGACCGTCCCGAAGATCGCATACCCGATCACCGAGGCGAGGAAGCCCGGGATGATCGCCTCAGACTCGAAGTCGCGCCGGTAGAGGATCTCGGCCGCAAGGATCGCCCCGCCAAGGGGAGCCTTGAAGATCGTGCCGATCCCGGCCCCGATGCCGGTGGCGATCGCGATGCGTCGCTCCTTCTCGGAAAGCCCGAGATAGTCGGCGACGATCGATCCGAACCCGGCTGAGATCTGGGCGGTCGGCCCCTCCCGGCCCGCGCTTCCTCCGGTGGAGATGGTGATGATCGCCGTGATCGCCTTGAGCAGGGGTATGCGGTGCCTGATCCGCCCGTCGCCGTGGAACGCCCGGATCGCCGCATCGGTCCCGTGCCCCTCTGCCTCAGGGGCGAAGGTGTAGACCAGGAGGCCGGAGAGGAGGCCGCCGAAACAGATCACCGGCAGGATGAGCCAGGGGGTTTCCGGGGACGACCAGAGGGAGATATCGGCGATGCTCTCTCCCTCCTCGGGGAGGTTGAACCCGACGATCGTCTCCATGAAGAAGTGTGTCCCGATCTCGAGCCCCTCAAAGAAGAGGAGGGCGCCGACGCCGGAGATCACGCCGACTACGATGGCGATGAGAAGGATCCGCTGCGAAGGTGTGGCGCCGCCGGTCATGGTTTTTCAGCATGAACATTGTGGGGCAAACGGGATAAAACGTATCTCGCCATCCCTGAATTGCCATCGGGCGGGATATGGCCGGCCTTGCGGGGCGCAGCAAAAACTCTGCGCGCTCATCGAGCAATCGGGGGATTTCGGCGCGTATAATGGCGCGATGGGATCGGGGCGGAGACGTGCCGTAAATTAATCAATTAACTATTACAAAATGTTAATTAAAAATTGTGTACCGGTCTGGCCGGCCGGCTCGGGTACGGCGCCGCGAAGATCCGGTTTTGCACTATCGTTTAGAAAGTCTTTAATAAGATTTCAAGAGAGTTAAGTTTGACCTATACGAGAAAGACTTTATAGTGCTGTATAGGTAGGACGTTTAAGAGGTGTAAAGAAAAATGGTGTTCCATCCTCCAGTAGCAATTGTCGCAAAGGCGGGTGACGCAGGGAAGTACAAGACCTCCCTCCCCGCATGGAACATGATCCTGAGAGGGTTCATGTCAGGAGCCTACATCGCCATGGGTGCCGGTCTGGCAACCGTCTGTTTCACAGGCGCTGCCCCGCTCCTGGGTGCAGGTATGGCGAAGCTGATCCTGGGTGCCGTCTTCCCCGTAGGGCTTATCATCACCGTCCTTACCGGTGCAGAACTCTTCACCGGTGACGCGATGCTCGCCCCGATGGCTGCGTTTATCCACAAGATCTCCTGGGCTAACGTGATCAACCTCTGGATCTGGGTCTATATCGGCAACCTCATCGGCTCGATCGTCTACGCCTACATCATGGCGATGGGCCCCCTGACCAGCTGGAACGCCGCAGGTGTCGGCGCCGCGAACGTCTTTGGCGTGAGCGCTGTCAGCATTGCGGTGGGCAAGATATCGTACTTCAGCGCTCCAGCCGTATGGTCGCTCTTCCTCAAGGCGATCGGTTGTAACTGGCTCGTCAACCTGGCCATCCTCCTCGGCATCTGCGCCGACGACGCGGTAGGCAAGTTCTTCGGCATCTGGTTCCCGATCATGGCCTTCGTTTCCACCGGGTTCGAGCACTGTGTCGCAAACATGTACTTCATACCGGCAGGCATTCTGACCGCACCCTACCTGAGTGCCGAACAGGCCGCAGGTATCGGTGCCAACCTCCAGCAGCTCAGCTGGGTGACCATGTGGACCAACAACATCATCGTCGTTACCATCGGCAACATCGTTGGTGGCCTGCTCTTCGTCGGCGTCATCTACTGGGTCGCCTTCAAGAAAGAGATCGCGGCACTCAAGTAACCAGCGTGCACAATGGAAATCAGAAACACCAATGTGCGGATTTCGGCCGTTTCCCTGGCCGTCGCCGCATTTTTTATCGTTCTTGTCCTGGTGACATTCGTCATCACCGGCAACCGCACAATTCTCATCTGGGGCATCCCGACGATCATCCTGCTCTTCGTCATACCGCTGGCGCTCAACTACATGAGCCAGAGCCAGTATGCCGACCTGGTCCCGGTCTATGAACAGGAGGCAAAGGACGTCAGGATCAAGACGATCAACGAGAGTATGCTGGGCAAACCGGTCAGGATCCGCGGTGTCGTCGAACGATCGATGTTCCGTTTCCTGAACAGGCCGCAGTACCTCGTCGCCGACAAGAGCGGCGAGATCTCGGTGAAGATGTTCACGTCGCCGCAGGAAGACGTCAAAAAAGGCGACGTCGTCGAAGTGCTCGGTATTATCATCCGTCGTTATGTGGCAACCGGCGAACCGGTGGTCAACTGCGTCTCGATCAGGAAGATAAAGCCGCAAGAAAAGTAACTCTTTTGCATGAAGGAGCAGGGGCCCTAGGAAAAGCCCCGGTGCAGTCCTTCATCGAGTGACGATCGTCTCTCCCTGTTCAGCCGCGCAATATACTCGTCGAAGAGATGGATCCTGGTGCTCACCGGGAAGGGTATCTTCAGCGTGGAGATCACCGCCTCGCCGGTGTCGAGGGTCTGGATCTCGGTGTCCATGCGGGAGAGGTCCTGTTTTGCGCTGCTCGCGACGATATCGCGGTCGCCGCGGTCGCCGAGCCCCATCACCACGAAGGTGTTTAACTGGGCAAGCACGCGGGGGTCGATGTTCTTTGGCTGCTGGGTGACGACGCAGAGGCCGACGCCGAACTTCCGCCCCTCCATCGCCGCCTCGCGGAAGATCTGCGTCCGCCGCCCGCCGGCCCCGAGCACCCGCTGCGCCTCCTCGATGGCGATGAGCACCTGCGGGGGCTCCTCTTCGCGTGCGACGCCCCACTCGCGGTGGCGCTGCATGATCCGCCGGGTGATCACCGAGAGGGCGAAGAGCTCGCTGCGCTCGCCCATCTTCGGGATGTCGATGAGGACGACCCGGTTCTCCTCCAGGGCGTCGACGATCTCCTCGATCGCCGAGCCCGAGGGCTTTAAGAAGGCGGCGTTCGTCCTGGTGAGGATCTGGACGTGGCGGGCGATCACCTTCAGGGTGCCCGGGTGGAAGCCGCGGAGATGTTCGGCAGTCGCTTTATGATTTTTTGGATACGTCGCCTCTTTTGCCGGGTCGAAGGTCTCGAAGTCGGTCTCCTGGAAGAAACCGATCAACTCTGCGCCGTTCACGTCCTCGAGGAGTTCGAGCACGTCCCGCTGGGCGTCAGAGTGATCGAAGAGAAGGTTGAGGTCGGAGGCCCGCACGTCGTCGTACTCGAGTCTGAGCCTGGAGAACGAGTATTTCTTCACGTTCTCATCACTGATCGTGAAGACGGCGAGCCCGTCCCTCCCGGCCGTGTAGTGGATAAGCCCTTTCGTCGATTCCCCGGTCGATGAGCGCCCCCCGGCGGCGTACTCCCCGTGCGGGTCGACGATCAGGAGCCCGAACTGCTTCTCCCTCATGCACGAGGCAGAGAAAACCTTCATGAAGTTGCTCTTCCCCATCCCGGTCGTCGCAAACACGCCCATGTGCTGGGCCATCACCCGCGCGTGGAGGGCGACCGGTACGCCTTCCAGGACGCCCTGCCCGGTCTTCATCACCCCGACCTCGATCTCGCCCATCAGGCCGCGCAGGAATCCGAGGTCGTCTGCGGTGGCGACCGAGACCTGGGAGAACTTCGCCGGGATCGTGTTTGGCCGCCTGAACTTCTTCTCCCGGTCGAGGTAGCCGAGGGGGACGGCGTCGACGCCCAGGAAGACGTCCTCGCCCATCTGGTAGAACTGCCTCGTATAGGGCCGCGTGTCCCACTTCGGGTCGGCGAAGTTGCAGTCGTGGAGGATGTCGGTGACCTTCCCGAAAAAGGCGAGCCCTTTGACCCCGTCCTGGATTTTCAGGAGGTCGCCGACGCAGAGGAGTTCGTCGTGGGGGACGATGAAACGGTACGAGAGGACGCTGGTGCCGATCAGCCTGAAGGCGGCGCCTTCTGTTTCAATAGCGTGCAAATTCATCATGCATATCTCCGAACAATTCCTGGTATTCGCGCTCTGTCATGCCCCGTCCCGACATCGCCCCGATCACCTGCTGCTTCACGAACTCCGTCTGATCGGCAGTGATCGCGGCCATGCGGTGGGCGTCGAAGAGGGGAAAGGGGTAACCGGTGACCCGCCCGTCGTCGGCATAGGCGGCAAGGGCCGAGAATGTCCTGGTCGCCTCCTCAGGCGAGGTGCCGACCGGCAGGTCCACCTTGAAGGGGTGCGGCGATCCGGGGTGGAGGCAGGCGACATAGGTGGCGCTAAAGTCCCACTCCCGGTGGCGCACGGCGTCGCCCAGGGTGGCCGGAACCTCGAGGTACCATGGGCCCGCGACGCCGAGCCGGCGAGCCAGCGCCGCGGCGGCCGGGACGAGGGGGATGCCGTTCCCCCAGGTCGCCGCCGCCGCCTTGGTCACCGCCGCCACCAGGACGCCGCGCCCGGCGGCCTTCCTCAGGATCTCCATCAAGACCGGGCGGTGGCTCTCGTGGCCCACCCTGAGGGCGCCGTCCAGGAGGAGGACGTCGCCGGCGTCCAGGCTCTCTGCGAGGCGGCGTGCGACCCAGTACTCCAGGGTGTCGCGCAGGGTGGCGGCGGCCTCTGAACGGTCCTCGTTCTCGAGGGATCGTGCCGGAAGGGCGCCGTCGAAGCATTCTGCATAGAGATCGGCATATGCCGGGTTTTCCCGTTCAGGCCCGATCCGAAAGGCCCTGAGCGGGCTCTCCCCGGCATGCGCCCTCCTTCCCCTGCGGTAGGTGACCTCGACCGCCCGCACCACCGCCACCGAGAAACTCCCCGAGGCCAGCACCTCGGCATTGCTCCCGTCCACCGCAGCGATGTGCCCGGGGCATGCAGGGGGGCAGGGGAGATAGGACGAGGCGTCGAACCCGCCGCAGGCGGCGAAGCGTTCGGCAAGGTCGGAGGGGCGGATATGCGCCATCCATGCAAGGACGGCGGCAACGTCCCCGGGCTCGACCGGGCTCACTCTGAGGCCTCCACATGGCTCTCAGGGCCAGGCCCGGCCTCGACGCGCAGCGTCGTCTCGAACTCCTCCTGCACCTCGCCGACATGGGAGATCAGGAAGATCTGCGGGAAATGGGCCTCCTGCGTCCGCAGCGCCCGTATCAGGTTGGCCCGCCGCTCCTCGTCCTGGCTCCCGAAGATCTCGTCGAAGATGAGGACGGTGGCGTCCTGGACGCCGCGCACCTCGGCCAGGTACCGGGAGAGGGCGATGCGCAGGGCGATGGCGATGTCGTCCTGTTCGCCGCCTGAAAAGCGTTCGGCCGGGTAGTCTGCGCCCATATCGTTGATCAGGGGGGTGAAGTCCTCGTCGATGAAGACGGTGTCGTAGCGGCCGTCGGTGATCTCGCCGAGCACCTCGCCGACGACGCCTTCGAGGCGGCCCCTGACCACGCCGAGGAGGTAGGCGGCATATTCGGAGATGAGAGAGCGGGCGAGCTTCAGGTGCTCGCGCTCGGTCTGCAGGGCGGCCGCCTGCCCCTTCAGGCTGTGGGCCCGCTCCAGCCTGGCGGCGAGATCGACCCGCACCTCTTCACGGTGGGCGAGGTCGCGCCGCTTCCCGGCAAGGTCCTCCCGGAGCGCGGCGCACCGCTCGCCGACCCGCTTCGTCTCCTCCTGCACCGCCTGCAGGACGGCGGGATCGAAGCCGAGGGCCAGGATCCGCGCCCCGGTCTCCCGGAGTCGCTCCTCTGCCTCACAAAGCGCACCCTTTACCGCAGCCAGCTCCCCCTCCAGTGCCGGCAGGTGACCGGTGGCGATCTTCACCTCGACATGGCGATCACGCCGCGCCCTGGCGGCCCCGGCCTCCTTCCTGAGGAGGGAGTGCCGCTCTTCATCGTGGCCGATCTCCTCCATCGCGGTGCTGCACGCCTGCATGGCACGGCGCTGCTCCTCGAAGCGGGAGAGTACAGCGGCTCTCTCCTCCTCGATCGCCGCTCGCCCGGCAAGGCGCGTCTCGGCCGCCAGGTACTCCTTCCACGTCTCCTCGAGCCCGACCTCTTCCTCCTGAAGAGCGCTCATCCTTTCCGGGTTAAAACCGAGGGCCTCGCATTCGGCCAGGGCGCGCTCGATCCCGGCGCGGGCCGCCTCTGCATCCTGGACCAGCCCTTCGCGCTCCCTGATCTTATCCGGCAGGGCGGTGCACTCGCCAGAGAGGCGGTCAAAGCGCCCCTTCATCGCTTCAAGGTCGGCGCACCGCTCCTTCACCAACCGGTGCCGTTCAGTGTCATAGCCCGGTGACCCGAGGGCGTCGAGCCTCTCCTCCTCTACGTCGACGGCCTGCTTGAGGGCCTTGATCCGCTCTCCCCTGGCTCTTACGCCCTCTTCGAGGACGGCGATCTCCCTGGTGCGCTCCCCTGCGGCCCGGGCCGCCGCGGCAAGGGCCTTCTGGCGGGCCGCGAGGTGATCGCGCTCCCCTGTCAGGTCCCGGGCCCGTGCATCCAGGGCCCTGATCTCGGCGAGGGTCTCCCCGGCCTTCCCGGTGAGGTCGGCGAGGAGGCGGTCGTAGTGGTCGTGGAGCGGGCGGTGGCAGGTGGGGCAGGGCGAGTCGGGACCGATCGCCATGAGGGCTTCGATCTCCCTGACCAGATCCTCGTGCGCCGCGTTGAGCCTCTCACTCTCGGCCACCGCCCTGGCTAGTTCTTCGGAGACGGTGCCGAGCGCAGCCTGCACCCCCTCGATCGCCGCCTCGATCTCGCCGGGTGCCTCTCCCTCCCCCTGCAGCCTGCTGAGGTCCTCCCTGAGCCCTGCGATCGCCTGCTCCTCGGCCCCGATCTCGGGCAAGAGCCGGGCGATCTCCTGCATATGCGCCGCCACGGCAGAGAGCCCTTCGGAGCCGGCAATCTCCGGGGCCAGTCGATCGAGTTCGTCCTGCTTCCCGGCAAGGCCCAGGATCTCGGCATCAAGCGCGGCAAGAGTGCGCTCGATCCCGCGCACCCGCTCCGCGGCGGCACCGATCCCGGCCTGGAGATCGCGGTGCCGCGCCTCTCTCCCCCGCTCCTCTGCAAGACACCGCCGCACCTCACCCAGCCGCTCCACCGCAGGCCGCAGCCTCTCGACCAGCTCCGCGTCGGCGTCGAGCCGCGCCAGGGCGGCATCGAGACCTTCGAGCCGCTGCTTTGTCTCCCCGGCCGCGGAGAGAAGGGTCTGGAACCGTTCGGCACAGCGCTCGTAGACCTGCCGCCGCTCTTCGGCGGCGTCGAACGCCTCCAGGATCTCATGATCCCTCTCTTCCGCGGCGGCGAGCGTCTCGCACTCGGCAAGGAGTGCTGAACAGGCCCTGATCTCTGCCGAACGCCGCTCCTCATCACCCTTAAACCTCGCCACCTCGCGCTCTGCCGCCTGCCGCCCCTCGAGGAGGCGGAGATGGAGGCGCTCCTCTTCTTCGAGGGTGCGGAGGCGCTCGACGAGCACCCTCGCCTCCTCCTCCGCGCGGGAGAGGGCGGCGTCTGTATCTGCAATGGCGGCTTCGGCCTCGCGCATCTGCACGTCGGTCTCCGCCAGCCGCACGGCCGTCGCCTCCTCATCGACCTCAGCCAGCCGCCCGCCGATCCCGTCGAGGTCGCGCTCGACCAGATCGAGCCGCTCCTTCAGGGCGGCGAGCCCCTCGTCCCTGAGGTGGTCGATCCCGAGCACGCGCATGAACCACTCCTTCCGCTTGCCCGGCTGCCGGTCCAGGAGGGAGAGGAGGTCTTTCTGGGCGGCAAACACCGTGTGCCTGAAGTCCTCCGGCCCCATCCCCAGGATCCGCCTCACCTGGCGGGCGACGTCGCTCACCCCCTCGGCGAGATGCGCACCCTCCATGAAGAGGGCGGCGTCGTGCTGGACCGAGGTCTCGGTCCGCCGGTAGGTCCGCGTCACCGCATACTCCACGCCGCCGACCGAGAAATCGAGGCGGACCTCGCAGCGCTCCTTTTTGCCGGCAAACGAGGAGACGATATAGGCGCCGCCGCTCCCGCCCTGGAGGCCGTACAGGGCGAAGACGACCGCCTCCACGATCGTGCTCTTCCCCGCCCCGTTGTTCCCGACGATCCCGGTGATCCCGTCGGCAAACCTGATCTCCTCCTCTCGGTAGCGCTTGAAGTTGCGCATGACCAGCCTATGCAGGAGCATCGTCGCCCTCCGCGTGCACCAGGATCGCCCGTCTCAGCGCCTCCCCGCCCGCCTTCAGGACATACTCCTCGGCCTCTTTCGGGAGGTTTTTCCCCTGCACGAACCGCCCGAACTCGCCCACATAATCGACCCCGATCAGGTCGTCCCCGGCAAACCGCCGGCGTTCCTCCTCCTGGGCGACCACCCGCAGCCTCAGGTCGAGGAGGCGGCCGGCGCACCCGGCCAGCGCCCGGCGGCCCAGGTGCCGCTGGCTCTCGCGCCGCATGCCGTCCAGGGTGAGTTCGCACATCGCCTGCTCCTCCCTGACGCCCTCGACCAGCCCGGCGACGGCGTCGGCGATCTCCTCGGCCGAGAGATCGGCGCAGGCGATCGTCCCGAGATCGAGCATCGGCGTCTTCTTCAGGTCGAGGTGCTCCACGCGCCCGGTGGCGGTGTCCACGACAAGGGCGCCCTTTCTGTCCTTTCGCTCGCCGTAGGTGCAGTGTTCGATGGAGCCGCTGTACCAGGCGTTCCCGGCGATCTGCACCTGGCCGTGGTAATGGCCCAGGGCGATGTAGTCGAACTCGTCAGAGATCATCGCCGCGTCGATCTCGTGCTCGGCGACGGTGTGGAGGCGGTGCTCCTTCAGCATCGAGGCGAGGCCGTGAGTGACCAGGACGTTCGCCGTTCCTGAGCGGCGCTCGATCCCGTCGAACTCCCGCCGGTAGTCTGCCGCCTCCAGCATGTTCGGGATGAGGTGGAAGGTCGCATCCCCGACCTCGACTGCCTCGTAGCGGTAGCGGTATGCGGCATGGACCTCCGCGCCGTGGTATTCCAGGACTGCAAACGGCGACTCGGTGTAGCGGGTCTTTGCCATCGAATGGTTGCCGGCGATGACGATGAGGGGCACTCCGGCATCCTGCAGGAGATCGAGGGCCGCAAGCACCGTCGTATAGGCGCGGGTCTTCGGCTTGACCGTATGAAAGAGGTCGCCGGCATGGACGACGGCGTCGGGCCGCTCCTGTATGATCCGCTCGATCCCCGCAAGAAAATTCTCATATATCAGCCGCTCCCGAAGGTTCATCCCGGTGGCGTCCAGTTTATTGAAGGCCGCAAGGCCCAGGTGCGTATCGGCGATATGGATGAATTTCATCTAAAACGGGCAAGGAGACCCCGGACTTCAGGCCGGGGAGGAATTGCCCCCTCCGAAATGGATTTATGGTCGAACGCTAATACATCAGATAAGCATTTGTCTGCATACCTTTTTCTGAGGATAGGCACTCCCCAATAGGAGAGATAACGGCTGAAGTTGCAGATCGCAAATGCTTGAGAAAGGGGAGACATTGCCTGATTGGGTATATCTCGATCAGGTAGGCTGTTGTCAACCAGCCTGCACTTCGGTGCCAGCATAAGCCGGTTATCAGGTTTGTGTGGATGTGACATGGTGATTCCTCCATAGTTACAAGCCTCGGTCTTTAGGCCGAGGTAGTTGACCTGATCGATCTCTTATCAGGCCTTATATAAAGGGCGCTCCGTGCACCCCGAAAGTGAAGCGTCACCACTATCTATGGTCGGTGCGCACTATGAGGGTGGTGATTCTCATGACACAGCGGTCCGTGGATGCGATCTTCCAGGCCCTGTTCCTCCTGACCGATCTCAGGGCGCTGATGCGGGAGACGGCGCCCCTTCACGATCTCGACGAGGAACAGCGGGCTAAAGCTGCAAAAGCGATAGAGAAACTGAAAAAGCAGATTGGCATCCTGGAGCAGGAGATGGTCAGATGAAGTGCACGCCGGATATCGATCTCCGCGACGTCGAGGAGATGAACATCAATATCGATCCCATCCAGGCGGCCGGCCGCCTGACCGCCGACGCGATGAAGGCGGTGATCGCCTATGGCGATGGCTACTCGGTCTGCGACAACTGCCGGAAACCTTTCAGGCTCGACTATATCGAAAAACCGCCGATCGCAACCTTTCACGACGACCTCGCCGCCTTCGTCGGCATGGACGAGGCGCGGGTGGTCCCGGGGGCGCGCCGGGGGTTCCAGGCCGTCGCCGGCACCTATGTGCAGAAAGGCGACCCGGTGGTCCTCACCGCCCTCTCCCACTACACTGAGTTCATCGCCGTCGAGAACGCCGGCGGGGTCCCGCACGAGATCCCGAAGGACGAAAACAACATCATCAGGGCCGATGCGGCGGCCGAGCGGATCGAGGAGGTGACCCGCGCCTCTGGACGGCCGCCGGTCCTGCTCTTCATCGACCACGTCGACTACCAGTTCGGCAACCTCCACGAGGTGCAGGAGATCGCCCGGGTGGCGCACGGGTACGACATCCCGGTCCTCCTCAATGGTGCCTACACGGTCGGGACGATGCCGGTGGACGGCAAAGCCCTCGGCGTGGACTTCGTCGTCGGTTCAGGGCACAAGAGCATGGCGGCGCCCGCCCCTTCGGGCGTGCTGGCGACGACCGCCGAGCGGGCTGAGGAGGTCTTCAGGACAACGCAGATCAAGGGCGATCTCACCGGCCGGACCTTCGGGATCAAGGAGGTGGAGATGATGGGCTGCACCCTGATGGGCGTGACCCTCATGGGCATGATGGCCTCTTTCCCGCATGTGCGGGCGCGCGTGGACCGCTGGGACGAGGAGCTGGCGAACGGCCGGATCGTCCTCGACGCCCTGCGGTCGATCGAGGGCACGGTCGTGAAGTCCGAGATGCCCCGCCGCCACACCCTGACCCGCGTCGACACCTCGGCGTCGTTTGACCTGATCGCCGAGACGCACAAAAAACGCGGCTTTTTCCTCTCCTCGGCCCTGAACAAGAAGGGTATCGTCGGCGTGATCCCGGGAGCGACGAAGGTCTGGAAGTTCAACACCTACGGGATCTCCCGGGCGCAGGCAGAGTATGTTGCCGCTGCCTATATCGAGATTGCAGAGGAGAACGGGCTTTCGGTCGTCTCCCCGTGAGGGGAGAGGTGTGCCTCTTTTTTTCGGTCACCACACCGTGACCGCGGCGGGGCCAACGATAATATACCGGTATGCCGTCCCATGATGCCATGCGAGTTATGGAAGTTCTGGCTGATTCCAGCGTTCTCCACCGCCTCAAAAAGGAGCATATTGGCTCTGCCGCGGAGATGCTCGCCCGGGCATTCTGGCAGGACTCGAAGATGGACTATTTTGTTCCGGACGAAGGGAACCGTCTGAAGATCGCACGCCATCACTTCGAGTTCCTCCTCAGGTACGGCCTGATCTACGGAGAAGTCTATACGACCTCGCCGCACTTTGAGGGTGTCGCCGTCTGGCTCCCACAGAAAAATGTGGAAATCACCCTCTGGAGGGCCCTTCGGGCAGGGCTCTTCCGGTTCAGGAAGGGGGTTGGAAAAGAGGCCCTGGAACGTATTCTCTCCTTCTCAGACTACCTCGACACCCTCCACCGCCGGCATATGCCCGGTCCCCACCACTACCTCTTCTTCATCGGCGTCGACCCGACCTGCCAGGGAAAAGGGTATGCGAGCCGCCTGATCCGCCCGGTGCTCGCCCGCCTGGATGGGGAGGGGCTCCCCTGCTATCTCGTCACTCAAAACGAGCAGAATGTAGCGCTGTACGAGCACTACGGCTTTCGGGTGATCGAAAAGAGTCTCATCCCGGGAACAGAGGTGGAGAGCTGGGCGATGGTGCGGGAGGCAGGACTCAACCGGTCCTGACGATCTCTCCGTTGATCGCCCTGACAAACCGCAGCGATCCAACGGCCCCGGCGACGAGGCCGTCGAGATCGATTTTTGCCTCGTTCTCCTCGATCGCCGCGATATCGGCCTGCGTCGCCGGGCGTTTCGGCACGGCACGGCAGGAGAGGTCGCCCGCGTCCTCGTCGAAGGTGCCGATCCGCCGGGCGATATCGACCGCCTCGGCCTTCTCATAGGTGATGAGCGGGCGTAGCACCGGCATGGTGGCGGCCGACTCGATCACCCCGAGGTTCACCAGGGTCTGGGAGGCGACCTGCCCGAGGTTGTCGCCGGTGACGATGGCGAACGCTCCTTCACGCCGGGCGACGGCGTCGGCGACCCTGAACATGAAGCGCTTGCAGAGGAGGCAGCGGTACCGGGGCTCGGCCGCCGCGGTCATCACATCGAAGAACGGTTCCATGTCGGCGACGATCAGGTCGAGGGGATGGCCCATGCACCAGGTCGAGAGGACGGCGTGATGCCTGAGCACGGCCTCTCGCACCTCCTCGCCCTGCCACCGCCCGCCGTCCAGGGTGAGGTGGGTGAGGGTGCAGCCCCGGCGCATCACCAGCCAGCCGGCCACCGGCGAGTCGATCCCCGCGGAGAGGAGGGAGAGCACCCGTTCCTGCGTCCCGAAGGGGAGCCCCCGCGGCGCCGGGATCCGCTCGTCGTAGACCAGGCCGCCGTACGGCCTGGCCTCGACGAAGACCTCGTAGTCAGGGTGCGTGAGGTCGACGGAAAGCCCGGGGATCGCCTCGTAGATCACGCTCCCGACCTCGGCCCCGATCTGCTGGCTCGTATACCCCTCCACGCCCTCGCGCCGGGCCCGGACCGCGAAGGTCATCCCGGCCCGGAGGTGCCGGCGCGCCCTCTCAAGGGCCGCCTCCCCCATCTCCTCGATGCTCGTTCCCGTGCGGGTGCAGACAGCGACATCGACGATCCCGAAGGTCCTGGCGGCGACGCCGGCGATCCCCTCGGGGTCAGGGCCGTGGACCAGGACCCGGTCCCGGCGCACCTCGACCTCGTGCTCGAGCCCGGACGCCGCCAGCGCCTTTTCCAGGTTCCTCCTCAGCGTCTCCATGAAGATCCGCCTGACGCTCTCGCTCTTTAAGAACAACTCCCCGAACCGCAGCAGCACCGTGCCCATCTACTCGTCTCCTATGATAACCTCTTCAAACCCGAGCGCCTTTATCCTGGGAACCAGCGCCCTCGCCCGCTCCTCGAATCCGGCCGGCACCTCGATCCTGGCCGAGCGCCCCACAACCCTGACCCGCACCCGCCCGGGCACCTCCTCCCTGAGGATCGCCTCGGCCGCGGCGACCTGCCGCAGCGCCGCCGGCGTCACCTCGGCGCCTTCGGGCAGGCGGGTCGCAAGACAGGACGAGGAGGGGCGGACCGGGATCCCCCAGGCCCGCGCGAGGGCGACGATCTCCTCCTTTCCCATCTCGCAGGCGGCAAACGGGCTGACGACGCCGAGTTCCCGCAGGGCCCGGACGCCCGGACGCTCGCCGGGATCGTCGCCGGCATGCGTCCCGTCGGCGACCGAGGCATAGTCGTGCGCGCGTGCCCACCCGGCGACCTCTTCCATCATCCGCCGCTTGCAGAGATAACAGCGCTCAGGGGCGTTGAACCGCACCGCCTCGATGGCGAGCATATCGACGTGCAGGAGGGTGTGCGGAACACCGAGCGCCGCCGCCACCTCTGCAGCCTGCCCTGCCTCGCCGGGGGGCGCAAGCCCGGTCTCCACGGTCACCGCCGCCACCGTCGCCCCGGCCTTCGTCGCCGCCGCCAGGAGAACGGCGCTGTCCGTCCCTCCCGAGAGGGCGACGACGACGGGAGCGTGTGCGACGAGATAGGCCCGGAGGCACTCGGGCATCTGATCGGCGATCATACACCTTTCAGATGTGCGAGATACCGCTCCACCGCCTCTCTCGCCGTCACCTTCGGGATATAGACGAGGTCGATCCCCTCCTCTCTGAAGATCTCCTCGGCGTGCGGGCCGAAGTGTCCGCCGGCGACGGCGTCCACCCCCTCCTCCAGCGCCTGCTCGGCGGCGGCGATCCCCGCGCCCTGTGCCATACGCCTCCCCTCGTTCTCGACGACCCGGACGGCGGCGATCGCCTCTCCCTCGACCTCGACCAGAGTGAAGGTCTCGCCCCGCCCGAAGTCCGTGGCCACAATCGCATCAAGCCCCCCCTCCCCGTCGGTGGCGACTGCAATCTTCATGCGTACCTCATTTCTGTCCATCGGATAAAGGGGTTGTGCCGCCCAAAGCCCGGGAAAACCATCTGTGCTTGCCGATCCTGTATAGAAAATTCTTTAATTCGAGGTATTCAACCTCTATGTCAATGGCGAAGAAGAGCGCGAAAACAGAAGAGCCGATGAAGTTATTCTATATTTTTTACAGCGAAGAACGCTGGAATAACTGGCTTTCCTCCCTCCGGGAGGCGGACTTCGAGGGCGATCCAGATGCAGAGGAGATGCCGCCGGGCTTCCAGACCCTCCAGAGTTTTGTCGAGGACATCACCATCTCGGTGCTGAAGATCGTCAAACTCTACCAGAACGAGCGGTTCTCAAAGGAGGAGGCCCTTGATAAGCTCGGCGTGGTCGAGGGGATCGTGATGCGGGAGCTCCCCGAGGACGACGCCCTCGCCGAGTTCGTCGGCGGGGTGCAGATCTCGCTGCTCGCGCTCTTCGCCTCGTGCCGCTCCTATCTCGAGGGCGGTTATGAGGCCGACCCGAAGGCCCTGGTGAAGGAAGGAAGAAAAGTCGCCGGGGACGACCCCGAAGCGGCGCTCGATGTGGCGGCAAAACTCGGCGCCCAGATGATCGGCGGCGGCAAGTGGAGCGCCACCTACCTCAAGAGCAAGGACGAACCGACGATCTTCGACGAGTGGCTCGCTGAGATTGAGACGATCTCCGAGGCGGTCGCCTCCCTGAAGAACTTCGACGAAGAGCCCGGTGAAGTATAGTGATCGCCGATCGGGCCAGGTTCAGATCCTCCCGCAAGATCGAGAGGGTCACCGGCCTTCGCCTCCCTGACCGGGTCTTCAATACCGCCTTTCTCGAAGCCGTCGCCCCGGCGATGGGCAACCGCGCCCTCGACGCCCATGTGCGGGAGCAGCTCCTCAATATCCACCGCGATTTTCTCGCCTGCACCTGCCGGGACAACCCGAACTGCGGGTGTCCCGAGCGGAAATTCGCAAAGACGATCGTCGAGTACCGGGAGACCGGGCTCGACCACCGGCAGATCTCTGAGACGATCCTGGAGGAGTACGGGATCGAGGTCTTCCCCGCCGATATCCTCTCGTTTCTCGAAGAGTCGGTCCATGTGCTCGAGGTGATCAGGGAGGTGGCCAGGATCGAGGGCCGCACCGACCTGATGAAGGAGACCGACCGGCACATCAAGAACGTGGAGCGGTGATCACCGCAGGGCTGCTCTCACCTGCTGAACGAAATATGATATCTGGGGCAGGCGTGTGAGGATCTCCATAAGGTCGCTCTCATCAAACGTATGGTATTCGTGAGAGAGCAGGTTCCGGTAATACACCAGCGATGAAAGAGCGCGGTTCAGTTCTCTATCGATTATCCCGTCGTTCTCCAGCAGCCTGAAGATGTCCCGGTAGGTCGCTGGCGTCCCGAGGGCGGCCCCCATCACCATCTCGCTGCCGAGATCGATCACCCGGTTGAGCAGGGAGAAGAGGACCATGGAGACGGCATAATAGGTCTTTTTATCATGGAGGTCGTCTGTCGATCGGATCTGGAACTCCTTCAGGTCGGCGCAATATCGGTCGATATCCGCAAGGATGACACTGATCCGTTCACGATCGTGCATGGCACTCCCCCAGCACCCGCTCAGAGCAGCGTCTGAGAATGTGAGAAAAATCCAGATATCTGCTGATGGTCCTTCCCTTCAGCCTCTGCAATTGCATCTCGTCACGGCAGAAAAGCACCTTTCCGTCCCTGAACACACGGTACTGGATGATGAGGGGGAGGTCCTGGAAGAGGGAGAGGTCGAACCCCGGCGCACTGTTGCTGAAGAGATCCTCTTTCTCCTCTCTCTGGAGGGGGCGGGAGGCGATGATGCAGAGATCGATGTCGGAGAACGGTCGCCGGTTCCCGGTTGCCGTGGAGCCGAAGAGGACGATGGCAAGGACCGCCGGATGATCTGCAAGCGGCCCGACCACGTGGGGCCATGCCTCTGCTGCTGTTTCCATACCTTTCTTCACCCCCTTTTAGTTGAGATGGGGATCATATGCACATATACCTTCTGCGTCATCCTCTCACCGGGCAGATCCCGAGGTCGGCAAGGTTCCAGACGGAGAAGCCCCCCTCCCTCAGCATCTCCTTTCCCTGGACGGTGCGGGCGGCAATCCCCATCTTCACCGGCCCCGAGAGCCCCTTTACCCGCGGGATCTTCTTTTCAAGGGCGGAGAGGATGCCCCGCGCCTCCGAGAAGGTCAGGTCACGGTTCTTGATCTCCACCGCAAGGTTTCCCTGAGAGCCCAGGGCAAGGAGGTCGATCTCGTCTCCGCGCCTGTTCCACCAGGCACCGGCCCGTTCATACTGTGCGGCCGTCTCCCGCACCAGGAGGGCCCGCACCATCTCTTCGAAGGCCCGGCCTGAAAAGCCCTTCCACTCAGAGAGGATCCTGCCCTTCAGGAGATCATAGCGCCCACCCTCGTACAGGCTCATATTCCGGTAGATATAGCGGGCATAAAACCGGAAGAAATTGTCGGAAAAGACGTACCGCCCCATCTTCGACCGGTGCCTATCCTCGGTGACCGGGACCCGGTACTCAAGGATCCCGGGGAGGTCGACGAGATCCCGCAGGTACGGCGGGAGGGAGGTCGGTGCGCGGCCGGTGAAATCGGCGATCTCCTTCTGGGCCATCTTTCCCTCTGCGATGGCGGCGAAGATCTCGTAATAGGTCGCATGCTCGCGCCCGAACTCCTCGATCATCACCTCGCTCATCTCCCGCCTGAGGGGGGCGAGGTCGTTGAGGACGAGCCGGTCAAGAGCACTGGACAGATCGGTGCAGCCGTACTTCTCCAGGAAGGTGTAGTAGTAGATTGTCCCGCCAAAGAGGAGATAGAGGTCGAGCTGCGCTGCCGGATCCCGCACGCCGATATCGTTGAGAATGGAGAAGCAGTCTCGCGGCTCGAAGGGACGGAGTGTGAGGATATTATCGGCCCGCCTGAAAAGAGGTGCATCGCCGTCCAGGAAGATCTTCCTGATCATCCCGACCGACGATCCCGAGACGATGAGAAAGAGGTTTGACGCTCGTCCTTTGAGGTCCCAGAACCGCTGCATCTGCGAGATGAACGAGGGGTGGACCTTCTGGAAGCGCTGAAACTCGTCGAAGACGACAACCAGGGGGCGTTCATAGGAGAAGAGAAATTCGAGGAAGGCTTCCGGGGTATCGGTCCTGATGTAGCCGGGCAGGTCGAGCGTTTTCGTCATCAACTCTCCGAATTCCTCGATCAGGGCTTCGATGCTCTTGTTTGCGTCCACGTGACCCCTCCCCCTCCTCTCGTCGGGGGCATCCTGGGATGTTATCCCTGAGATTGCAGCCCCAATCTCATAATATTGATCGCCGCATTCTGGTCGCGATCCATCACCAACCCGCAATGCGGGCAGGAATGGACACGATCAGAAAGTGTCTTTGCGACGATCATCCCACATCTGGAACATATTTGAGACGTGTTTCTGGGGTTCACCAGGATCACGCGTGAGCCAGCATCTTCCGCTTTGCTCTCTGTGATCGTGATGAACAGATTCCAGGCGACATCTGCAATACTTTTTGCCAGATGATGGTTCTTCTGCATATGTGTGATGTTCAGGTCCTCGAACACAATCGTACCGAACCGATCCACCAACTGCCGGGAGGTCTGGTGAGCAAAATTGAGCCGTCTGTTGGCGATCCGTTCGTGGACGTGTGCGACGATCTTCCTGGCCTTCTTCCGTTCGGGAGTTCCTTTCTCTAATTTCGAGAGTTTCCTCTGCGCCTTTGCAAGGGCCTTCTCGTCGGTGCGGAAGAACCGTGGGTTCTCGATCTTCTCACCGTTTGAGAGGGTGGCAAAGGACTCTAACCCGACATCGATCCCGACTACGGTCTCTTTCTGCGGTGCAGGCGTGGGATCATACTCGACCGAGAAGCAGGCATACCACTTTCCGGTCGAAGACCGCCGGACCGTGAGGGTCTTGATCGTCCCTTCGACCGGACGGTGGAGGACGATCTTCACATCTCCGATCTTCGAGAGATGGAGGTGGTCCCCATTGAGTTTGAACCCTCCTTTCTGGCCTTGAGGATACGTGAAACTGTCGTATCGACCTTTCCCCTTGAACCGGGGATAACCGGGGTTTTCCCCTGCCTTCGCCCGCCGAAAAAAGGCTTTAAATGCAAGGTCCACCCTGACCTGAACATTCTGGAGGGTCTGAGCATAGACCTGTTTCAGTTCAGGGCGCTCCCTCTTCCACTGGGTCAGGATCTTGTTTGTTTCGAAAAGGGGGATAGAACGCTGTTCTTGTTCCCATGCGTCCTTTCGCAATGCAAGGGTATCGTTATAGACCCACCGACATATCTCAAGCGTCTGCTCTAACAGAGTGACTTGAGATTTCGTTGGATAGATCCTGTACCGATATGCCCTAAGCATTGTAATGCTGCATTGATATTTACCTTAGATAGAGTTATCGGTGGACGGCATTCACCTCCTCACTGAAGGGGGAGCACTCTGCCTGCTTTGATCGTAGAAATAGAGGGCCTGCTTGTTCCTGCAAAACTCCCTGATCAGTTCGGTCTTCCCGACCCGCCGTCTGCCGGTGACGACCAGGAAAGAGGGTGCGGCGGCATAGAGGTGCTCCATCAGCCCGAGTTCCGCCGTCCTGCCGTAGAAGCGCATGGTGATTGTGATTATAATTATTATGGATATAATCATTATCCCCGGCAGGGGTATGGAGGTGCAGATCGGTGTGGGCGCCGATGCTGTCACTCCTCTACTTCAGCCTCGGGCAGACCGGTTGGGTGGACACGTTGCCTCCTCTCCGAGACAGAGGTCGATGACCTCCTGGAGGTTCTTCAACGCTTCATCAAGTGTCTTCCCTTGCGTATAACACCCGGGAAGAAGAGGGCATTCTACCACATAGAAGCCATCGTCGTCTTTACAGGCAAGAGCCGGGAGATCTATCCGATCCGTTCCGGTCATTTCATCCCGTCCTCATAGCGTCCGCGCAAAACCACCCCTCACTCCCCCATCTGCCCGATGACCGCCGCGATCGCCCTCGCCGCCTCTCCCTTTCCGAAGACGTCCGACCGCTCCCTCTCGGGCGCGAATGTGCGGGCGGCCCCCACGATCGCATCGTAATCGCTCCCCACGAGCACGTTCCAGCCGTCCTCGACGGTCTCCACCCACTCGGTTGTCTCCCGCATCGTGATGCAGGGGACGCCCAGGACGTAGGCCTCTTTCTGGACGCCGCCTGAGTCGGTGAGGATCTGTTTTGCCCCGGCTTCCAGGGCGAGCATCTCCAGGTAGCCGACCGGAGGGATGAGCCTGATCCTCCTCTTCGCCTCTTCGTACAGCCCGGCGTTTTTGAGCATCTTCTCGGTCCTCGGGTGGCAGGGGAGGACGACGTCGCCAAGGTCGCCGAGCGCCCGCATGATCGCGGCGAGCCGTGCCGGGTCGTCGGTGTTCTCGGCGCGGTGGACGGTGGCGAGGCGGTAATGGTCAAGCCCGAGGTCGGCGAGAACCGGGGATGCCCGCGCCACCTCTGCGTGCTCGAGAAGGGCGTCGACCATCACGTCGCCGGTGAGGTGGACGCCGGCGGTGATCCCCTCTCTCCGCAGGTTCTCGACCGCCGTCTCTGTCGGGCAGAGGAGGAGGTCTGAGATATGATCGGTGAGCACCCGGTTGATCTCCTCGGGCATCCGGCGGTCGAAGCTCCGCAGGCCGGCCTCGACGTGAGCCACCGGCACGTGGAGTTTCGCCGCCGCCAGGGCGCCTGCCAGGGTGGAGTTCGTGTCGCCGTAGACGAGGAGGAGATCGGGCTCCTCGGCCAGGATCACCTCCTCGATCCCGGCGAGCATCGCCCCGGTCTGCCGGCCGTGGGTGCCCGAGCCGATCCCGAGGTTGTGGTCCGGCCGCGGGATCTTGAGCTCCTCGAAGAAGAGGTCTGACATCTCCCGGTCATAGTGCTGGCCGGTGTGGACCAGGATCTCCTCGTGCTCTTTTCTGAGTTCCCTGGAGACGGGTGCGCACTTGATGAACTGCGGGCGGGCGCCGACGACGGTGAGGATCTTCATGCTGGGGAGTGTGGGAAGGGGGAGGAGATGAGGGTTTGCGATGGGGGGAGGCGGGGGTTCATCCTACGGACCTTCGTGGAGGAATCTGTAACCCTGGTGGATCACTCATTCTCTGGAGGCTTCAGAGTGAGACGCATCTTCTCGATCTGCTCTCTCAACTCAGGGAGTTGCTTGGTGATGATGAACCAGACCGTCTCAGGATCGACACCGAAGTAATGGTGAATGACAACGTTTCTGAGGCCGACAATTTTTCGCCAGGGTATCCGGGCATACTGCTCCCTGAGGGTGTCGGGGATATTGCTGCAGGCCTCGCCGATCACCTCAAGGTTCCTGATCACGGCATCGAAGGTCTTTCGGTCGCTGGCGAACTCCTCTTCAGAGAGACCGCTGATATAGTCCTCAATGGCACCGATACCTTCCAGAATATCGTCAAGAAAGAAAGTAATTTCACGCTTAGACATAGACGAGGTCCCGGAAAATGGATCTCCTCAGATTTTTGCGCCGGTCGATTCCACCTTTCAGGACCAGGTCGACCTTAAGGCCGAGAAGATGCTCCAGGTCGTCCCGAAGGTCCACGACATCCCACCCGATTGGATCTGCAAGATCGACCAGGATATCCACATCGCTCCCTTCGACCTGCTCGTTTCTGGAATAGGACCCGAAGACGCCGATCTCCCTGACGCCATATTTTCTCTGGAGATCGGGCTTTGCCTGATTAAGAATTTCAAGGATCTGCCGCACCTCCCAGGTTTCAGGGATTGTCTCGACCGTTCCGGCCATGCACTCCATTCAGCCCCTGGAATATTAACGATTCCGGTTGTGCCCGGGAGTGTTCCACAGTTTTTTCGAACCGCTCTGGAGAGAATAGACCTCTCTCGCCGTCGGCCGACAGCCGAGAAGGTTATAATGAAGGCAGAAGAGAGATGTGGGATGAGGAGGTGCGATGATGCCGTCTGAGGAGAATGTGCTGTCCATGCAGGAGCGCGACCAGGTCCTCTCGCGGCTCTCCGCGATCGAAGGATTCGAGCATGTGCTCTATTACTCTGATGAGCGCTTCCTCTATGACATTGCCCTGGAGACGATCCGGGAGTTTGACGACTTCAAACACCGGTTGTATGATTATATCGGCGAGAAGGTGATAATCTGACTCCATCCCTCAGGAAGATGGCCATAGTGATCAGACCGAGGGAGATGGACAGGAGTGTTGCCCTGATCACGATTCTGCCCCTGGCAGGAGGAGAGGAATGCCATATAAATACGCAATCGAGATCTTCTACAGCGACGAGGATGAGGGGTTTATCGCCGTCGTCCCTGAGCTTCCCGGGTGCTCTGCCTTCGGTGCGACTGAGGAGGAGGCGCTGGAGGAGGTGAAGGTCGCCATCGAGCTCTGGATGACGGTCGCCCGGCAGGAAGGAAGAGAGAGATCCCCGAGCCCTCGGGCAAGGAACGGCTGAGAGATCTTCTTCTGGATAAAAGCGCTCCGTGCGAGCCGCGTGAAACGGCCTGAATATTTTTTAGAGTCTGCCGTACCGCTTATGCGCCTGTTCGATGGTCATCAGGTGCGTGATCTCGACCATGCTTTTGTCGGTATGGATGATGTACAGCGCCGTAAACGACCTCCCAATGTGGAGGCGATAAACATCCATCTCCCCGGTGTTGAGGCGCTCTTTGTCACCCGTTTTTCCGGGATAGGGATCGGTTTTGAGAACGGCGAGTTTTTCTTTTATGATGCGTTGAGATTTCTCCGGCAGTGAGGTCAGGGAGTCTGCAGCCGACCGCCTGAAGAGGACGGAAAATGTCACAGCGAGATCTCCACGAGATCTTCTTCCTCCTGGATCCGCTTGATGTCTTCTACGAGGCGCCGCTTCTTGTCGCGCTCGATCATTGTCTCGATCAGTTCGGAAAATGTCATCCCTGGTTCTCTCATCAGTGAGAGTTCGGCCCATACGGCTTCCTTGACAATGATGCGCTTTGTGGCATTCATGGCATCTATGCCATAGGGGAGAGCCATACAAATAACTTTCGAGAATGATCCTCTTCGGGAAAATGGGTTTCTAATTCCTGAAAACAGAGAGAAGCTGCGGCTGATACCGTTCGCACGAGGGGCCAGAAGCGTTTCTCTTGCCGATAGACCCTACTCCAGCGCTCTCTACCCGGCAGATCACAGCCACCGCGGCCACGGTGCCCCGAGCTGCATCACCAGGTCCCTGATCTCGTCGTGGAGTCCAGCGTCCGCCTTCAGGAGCACGAGGCCGTAGACGATCCCCCCCAGTGCGACGGCGCCCAGGGTGAGGAAGACGTTTGAGAGCGGGATTGCGAGGCGGTAGAGGAGGATCACCACGGCCATCGCCCCCGCGGCGAGGAGGATATGGAGTGTGGGGCCGCGCTCGATCTCCACCGGGATCTGTCGTGCGAGATAGTGGCGGGCGATCGCCACGTTGACGAGCATCGTGATGAGAGTCGCCACCGCCGCCCCGACGATCCCGAGGAGGGGGATGAGGGCGAGGTCGAGGAGGATGTTCACGACCGCCGCCGTCCCGGTGGCGTAGAAGGACTCCCTGGGGCGGTCGATCGCGTTGAGGCACATCGTCTGGAGGTACATGAAGACGTTGACGACCTGCACCAGGAGGAGGACGGCCAGGGCCGGGGCGCCCGCGGCAAAGCCCGCGCCGTAGAAGAAGTAGAGCAGGCGGTCGCCCAGGATCCAGCCCCCGACGGCGACCGGGACGGCGAGGAGGAGGGAGTAGGTGACGGCGCGGGCGAGAGCGAGGGTGACACGGTCGAGGGCGCCGTCGGCGTGCCAGCGGCTGATCTTGGGGTACAGGGTTGTCTGGAGGGCGACCGTGGTGAAGGTGGCGGCGGCGGTGAACTGGAAGGCGATCCGGTAGATGCCGACGTCGGCGGTGGTCATGTAATAGCCGAGGAGGATCGTGTCGGCGTACGAGAAGACGATGGCACCGCTGGTGGAAAGGAAGATCCAGAAGGAGAAGGTGAAGAGGTTTCTGAGGTGGGCGGCGGTGAAGGGGGCGAGGCGGAGGCGGAGGAAATGGAGGGAGAAAAGGCCGCCGGCGACCATCCCGGCGATGAATCCGCCTACCAGCCCGGCGGCGCCGTAGCCGAGGAAGACGGCGAGGACCTGGATGAGGACTTTGACGATGTTATTGAGGAGGCCGGCGGTCTGGCTGATGCCGACCATCCCCTCGCCGTAGGTGCCGTTCATCGTAACACCATAGAAGATGGCGACCACCAGGGCGATGAGGAGCCAGAAAACCATGCTCTCGGTCCCTTCGCTCGCGAGATATTCGGAGAGGGCGAGCACCGCCACCACCGAGGCGGCGAGGAGGGCGCCCCTCAAAAAGAGGAAGGCGGTGAAGTAGGCGTTCTGGTCTCTCCCCTCTGATATCCGCTTGACGGCCGCCCCGCCAAAGCCACCGTCGCCGATCAGGTTGAAGATCCCGAAGTACGCGAGGAAGAGGGAGAAGACCCCGTAGGCGGTCGCCCCGACGGCATGGGCGAAGTACATCGTGGCGACGAAGCCGACGGGGTGAGCCCGATAGTGGAGCCGAGGCTGATCAGGCTCTGCCGGCGGACGGGGTCGATGTTCATGAGGCGGGCGAGTGGAGTAGTGGAGGACACCGGGATAATTTTGGGTTCAGGAGGGGATTAAACCCTATCTTCTCTTCTGTCAAAGAAGGTCCGCAGCCAGATTTCTGTGCAGACGATCCGCCAGATCTCAGGGGAGTAGGTGACCTGCCCTTCAACATATGCCAGATAACTCCGGCGCACCAGGTCCGCGTCCCAGTATGGCCGCGCCCTGAATCTGTCAGAGGCGAGGATATCCTCCATGAGAGGGCGGAGTTCCTCCCGCATCCACACCTCCTCGGGGGTCACGAAACCCATCTTGTCCATCCGGCACCTGATATTCTCCGGTACCAGACCACGGATCGCCTGCCGCAGGACATGTTTTGTCACACCATGCCTGATCTTCTGGTCCAGGGGCAGAGAGGCAAGGTATTCCGCTATCCGGTAATCCAGGAAGGGCACCCGCGACTCGACCCCGAAAGCCATCGAGTTCCGGTCCTCGTAGTGGAGGAGGGAGGGGAGGTTCGTGGACCTGATCTCCCTGGTGAGCACCTCGGGGAGGGTTCCGCTATAGCGGTCGATTGAGGGGATCGCCCCACGGAGGAGAGATCGGCGCTCCGATCGTGCGGCGATCTGCTTCTTTGCATCGAAGAAGAAGCCGCGATGACGGTAACTGCCGCACACCCCTTCGCAGAGGAGGGCAAGGGGATGGGCCTTCAGGCTCCTGAGATAGGGGACGATGTAGCCGATGTAGCCGCCGAGTTGCTCGTCTGCACCCTGCCCGTCCAGAACGACCTTGACATGCGCCCCGGCAAGGGCCATCACGCGGTACTGGGCATAGATGGAGAGGGAGCCGAAAGGCTCGTCCTGGAGATGGACGAGGCGCTCCAGATCCTGTTTTAACGCCTCGGGGTCAGGGGAGGTGCGGTGTGCATCGACCCCTGTCGCCCTGACGACCTCGTCGATATATCGGCTTTCGTCGAATCTTCCGTCCGGGTAACAGGCCGAGAAGGTCTTCTGTCTCCCGCCGACACTGGAGGGGGCTTCCTGCCTGATCAGGTCGTTGATCAGGGCGGTGATGGTCGAGGAGTCGATGCCGCCCGAGAGGCAGGTGCCGACGGGGACGTCGCTCCTGAGGCGGAGGCGGACGGCGTCGAGGAGGAGGGCGCGGAGACGGTCTGCGGCCGACCGGTCATCGGCCCCGGTCAGGGCGTCAGAGATCCTGAGGTCCCAGTAGGGGGTCGGCTCTTTGGGCACCCCCTGCCTGACGACCATCGAGTGGGCCGGTGGGAGCTGGAAGACCCCCTCAAACATCGTTTCGGGGGTGTGGTCGAGCACGCCCCATGCAAGATAGTCCATCAGGCGCGTGTCATTGGGTCTTTTTCCGACCTCGGGGTGGGCGAGCAGGGCCTTGATCTCTGAGGCGAAGAGGAAGGTGCCGTCGACGATCGTGTAATAGAAGGGCTTGATCCCGAACCTGTCCCTGGAGCAGAAGAGGTGGTCTTCCTTCAGGTCATAGATAGCAAAGGCCCACATGCCATTGAACCTTTTGACACATTCTGATCCCCACTCTTCGTAGGCATGGAGGATCACCTCGCTGTCTGTCTGTGAGCGGAAGGCATGGCCGGCGCGGAGAAGGTCCTCTCTGAGTTCACGATAGTTATAGATCTCCCCGTTGAAGACGAGCCAGAGGGTTTCGTCCTCATTGGCCATGGGCTGGGCGGCCAGATCGGAGAGATCGATGATGGAGAGGCGGCGGTGGGCGAGGCCGACCGATCCCTGGAGGTAGGTCCCCTCGCCGTCAGGGCCGCGGTGGGCGAGGCGGGAGGACATGGTCTTGAGGAGAGAGGGATCGGCCTCGCCTGTGGTTTTATAGATGCCTGCTATGCCACACATGGGATTCTCACTGGCGATGGAGTACTCATAGATCCAGAGTTGTCTTACATGAATGCTTTTTTCTCAAAGAAAATGTCTGTCATTCATGATCATAAGAAAGGCTTCATAGCCATTTGGGCCAGGGAATGCCGAATTGCACCACAAGGTCTCTGATCTCGTTGTGGAGGCCGGCGTCGGCCTTCAGGAGTACGAGGCCGTAGACGATCACCCCAAGAGCTACGGCGCCGAGGACGAGGAAGGCATTCGAGAGGGGAATGGCAAGGCGGTATGCGAGGACGACGATGGCCATCGCCCCGGCGGCGAAGAGGATGTGGAGGACAGGGCCGCGTTCGAGGCACACCGGGATCTGTTTTGACAGATAATATCTGGCTATCCCTGCATTGATGAGCATCGTCACCAGAGTGGCTATCGCCGCTCCCTCGATCCCTAGGAAGGGAATGAGGGCGAGATCGAGGAGTATGTTCACGACCGCTGCCGTCCCGGTTGCGTAGAAGGACTCGCGTGGCCGGTCGATCGCGTTGAGGCACATCGTCTGGAGATACATGAAGACGTTGACTATCTGCATGAGGAGGAGGATCGCGAGGGTCGCCGTGCCTTCAGCAAAACCCGCGCCATAGAAGAAGTAGAGGAGGCGGTCGCCGAGAACCCAGCCACCGACGGCGACCGGGACGGCGAGGAGGAGGGAGTAGGTGACGGCGCGCGCAAGGGAAAGGGTGATGCGGTCGAGGAAGCCGTCGGCGTGCCAGCGGCTGATCTTCGGGTACAGGGTGGTCTGAAAGGCAATGGTAACGAAAGTTGCGGCAGTGGTGAACTGGAAGGCGATCCTATAGACACCTACATCGGCAGCGGACATGAAGTAGCCGACCAGGATCGTGTCGGCATACGAGAAGACGATGGCACCTGTTCCAGAGAGGAAGATCCAGAAAGAGAAGATGAAGAGATTTTTAAGGTGTCCGATGTGAAAGTGGGTGAAATGGAGTTTGAGGAAGGGCAGGCATACCAGACCACCAACGAGTACACCAAATACAAAGCCACCTGCGAGTCCAGCCACGCCGAAACCAAGAAAAACGGCAATAACCTGCAATAAAACTTTTGTAACATTATTAAGCAGACCGGCAATTTGGTTCACGCCGACCATGCCGGTACCGTAAACACCTGTAGATGGGATCGCGAGAAACGCTCCAATTATAAGGGCGAGGAGCAACCAAGGTAGCATTCCTGAGGTCTCAAGTTCAAAAAGCAGAGGGCGTAGAGCAAGCACGGCAGTAATAGAACCTATAAGAAGCACAATCCGTAGAATAAAATATGCCGAGAAATATTGATCCTGTTCATTGCCTTCAGAAATTCGTTTGACTGCTGCACCGCTGAACCCGCTTTCACCAAGGAGAGTAAAAATCCCATAATAAGCAAGAAATAGTGAATAGACGCCATATGCTGCCTTGCCAAGGACATGAGCAAAGTACATCGTGGCAAGAAAACCAATGCCTGTCAATACAATCGTAGAGATAAGGCTGATTATGCTCTGTCTCCTGATGGGATCGATGCCCATAAGGTGGGTAAGACGCTGGGCGGGGGACACACTATACCATGGGATAAAATCATCAATAATCATATCCCCGGATAAACTCGCAAAACACTGAGAGAAGAGGTACCTGATCGCAACATGCGCCAAGTTCTATATAATTGAGGTCTCTCCGCCACAGAATATTGAGGCTATCCAGAATTTATGGTATTGCGAATCTACCCAGCATCCGCAGTAACGTGATCCCCTTTCCGAATTATCAACAACCGCGAGATTCGTCGACGGTTTCGATGACACCTCAATCCTCTCCCAGTACTTCGCTAATTTTAGAGACCCCAAATCTCCCTCTACCGCCCAGAGCCCGCCCAAAATCGAAAGATCTATATAGATTGCAGGCTTCCCCTCATGCCTTTACCTAAATCGAGGGTGACCTGCAGAAAGAGCAACATTCTGAAACCTAAAGACTGTTGCGCCCCTGTTGTTTCGGCACTGGATCAGCATCTAACCATTCCCATTCAGGGAAAACTCACTCAAACAGACTTGATTTCTTCTCTGGTCGGCATGGCTGTAATGAATCAGTCAGTTCACTCAATCACCCACATCCTGGATCGGGTACCGTGCGAAACGTCCGTTCGCTACCACCTCAAAAAACTCGATATGGCCGATTTGGAACAGAATAACACCTCGATGTCATCGGCGGTGTAAGTTTGTGCATTTTCGGCGGTCTAAAAGTGTACACCTGCTAACCCTCATTCACGTTCTTGAGGGTTGTGGCAATGTTCACTGCGGAGGAGTTCTTTATGATACGCGACTTGCATCACCAGGGGCTGAACATCAGCCAGATCTCACGCACAACCGGCTATCACCGAAACACGGTCCGAAAATATCTTGCCGCACAAACCCTGCCGGCACCTGCATCCCGTGGACCCCGACAGAGCAAACTCGACCCGTTCAAGGCATATATCCATCAACGCATCACCGAGTATCCCCTCAGTGCAGCCCGGATCTATCGTGAAATCCAGGAGATGGGATTTGATGGGAAATGTACCATCGTCAAAGACTATATCAGCACGATCCGCCCCCGCGAAACGTTACAGGCTGTCCTCCGGTATGAAACCAAACCCGGTGTCCAGGCCCAGGTCGACTGGGGAGAGTGCAATCACATCGAGGAAGACGGTCACTCCCACAAACTCTCCTGCTTCAGCATGATCCTCGGGTATTCCCGGATGCGCTTCATGGAATTCACCCTCTCCACCGACGTCTACACCCTCATTCAGTGCCATCTCCATGCCTTCGACTACTTTGGCGGCTACACTGAAGAGATCCTCTACGACAACATCAAGACGGTGATCCTCAAGCGGGCACTTCGTGCCAGCGACCACCAGTGGAACGCAAAGTTCGAAGACTTTTTCTCGCACTACGGTTTTATCCCGCGGCTCTGCAGGCCCTACTGTCCCCAGACCAAGGGAAAGGTTGAGAACTCCATCGGGTACCTGAAACGCGATTTCCTGCTGGGAGGTACGTTCACGTCCCTCGACGACATGAACCGACAACTCCTGCAATGGCTCAACCGGATCAACGCCACGCCCCACGGGACCACGAACGAGATCCCGTTCGACCGCCTGGACCAGGAGAACCTGAAACCCATGACTGGCGTTCCCCCCTACCCGCTCCGAAGAGAAGAACACCGGAAGATTTCGCGCGAGGCCTACGTGTCGTACCGGGGCAACCGGTATTCGGTCCCGTATCGGTATGCCGGGAGGGAGGCCGTCCTGGAACTGCAGGATAATCAGATGACAGTCCGCGTCGGCACCGAAGCGGTATGTTCGCATACGATCGTTCCCGGCCATGCCCGGGTCATCCGGGAGAAGGAGCACTTTTCCGGCCTTCTTGCTGAGGCCATGCAGTGCAATGCACGGTGCAGGAAGACCTCAAAACCACTGTTTTCGATCGTTGCTCCACAGGTGGAGCAGCGCCCACTGTCAGTCTATGACCAGTTCTCCGAGGAGGTGCGACGATGACCGCTCTGGTCTATGAACGGGTTCATGATAACCTGAAGAGGTTGAAATTGACGACCTTTGAAGCACTTCTCGACAATTATCTTGAGGTTGCTGCAAAGGAGGAACGATCGACCCTTGAAGTCCTCGACTACCTGCTGGATCAGGAGGTGAAGAGCAAGGAGGAGCGTGCGCTTGAGTTCAGGATGAGGTTAGCAAGTTTTCCGATGGAGAAGAGGTTGGATGACTTCGATATGAGTTTTCAGCCATCGCTGGATCCCGCGGTGATCCGGGACCTCTCTTCACTCCGGTTTATCCATCACGCAGAGAACGTGGTGTTTCTCGGACCTCCGGGAGTAGGGAAGACCCATCTTGCTCTTGCCCTTGGCCACGAGGCGGTGAAGAACGGATTTCGGGTGTATTATGCGAATGCGTCCAGCCTCATTGAACGGTTGGTGAAAGCGAACCGGGAGAATAAACTTGAAGAGAGGATCAAGGCACTGGCGAAATTCAATCTTCTGATCATCGATGAAATGGGATATTTGCCGTTCAACAGCGAGGGAGCTCACTGTTTCTTCAGCCTTATTTCACGAAGATACGAGAAATCATCGACGATATTCACCTCGAATAAGTCGTACGGGGAGTGGGGCGAGATCTTCGGGGATCATGTGATCGCCGCAGCGGTTCTTGACCGGATTCTTCACCACTGCACCACCCTGAACATTAAAGGGGATAGTTATCGCTTGAAGGAACGACGGAGGCAGGGGCTTCTTTCACACACCCTGCCAGGATGAGTTCCGATACTATTATGCGATCGAGGTGTACACTTTTATTCCGTCCGATCTGTACACTTTTGCACCGCCGTTGACATCGATCCTCACCACCCATATGCACCACGTCCTCAAACCGGGGTACGCCTATCCGTTTGCGATTGACTTTACCAACGATCCGTACTACGGGTCAACCGATGAGGAGAATGAGGCCTATATCGTGCGAAGTAAGCGGAAAAAGTCAACAAATGAGTTTTATTCCTACATCACTCTGTATGTGACCACCAGGAACCGGCAGATGACGCTGGCCGTGTTCCCGGTGCGCCAGAATACCTCGAAGGTCGGATACATCGCGCAATGTCTCGATCGGATCACTGAACTCGGTCTTCGCATCGAAGTTCTCTGCCTGGATCGGGAGTTCTACACCCGGAAGGTGCTCGGGTTTCTGATGGACGTCCAGGTGCCGTTCATCGTTCCTGTCAGGAAACACGGGAAAAGGATGAAACAAGTCCTCCAGGGAACACACTCCCGGTATGCTGAATATCGGATGCACGGAAAACCAGTGCTGGTCCTGACGATTGCGATTGCCGTGAAGTATGCAAAAGGAAAACGGGGTAAGCGCGGCGTTGAGAATCTGGGTTACGTCGTGGGAAACCTCCGGTGGAATCCCCATCGGGTCCATCAGACCTATCGGTCCAGGTTCTCGATTGAATCGTCCTATCGGATGCGCAACCAGGTGAAACCCCGTACGAGCACAAAAAACCCGGTCATCCGGTATCTCTACGCCATAATATCGTTCCTCCTCAAGAATATCTGGATCGATATACTCTGGAAGCACTTTTCCCCCGTGAAACAGGGACCACAAACCATTGAGGTGCGCGGCTTCCGGTTCAGCTCCTTCATGTGCATAATCTGGGAGGCGATCCGCACATCGATGAGGGGTGCCAGAGCTATTCCTGTGTTAAGGTATCCTGTTTAGGAAAGGGAGCGAGAAACGCCGTTGAATGAAATGAGAGGGAGGAAGGAATTAGAGAAGTACTGTGACCGGGATCTCTCTCCCGATGAACTCCTGACGAACTACAAGGAGCAGGGCGCGGTGGAGCGGGGGTTCCGGTTTCTCAAGGATCCCTCGTTCAGGGTGGCGGAGATCTTTCTGAAGAAGCCGTCCAGGATCCAGGCACTGGCGATGATCATGGTGCTCTGCCTGTTCATCTATGCGATGACAGAGTTTCGGCTGCGCAGGGAACTGCAGAACGCCAGCGAAACGGTGACCGGACAGACGAAGAAGCAGACCCAGAACCCAACCCTGAAATGGACCTTCTTCCTCTTTCGGGGAGTCAGGGAACTGAGGTTCAGGGCAGTAGATGGCATAAAAGTGCTTGTTACCAATATGACGCCGGAATTGTGGAAGATACTCCGGTTGCTTGGGAGGGAGTATGAAAATTACTACTCATGAAAAAAGTGGTGCGGAATGTGGGGTGCGGAATGTGGGATACAATATTAGGGAATATAATATAAAGATCTTTCTGTGTTGCTGGGGGCGTTCGGGAAAAGAGGAGCAAGGGAGAGAGTATATGCCCTGGGTCATGCGGTGTTTGGGATTGAGAGGCATATTAGAGATCGGGATTTTGTCTGTATTTAATAACTTTTGCCGGTACACCCCCTACCACCGAGTATGGGGGCACATCTTTTGTTACAACAGCACCTGCTGCCACTACTGCGCCTTTATTGATTTTTACTCCGGCTAAAATAACACAATTCGCCCCAATCCAGACATCATCTTCGACTATAATTTTTTTAGGAGTATGGCCTTGCTTGCATATTGGAATATCTACCCTTAAATAATTATGATTTGCCGATATCAGATGTGTATTAGGCCCAACCTGAACGTAATTCCCAATATTAATCCCACCATATGCATCAACATAGCAATTTCGATTAATTCCACTAAATGAACCAATAGAAATATTTTCGGGATGTAATAACACAACATCCTCCAAAATGACGAAATTCTTCCCAGAAGACATAAATATGGTGCCATATATTCTGGATCTAAGTGAATATCCCACCTTTCCAGGGATCATTGACAGTATTTTAAAGAAATATGTCTGGAGTTCGTCAATAAACATATTCTTACTACCGAATCCCTAAAATATACCGCAACACCGAGAACATGCGGGGGTTGCTCCGACTTTTCTCAGAAAATCTCTAAATGCCATGGCATTTTGACCGAACCAGATCTCATTAAATGTATTTGTATAGATATTCCCATATTTTATATGGAAACATCTTGAAGCCGGTATCACGTCTCCGTTTGATAAAACCTGCATATTTGTCCAAGGAACAACACATTTTTTTGATCCTATAAATTGTGATGACTTATGATAATATTGCCATATCTGGTCACTTCGATCGATATTTGGAGAGAAATAAACAAACTTACCCTGATAGGTCGCATTAACAGCCTTGATTTCATCTGAAAGAACATCTACATCCACAGAACAAGGAGTGGTCGAACCTACACTACTTTTTTTTACCTCATAAAACCACCCATATTTTTCGTTATGTGACTGTGCCATTTCGTTATCTACAAAATTAAGGTGAGTAAATTTGATTCCATCGACACCTAGATCTTTAAATATAGTCGCAGTTTCGGATAAATATTGGTAATTAGCGTCGGATATGGTAAATGCAACAAATATTTTCGGGAATTTACTTTTGGTTTTTGATTTCATCTCGATAATCTGCTCTATACCACGGTATGATTTTTCGAAACTATTTGGTACACCAACTATGGCATTATGAATGCTCTCTGGACCATGGATAGATATATTTATTAATGGTAATTGAATCTTAACAAGATCCTGCGCAAACTTTTGCAGCAAATAACCATTTGTCGTAAGTTCACACATTATATTTTTAGACCGTATATACTTGATCAGATCTGCAATATGAGGATATAATAGAGGTTCTGTTCCATTTATCGCAATTACCGGAGGATTATCAACGCTATTAACAACGTCCTCAATAAACAGTCTTAAAGTATCTATAGACAATTCTCCGCCATTAGTTACATTCTTATAAAATTCCCCGGAACGACGTTGACCAATGTCGCACATTCGACACTTTAGATTGCAGATGCTGTTTAATGAGAGTGCAATCCGCTGGCAATGGGGAGAATTTAATTTATTAGGGGGTAATCGATAGATAACATGATAATATCTCCTTTTTAGCCAATCTTCGACCAAACAAGGATTATTTAGGCCATGCATTAATTTTTCAATCATAATTCAAACTCCCAGAAGTCATTCTCTCACCGAGCACACTTAACGCTTCAAAGAGATGTGCCTGGTGGCGGATATAAGATTCTTTTTCCGTACTTCGATAATAAAAATATCCTAAGTCATTATACAATGTGGTTTTAACATGTTTATGCGCTTTCAAGGCATATAAAAGATATTTTTTATCCCAATTACTGGCATAAGTGAAAGTACGAATCGATGCTGCATAACCCCATAATCTAGTTTCGGGGTTTTTATTCATTAAAAATCCGAATCTATTTGCAGTCTGTACTATCATATCACGGATCATTATCTTAAGATCTACTTCCTTGAAATCTCGAAGGTTACTCAATAAAAAACCCCGACCATATCCATTTTCTTCAAAAAATATTTTCCAATGTGCATCTGTCCCAGTTGTAATGGTTTTTAAAATAGAAGGATCTCTATAAGATAACCAATGTCGCCACAATCCTTCAAGCACATATGCATTATGAAGATTATCTATAGTTGGACTCCGTGTGCTGTATCTCCAGAGATATTTCCTATTCTGGGAACTGAGCAGCGGTTGTAGCACTGCTTTAACAACAGGATCAATGTCGCTATGAGTGTATTCAGAAACTCTCGATAGAAAACCCAATCCTATAGAAACAGCATTGGGAATGAAATACCTATCACCATCATAGGGAGAATAGCACAATATATCATTCCCTCCTATTTTCATGAACAGATTATCAACGATCCAGTCCATCGCACTTTCGGCGGTGTTAAGATAAGTACTGTCCTTTGAATACTCATAGTAGTCCAGAAACGCATGGCCACAAAAAGATGTTGTTAACAGATATGGTCCATTTGCCGGAACACCATCAAAATAAAAAGGCAAACCCCAGCAATAGTCATTATAATGAGGAGAAGTGTTATTCTTTAACCATTGGAGAGCATCCCTGCATAATCTCAAATATTCGTCGTTTTCAGTTTGTTTATATAGGAATAGATAGCCAACCGCATATTTTGCGTAGACTTCTGGGTAAATCAAACCCTTATATTTCGAATACTCATCATATCCGTATCCAATCTGATCGCCATTAAAATTATTTCTCCATTGGTGCATCTGTTCCATCGTGTCAATAACTTGAGAAAGAGATGTCATTCACTAACCTCATGATAGATACGATATAGTCTTTGTTCCATATTCTCCCAGTTATATTTTGATTCTATTGCTTTTCTTCCATTTTTTCCCATTGATATTGCAATTTCAGGATTATTCAAGAGATATGCAATAGAATCTGCGATATTCTGAGGATCGGTAGGATCCACAAGAATCCCGCATTGGGCATCCTCAACGATGCTTCGGATATTTGGAAAATCACTGGCCACGACAGGAATACCTGCAGCCATATAATCAAAAAGTTTGTTTGGGGTTCCAATAATGTTATTGTACGAAACAGGTTGGAGCAGGATTACGCCCAATTTAGATGCAGAGAGATAACTTGGGACATCGGGATATTCGACCCAATCCGTGTAAGTAAAATGATCACAAACTTCATACTCCGCTAAATATTGATTCAAAGACTCCATCTCTGCCGAACTGATCAACATTCGCCCAACGATTAAATATAGCAGATCAGGGTAATGTTTTGCTAGGATTGGCAAAGATTTTACGAAAACGTCCAAACCTCGATATTTTATATCAATATTCCCTTCATACACGATCGTATTTCTGTCAATAAATTCACGAACTATTGCATCATTAATGTGACTAAAAATGCCCAGCTCCGGACAAACGTATAGAATATCCACGTTATTTTTTATATTGTCCTTTGAAAAACGGTCTTTTAGATTGGGGGGAGCAACGATGAAATAGGACACATATGCGCGCGATTTATGTTCGATTTTTTCAACAATATTCGTGATGATTTTTTTTCTCAATCCACCATAACGAGATGATATCTGACTCGGCCAATGCTCATGGACATCATAAATTATCTTCTTACGACAGAGGAACCTCAAAAATAATCCAACAATTAATGATTGGGGTTCATGGCAGTGATATATGTCATAATTCAGATTTAACGACCTCAAAAATAATTTACCCATCACGAACAACTCCCCGATGATCCCTGATCCTCTCCTCTTGATACCTTCAACTTTGATATTGCCAAGGATCGTACTGAAATCATTATCACTCTGGCATATTACGGCGACAACATAACCTGCTTTTTCTAGAGATTTTGCCTCTTTATGGAATATACGGTCATCAAAAGGACTATGCCCCGTTGAAATCATGCACACTTTTGACATAATAACCACCCAATTAAAACACGGAATAAAGGGACTTTGCAAACTTAGTACGCAGCTTCGCCCATTCGGCATTATAATAAGGAATAATTTGAGGATTAAATGCTGATTTAAATTTTGCGATTGGATGGGTATTTGCCCCAATAAAGTCAATATAAGATATTTTATCGGAAAGAGCCTCTTTCAAAGCATGCCCCAACACAGCGCTAGAACCCTCCAGGTTAAGGGTGTCTCTTCGGGAACCGCCTAACCAGTAGGAGGCACTATTTTTATAGAACAAAAATGTTCCAAATGAGATTGGGCAATCATCATGATAGGCAACATACGTCTTGCATGCCCCTCTATTATTCAGTTCCTTCATCAAAGCTGTGAAAAGGTTTTTTGAGAGAGGAGCATCTTCCTTATGCCAAGCGTACGACTCCATCAGAAGATCATAAATGAGATCGATATCATCATTAACGGTAAGAATCTCCACTGTATTTTTCTCTGCCTTATTAATTGACCAACGAACTGATCCGTCATAATGCAGGGATAGATCCTTCAAACTGGGGAAATTATTCAAAAATAGTATATATGTGTAATAAACGGATTCATCCCATCCTTTCCACAGAAAAGGGCGAATGTCGGTAAGGGCAGGAGAATTAAGAATCTGCGAATAATCATAATGCTCAAGGCAATAATCTGAAACAGATTCAATGACAGAATTATTCATGAATTCATTTTTCTTTATGTTCTTAGCATCAGATCCCACAATGATAATACCCCCATATGCTGTGGCAGATTTTATTGGAGGAGAAAAAGCAAGCTTGAAAAAAAACCTCTTTTCTTCAGAAATACTACATCCTCCAACGAGATCATCCCCTCTAAAGACACCGAGAAGACAGAGATCTGTGCCCCGCTTTTCGGCAACGGTTTTTAGCCACCAACTTTTATGGAACAATGTACCTTGAGGAGAATTATCAACAAGGTCATCCCAGATGTGATATTGAGACGGCTTGAGTAATTCTAGACGGAACGTGGACGTCATTTATTCACCACCATATACTCAGGAGGGCTGATCATATCCAAAAGCAGAGATCTGCATAAATGTTTAATCCTGCCTTCCATTATTTTTTTCCCTTCAAAACATCATGAATAACATCATTTACAGGCGCAATGGTCGCCTTACTCACTATCTGCTCGTACTCTTTGGCCACTAAAGGCGTCCCGCGAAGTATATCCTCGGGATGAACAAGAACAACAATATTTTGGGACTCACTTTGATCGAGGAGCCAATCTACAGAATATCTATCTTCCCGGTAATTCCGATTTATCCAGAACGCTGAAGGCGCATAAAGAATGCCATCCTTTAGTTCCATCTTTTCAGTCGGTTTTTCTCCATTTCCTAAAAAATATTTTAAGGAGGCAGCAGCGGTATATTTTAACATTGTATCAGAATCATAAATTGGATCGTGCCTCCGGGAAAGTTTCATCCCCCCAGATCCATGCTTTGTGACACCAGAGATTGTACCTCCAAATTTTTTTGAGACGGCATCAAGATCCCTCATAAAATGGGAGAAATTTTGTGTATGTACGGCATGCAGTCCAACACTATGACCACCATTTAATAATCCTTCTGCAAAATCTGAATTCGGCACTGTACCCGGTAAGAAAAAGAGTGAGCCTTTTATTCCTCTATCATCCAGATCTGCGATGAGTTTTTTAAACAGATCCAGATACCCCAGACAATCAAATCCAAAAAAGCACTCCTGGTTTACTCTGGCATAGTGGAGAATTCTGTTGCCATAAGAGCCATCAACATCAATTCGCAGAATTACAGCCATAATAAATCGTGTACAATATTATATTCCCTAGAACGGTATTTTACACTTTTCCATTCAATCAATTGATGCCCCTATATGATCAGAGTGGGATCGGAATATATCTCAAATAACTTTACCTCCATTCTATCCCAATTGTATCGTTCTTCAACCGCTTTTTTACCATTCTCACCCATCTCCCTGGCCTTGTCAGGATTTTTTATCAGATAGTGTATGGCCCCATAAATGTCGTATCTGCCATTACCACCGACCAAGATACCACACTTACAGTCCTCCAGTACCCTTCGGATTTCAGGAAAATCGCTCGCCACAACCGGCAGACCGCAGGACATATAGTCAAACAACTTGTTGGGCAGGCCGATATACATATTATAACTGACCTTTTGGAAAAAAACCAGACCTATCCCGCCTTCACTGATTCTCTTGTACATTTTATCATAGGGCAATATCCCGGTAATGTTAAAATGGTCACTATCCTCTTTCAAGACCAGATTAAGACGATCATCCAATTTCCCGACGATCGTCAAGATGATATCAGGATAATCGGCCCTCAAACGGGTGACAGCGTCATAGCACTCCTGTAAACCATGAGAGGTCTGCAATTTCCCTCCCATATATATCAGTTCCCGGGAATTTTTAGTGCATGTATCAACACAAAGGGAATACTGAAGGACAGGGACGTTTAAGATGACTCTGAGGGGTTTTCCGGAATTGTTGAACCTTTCGGCGACACTCTCACTTACCGCAAGGATGCTGTCAGAAAATCCCGATAAAAAAAGTTCGTATTTTAATATAATCTTTTCAAGCAGACCATATAGGATGTTCGTATCGTTTATTCCAATATCCTCCAAAAATTGACTGGGCCAGTGCTCATGTGCATCGTAGACCAATTTTGTTCCATTTACCAGTTTGAATATCACACCGAGAAATAGAGAGCCCAATTCATGGCAATGATAGATATCACAATCTTCTTTTAAGCCCGATAAAAAAATTCTCCAGAGCGTAAGAAAATGAAAAATCTTATTTTTCGCCTTTTTAATTGTTTTTACCTCTACATCCCCGACGACTCTATTGATTTCCTCATCAGACGGAGCAATCACCACTACATCATACTTCTTGGCAAGACTTACTGCTTCTTTATGATATATCCGGGTATCAAAAGGAGGGTGAACCGTGGTCAGCATGCAGATCTTCACGCTACCACCTCACAGCACCCCCATCTCACTCAACCTCGCCGGCAAATACTCCCTCGTCACAAAATCCAGCCCCCGCGCCGCGAACGCCTGCTGCTCAGACTTCAGCCCCATCGCCAGCTGCAACCCGATCTGCTCCCGCCAGTAGTCCGTCGCAAACCGCGGGTCGGTCAGCTCCGCCTTCAAGGCCGCCACGTCCTGCTCGGAAAGATGATCGGCCGGCAGATCATAATCCCGAATATCAGAGGGCTGCACCCCGATGAACTGCGCCTGCGGCGTCGCCAGCAACTCCGACATATGCGCCGCCTTGATCGAGCCGTAGGCCACCGAAGCATAGATCCGGTACGACCAGGGGTCGCCGTCGGTGAAGACGACGACCGGCAGGTCGAACTCCTCGTGGATACGCTTCAGGAGCCGCCGGGTCGAGCGCGCCGGCTGGCCCTTCAGGTGGACGAGCGCCGCCCCGTACTCCTCGTCGAAGCCGTTCTCGATGAGGCGGGCGTACATACCGCCGGTCTCCAGGGCGATCACGAATTTTGCGTCGTGGTCCAGGAATTCGAGGGCGTCGACGTTGTTGGGGATCTGGTAGCCGGTCTCGCCGACGTTCTCCTGGCAGTGGATCTCCTGCACGCCCCGCCGCGTCTTCTCCCGGATCCTGATCGGCCCGAATATCGAGGCCCCGTCCTCCTCGGGCCGGAGGTGGTAGATCTCCCGCTGGATATCGGTGAGAATCTCCAGGTCCTCGACGACCCTGTTGCTCTCGTCCTGGGCGCCGAACTTCGCCCCCTTCCAGCCCTCGGAGATATAATACATCTCTCTTAAGGTGGAGGACCGGTTCTCGGCGATCTGCTGCTTTAAAAAGCCGATCACGTAGGCCATCTTCAGGAGGTGCGAGGCGCCCTTCGCCGTCTGGGCCGAGCGCACGCTCTCGCGGTCGCCGTACTTCCAGACCTCGGACGAATCGTCGTACTCGATATTGTGTTTCGTCCGCGTGGGAAGGCTGATCGAGGGGATCTGCCCATCGACGAGCTGGTCGTACCAGCGCTCGGCGATCTCCATCAGCCGCGCCCGCCCCAGCGCCTCCATCTCCTCCTTCGTCGTCATAGGTGCACCACCACTTTCTTTGCCTCTTCGACGCCGCGCACATCCAGCATCCCGCCGCCCTTTCCGGGATATACCGCGTGCCAGCCCTCGCCGGGCCCCAGGGCGCAGTTCCAGAGGCGCGTGAACTCGCCGTCGAGGTCGCTTGCGAAGTCGGGCTTCGGTTCGGCTCCCTCGCCGGCGTCCGACGAGATATCGTAGATCACGAGGGCGAGGTTCTCGTGGGTGTGGTTATGGACGTCGATCTGCACCACACCCTCACGCACGCTCTTGCGCGCCACCAGCCGCCGCATGATCCGCCCCTCGATCGCCGAGATGTCGGGCACCGGGCGCTCCACGATCTCGGCCACCTTCTCGGCGATCGCCGGCATCACGGCGCAGACCGCCCGCGCCCGGTCGTCCTGCTGCCGGTTCCGGTCCCGGCGGGAGAGGTAGGCCTTCAGCTCCCGCCCCAGGTCCTGGAGGGCGAGGGTGATCTCCTTCTCGACCTCGGGGATCGAGGCGACGGCGTCCTTGCTCTCTGAGGTGAAGGGCACGTTCGTCGAGGCCACGTGGACAAGGACGAGCACCGGGCCGTTCGGGAGGCCGGCCTGGGAGAGCCCGTAACTCTTCCAGTTCACGTTCGAGACGGCGTTTGTTATCGCGCAGGCGCCCTGCTGGTAGATCAGGGGCACCCGGTTTGCAAACCGCATCACCTGCGCCGTCCCGTCGGCCGTGAGCTTGCCGCCGTAGCCGATCGCCGCCTCCACCACGAAGGGGTGGCCTGAGAAGACCGAGGGCGGGCGGGTGCGCGCCTTGACGAAGTCGAGCTGGAACTCTTTCTCGAGCCCCTGCGTGATCAGCTCCTCCCCGATCGGGGAGAGGCACTGGCTCATCGGCGGCGCCGGGACGTGCACCGACTGCATCGCCATAAGAAGCGCCTTCTGCGCATCGGCGCCGAGGTTTTGCATCCGCGCCTTTGCGGGCAGGCCGGCCGCCCCGGCGATCTCCCCGGCGGTCTTCTTCCCGACGCGCGAGAAACTCTCGACCAGGAAATCTTCGAGCGTCGCCTCGGGCATCGCCGCCGCCATCCGCTTCAGCGTGCCGAGCTCGATCCCGTGCGGGTGGGGCTTGATCGCCTGCGGCGACCTGATCACCTCGTCGGAGACCCGCTCGAAGGTCGTCGCCTCGCCGTCGATCTCCACTCGGATCCGGGCGTGCGGGTTCACGACCGCCGTGTACTTCAGGTAGTCGATCAGGCGCTTTCTCGCCGCGAGGGAACTGGTGAACTCGAGCTCGATCCTGGTGCCGTGCGTCCGGTCCCAGGCGACCTCTTCGTGCTCCAGCACCTGCGGCTCGTTCGTCTCGGTCTGGATCATCAGGGAAAAACGGTGGGCCGGGACCTTTGCCGAGGTGCGGGAGACGACCATCGCGGGCGTCCCGGTGGTGAGCTGCGCATACAGCACCGCCGCCGAGATCCCGATCCCCTGCTGCCCGCGCGACTGCCTGATCTGGTGGAAGCGGGAGCCGTACAGGAGTTTTCCAAAGACATACGGCACGTTCTCCGGGACGATCCCGGGGCCGTTGTCCTCCACGGCCACGCGGTAGGCATCCGCCGAGACCTTCCGCACCGAGACGAAGATGTCGGGGAGCACTTCGGCCTCCTCGCAGGCGTCCAGGGCGTTGTCCACCGCCTCCTTGATCGTGGTGATGATCCCCCTCACCGGCGAGTCGAAGCCGAGGAGGTGTTTGTTCTTCTCGAAGAACTCGGCGACGCTGATGCTTTTCTGCTGTTTGGCCAGGTCTTCAGCGAGCGCCACTGCCCGTCACCTCAGCGATGGCACTGGCGACCGTCATCTCGCGCTGCTCCCCTGCGTGCAGGTCCTTGAGGGTGACCGTCCCGGCCTCGGCCTCCCGCTTCCCGACGATGCAGGCATAGTCCGCCCCCTTTGCTGCGTGGGAGAGCTGCGCCCCGATGCCGCGCTCGAGGAGGTTCACCTCGGCGCGTACCCCGGCGGCCCGAATTTCCCGCGCCACCGCGAAGGCGTGCACCTGCATCTCTGCAGGGGCGAGGACGGCGACCACGGGCGGCCGCGGCGCTTCGATCTCGCCCAGGGAGACCATCACCCGGTCAAAGCCGATCGCAAACCCGCAGCTCGCCGTGTCCTCCCCGCCGAAGAGGTGGGCGAGGCGGTAGTTCCCGCCGCCGACCACCTGGTTCTCGGCGCCGAGATTGTGGGCGAAGCCCTCGAAGACCATGCCGGTGTAATAGTCGAGCCCCCGGGCGATCCCGAAGTTCACGGCGTACTCGATCTCCTCGCCCTCCAGGACCGAGAAGATCCCGCGGATCCGGTCTGCCTCAGGGATCTCGCCGCAGATCTCGAAGGCCTCCTCGGGGTCGGCGCACGAGACAAGACCCGAGAGGGACGACTCGAGGTCTGCCTGACCGCAGGACTGGAGGCAGGCCGCGAGCCCTTCCAGATCTCTTTTGTCCAGGTATCCCATCACCTGACGCTGGAGGGCGGGGTCAACCCCGGCGAGGAGGTGCTTCATCGGGGCGAGGAAGCCCACCTTCAGGTCGTAGTCGAGGCCGACCGAGCGGAGGAGGTCGTCTGCGACCATGATCACCTCGGCGTCGGCCGCCGCCGAGTCCGCCCCGATCAGCTCCACGCCGAACTGCCAGAACTGGCGATACCGCCCCTTCTGCGGCCGCTCGTACCGGAAGCAGTCGGCCACATAGTACCAGCGGACGGGTTTGGGGATCGACCGCCCCTCGTTGACGAACATCCGTGCGACCGAGGCGGTCACCTCGGGCCGCAGGGTCATCTGGCGCCCGCCCTTGTCCTCGAAGGTGTACATCTCCTGCCTGATGTTCTCGCCCGAGCGCATGGTGAAGAGCTCGATGTGCTCGAAGGTCGGGGTGCAGACCTCGCCGTAGCCCCATCGTCCGGCCGCATCGCGCATCTTCGCCTCCGCGGCCCGCCGCTGCGCCATCTCGTCAGGCAGAAAATCCCTGGTCCCTCGTGGTTTCTGAAGCATTCACTCGACTCCTTGATGTACAGGTTGGGGGCGCTGTCTTATCTTACCTGCGCCGGGCCTTCCCGAGAAAACGGGTCAGCGCGCTCTCGTTCCCCTGCCAGACCCCCTCCTTCTCCACCCGCCCCTGCAGGTACAGGGCGAGCAGCACCGCCCCGAGGGCGAGGAACTCGAGGTCCGGCGAACTGTACGCCATCAGAAAACCCGCGAGGGCGAGCGCCGTATAGAGCACCCCGCGGTACGCCGCCTGCCGGTAGCCCGGGAGGGCGGTGCGGTAAAAGATCCGTGCATCCCGCAGCCAGAGGAAAAAGGTCGCCGCCGTCCCGAGCCCGGCCACGTAGAGAAGATACGTCATCCGGGTGGAGTTTTATTATCCGCCCACATAATACTGTAGTATCTGACCATGACCGCGGAGAAAAGCCTGAAGGAGGTGCTCGCCGCCCATGCCGCCGGCAGGCTCTCCACTGACGACGCACTCGACCTGATCTCGGGTCTGCGGATCGAGCAGGTGGGGGAGCTTGCACGGATCGATCTCGGCAGGGAGATGCGCTGCGGCATACCTGAGGTGGTGCTCGCCGAGGGGAAGGAGACGGCCGATCTCGTCTCGATCATGGAGCATCACTGCGCGGCGGCCGGCCGCTGCCTTGCGACCAGGGTGACGCCGGCGCAGGCCGAAGAGGTGGCGCGGGCCGCTCGCGCCGCCGGGCTCTCCTGCCGCTACGAGGAGCGGGCGCGCACCCTCGTCCTCTCGAACGGACGGGAGGTGGCGAAGAGCGGCGGGATCGTCGGGATCCTCACCGCCGGGACCGCCGATATCAGGGTCGCCGAGGAGGCGCGGGTCGTCGCCGAGGAGATGGGCTGCGAGGTGCGGACCGCCTACGACGTCGGGGCGGCCGGCGTCCACCGTCTCTTCCCGGCGCTCAAGGGCCTCTCGAAGGCGCATGTCCTCATCGTCGCCGCCGGGCGCGAGGGCACGCTTCCGGCCGTCGTCGCCGGGCTCGTGGACCGCCCGGTGATCGGCGTCCCGGTCTCGACCGGCTACGGGTATATGGGCCAGGGGCAGGCGGCGCTTGCGAGCATGCTCCAGTCCTGCGCCGTGCTGACGGTCGTGAACATCGACGCCGGTTTCGTGGCCGGGGCGCATGCGGCGCAGATCGCAGCCCTTGCGGGGCGACGATGACGCGGGCGTTTTACATCGGGCGGTTCCAGCCCTACCACAACGGCCACCACTCGGTGCTGGAGCGCATCGCTCCCCTGGTGGACGAGATCGTCATCGGGGTGGGGAGTGCGCAACTCTCCCACGAGGTGGAGAACCCGTTCACCGCGGGCGAGCGGCTGATGATGATCGCGGCGGCCCTCGAGGAGATCGGCGTCCCCTATTATGCCGTCCCGATCGAAGACCTCCGCAGAAACGCCCTCTGGGCCTCGCACGTCTTTTCCATGACGCCGTACTTCGATATCGTCTACTCGAACAACCCTCTCGTGATCAGGCTCTTCGACGAGGCCGGCATGCAGGTGAAGACCCTGCCGATGTACCGCCGGGACACGCTCTCCGGGACCGAGGTGCGCAGGCGCATGGTCGCCGGGGAAGAGTGGCGGAGCCTGGTGCCCGCTCCGGTCGCCGCGGTGATCGACGAGATAAACGGTGTCGAGCGGCTGAAACAGATCTCTTCCTCAGACTGAGGCTGGCCTGAAACCCTTTATATTAACGCGCCGATAGATCGATGATGTTCAGGTTTCTCAGGGGCCTTTTCGAGAAGGAGGAGAAGCCCTTTACCCTCACCGTCAGGGAGGCGGAAGGCTGGCTGGACGGACGCGAGCGAGAGGTGGAGGAGGGGCTGCGGACAAAGACGGCGGAGACCCGCGCCGCCGTCGCGGACTGCCTCCAGGGCCTCGAAGAGGTGCTCCGCGACCTCGAGGCGGCAGAGGGGCGGGAAGATATCCACCCGAAGCTGCGGAGCGTCACCGATCGCTCTCTGCCCGTCTTCATCCCGGCGATGCGCCAGCAGATCGCCCGGCACCTGCCCGACGACCCCGACGCCTTCTATGCTGCGGCGGCCGATCTCCTCGCCGCCCTGTTAAAGGTCCAGAAGGGGCAGGGACGCTACCTCTCCGGGGTCTTTCCCGAGGAGATGAAGGAGGCCAAACACCTCACCGCCGGGATCGGCCGGTCGCTCAACGACCTCACCGGTATCGTGAAGGAGGCGCGGGAGGCGCAGGGCCGCCTCGACGGCGCACGCGCGGCGCTGGCTGATCTCGAGGAGGGAGGGAACGATCTCCGGTCGGCCAGAGCGGCGATCCCCGCTCTGAAAAGCCGCATCTCCCGGGCCAGATCCACGATCGCCGAAAAAGAGGAGCTGGTCAGGATCCTCAGGGACGATGCCGAATACCTCCGCTGCCTCGACCTCAGGGAGGGGGTGGAAACGCTCTCTGCCGGTGCTGCGAGGGCAGACCAGGACCTCAGGAACCTCGGCGCCCAGGCGGCCCGCGTGCTGCGCAAGGCCGAGCGGATCGCAGAGCGTGCCGGCGCGAAAGCCGATGCAAAGGCGCTTGCCGGATGCACCGCCCTCCTCGACGACCCGGCTGCCGCCGGCCCTGACGCCGTGCTGGCCGCCCTCCCCCCCGCGGCGGCGATGGTGAGGGCGCAGATCGCCCGCGGCGACCTCGCCCTGAAGGGGAAGGAAGATCTCGCCCTCTTCGGCGAGGACGACCGGATCGGCCAGGCCTTTCTCGACGCATTCAGCCGGTGCGCCCTGATGAAAGAGCGGCTCTCGGCCGCGCAGGAGGAGGTGCGGTCCTGCAGCCTTCCGGGTGAGATTGCAGACCTTGAAAAGGAGATCGCGGCGCTTTCCGCGGGCATAGAGGCCGACAGCACAGACCTTGGGGCAAAAGAGGAGGAGATCCTCCGCCTGGAGGAGAGCCTCCCGGCCCGCGCCCGCACCCTGCACGATGCCCTTGAAACCGTCGCGGGCCGTCCCCTCTCCCTTGAGGGGGAAGGCTTTGTCATAGCCGCAGAAACGAAAACCGCTCGAAATCGGTGACGGCGAACTCGGGGTGCGGCCCCATGCACGCCCCGACCCGGAGAATGGCCGGACGGTCGAGGGCGACGGTGTCGGAGGCCGGCACACCGCCTTCGTACCTGATCTGCCGGTTCACGATCCGTCCCCCCTCCAGCAGGCAGCAGATGGGCGTGTGCTGGTGGCCGCAGCAGAGGTGCCTGAGCCCCCGGCGTTCGAGTTCTGCAAAGGCCATCTCCGGCGTGTAATGGTAACCCGAGAGCGACGGTCCGGGCCGCTCTGCGAGGCGCTGCCAGAACGGCTGATCGGTGAGGGCGTCGCCCAATCTGAGCGGTCCGCCGTGCACGAAAAGCGTGCGGTCGATCACCGCCTCCACCGGCAGGTCCGCAATCTCGCCGAGAAGGGGCGACCCCGTGAGGGATGCGTGCGCGCGGATGCTTGCGGCGTCGCTCCCGCTCACCGGGATCCCGTGCACAAAGGCATGGTCGTGGTTGCCCAGGAGCGAAATGACCCGGTACTCCGTTTTGAGCCGTTCCATTGCTGCAAGGGTCTCGGCCGGCGCGCAGCCGCGCCCGAGCAGATCGCCGAGGCTGACGATGCACTCGATATCCCCGAACAGTCCGGCGAATCGCCGGCCCTCCAGGAAGGATGCCACCTGCTCAAGCGCCCGGGCATCGGCATGGACATCTGAGAAGACGACGACGACCACACCTACGATCTACCACACCTTCATTTAAAAGTGCGGCGCACTATTGTGTGATGACAACAGGGCACGGAGTTCTGGATCGGCTCTGGCTTGCCGTTCCGGCCGTATCGTTCGGCGGCATCCTGGTATCGGCGCTTGCAATCTTCGCAGCAGGCGACCTGATGTATGTAGACCACCCGATGTGGGGCATCGGCCTCTGGGCGAACATCGCGGCGTCGTTTATGCTCTGCCTCTATGCCTATACCAGGCCGAGAAAAGATTTCGTGGCCCTGCTCGCCCCGATGTATGCGGTGATCATCTTCCTGGTCGGCGACTTTTCCACCGGTCCTGTCATGCAGGTGCTCTTTGCCGCCTCGATCACCATCCTTGCCGTCAGGGTCGAGAAAAAGTTTCAATAATTAGGAGTGGAAGTTTGGCATATGGGAAAGGCAGAGAAATATTTTGAGGCGTATATCGAGAGGATCAGGCCCGCATTTGAGGGGATGGACAGGGAGACCGCGCACGCCGTGGCCTCGGCGCTGCTTGGCTTCAAGTTCGGCCTCTACGGCAATGCGGTGACCCGGGCCGATACGGCGCTTGAGCTGCTGAGCACCGGCAAGGCGCCTGAGGCACTCTCTGTGGCCATGCGTGTCCTGCGGACACGGGCGGCCAATCTCAAGGCAACGATCGTCGTCTCAGCCGATCTTCCGGTCTTCTTTCCTGATGATCGAGAGTATCTTGCGCTGGACCTTCCTGCCGATCTGGTCGAGGATCCCCAGAGCTACACCCTCGACAACGCCCTCCTCCTCCTCTATGCGGTGGGTCTGATCGCCTCGCCCGACGACGAGCAGGCGCTCGATGAGCACCGGGGCTTTCCCCTGCAGATCCTTAACTCCTATAGAAAAGCGCTTGATCTCTGAAAAAAATCTTTTTTGACAGTTCTGCCTGGAAAACAGGTTATAACGAGTCGACCGAGATCCCCTCGAAGGACTCGGCGATCTCCCTGATCTCCCTGACGCCGAAGGCCGTCTGGACCGAGACGAGATCGATCTCGGCGGCGCACGAGCACATGTAGTCGAGAATATCGACCGAGAGCTCCTTGTGCTGCTGGCTCTTCCTGAGCTGGTCCATCAAAAACGACATCTTCTCAGGTCGTTCCGCCCGCAGTTTCGCAAGGGAAACGACGCACATAAAGATGCGGCTGAGGTTGCGGTCGCTGCCGGTGATCGTGTCGAAAAAGTTTCTGAGCACCTGCGCCTGATAGACCTCGCCGCCCATGGATATCAGACCTTCATCGCCGTCGTTAAAAAAGATATCTGTTTTATCTCACTTCCGGGTGCTCACGATCTTGATGATGTCGCCGTCCTTCAGTTCGGTGCTCTCCTTGATCCGCATCCCGCTCCGGGCGTCGACGGCGTAGAGGAAGCCCTCGCCGATCTCGGTATGGACGCGGAAGGCGAGGTCCTTCGGGGTCGAGCCCCGGCGCATCAGGAAGGCGTCAGGGAGGACACGCCCCTGTTTATCGGTGAAATGGTGCTCGTCCTCCACCGGGTAGACGACGATCTGGTCGAGGAGTTCGAAGACCGCCCGGTTGATCGCCTGCTGGACCCCGGTGCCGCCGTGCTTCTGCATCAGGATGCCGAGCCGCTCGATCCCGGCCCGCTGCGCCGCGGTGAGTTTGGCATCCGCCCTGATCGTATAGGTGGGATCGCCCGGGAGATAATGGATAAACCCGCCCTCGGCCGCCATCCTGAGGGCGAGTTCGGCGGCGGCGCTTGCCGGCATGCAGCCGACGCCCTTCAATGCGTCGAGCATCTCGTCCGAGGCGGTGTCCATCTTGTTGCCGACGAAGAGCATCGGTTTGGTCTTCTGGAGCAGGCGGTCGCAGAAGGGGGCGAGATCCTCTTCGGTGGCGCGCCTGAGGTCGATCCCGACCTCGTCGGCGGCGTCCTTCACGTCTTCGTAGGTGATTGCAAGGCCGGCGAGCACCCCGGCGACTCCGTCGTAGACGTCGGAGAGCTTCGACTGGGCCTGCCGCTGGAGGCGGGGCCAGTGCTTGGCAAGGATGCCGACGACCCACATCGTCATCTCGTAGCGGAGGAAGGCGATGTCTTCCTTGGGATCGTGGCTCCCGGCGTTCACCGGGTTGCCCTCGGCATCGGTTGCCCCGCTCGCGTCGATGATATGGAGGATGGCGTCGGCCTCCCTCAGGTTGTCGAGAAACTGGTTCCCGAGCCCCTTGCCCTTATGGGCGTCGGGCACAAGCCCGGCCACGTCGATGAAGGCGACGGGCACGAACCTGACGCCGTCCTTGCAGGCGGTGCAGCCCGAGAGCCCGAGGGCCTTGCACGGGCAGGTGGTGCGCACATAGGCGACGCCGTGGTTGGCGTCGATGGTGGTGAAGGGATAGTTGGCGATCTCGACCTGTGCCATGGTCGCGGCCTTGAAGAAGGTGGACTTACCGCAGTTCGGTTTGCCGGCGAGTGCGAGCGTAATCATAACAACTCTCTTTTACGTCTGCACGCTTATTAATCTGGTACCATGGGCTACATCACGCGGAATACCTATTACTTCGATAAGCCGGGCGAAGCGAACACCGCGGACGCCGCACGCTTTGCGGTCGAGCGCGCGCGGGAGGCCGGGATCGGGACGGTGGTCGTGGCCAGCACCTCGGGCAGCACCGCCCTTTCGTTCCTCGAAGCGATTGCGGGCACGGGCCTCCGCCTCGTCGTGGTGACGCATGTGGTCGGGTTCTCGACGCCGGGTGTCAGGGAGTTCGACGAAAAGGCGGCTGAAACGCTTCAGGCGGCCGGGGCAACGATCGTCACCGGCACCCACGCTCTCTCCGGTCTCGAGCGGGCGATCTCCCGCTCGCCGAGACTCGGCGGGGCCTCAAGGACCGAGGCGATCGCCGAGGCGTTGCGGCGCACCGTCGCCGTCGGCCTGAAGGTGGCCGTCGAGTGCGTGCTCATCGCCGCCGACCAGGGAGCGATCCGGGTGGACGAGGAGGTCGTCGCCGTCGGCGGGACGATGAGCGGCGCCGACACCGTCTGCGTCATCAGGCCGGCCCACACAGCAACGTTCTTCGACCTGCAGGTGCGCGAGATCGTCGCCATGCCCAGGAACCGGTAATATGGTCTTCGCATCGTTCAGGAAGGCCCTGGGCCTCCTCGTAAAAATGCCGCTGATCTGGACGGCCGGCATCGTCGTTGGGATCACCGCAGGGCTCGACATCTATCTCGAACTCTCGGGGGAGACCTTCTTTGCCGGGAAGGTCCTCCTCTTCGGGCTTCTCCTCATCCCCTTCTTCGTCGCCGGGAGTCTCGGGGCGATCAGGCGGAATGACGGGAGTCCGGCAGTATTTCTGGAGGAGGGGAAGAAACACTACTTCCGGGTCCTCCTCCCCGCCGTCTTCCTCCTGTTTGCGGCGATCGTAACCATCTTCCTGGTGGCCGTGCCGCTCTCGATCATTCTCGGGGAGAACGCCGTCGAAGCGGCGGGCTCGACGGCACTGGGCGTGATCCTCTCGTTCGCCCTCTTCGCGTACTTCTACGACACGGCGGCGGTCCGGGACGAACTGGGCGTCTTCGCCTCCCTCCAGCGGAGTGCGGCCTTCGTCCTCACCGCCTTTACACGGACTGTTCTTTTCTATGCGGCAAATGTTGCGGCGCTCCTCCTCGTCGGGTTCGGGGCGGTCTTCCTCTGGACGGCGCTGCTCTACGACCGCCTCGCCCCCCTGGCCGAGAGCGGGGAACTGGCCCTCATGGACACCGCCAACGCCACGGCGGTGCAGGCGCAGTTTGCCGCCCTCCTCGGTCCCGAGGGGATCTGGGTGACCGCTCTCGTCTATGCCGTCGTGATCGCTCTCTTCCTCCCCTTCGCCATCGCCTTCAAGGCCGCTTTCTATGAGAGCCGCGGTGCCGTGGAGGCTGCCGCCTCTCAGGTGGGAGAGTACGACGAGAAGGGGCGGTGGTACCGCTACTGAGCGGCGCCGTCAGAATATACTCTTTTTCTGGTCGTTGCCCTTTCACGCGGGGATCCCGGGGCGTCGGTGTTCAGTCCGTTTACGCGAACGAGTGAGGCCCTGAAATGCCCCTGTACCTTCGCGTCATTTCGCGTCTTCGCGTGAGTTTTCCCCGAACATCGGGCAAGGGGGAGTGTGCTGTCTCCCCATATCTCGGCGCTGGAGCATGGGTCCCGCAATACCCGCGCGCACCAGCAACGAACCTGCAAAAATGGAACTCGTGATTTTCTATCATCCCTGCGGCCGGGCTCAGACGAGCAGCGCCAGCACCAGCGCGAAGATCCCGCCGGCAAGGGTGGCGACGAGGTTCGTCCCGGCGTTCCCGAAGACGCCCTTATTCTCCAGGGTCGCCCCGACAAGGCTGTCCACGTTCGTCCCGAAAAACCCGGCAAGAATGCCGATGACGGCGACGTCTGGACCGACGACCCCGAGCGCCCAGGCCGAGAGGGAGATTGCAACGGCGGCTGCCAGAGCCACTCCCTCGCCGAGCACCGTCACCCCGCCGTTCGTGCCCGGGCGCACCCGTTCGAGGGTCGTGATCAGGTAGGGATCGCCGCCCATGACGCCTATCTCCGAAGCGACGGTATCTGCAGCCGCCGATGCCACGCTCCCCAGAAACAGGGCGACAAATGCCGGGTGCCCGGTGATCCCGAAGAGGACGGCCCCGGCCGTGCCCACCAGCCCGTTTGCAAAGACGTTAAAGTAGCCGCGCACCCCGCCGTGGGACTGGGCGACGCCCAGGGCGTCCTTCTCCCGGTACCGAAACTTCGTCGCCAGCGAGCCCAGCATCATGAACAGGAGCATGATCAAAAACCACCTGACGTCGGCAAAGACAATGAGGAGGATGCCGATGATCGCCGCCGAGAAAAGGCCTGATAGGTCTGCGACCCTGAACCGGTAGGAGAGGACGACGAAGACGAGGGTGATGACGGCCGCCATCGCCAGGATGCTGAGGTCGACCGAATAGTCGATCTCGTAGAAGAGCTGCATCGCCATCGCCACCCCGAGCCCCTCGATCATCAGGGTGTCGTCCCTGCTGTTCAGGGCGGCCCTGAGGAGGACGGCGACCAGCACGCCCAGTATCACGGTGAGCGGCGAGAAGACGCCCACGTACCACATGGCGAGAACTGCCGTTGCACACGCGGTGAAGATGAACGGGACATACGACCGGGCGCGATCTCCGCTGAGCCTGAAGGCGAACTCGCCGATGACGACGATCGCAAGCGTCGCTGCAAAGACTGCAAGGGAGAGGAGCCCCAGACCGTACAGGGCGGCGATGACGATGATGGATATGGAGGCGTAGCGCGTCCCCTTGATCAGGAGCAGCACCCCTGAGAAGAGGATCACCAGGAGGGACAGGAGCCATGCGGGCTGGATCAGCGGCGCTATCAGGATCCCAAGAAGGGCGAGGACAGTGGCAAGCGCCGGCCCGGTTTCCCGTATCATTCAGTGTTATGATAGGGGGTTCTCAGACATGAACTTTGTAGTGCGAAGCGGCCGCCGCCCTTCATTCTGCGGAGCGTATAATTCTTTTAAAAACTTGAAAATACAATAGGAATGAAGATGTCATCCTCGCATACTATCCCAAAAAACTATGACTTCCGGGAAGTGGAGGACCGGTGGCAGCGCACCTGGCGCGACGAGGACAATTACTTCGACCCGTCTTCTCCAAAACCGCAGTTCGTCATCGACACTCCTCCGCCCTACCCCACGGGCAACTTCCATATCGGCAACGCCCTCAACTGGTGTTATATCGACTTCATTGCGCGCTACAAGCGGATGTGCGGCTATAACGTGATGTTCCCGCAGGGCTGGGACTGCCACGGCCTCCCCACCGAGGTCAAGGTGGAGGAGATCCACGGGATCACGAAAAACGACGTCTCCCGCGAGGAATTCAGGCAGATGTGCCGGGACCTCACCATCGGCAACATCGAGAAGATGCGCGCCACCCTCCGCCGGTGCGGCTTCTCGACCGACTGGAGCCACGAGTACATCACGATGCTCCCTGAATACTACCGCAAGACGCAGCTCTCCTTTTTACGGATGCTCAATGCGGGCTATATCTACCAGAGCGAACACCCGGTGAACTTCTGCACCCGCTGCGAGACGGCGATCGCCTTTGCCGAGGTCAGCTACGAGCCCAGGGAGACGAAACTCAACTTCTTCGACTTCGACGGCGTCGAGATCGCCACCACGCGCCCCGAGCTCCTTGCGGCCTGCGTCGCCGTCGCCGTCCACCCTGACGACGAGCGCTACCGTCACCTCGCCGGAAAACACCTGAAGGTCCCCCTCTTCGGCCACGACGTCCCGGTGCTCCAGAACGGGGCCGTCGACCCCTCCTTCGGGTCGGGCGCCGTGATGATCTGCACCTTCGGCGACAAGCAGGACGTCCACTGGTGGAAGGAGTACGACCTCCCCTTGAGAAAGGCGATCGACCGGGCAGGGCGGATGACGGCGCTCTGCGGGCAGTACCAGGGGATGATCGCAAAGGAGTGCCGGGAAGTGATCCTCGCCGACATGGAGAAGGCCGGGATCCTGCGGAGGCAGGAGACGATCGAGCAGCGCGTCGGCACCTGCTGGCGGTGCAAGACCCCGATCGAGATCCTCTCAGAACGGCAGTGGTTCATCAGGGTGAAGTCGGACGAGATCCTGGAAGCGGCGCACCAGGTCTCCTGGTACCCCGAGCACATGCGCACCAGGCTGGAGAACTGGGCCGGGCAGATGGAATGGGACTGGTGCATCTCCCGCCAGCGGATCTTTGCAACCCCGATTCCCGTCTGGTCCTGTGCGCAGTGCGGCGCAATCGTGACGCCTGACGAGGCCGACCTCCCGGTCGACCCGACGACCGAACAGCCGAAGCGCCCCTGCCCGCAGTGCGGCTGCGAGGAGTTCGTGGCCGAGCACGATGTGCTTGACACCTGGATGGACTCCTCGATCTCGGTGCTGAACATCACCGGCTGGGACGGGAGCGGTACGCCGCCGATCTTCCCTGCGCAGATCCGGCCGCAGGGCCACGATATCATCAGGACCTGGGCCTTCTATACGATCCTGCGCTCGGTCGCCCTCACCGGCCAGAAACCGTGGGACTCGATCCTGGTCAACGGCATGGTGCTCGGCGAGGACGGGTTCAAGATGTCCAAGAGCCGGAACAACATCATCGCCCCGGAGACCGTGCTCGTCGAGTACGGCGCCGACGCCTTCAGGCAGTGGGGGGCGATGGGGGCGGCCACCGGCCAGGACATCATGTTCAACTGGAACGACGTGGTCGCCGCCTCCCGCTTCCAGACGAAGATGTGGAATATCGTCCGCTTCGTGCTCACCCAGATCGAGCGCGAGCCCGTGGAAGACGGCCCGGTCACCGCCGTGCTCGACCGCTGGCTCCTTGCAAAACTCTCAGAGACCGTTGCCGAGGTGACGAACGCCCTCGATACCTACCAGTTCGACCAGGGGCTGCGGGCGATCCGTGACTTCACCAGGAACATCCTTGCCGACGACTATATCGAACTGGTGAAGGGTCGGCTCTACTCAGACGACGCCGAGCGCGCCAGCGCCTGCCGCGCCCTGACCACCACCCTCGACGTCCTCTGCCGGCTCCTGGCCCCCTATGTGCCGCACTTCGCCGAGGAATGCTGGGCGCAGTTCAGAAAGGGGAGCGTGCTCGTCCAGTCCTGGCCGGCATTTGCCTGCGAGGACGAGGAGGCCGAGCGTATTGGCGACCGCCTCGTCGCCCTCACCGCCGAGCTCCGCCGGTACAAGCACGACCTCGGGCTTGCCCTGAACGCCCCCTTCGGGAACCTCGCCATCTACGCTCCCGAAAAGGTCGATGACGCCGGAGACGTTGCCCGGGCCCTGAACGCCGCCATCGCCTGGCGGACCGGGGAGCCGCGGCTTGAAAAGGTGCCCGCGGGCGTGGAGTTCAACATGGCAGTGATCGGTCCGGCGCTCCGCAAGGGGGCAAAGGGCTTCATGCAGGCCGTCGAGGCCCTGCCGGCCGACCAGCTCCAGAACCCCCCGGCGACGGTCATCGTGGACGGCGCCGAGGTTGCCGTGCCCGAAAACGCCTTCACTCCGAAGTTCGCCTACCAGGTGGAGGGCGAGGCGGTGGACGTCCTCACGATCGGCGAGGTCACCGTCACCCTGCGGCGGGCCTGAAACGCCCACGCACCTTTTTTTGCGCAACCTCTATCTTCTGAGAGGGGCACACTCCTGCATGGACAGGGCCGGAAGAAGGGATTGCAATGTCGCGTGATGCATTGCTCATCGGTATCGCCTGCGCCCTTGCGGGTGTCGGCGTCTGGGCGGTCTCGGGCAACGTGGCCGTCGGCGGCCTGCTCGCCCTTCTCGGCGTGGTCCTGATCGTTATCGGGCTCGCTCCTTCGGAGTACGACGAAGAGGAGCAGCTGGACACCGAGGAGGAGATCCTGAATATCTATGATGAGGAGTGAGCACCTATAACACGTCCTCTCCCGAGAAAAACGAGGTGTTGACATGCAATCAGTGACAACAGAATCTCTCCGGAAGAAAAAGCGCTACATTGAACAGATTGCACGAAAACATGGTGCATACAATATCAGAATTTTCGGCTCGGTCGCGCGGGGCGAGGCGCATCCGGAAAGTGATCTCGATCTTCTCATCGATATGGAGCCTGGCCGGAGTCTTCTCGATCATGTCGCTCTCATCCAGGACCTCGAGGCATATCTCGGGTGCAGGGTGGACGTCGTCACTGAACGGTCCTTGAAAGATCGCTTGAAAAAGAGTATACTGAGAGATTCTATCCCCTTATGAGAGATGATAGAGGGCGTCTTCTGGATATCGCCGATTCGATCACGCAGATCGAGCGGTATGCGCCTGTCGCAAAAGAGGACTTCCTTGAGAACGAACTTGTTCAGATATGGATTATCCACCACCTGCAGGTGATAGGGGAGGCAGCATCATCTCTTTCTCCGGATGTGCGGAGCCACACACCGGAAATTCCCTGGCAGGCGATTGTCGGCCTGAGAAATATCCTTGTCCATGCATATTTCCGGGTCGACCCGGAAGAATTATGGGTTGTCGTGGAGCGAGACATCCCGCTCCTCAAAAAAAGCGTCGGCGATCTCCTCGACGATCAGGCGACCTGATTCACCTCGCCCGCCGCCTGATCTCGTCAGCCACAAACCCGCAGACGTCCTCCTGCGGGAGCAGGGCGTCGACCAGCACAAATCGTTCGGGCTCGGCCCGGGCAAGGGCAAGATAGTTTTTCTGCACCCGCTCGAGCACCTCTGCGTCTTCGAAGTGCTCCCTTTTCGCCTTGAGCCGTTTCTCCGCCTCACTCACGGGCAGGACGCAGAGGAAGGTGAGGTCGGGGACAAGGGTGAAGGGGGCGTGGACGGCCCTGAGCCACCCGATGGGATCGGGTATGACGCCCTCCAGGGTCACGCCCTGGTAGGCGTAGCGGCTGTCTGAATAACGATCAGAGACGACGACCCGCCCTTTGGCGATGGCCGGGCGGACGACGTGCGCAAGGTGGGCGGCATGATCGGCGACAAAGAGGAGGCACTCGGTGACCGGGTCGGTGTTCTCGGCGATCGACCGGCGCACCGCCTCGCCCACCCAGGTGGCCCCGGGCTCGCGGGTGATCACGGGGTCGAGATCGGCGAGGGCGGCATGCAGGCCGTCGACGAGCGTGCTCTTCCCGCTCCCGTCGATCCCCTCGATCGTCACGAGCACGTCTGCCCCTCCCGCAGCCAGGCAAGGGGGATCGTCCCCCGGTGCACGCCGGTCGCCACGATGGCGCCGTCGAAACCTGCCCCTTCGAGGGTGTCGAGGTCGCGCACCCCCGCGACCCCGCCGCCCCAGAGGAGGCGCCCGCTATATGCGGCCCTGAGGTCCTCGAGGTCGGTGGGAAGGCCGCACCCGGTCCCGACGCCGGAGATGTGGAGGAGGATGCAGCCGGCAAAGGGCAGGGCGTCGGCCCGCTCCAGGACCGAGAGCGGCGCCTCCCCCGAGGGGATCACCCGTCCGTCCTTGATGTCCACCGAGAGATAGCAGCCCGCATACCCGGCGAGATCCTCTCCGGCGGTCTCGGTCCCGATCACATTGACCACGCCGTCCATCAGGTCGGCAGGGGACCGGCAGCCCCGGTCTACATAGCACCGCCGCACCATCCCGGCGAGGTCTCTCACGATTCGGTCGTGGTCCCCCACCCCGCAGATCCGGTCGAGATCGGCGATATAGAGGTATTCCGGCTGCATGTCCGCAAGGTATGCCATCGGCTCAGCCGAGGCGGCCAGCCCCCAGTTGAGCGGGGCATAGGTCTCCCGCTTCCCTTTTGCCCCGTGGACGACAGCGCCGTCTTTCAGGTCCATTGCAAGGATACATTCCATGTGTTCAACGTAATCACTATTAGGATTAAGGATCATTAATTCCTATGCGATTATTGGTCAGCCCTAGCAGTATCGAAGAGGCCCGATCCGCACTCGCCGCAGACATTATCGATGTCAAAAAGCCGTCCGAGGGATCGCTTGGGGCCAACTTTCCCTGGGTGATCCGCGCGATCAAGGAGATGGCGGGAAAACCGGTCAGTGCTGCTATTGGTGATTTTGACTATAAACCGGGCTGCGCATCCCTTGCAGCCTATGGAGCGGCCTGCGCCGGTGCCGATTTCATCAAGGTCGGGCTCATGTTCGACGGCAGGGACCGGGCCTTCGACCTCGCCAGAGCGGTTGTCAGGGCGGTCAAGGACGATTTTCCGGAAAAAACCGTTGTTATTGCAGCATATTCCGACTATGAGCGCCTTGGCACGATATCGCCCTTCACCGCAGCAGAGGCCGCGGCCGAGGCCGGCGCCGACATCGCCATGATCGATACCGGCATGAAAGATGGTAAAAGCACCTTTGAATTCATGGACGCCGACACCCTCGCCTCCTATACCGAGGAGAACCGGAGCCGCGGCATTGCCACCGCCCTTGCAGGTTCGCTGAAGTTCGAGGACCTCTCTGCCCTCAAGACCATCGATCCGGAGATCATCGGGGTCAGGGGCATGGTCTGCGGCGGCGACCGGAGTTGTGTCATCAGGCCCGAACTGGTGGAAAAAGCACTCGCGATGATCAGGTGATCATGATGTATGCGGAAAAACTCGCTGTCCCGACGGCTCTCACCTTCGACGACGTTCTGCTCGTCCCCGCCGCCTCGTATGTGGAGCCGAACGACGCCGATGTGCACTCGATCTTCTCAAAGAACATCCCGTTGAATATCCCGCTCGTCTCGTCGGCGATGGATACCGTGACCGAGGCGGGAATGGCGATCGCCATCGCCCGTCTCGGCGGCATCGGCGTCATTCACCGGAACATGCGGCCGGAACGTTCGGTGGACGAGGTGGTCAGGGTGAAGCGCGCCGAAGACCTGATCGAGCGCGAGGTGCTCTCGGTCGGCCCCGAGACCACCCTCTCCGAGGTTGAGGAGATGATGAACAAGCACGGTATCGGCGGCGTCCCGGTGATCGAGGACAAAAAACTCATCGGGATCGTCTCTCGCCGTGACATCAGGGCGATCGTGCACCGGCGCGGGAAAGAGTCGATCCGCACGATCATGACCCAGTTCCCGATCACGGCCCGGGAGGACGTCACCGCGGAGGCGGCGCTTGAGACGATGTACGCAAACAAGGTCGAGCGCCTGCCGGTCACGAACGGCGATGGCCGCCTCCTCGGGATCATCACGATGCAGGACATCCTGGAGAAGCGCTCGTACCCCCTTGCCAACCGCGATGCAAAGGGCAGCCTGCGCGTCGCCGCCGCCGTCGGCCCCTTCGACTTTGAACGGGCGACAATGCTCGACGAGGCAGGTGTCGACGCCCTGGTGGTGGACTGCGCCCACGGCCACAATATGCATGTGGTCAGGGCGGTGCGCGAGATCAAGGGGAGCGTGAAGGCCGACGTGGTCGCCGGCAACATCGCCACCTCAGAGGCGGCGATGGAGCTTGCCGACACCGTGGACGGGCTGAAGGTCGGGATCGGGCCTGGCTCGATCTGCACCACCCGGATCGTCGCCGGTGTCGGCGTCCCGCAGGTCTCGGCGATCGCGAGTGTCGCCGACGTCGCCGCCCCGCTCGGGCTCCCGGTGATCGCCGACGGTGGTGTCCGCTATTCCGGGGATATCGCAAAGGCGATCGCCGCCGGTGCCAACGCGGTGATGATGGGCAGCCTCTTTGCCGGGACCGACGAGGCGCCCGGGCGGATCATCGCGATCCAGGGGCGCAAGTACAAGCAGTACCGCGGCATGGGCTCTCTGGGCGTGATGAGCCATGGCGAGTCCTCCGACCGCTACTTCCAGAAGAAGGGGATCGGCAGGACGAAATATGTCCCCGAGGGCGTTGAAGGGGCGATTCCCTACGTCGGGAACGTCTCCGACGTGATCTACCAGCTGGTGGGCGGGCTGAAGTCGGCGATGGGCTATACCGGCTCGGCCACGATCGACGACCTGCGCACGAAGGGCAGGTTCGTGCGGATCACCGCAGCCGGGATGGGCGAGTCGCACCCGCACAATATCCTGATCACCGACGAGGCCCCGAACTACCGGCTGACCGGATGATCTCCTTCTTTTTTATACTATTGACACTAACGTGAAGTAAAGATGTTTGATGATGGAGAGACCTCCCGTCTCCTTGATATCCTCGGCAACCGGAACCGGAGGCGTATCATCGATCTTCTCAGGCAGAAGCCCTGCTTTGTCACCGAGATCTCAGACAAGCTGATGATCTCGCCCAAGGCCGTGATAGAACATCTCCAGATGATGGAGGAGGAGCAGATCCTCTCCTCGTTCCATGACAACCGCCGGCGAAAATACTACAGCCTTACACGCGAGATCTGCATCGATATCCGCTATGGCGGGGAAGACACGGCTCAGGCTGTTCAACCGGGCGGATCGCGTGAGGCGAAGTATCTCGCCGCCCTCTCGATGCTTGCCCGGATGCTCCGCACGCGCGACACGCTCATCGCCAACCTCGAGGAGATCGAGCGCGATATCGATGCGCGGATGGACGAGGTCGTCAGGTACAGTCAGGACCTGCTCTCCAGCGAGACCGAGATGGACCTTGTGCTGGCACTCGCCCACTGCACACTCTCCCTCCGCGACCTTGAGGATTACACCGGCCTTGAGGCCGGGCCTGTGGAGCAGATGCTCCAGGACCTGATGGTAAAAGATATCGTCGAACAGAACGGAAACCAGTACATGCTGCGTGGTCCCTATGCCGAACAACCCCTATGACGAGATATTCAGGAGCATTGCAAAGATCCTTGAAGACGTCCTCGGCGAGAACGGGGATCCGCCCAGAATCATCGGGTGCACGATCATCGCCTCGGGCGGTTCTCCTGGACGCGCCCCCGGACAGGACGATGCCGGCCCGGATATCTCGTACGAACTGACCGAGAGCGAACGGTGCGTCTATATCACGGCCCGGGTGCCGCCGGCCTGCGAGGGGCGGGCGTCGGCCGCGATCGGACCGGTGGCCGTCACCGTTAGGATGGGCGAACGGGAGGTGACGATCGATCTCGACGACGAGATCGATCCTGCTCAGAGCTCGGTCTCGGTGAACCATGGCGTGCTCGACGTGGTGTGCGTGAAACTACAGCCAGGGGATCCTGTAGCCTCTCTCTGATGCGACACCTTTTTTGCAGGTCATTCTGGAAGGCCCTGATAGATCTCCAGGCCGCCCGTTGAGTAGACTCCATTGGCGGCGTCTGTGCTTAAAGAGAGCAGCTGTATGTTCTTTTCGGTCGGCCTGAATGAATAGCGGGCGTTATTCTCTTCGAATATCAGGTTATACTCCAGGAGTTGTTTATTGCGCAGTATGGTGTAGCCCTCCATCCGGGGGATCGCGATGGCACCTGGCAGAGGGCCGCTCTGGTAATAGGGGAGACCAAATTCCTCTGTAATGTCAGTTTTTTTCTGGATAAAATATCGTTTGGTGTAGTAATCTGAGTACAGTGCCGATCCATAGGGGACGCTTTGGAAAACGAAATCGAACCCCGTATGTTCTTCTGAGGTAAAGTACAGTCGCTGGGTGCCGGGATCTTCTGTAAGGACAACAGTGCCCAGCGAGAAGAAAGCAAAGCATACGAATACAATCAGGAGGATCGACCGTACAATGCGTTTGCCGACATCTCTCTTTCCCCGATGGGAATAGATCAGGAGAAATCCTGACGCCATTGCAAGGGTCATGATCGGGCTCAATAATATCCTGAACCTGTCGATCCTGAAGAGGTGGGCAAATGTTTCTGAGGCAAAAAGGGGGTTTGGCAGGTAGAGTATCAGGGTTATTAATGAAAAAAGCCCGAAAACAGCGAGATACTTTGGTTTCTGTCGCCATATCAGATATACTGCTCCTGTTACGGCAAATGCCGCAAATATGCTTGTCGGGATATTATTGTACAGATATATCAGCACCACCTGTGTCTGATCCATTGTCGGATCTGAGAGGACGGTATGTTTTATTTCAAACTCGAAGAAGTCAATGTTCCACCTCGCTCTGCCGAACCAGGCCAGAAACTGAAGTGCAGAATAGCCCCAGTACCCAAGGAACAGGACACAGATATACAGGACAAATATCGTTGAGATATATTTCCGGTCTCTGACGATGTACTCGCAGATCATGAGAGTGAAGAGAAGGATCACGATCAGGATGATCGAGACCTGGTGTACAAGGATGATGAAGAGTGCAAGTATCACCGCCAGCCCCTGAAAGATCTGCCTGTTGCCGTTTTTGGCCTCCATCCTGAAGATCAGGTGGAGCAGAATGACAAAACCGACAAAGGCCGCACTGCGTGTTATCATCTGCACGCCCTCGGAGAGCACAACGCCCGTCATGGAAAAAACCAGGCACGTAAACAGGGAGAGACGAGGGTTTCCCGTTATACGGGTAAAAATCAGATAGATGAACACGACCGATAACGCATACGCAGGGCAGGTGACAAGAAACAGCGCTTGCTGAATGGGCAGGTTCAGAATGTGGGCTGATTCTGCGATGAATATATGATAGAGGGGGAACGAGGCGTACGAGGGGGAGAGGTCGACCGGGATGCCATGTCCTGAGAGATAGGTAACGCTGGCCATGAATATATGGCCCATCACATCGGTGGTGCTGAAGAAGAGGGGATACGCACATGTGATCCCGTAGATGATGTTCATCATGGTCAGGATGATCCCGCACAATGTGAGAGGGACACTGACCGTGCGTGAGAATATGCCGACGAAGAGTATCAAAAATAATCCGATTAACATTACGAGATAATAATGGCGATCGAATCCTGCGATGAGCAGGACGATCGATACCATATATACTACTGCATAGAGCCTGTAAAGGGTGAACCTGGATACCCCGAAGAGAGGTCCATCATCCCCGATCTCCTGCGGGTGCCTGAAGAGATATGCCAGCACTGCTGCAGCAATCACAAAGGGAATTGCTATCGACAGGCCTCTGACCGAATAGTCCCATCGGGATATGACGATTCCTCCAAAAAGAATTCCTCCTATTACGGCAAGAGAGATGAGAAATGGGAGGTATTCGGCAAATCTTTTCAGAGATGATGAATCCATTTTAAATTATACTGTCTGTACAATTTAATAATACCTTGGCACGGATCTCAAGGATAGCCTATTATTAGGTCTGAGACTATTATGCCACGTGGTCAGAGTGGCATCGACATTTGCCGGCGACATTTTCAAACTTGTCGGCGGGACAGCCATATCCCAGGCGATCGTTATTCTTGCCTCCCCCATCCTCACCCGCATGTATGGTCCTGAGGCATTTGGTCTTCTCTCTCTCTTCACCTCGGTCACCGCCATCATTGCGGTGATCGTCTGCATGCGTTATGAAATGGCGATCATGCTGCCTGAATCTGATCTTGAAGCGGCGAACCTCCTTGCCGGGTGTCTGCTTGTCACCTGCCTCATCTCCGGGCTCACGCTGTTTTTTGCCCTGAACGGGGATCTTGTGGCGGGGATGATGAATGCCCCCGAACTGGCCAGATATCTCTGGCTTGCGGCTCCTTCCGTCTTTTTCAGCGGGGTCTTTCTCTCGCTGAACTCCTGGAACTCCAGGACAAAACACTTCGGCAGACTTTCTGTTGCCACGGTGGCGAGCAAAGTGCTGGCGACGGGCACCCAGCTGGGGGCAGGCGCCGCCGGGTATGCCACTGGCGGGAGCCTCATTGCGGCAAGTGTGTTCGGCCAGATCATCGCCACCGTCGCGCTTGCCGGGCAGATCTGGCGTGAAGACCGCGATATTTTCTCCGGGGTCAGAAAAAAGGAGATCTATCTCGGATTTATTCGATATAAAAAATTTCCGCTGATCGACACCTGGTCGGCGTTGTTGAACACGCTCTCCTGGCAGCTCCCGGTATTTCTTCTTGCATTCTATTTTTCTCCGGTTGTGGTGGGATGGTACGCCCTTGGCATGCGCATGCTCCAGTTCCCGATGAGTCTCATAGGAAAGGCAATATCGCAGGTATTTTTTCAGAGGTCTGCTGAATTTCGCTCAGATGAGCGGTTTCCCCTTTTTGTGACGCAGGTGTTCCGGATGCTGGTCGTCACCGGGATGTTCCCGATCCTTCTGGTCACCGTCTTCGGGAGCGACCTTTTTGGAGTTGTTTTTGGTGAGACATGGACTGAAGCAGGGCTTTACGCCCAGATCCTGAGCATATGGGCCTTTGTGTGGTTTATATCGTCACCTCTCAGCACGCTGTACGTGGTCTTTGAAAAACAGGGATTTGGCCTCACCTTCAATCTGCTGAATATGATCTCCCGCCTCGTCTCTCTGGTCATTGGAGGGGTGCTGGGCAGTCCGACCATGGCGTTGGCCCTCTTTGCCCTCTCTGGAGTCTTCACCTACGGTTATCTCTGCTGGAAGATGCTGGCCCTTGCCAGGGTGCCGTGGTCTGCCGTTTATGCGATTGTCTCGAAAAATCTGCTCCTCTTTATGCCGGTCGGGATCGTCCTGCTCTCTCTGAAATATTGGGGTCTCGATCCGGTGGTGCTGGTCCTGGTCGGATCGCTCTCCTGCGTCCTCTACTACCTCTACCTGATCACGACAGACCGGCAGATCCAGGGGGTGTTGATCGGTTTCGGGGCGAAAAAGTGGCTGCCCTTTCTCTTCAGGCACGGCTGATCTGCTTTCTCGATGTCGTCTCCTCCTCGATCCAGCGCATCGTCTCTGCGAGTCCTGTCTGGATTGCATATTCCGGCCTCCAACCGAGCACCTCGCGAGATCGCGAGATCTCCGCAAGCGAGTGACGGATGTCGCCGCCCCTTGGCGGCCCGTAGCGTATTTCTACACCCTTTCCGGCCGCCTGCATCATGGTCCTGGCAAGCGTGTTCAGGTCGGTCTGCTCGCCGCGGGCGATGTTGAAGACTCCTTCTGCGTCTGAGGCCATCGCACGCAGGTTCGCCTGCACGACGTCCCTGACATAGACGAAGTCTCTCGTCTGGCCGCCGTCGCCGTGGATGGTGATCGGTTCGCCCTCCAGAATCCGGGAGCCGAAGATCGAGATCACGCCCGAGTACGGCGAGGAGGGGTCCTGTCTGGGGCCGAAGACGTTGAAGTAGCGGAGGCAGACGGTCGAAAGTCCGTAGAGCTTCGAAAAGACGGCGGCGTAATGCTCGTCCGAGAGTTTCTGGGCGGCGTAGGGGGAGAGGAGGTCGGGCGCCATCTCCTCCCTCTTCGGGAGTTCGGGGTTTTCGCCGTAGACCGCGGCGGACGATGCCATCACGACCTTCCGCACGCCGCAGTCCCTGGCCGCGATGAGGACGTTGAGGGTGCCGGTCAGGTTTACCGCGTGCGTTGCAAGGGGGTCTTCGACCGATCGCGGCACCGAGGCGATCGCCGCCTGGTGGAAGACGCCGTCGGCGCCGGCGAAGGTCTCCTGCAGGAGGGCGAGGTCGGTGATGCTCCCTTCGACGAACTCGCAGTCGATGCCCTTGAGGTTCTCGCAGTGCCCGGACGAGAGGTCGTCGATGACGACGATCTCGTGCTTTCCTGAGAGCGCCTCGGCGATATGGGAGCCGATGAATCCGGCTCCGCCGGTGACGATGTAGCGCATGGGAATGGGTGAATAGTGGAGGGGGGGTGGAGATATGCCTGTCGATTGATGTAAGATGTCCACCTTATTTGTTCCTGGCTCTTTTCCATTGAGATATTTTAGAGATTTTTGCTTCAGGTAGTTCATTCTGTCAGGGATTAGTACTTCACTCATTTTGGCGCCTGGAATCAAGCGATGCAGTCTCAGTACTTCGCTAATTTTAGAGACCCCAAATCCCCCTCTACCGCCCGAAGCCCGCCCAAAATCGAAAGATCTATATAGATTGCAGGCTTCCCCTCATGCCTTTACTTAAATCGAGGGTGACCTGCAGAAAGAGCAACATTCTGAAACCTAAAGACTGTTGCGCCCCTGTTGTTTCGGCACTGGATCAGCATCTAACCATTCCCATTCAGGGAAAACTCACTCAAACGGACTTGATTTCTTCTTTGGTCGGCATGGCTGTAATGAATCAGTCAGTTCACTCAATCACCCACATCCTGGATCGGGTACCGTGCGAAACGTCCGTTCGCTACCACCTCAAAAAGCTCGATATGGCCGATTTGGAACAGAATAACACCTCGATCCTCACCACCCATATGCACCACGTCCTCAAACCGGGGTACGCCTATCAGTTTGCGATTGACTTTACCAACGATCCGTACTACGGGTCAACCGATGAGGAGAATGAGGCCTATATCGTGCGAAGTAAGCGTAAAAAGTCAACAAATGAGTTTTATTCCTACATCACTCTGTATGTGACCACCAGGAACCGGCAGATGACGCTGGCCGTGTTCCCGGTGCGCCGGGATACCTCGAAGGTCGGATACATCGCGCAATGTCTCGATCGGATCACTGAACTCGGTCTTCGCATCGAAGTTCTCTGCCTGGATCGGGAGTTCTACACCCGGAAGGTGCTCGGGTTTCTGATGGACGTCCAGGTGCCGTTCATCGTTCCTGTCAGGAAACACGGGAAAAGGATGAAACAAGTCCTCCAGGGAACCCACTCCCGGTATGCTGAATATCGGATGCACGGAAAACCGGTGCTGGTCCTGAAGATTGCGATTGCCGTGAAGTATGCAAAAGGAAAACGGGGTAAGCGCGGCGTTGAGAATCTGGGTTACGTCGTGGGAAACCTCCGGTGGAATCCCCATCGGGTCCATCAGACCTATCGGTCCAGGTTCTCGATTGAATCGTCCTATCGGATGCGCAACCAGGTGAAACCCCGTACGAGCACAAAAAACCCGGTCATCCGGTATCTCTACGCCATAATATCGTTCCTCCTCAAGAATATCTGGATCGATCTACTCTGGAAGCACTTTTCCCCCGTGAAACAGGGACCACAAACCATTGAGGTGCGCGGCTTCCGGTTCAGCTCCTTCATGTGCATAATCTGGGAGGCGATCCGCACATCGATGAGGGGTGCCAGAGCCATTCCTGTGTTAAGGTATCCTGTTTAGGAAAGGGAGCGAGAAACGCCGTTGAATGAAATGAGAGGGAGGAAGGAATTAGAGAAGTACTGATACCCCTGGTAGACCTCGGTGAGGGGGAGCTCGGAGAGGGCCTTCCCCGAGATCGCCGTGTAGCCGTTCTGCGGGTCCATCATCTGCCAGTAGCCCGAGGCGATTTTGGTGAGGAAGGTGAGGACGGAGTTGCCGAAACTCCGCCACCCCGGCATCCCCTTTCGGTATGTGTCGCTGATCAGACGGTTCCCTTTGGTATAATCGGCCTTCCCATCAACGATCGGGTCGAGGAGGGAGGGTAGATAGGTGGGATCCATCTGGTTGTCCCCGGCCATCACCGCCACGACGTCCATGCCATCCTCAACGGCCTGCAGGTATCCTGAGGTGATCGCCGCCCCCACGCCCCGGTTCGGGCGGTGGTGGATCGGGACGACTCTGGCGTCGTACCTGGCATATGCGTCAATGATCGCCCCGGTCCGGTCCTTTGAGCCGTCGTCGACAACGTACACCCGCGCCACATACCCGGGGATCGAACCCATCGTCTCGCCGATCAGCTCCTCCTCGTTATATGCCGGCACCACCACGGCGACTCGTTTTCCACGGTAATCTGGTTCCTCAACAGCGGTTTTGAACGGCAGAGTTTTCGTCGTTGATTTCGCCGATACAACTGCTGAGACCCCTGCGGCCATGGCGGTCACCGCCCCCTCTCGTACATGACTGAATCGTTAAACAAAGATGCATCCCCCCGTATGCTCGTGGAATATTGCCTATATGGCGGTTGTACCTCTACCGTGTATTTTATGTGTGATATTCATTATGCTATATAATTGTTTTTACACATTTTATTTGTGGATCTGTCAGATATATGTTTGAATTTTCAGGGCGCCACATTATCATAAATACAGATCTGTATAAAAATTTGAATAAATTTCACGCTTTAGAATATGCTATCCCCCTGTGAAATCAGAGGTTAATATCTGAAATGTGGTATCCCTGCGGATACGAATTCTTATAAAATATTGCGGGCCCCTGCCTGTGGGAGAGGAACCCGCCTTTCTCCTGGCGCCTGGTGGCCCTTTGGCACCTCCCTGTGCGTCTTTTCAGAGGACGATCTCAATGACAGTGATGAGCGCCACGGCGCCGAGGAGGTCGATCGCTGAGGTGATCACCGGGATGCCGAAGTTGTCCGGGTCAAAACCGTAGCGAAATGAGAGCGTCGCCGTCAGGTAGGCAATGCCGTTGACCATTGTTATTACACCGAGGCCGGCGGCAGTGGCGATCGTGACCATCGCCAGGAGTCCTGGAGACGACACGCCGAGGACGATGGCGGCGAGATGGGCAAGGGCGGCCATCAGGGGCATGAGAATCAGGGTGAAGAGGTAGGCCTGTGCGAAGTGTACGGTCACGCTCCCCTGCGGTGCGATCGCCGGAGTGATGACGCCGAGGTGCATGCCGGTACCCAGGCGCGAGCAGAGAATCCCCCCAATAGAACCGCAGATCCCGGCAAACGGCGGTATCAGGATGAGGAGAGCCCCGACACTGACGAACCGGTCGAGAGAGGCCGAGTAGGCGATGCCGGCGAAGGCCCCGAGGACGCAGAGGGGGATCAGAAGAGGAAGGACCTCCTGCACAATGCCCCGTCCCCGTCGCCCCGCGACCCACGCGTATATGCTCATCACCCCCGCAAGGGCGAGGATGATGCCGGAGAGCCCCACTCAGATCGAAGATGGGATGGCAAGGACCGCAACCGCCGTCATGGCAAGCACCGGGATGGTGACCAGGTCGCCAAGGGTCGTCACGGCCGGGGCGGCGATCATGTCCAGGTCGACGCCCCGCCGGTAGGAGAGAACCGAGATCAGGACGGTGAACCCCATCAGGACCAGCCCTGACAGGATTCCTGCCACCAGGGAGATGAGCACCAGGTCGCCGGCACCGATCACCGGGAGGCCTGTTATTGCGCTCAGGAGCGGGGCGATGACCCCAAGGGCCGCTGCGGTGGCGATTGTGAGGAGTAAGGAGGCATGGAGGTTCCCGGCCAGCACCCCATCCTGTTCGAAGGTGCCGGAAAATTCGCCGAGGTGCATGGACGAGGAGAGCCTGGACGCAAGCACGCCGGAGATGCTCCCGCGCATGTTGATCGTCGGCGGGACGAGCACCATCAGCCCGGGGATGAGGGTGAGAAGGTCACTGATAGAGGAGAGATACGAGCCTGCAACGACGGCGACGCCCGTGCTGATGAGGAGTGCAACAAGCCCGGTCAGAAAGAGGCGCCTCTCGCGCCCCTGTACACCCGCCTGACTCATCGTCACACTCCCCTGTCATGCTCACTTCACTCCCTGAAGGGGATCTCGACCATCGTCAGGTCGGACGGTGCGAGTACCTCTCCCTCAAATCTCTGCCCTGCATCCTGTATATGGTTTGCCGTGGACGTATAGCGCGAGCTGATATGGACGAGGGCGAGCGTCTGTGCTCTGAGCGCCGCCGCCGCCTCTCCTGCCTCGCCGGCGGTGGAGTGGAAGACTTCGCCGGCACGGTCCAGCTCGGTGTCGTCGAAGGTGGCGTCGTGGATGAGGAGATCGGCGTCTTCGAGCCCTGATATCGGGCCGTGATGAAGCGGCCTGGTGTCGCCTGAGTAGATGACCATCCGGCCGCGCCGCGGCGGGCCGAGGATCTCGTCGGGCGTGACGGTGACATCCTCTCCGTCCCGCACAACCGTGACCGCCTCGCCCCGCTGGAGGCGGCCGAAGAGCGGGCCTGGCTGAACACCGAGGGAGATCGCCTTTTCCCGGTCGAAACGCCCCGGACGGCTGTCCTCTCTGAGGACGTAGCCGATGCTTGTCATGCCGTGGCAGGTGGCGAACGCCTCTACCCCATAGCCGTCGAAACGGACGATCGATCCCGGCGCCAGCGTGACCGGCTGGAGGTCGAAGCTGAGTCGGGTTCTGCCGATCTTGAGTGTGTAATCCACAAAATCATGGACCCCTTCGGGCCCGTAGACGGGAAGGGGTTCGGTCCGGCCGTTGAAGGCGAGGGTCTGGACAAGACCGGGGACGCCGAGGAAATGGTCGGCGTGCCAGTGGGTGATGAAGATGGCGTCGACGAGAAACCCGGTCCTCGCCCGCATCATCTGCTGCTGGGCCCCTTCGCCGCAGTCGAAGAGCAGGGTGTCGGAGCCCCGCCTGATCATGACGCAGGAGGGGTTTCGGTTCGGCGTGGGCAGGGCCCCGGCCGTTCCGAGGAAGTACACCTGCAATGTCTCTCCGGCTATACAAACCACCTCTTAAAGACATCGAGGCTCTTTTTTGCCTCTTCGATGCTCCGTCCCTCGATCACCGCCACCTCGCCCTGATATCCCGCCGCAATGGCATGGCCGACTTTTTTCCAGTTGATGGTGCCGTCGCCGAGGGCGAGGTGTTCGTCAGAGCTGCCATGGTTGTCGTGGATATGGAGGTGGCTGGCGTTTTTGATCTGGGCGAGGAAACTGTCGACTTTCCTCACGGTGTTTGCATGGCCGATATCGAAGGTGATTCCGATCCCCTCGATCCCCTCGGTGATCCCGAGGAGTTCAAAGGGGTCGTGGCAGAGGAATTCCGGAATGTTGATCATGTTCTCCAGGCAGGCTACAACGCCGTGATCGCTTGCGCACCGCCCGATCACCCGCAGCGCCTCCTTCTGCTGCTCCCATACCTTTTCGGGCAGGAGTTTTCCGGCCGGGGAGAGGTAGCCCGGATGCATGGTGACCCGATCGGTGAGGTCGGCGGCGTGCTCGATGCAGGAGCAGATCTGCCTGACCGATTCCCGCCAGATGGGGTCGTTGATGGAGGCGGGGTTGAGATCGGCATACGGGGCGTGCACGGTCACGGCAAGGCCCGTGCTCTCGATCACGTCACTGATTACCTGTTTGTTCGCCGGTTTTTCCAGGCGGTACTTGCCGTCCGCCGAGATCTCCCAGCCGGGAAACCCTGCCTCTTCTATTCCAAACACCCATTCGGGCGATTCCCATACCTTTGACGATGAGGAAAAATACGGTTTGACGCTCATTCGCACCCTCCGACGGCGTCGAGGAGACGGGCGACCCGTCTGCCGTACTCCTCTACGGTGGCTTCATTCTCGATATATATGTCTGCCGTGGCAAGGGCGTCGCCAAGCCCCCACCCGAGTTCGCGCTCGTCCCTCCGTCTCAGGTCCTCGGCCGAGTGCGGATCGTCCGAGCGGCCGCGGCTGCCGAGGCGGCGGAGCCGTGTTTCGAAGGAGGCCCTGACCCCGACAAGCAGAAATGCGGGAAAACGCTCCCTGAAGATCGCCACCTCGGCCCCGCCCCTGATCCCGTCGATGAGGGCGACTGGTGCGCCGGTCTCCTCCACCGCCGGGACCGTGAGGTGAGCGACGGCGTCCATGCCGTAGGTCGCCCTCAGTTCGGCTGAAACTCTGCCCATATTCTCGTCGGTCAGCGGGAGGCCGGCACCGGCAACGGCACGCCTGATCATGTCTCCCATCACCACGACCGGGATGCCCCGGTCCGCTGCTATCCGTGAAAACTCGCCTTTCCCGCTTGCCGGCATGCCGACAACACCGATGACTTTCATATGCGCCGCTCCTGCTCAATCCTGCTCATATCGATGCTCCCCCCGCGCACAATGCGCCGCCCCTCATAGACCACCTCGCCGTTCTCGCGGGTGCGGATCTTCACCGTCCGTCCGATCCGGTCGGCGATCTCTGAGAACTCCCCGAACGTGAGGGGAGAGACGCCCCTGACGATCCCCTGCTGGAGGACCAGATCGACACCTTCTGTCTCTTTTGAGATATAGGGGATATCATCCTCACACCCCCGGAATACGGTCACGACAACCTCGAACTCCGGGAGAACGCCGGTCTTATGCGCCTCGATGCAGAGCGCAAGCGACTCTTTCACCCGGTCTGCATAGTCCACCTTGAAAAGGTTGCGGTAATGGCTCCACCGGGTCTTGATGTCGAGGGAGATCTTGTCGGCGAGGCGCTCTGCCAGAAGGGCGCGGATGGTCCCGGGAAAAACGCCGTTCGTCTGGAGCCCGACGCCAAGCCCCATCTCTTGTACGCCGCGTGCAAGGGCGACGAGGGCCTCTTTCTGCATCGTCGCCTCTCCGCCTGAAAAAACCGCCCCGGTGGTGAGGAGGGTGGTGTCCCTGATCATGGCGAGAATTTCTTCTATATCGCGCTCGTCCCGGCCCTCCTGCAGGGCGACGTTCTGGCAGTAATGGCACCTGACCGGGCAGCCGCGCAGAAAAATCGTGCAGACTGCCCTGCCTCGCCAGTCCACGGTGCTGAGTGGTATAAATCCTCCGAAATTCGCCTTCAAAAACCCACCGTCGTTATATCTTGGGTGAGGAGTTTTATAGAATCTATCTTGCAGGAACATGTGAGCGGGGGGTAGGTGATGATTTTGCCCTGACGTGGGTGAACGGATGGTTGCAGGTCATGCCGTGCCGGGGGGCCGGCCGCCCCGCGAAACTGCGATTGGAGAAGGGATGGGTGCAGCCCATCTGGTATCGTACCTCTACGTTCCCCGATCCAATCCTCACGCGGGGGTCAGGCGGGCAGCATGAGGAAAGGCTGCTGGAGACCGGCAGGTGCCGGGGAGGCTAACAATGTGAATGGGCGAATAAACCCGGCAAAAACGGCCTGAGCCATCTGATAAATCCCTCTTGCACAAACGTAAACAAATTTACTTGTGGGGCGATCAAGCACATTTGTGCCGAAAAATGGAAATACAAGCCTTTATCTGGTTATTTTCCCTACGAGATAGGTATGAGTCTCTTAGAGGATGCCAGGCGTGGCGTCATCACCGAAGAAATGAAGATCGTGGCGGCACAGGAAGGGGTCACCGAGGAGTTTGTCAGGCGCGGCGTTGCCGAGGGCCATATCACCATCCCGGTCTCGCCGTATCGCAAGGTCAAGATCTGCGGGATTGGCGAAGGCCTGCGTACCAAGGTGAACGCCTCCATCGGCACCTCGACCGATATCGTGGACGTGGACCAGGAGATTGAGAAGGTGCGGATGGCCGAGAAGGCCGGCGCCGACACCCTGATGGAGCTCTCGACCGGCGGCGACTTCCTCGAGATCAGGCGCCGCGTCATCGAGAACACCTCGCTCTCGGTCGGTTCGGTGCCCCTGTACCAGGCCTTCATCGAGGCGGCCAGGAACAAGGGCGGCGTTGTCTTCATGAACCCCGACGACCTCTTCAGGATCACCGCGGAGCAGGCGAAGCTCGGCACGAACTTCATGGCCATTCACACTGGCATCAACCTGGAGACGATGAAGCGGCTGAGGAACCAGGGTCGGCACGGCGGCCTCGTCTCCCGCGGCGGCGCATTCATGACGGCGTGGATGCTGCACAACGAGCAGGAGAACCCGCTCTATGCTGAGTTCGACTACCTGCTCGAGATCCTCAAGGAGCATGAGGTCACCCTCTCGTTCGGGAACGGCATGCGCTCAGGCGCCGTCCATGACGCCACCGACCGGGCGCAGCTCCAGGAACTGATCATCAACGCCGAACTCGCCGATAAGGCGAACGACTATGGCGTCCAGACGATCATCGAAGGACCCGGCCACATCCCGCTCGACGAGATCGAGGCGAACGTCATCGTCCAGAAGCGGGTCACCAACAGGAAGCCCTTCTATATGCTCGGCCCCCTGGTCACCGACATCGCGCCGGGCTACGACGACCGCGTCGCCGCCATCGGCGCCTCCCTCTCCTCGGCCTACGGCGCCGACTTCATCTGCTATGTGACGCCGGCCGAGCACCTTGCCCTGCCCACCCCGGAGGAGGTCTATGAAGGCGTGATGAGCTCCCGCATTGCCGCCCACGTCGGCGACATGATCAAACTGAAGAAGCGCGACGCCGACCTCGAGATGGGCCATGCCCGCCGCGACCTCGACTGGGGCCGCCAGTTCGCCGTGGCCATGAACCCCGAGCGCGCAAAAGCGATCAGGGACGAGCGGATGCCCGCCGACACCGACGGCTGCACGATGTGCGGCGACTACTGTGCGCTGAAGATCGTGAACAAGAACTTCCACTTCTAAATCTTTTTTGTTCTTCCTCCTTTCGCCCCGAAAATTCCCTCTCTTGAGTCAGCCCCCTTCGCGCGTAAATAGCGTGAGATTCTCGCGATATCCTGGCCGATGCCCTCACGCAAAGAAACGAAGCCCGAAAACCCTCCCCCCTTTGCAGCCTATCCTGTGAGATCAGCCCTCCCATCCCGAGTCGCCTGAGCGGCTTCAGACGAAGGTGGCCCGGCGCAGTTCTTTCACCGCCCTGTACCGTAAATCTCCCCTGCAGGAGAGAGGGATAGGCCCATATGGGAGGCGGTCGAAAATCCTCCTGTGAAACCCGAAAACCAGAAGACCATCGATGAATTCCTCTCTCATGCAGACGAGATGGGGGACGACATCATCGCAGAGACAGAGGAGTGGCTCGGCGTCGTGCCCTTTATTTTCACGCTGATGCGCGAACGCCCCGAAGCCTTCGCCCTCTCCGTGCTCGGCGATTACCACACCGCCCGCCCGGCAAGCCTCGACCCGAAGACCGCGGAACTGGTGGCGATCGCCGCCGCCGCAGGTGCCGGCGCCGACAGCTGCGTGTGGGTGCATATCGGGACGGCCCTGAAGGAAGGGGCGACCAGAGACGAGATCCTCGACGCCATCCTCATCGCCGGCATCATCGGCAAGACCCGCGTGCTCGCCCCGGCCCTCAGGGCATTCAGGGACAGGCTGCCAGAGACGGATTCTTTATCCACGAGTCCGAAGAATAGATCGTGATGAATACCGCGCCCGTAGGGAAGGCCCAGATAAAGCAGGTGATGCGGCTTGAGGCGAAGGCCCGCCGGTGTGCCCTCTCCCCCGAAGCGATCGAGGAGAAAAGCCGGGCGATCACCGGCCGCCTCCTCGCCCTCGCCGACGGCGCGGGGACGGTGATGGTCTATGTCTCAAAGCCCCCTGAGGTCGAGACTGCCGGGCTGATCGACGCCCTCCTTTCCGCCGGAAAGCGGGTTGTCATCCCGATCATCGAGAAGGAGCGGCGAACGCTTCGCCTCTCCTATCTGACCGATAGGTCGGTCCTCGTCGAGAGCACCTTCCATGTCCCCGAACCGATCGGCAGTGAGGTGCCGGCCTCCGCCGACGACCTCGACCTGATCGTCGTCCCGGTCGTCGGGTTCGACCGGACCGGCAGCCGCATCGGCTACGGCGCCGGTTATTATGACCGCTTCCTCTCCCGGGCGCCCGATGTCCCGGTGGTCGGCGCTGCTTTTTCGTGCCAGGAAGTGCCGTCCGTCCCCTGCGAAGCCTTTGACCGCCGGATGGACCTTGTCGTTACCGAGGACGAGGTCATCGCCTGCACCTGTTAGTGCCGCATTGTGATCTTTTATATATTGGTATCACTAACTTTGAGTAAATCCCATTCACTGGAGATATACTCATGCAGAAAGATCAGATTGAAGTAACGGTGAAGGAGGCCTACCACGAGGATGCCGGTCGGGGGATCGCACGCCTCGGCATGGACGTGATGAAGGCCCTCAACCTCGTTTCCGGCGATGTGATCGAGATCCAGGGCAAGCAGAAGGCCGCGGCCATCGTCTGGCCCGGCTATCCCGAGGACATCGGGAAAGGCATCATCAGGATCGACGGCAACATCCGCGGCAACGCCCATACCGGCATCGACGACACTGTCAAAATCCGGAAGGTAGAGGCAAGCTACGGCCAGAAGGTCGTCTTCCAGCCGACCCAGCCGATCCGTCTCGTCGGCGGCGAACAGTACCTCAAGAGACTGATGAACGGCAGGCCGGTCGTCGAGGGGCAGACCTTCAGGATCAACGTCCTGGGCAACCCCTTAACCTTCGTCGTCGCAAAGGTCTCGCCCAGGGGCATCGCGATCATCAACGACTCGACCGAGATCGAGCTGAAGGAGACGCCGTACAAACCCGAGGAGGGGAAGCGCAAGGAAGTCTCCGACGTCCACTACGAGGACATCGGCGGCCTCGGCCGCGAGCTCGACATGGTCAGGGAGATGATCGAACTCCCGCTCAGGCACCCCGAGATCTTCGAGCGGCTTGGCATCGAGCCCCCGAAGGGCGTGCTCCTCTACGGCCCGCCGGGCACGGGCAAGACCCTGATCGCAAAGGCCGTCGCAAACGAGGTGGATGCCAACTTCATCTCCATCTCAGGCCCAGAGATCATGGGCAAGTACTATGGCGAGTCAGAGGAGCGGCTGCGCGAGGTCTTTGAGAAAGCGCAGGAGAACGCCCCGACGATCGTATTCATCGACGAGATCGACTCGATCGCCCCCAAGCGCGAGGAGACGAAGGGCGAGGTGGAGCGGCGGGTCGTCGCCCAGCTCCTCTCCTTGATGGACGGGCTCAAGACCCGTGGGCAGGTCGTCGTCATCGCGGCGACGAACATCCCTGACGCCATCGACCCGGCCCTGCGCCGCGGCGGCCGGTTCGACCGCGAGATCGAGATCGGCATCCCTGACCGGAAGGGGCGGCACGAGATCTTCCAGGTGCACACCCGCGGCGTTCCCCTCGCGGAGAACGTCGACCTCCAGCACCTCGCCGATGTGACCCACGGCTTCGTCGGCGCCGACATCTCCCTCCTCGTAAAGGAGGCGGCGATGCACGCCCTGCGGCAGGTGATCCCGAAGATCAAGATCGAGGAGGAGATCCCGGCCGAGTTGATCGAGAAACTGCGGGTCACCGGCGAAGACTTTGACGAGGCCAGAAAGCACGTCGAGCCCTCGGCGATGCGCGAGGTGCTCGTCGAGGTGCCGAACGTCTCCTGGGAGGACGTCGGCGGGCTCGAAGACGTGAAAGCAGAGCTCACCGAGGCGGTGGAATGGCCGCTGAAGTACCCCGAGGTGTTCACCCGGATGCAGACCAAACCGCCGAAGGGCATCCTTCTCTTCGGCCCGCCCGGGACGGGGAAGACCCTGCTCGCCAAAGCGACGGCGAACGAGAGCGAGTGCAATTTCATCTCGGTAAAGGGGCCTGAGCTCCTCTCGAAGTGGGTCGGCGAATCTGAAAAGGGCGTGCGCGAGATCTTCCGCAAGGCGCGGCAGGCCTCTCCGTCGATCATCTTCTTCGATGAGATCGATGCCCTCGTGCCAAAGCGCGGCTCGTATGCGAACTCCTCGCACGTGACCGAAAGCGTCGTCTCCCAGCTCCTCACCGAGCTCGACGGGCTTGAGGAGCTCAAAAGCGTCATGGTCCTCGGTGCCACAAACCGCCCTGACATGCTCGACGACGCCCTCCTGCGCCCGGGCCGCCTCGACCGGATCGTCTATGTCCCTCCCCCTGACCTGGAGAGCCGGAAGAAGATCTTCGAGGTGTACCTGAAGGGCACCGAGGAGATGATGGCATCTGACGTCGGCATCGACGATCTTGTCGCCCGGAGTGACGGCTACGTCGGCGCCGACATCGAAGCGGTCGTCAGGGAGGCGAAACTCGCGGCGATGCGGGAGTTCATCGCGGCGATGAAGGGCAAGACTGCCGAGGAGCGCACCGATGCCATCGGCAATGTCAGGGTCACGAAGAAGCACTTCGACACCGCCTTCGGAAAGGTGAAGGGCTCGCTCTCGCCTGAGAGCCTCGAAGAGTTCGAGCGGCTCTCCTGGGAGATCCTCTACTCCCACGAACAGCGTTCGGCCCTCGAAAAGGCCGCCGCCCTCGTCAAACGGGCCGGACTTGCGGCAGGGAAAGGTGGCGATGAGGTCGCAACCCTCGCAGGAGATCTCAGGAAGGCGGTCTACGCGAGAACAAAAGATCTCGCCGGGATCAGGGCCCTCTCAGAAAAACTTGAAGCAGCACTCGAGAAGAAGAGGCCGGCAACCATTCCCGCGCCCATGCACGGGAGCTGACCTCCTTCTTTTTTTGCGGCGATGCCCCTGAAGCGAATCGCCCTGTCCGGATGCGCCCAAATGCTGTCATTGTCCCTGAGGTGCCATTCGATTTCGTATTCGCCACAATGTGGCAGAGTGAAAAAAGAATACCTTTATCATTGAGCGACATATTGTGTCTCGATGAAGTTGAAGTGGATCATCCTGATCCTGCTGGTCGCCGCCGCCTCCTGGGTCTATATCTCGGACAAAACCTCAAAAGACCCGGAGTTCATCGACTCGGCGATCGCCAACACCAGCACTGCCGCCGCCGGCGCACTGATCTCGGTGGGTCAGTACGACGCCGCGATCGTTTTTGCCGACCTGGCCCTCCCGGTTGCGACGGCCGATTGTGATCTTCTCATGGAGAAGGGGAAGGCGCTCTCGGCGCTGGGAAGAAACGAGGAGGCTTCGGCCTGCTATGACCTGATCCTCGCGAAAGACCCGGACGCCGCCGGCGCTCTTGCCGGCAAGGCGACGGCATTGTTCAGGATGGGAGATATGGCGAGTTCGTATGCGTATGCGATGGACGCACTCGCGATCGACGGCACCGATCTTACCGCCCTTGAACGTGCCGGTGCTGCCAGCCTCAACCTCGGCAATTATGCGGAGGCTGCAGACTATTATGACCAGATTGTAACGCTCAGGCCCGGCGATGCGGCTGCATGGATCAGGAGGGGAGACGCCCTCCTCTCCATCTCGATTCTTATGGAAGAGGAGATGAAAACACGATTCTCCACCCTGGGGAAACCCGGTGCGACGATGGGCACCCTGAATATCGATCCCTATATGGAGGCGATGGAGTGCTACAACCGCGCCATCAGCCTTGACCCGATGGTTGCGCCCATGCTTGCGACCAGAATGATCGCCAGGTCTCAGATGACGATCAATACCTGTCAGGATATCGTGGAAAACCTCTGAACCGGCCTGATCGCCACCCCCCCCTGTTTTTGTTTCTGCACCGTCCCCCGACGCCTTTCCAGTAAAACATAAGTACCGGGTGAAATGATTGAGTCTGTATGTCTGCGAACGTTTCCGTATTTGTCCCTGCCGACGTCCCTGACGAGGTAAGGGAGACCTATATCGATAACTTTTCGACCATCACCAGGGGAACGGGCCGTCTCATGCTCTTTGCCGGCGACCAGAAGATCGAACACCTCAACGACGATTTCTACGGCGACGGGATCCACCCGGACGACGCCGAACCCGAGCACCTCTTCAGGATCGCAAGCCAGGGGCGCATCGGTGTCTTTGCGACCCAGATCGGGCTGGTCGCCCGCTACGGCCGGGACTATCCCGAGGTGCCGTACCTCGTCAAACTCAACTCCAAGACGCACCTGGTCAAGACCGCCCAGAAAGACCCGGCCAGCCCGATGATCACCACGGTGGCCCAGGTGGTCGCCCTCAGGAAGCAGACCGGGCTGAAGATCGCCGCTGTCGGCTATACCATCTATCTCGGGTCGGAGTTTGAGGCCCAGATGCTTACTGAGGCTGCACAGGCGGTGCTTGAGGCGCACCAGCACGGTCTTGTCACGGTGCTCTGGATCTACCCCCGCGGTGCGGCAGTCAAGGACGAGAAGGACCCGCACCTGATCGCCGGGGCGACCGGCGTCGCCGCATGTCTCGGCTCGGACTTCGTCAAGGTCAATGCCCCGAAGAAAGAGGGGACGGCGTCGGCTGTCCTTCTCAAAGAAGCCACCCTCGCTGCAGGGCGGACGAAGGTCGTCTGTGCTGGCGGATCGAGCGTCGACGAGGGGAAATTCCTCAAGGAACTCTACGAGCAGATTCACACCGGCGGCTGCTCCGGAAACGCCACCGGGAGAAACATCCACCAGAAGTCCCTTGAGGAAGCGGTGCGGATGTGCAACGCGATCTCGGCGATCACCATCGATGGTGCGTCCCTTGAGGATGCCCTGGCCCTTTTGAAGGGCAACTGAATCATATTTTTCCGTCCTGAAGAGAGGGGGCGCACTCTATAAGGGACGGAGTTGAGAATCACAGGGAGAGGATATTATGACGACATTGAATGAGTATCTGGAGTCTATGGGTTGTGAAACCGACCTCTGCACACTGATAGAATTGATCGCAGAGCAGGCGCAGCCGATCAGGGAGGCGTTCATCACCCATCAGGCATATGCCGAATCCGAGAACGTCTATGGCGAGCGGCAGGCTGCGATGGACACCTGGTCTGACGAACTGATCACCCGCGTCCTCGGGGAATCCGGGCTTGTACGCGCCCTCTCGTCCGAGGAGCAGGACGAGGTCAGGATATTTCCCGGGGCGAAAGCCGAGTATGCCGTGGTGATGGACCCGATGGACGGGTCGTCCCTGATCCAGACGAACCTCGCCGTCGGGACGATCGTCGGCATCTTCGGCGGCGGCGACGTCCTCCAGCCCGGGCGGGACCTGAAGGCGGCGCTCTATATGCTCTACGGCCCGATGACCACTCTCACCCTGACGGTGGGGAAGGGCGTCTGCATCTTTGCGATGGACCATGGGGGCATCTACCGCCTCCTCGAACGGGACGTGCGGATCCCTGACGGAAACCTCTATGGCACCGGCGGGGGGAGACCTGACTGGATCGATCAGCACGCCGCCTTCATCACCACCGTCGAGGCGGACGGGGCAAAACTCCGGTACACCGGATCCTACGTTGCCGATTTCCATCAGATCCTCAAATACGGCGGGATCTATTGTTACCCGGCCCTGAAGGGAAAACCGAAGGGAAAACTCAGGCTCCTGTACGAGGCGATCCCGATCGGTTTTATCGCGGCGCAGGCCGGCGGTGCGATCACCGACGGCCATATAGATCTCCTCGACCTCAAACCGGCCGAACCGCACCAGCGCACGCCCATCTATGTCGGGTCGATGAACATGATCAGCCTGGTGAAGGAGACTTTCGAACGGTCAGGGGCATGATCACCCTCACGGTCCTGACGGCCGATTTCGGCGGTTTCCCTGCAGGACTGCGGGCCCACCCTCTCGTCGTGGAGAAGGCGGCAAAACTGCTCAGGGCCGAGCACGGTAAGCGGATCATCGATTCGTTCACCACCAGGGCGGGCGGGAGAGTTGCCTGCGTCTTCACCTCAGCAGGGGAGGGCAAAGCCGCTCCTCTCCTTGACGACCTCTGTGCGGCATGCAGGGGCGTTTCAGGTGAGATCGGACTATCCGGGAGCGGCAGCGTCGAAACGGTCAGCCTCACCTTTGAAGAGCGGCCCGGAGAGGCGGTGCTGGTCTTCCTCTCTGCCGGTGCCGCCCCGAACGCCTGGTGCATGCCCCTCTGCCGGATCTTTGCCGACCCCTTCACCTCCCCGGCTCTGGTCAGGGAACCCCTGATGCGCGAGGGTTTTTCGTTCATCTGCGACGACGGGTCGGTCTTTGCCACTCCTGCTGAGACCTGCGGTCTCCTCAGTCACCTCGAAGGCGGGCGCCTTCCGGTCAGGGTCGAACGGCAGGACCGCCTGCCGGCGGCCGCGGCCGGCCGCGGCCCTGACCCGGCGCTCGTCCTCAGGGCAGGGGAAGGGCTGCCGGTCGTCGGGGAGGTCCTCGCCGCCGCGGCCGGAAATGGCCTCATGGCAGTCAGCCTCTGCGATATGAGTCCGATTTATCCGAAAACGGCGTGCCTGGGCTTCAGTATCCATGACGGCATGCTCATCGGGCCTGCCGACCTCTATGACGACCCGGTCTTTGGCCGCTGACAGAGAAGCTGCGTTGCCGCAGAAGGCCGGAGATCGATGAGGTATCTGCAGGATCGTGGCTGATTGAAGGATTCCGGGCTGATGGAAAGATTCAATACCTTCGACCGCCACATAACCTCAGATGGTCAACAGTATTGTTCTGCCGGTCAAAAAGGTATATTCTCTTGTTGATTCCAGGATTAATGTTGAAATCAAGGACGAGGGAAGGAAGCTGCAGGGCAGGCTTGTTGCGGTGGACGAACACCTGAACCTGCATATGGAAGAGACGATCGAGTACACCGGCGAGCAGCGCGGGCGCAGCCTTGGCACGGTCGTTATCAGAGGGAACAATATTCTGACGATCTCGCCTCTTGTCTGATAGGATTATGCCGTCCGTTGAAGACGAAGCCCTGAAGATCATCCAGTCAAGGCCCGACGGGGTTCTCCAGAGCGAGCTCTGGAAACTCCTCGACATCGACAGCCGGAAGTGCTCGCGCGTCGTTAAGAAATTATTCGATGCCAGCCTCATCGACCGGATTGAATTCAGGGAAGAGGGCATCAAGACCTATCAGCTGAAGGCCCGGCAGCAGGCGGTCGACCCGGCGCTCCTGATGGCCGGCGAAGAGCTGATCCCCTGTATCGCCTGCGAACTCGACTGCATTGTGGAGCAGTGCCCTCTGCTCCTCGACTGGATGTACGAGCTCGCAATAAACGAGGTCAACGAGTAGCCCCCGGGATTTTCCGCGCCTCATGCCCCTGATCCTTTTTGATCGGGGTGCCTGGGGCGCCCTGTCGGATCGATTTCCTGCCGACAGGATGGATGTTCATCTTTTATCCTGGTGTTTTTGAGAAATTCTTCCTGTTTCATCCGGGGGGCCTGGCGAACTGGTTTCCGGCCTCCTCCGGCGATGATCGCAACTGACTTACCGCCCGCCGCCCCTATTGAAGGACATGAAGCAATCGATAGGCGCAAAAACGCTCCTCTACCCGCACCCGGTCCTGATCGTCTGCACGTACGACGCCGCGGGCACCCCGGACGCCATGACCGCCGCCTGGGGCGGCATCTGCTCGTCCGACCCTCCCTCAGTTGCCGTATCGGTCCAGAAAGCGCGAAAGACCTACGAGAACCTGATGGCGAGATCCGCCTTCACCGTCTGCATCCCGCCAGCCCGCTATGTGGCCGAGGCGGACTACTTCGGGATCGAGTCCGGGAGAAACGTCGACAAGATCAGGGCCGCAGGGCTGACCACCGTGCAGAGCGATGTGGTGGACGCCCCCTTTATCGAAGAGTTCCCGGTGGTGCTCGAATGCAGGGTCTCGCAGACCGCCGAGATCGGCATCCACACCCAGTTCATCGGGGAGATCCTCGACGTGAAAGTGGACGGATCCGCCCTCGGATCTGACGGGAAACCAGACGTCGAGAAAATCGCCCCCTTCATCTACGACTCTGCCGCCCGGACCTACCGTGCGGTGGGGCCAGAGATCGCACGCGCCTTTTCGGCTGGACTCACCCTCAAGAAGTAAGGTCTGGTGCTCCGGCCCCGCGGAGATCAGGGCCTCCCCCCTTCCCTGGTGCAAGGGGATAAGAGGGCAGAAGGGCAAGTCTATAGCGGCACCCCAACTTCCCCGCGGAGGATCCATCATGAATAAGGTCTATGTGATCGGGCACAGGCACCCTGATACCGACAGCATCTGCAGCGCAATCGGCTATGCCGAACTCCTCAACTCTAGAGAGCCAGGAAAATATGTCCCGGCCCGGTGCGGCGATATAAACCCGGAGACCAGGTTCGTTCTGGAACGGTTCGGCGTCGAAGCCCCTCTCTTCATCGAGAGCGTCGAGCCGAACGTTTCTGATCTCCCTTTCACCTATCCGCTGAGCGCGCGCGCCGACGTCCCGACGATCGAGGTCGTCGCCATGATGGACGAGCACGGCGTGCGGAACATGCCGATCGTCGATGACGAAGGGCGTCTTCTCGGTCTGGTGAGCGAGCACGGCCTTGCACGCGCCTACGTGACGCGTACGAAGATCCAGCAGCTCTCGATCACGCCGATCAAACTCGAAACCCTTGCAAAGATCCTGGATGCCCGGATCGTCGTCCCGGGCAAGGACCTCCTGGAAGGGAGGGTGCATATCGCCATCGACGCCCTCCATGTCTCCCTCTCCCGCCTCACCTCCAGCGACGTCGCCATTGTCGGCGACAACGAACCGGCGCAGCTGGCCCTGATCTCCGCGGGGATCGCCGCCCTGATCATCGCCGACGGTTCGCCGATCGGCGACCGGACGATCAACGCCGCCGTCGCCAGGAACGTCGCCGTCCTGGCCACGTCCCTCGACGCCTTCGGCGTCGGCAAGATGATCAACCTCTCCCTTCCGGCGAGCATGGTGATGGCGACCGATGTTCCGCGGATCGCGATCTCCGACCCGCTGGAATATGTCAAGGACGTCGTTTCGAACTCCAAGTACAGGACGGCCTGCGTGGTCGAGGGGGACAACCGTCTCCTCGGCATGGTCTCCAGGAACACCTTTGTCGACGACATCCACAAGTCGGTGATCCTGGTCGATCACAATGAGTACTCGCAGGCCGTGGACGGGATCGAGAAGGCCGACGTCATCGAGATCGTCGACCACCACCGCCTGGGGGCGATCACCACCTTGAAGCCGATCCGCTTCCTCAACGACCCGGTAGGCTCGACATCGACGATCATCACCCGCAAGTTCATAGAGAGCGGGATCGAGCCGACGCCCTCGACGGCAGGCCTTCTCCTCTCGGGTGTCCTCTCAGATACCCTTGCCCTGAAGATGTCCACGACCACGCCTGAAGACGAGCGGGCGGTGAACTACCTCGCCGGCATCGCCGGCGTCGATCCGATCGCCTTCGGGATCGAACTTGTCCAGCAGGGGATCGAGCTGGAGAACGTGCCCCTCCACGAACTCCTGCTCAGGGATACGAAGCACTATAACCTCTTCGAGAAGAGCGTGGTCATATCGCAGGTCACCGTCCCTTCCTTTGAGTTCTCCGCCGCCCATGCAGAGGAGATCAGGGCAAAAGTGGGGGCGCTCCGCGAAGAGACCGCCGCGGATTTTTTCGTCGCCCTCTTCACCAACGTCTTTGAAAATGCAAGCGACCTCTTTGCGGCGGCGGACGAGGTGAACCTTGCAAAAATGGGCATGGCCGAGCAGCCGAAGAGGCTCGACGGCGTGATGTCGCGGAAGAAGGATTTTCTCCCCCAGTTCGGGAACATGCTCAGGCGCCTCTGAGACGCCTACTTTTTCTCGCCGATCCGGTAGTGCTTTTTGAGGAACTCCCTGACCTTCTCGGACTCGATATAGCCCCGGTCGAGCTGGTTCACGAGGTCGTTGATGATCTCGACCTGCGTCAGGACGGATTTTGCCTCTTTGCAGGAGTCCATCTCGACAATGGCCTGAATGACCTGGAGGGGGTTTCTGATCTCGTCGTTTAATATGGCGAACTGTTCGAGGTTCTGCTCGATCTGGCCGAACGCCTCGTTTTTGAGCCTCTCCATCTCGAGCCGTTCGGTGATGTCGCGCCCGATGACGAGCAGGTACGCTCCCGAACCCAGGTCGAACCTGTTCGCCGTGATCTCGGCGTTCCGGTGCGTTCCGTCTGCGATCTGATACTCCCACGAAAAACTGAGGGACTCGCCGGCATACGCCCTCCTGATGTACTCCCTGATAAGGTCGGCAGAGCGCTGGCCGTCGGGCTGGTATGCCGGGGACAGGATCTCGATCGGCGCCCCGACGATCTCTTCCCGGGTGCGTCCGAGGACCTCCAGGGCGCGGGCGTTGCAGTCTTCAAAGCGGTCCCCTCTGACGATGAAGATGCTGTCGTTTGCCGAGCGGAAGAGCGTGGAATATTTCTCCTCCGATTCCCGGAGGCGTGCTTCGTACTCTTTCTGCCCCTCGATCGAAGACTGGAGAGACAAAAACAGAGCGTTCATCGATGTTGAAAGAGTCTCGATCTCGGCGACTCCTCCTTTGCGCATGCGGCGGGAATAATCCTGATCCCTCCTGATGGCGGTGACCGTGCCGCTCATCATCTCGAGAGGGGATATGAGGGTTCTGTTGAGGGAGATGATGAGGACGATCCCTGCCGCCGCGCAGATCCCGATGATAATGAAAATATAGGAATAGACGGCCTCCAGGCCCTGGAGGTAGAGGCCGCGCGTGAGGTCGATCCTGGTGGTGAAGGCGGGCATTCCATTGATATCGGGGATGGTAATGATCCCTGAGACGATCGTCCCGTTCTCCGAGGGTGCGATGATGATCGGTGTGCCCTCTTCTGACCCCGGGTTCTGGGAGAGGCCGTTGTAGATGGAGGTGTCTCCTGCAGGCAGGATCGTGACCGGCATCCGGGTGATGTCTGAGATCGCTCCGGTCAGATCGTCGTCGATATACCGCCCCATGATCAGGGTGCCGACGGCTGGCCCCTCGCCGGTGCTCTGCAGCACGGGTTCTGCGGCGACGATCATCGGCCCTTCGGGGAAGACGATGATCCCCTCGACGGTGTCGGAGCGTTGAGCCCCCAGGGATTCTTCGATCCGGGTGAGGAAACTCTCCGGGATTTGAACGGCGGTCTGGTTTTCGTGATCGAATATCCTCCCGTAGACCGGCAGCCCTGTGCTGTTCAGGATGAGGAAACAGTCCAGGCCGGCATTGATATAGGTCTCGTCGACGAGGTTGGAGTCGATATATGCCTGATCCCTGTTCTGGACAAAGAAATAGGTGTCGTCCCACGTCGCCCAGTCCCTGCCGATGACTCCCAGCGTGTTGATCTCACGCTGGATGGTGTGGTTCACCAGATTGCAGGACTCTGTCACGGCGTTATATTCGGTATTTTTGAGATTCTGGATGAGAAGATAGTCTGAGGCGAAAAAGACGCCGCCGATCAGGGCAGAAGCCACCAGGATCATAACAAGAACGACATGCGTGAGCAGTTTCATTTTGTATCGGATCCTGTGTCTGGTGCCGGCGTGCTGCTTGAAGCGTGAGGGTCGACAGCGGTGGTCTGACCTTTTCCCCCTGATCGGGCAGGGTCAGGTTGATGTAATTTATTTTATTATTTCTTATTTAAATGATCCTTTTTTTATCCAGAAATGAAATTTTGAGTTCTTATAAATATGTTCAAATTTTGATGTCAATTGGGTTCCCCTAACTGCCTGCGAGGTCCGATAAAATTTCCTTGAATTGAAAGAACATGAAAAAAGGAAAACGCCCCGGCCGGGATTTGAACCCGGGTCAAAAGCTCCGCAGGCTTCTAGGATGTCCACTACCCTACCGGGACACAATGGTTGTGCCTAAAAAAATAGGTGTTCATCCCATATAATCGTTCCTCATCCTCCCTGCCGCCGGGGTCAGGCGGACACGGCGTTTTCACCCTCGATCTTACCGATTTTGATGGAAATGTCGGCAACAATCGCAGTGCCGCGCAGGTCTACCTGGTAGACCCCTCCCCTGAGCACCAGCAGTTGTTTGGATTTCCCGACCGTGTACTTCCCGTTGAAACCGTCCTGTGCTACAATATTCCCGTCTGCGTCCCGTATCGTCACCTCGAGATGACTGTTCGGGCTGATGCGCGTCACCGTCGATTTCTCTTCGTCCCTGTCGCCGTAACTGCTCTGATAGACGATCGTCCTCGTTTGCGTTTCCGGCTTCACAACGAAATCTACGATCAGGGGGGGATATGCGGCATTGATCGTCCAGGCGTGGGCTTCACCCTTCAGATCGATCGTCTCACGAAGCACTTCGGGGTACACCGGTTTATCCTGGATATTCTCAGGCACCTGGCGGGTGGACGGGATTGTGGCCGGTGTCGTTGTCGCTGGATAGGGCGTTGCCGGGCTCACATACTCGCTATCCAGTATCGCCGTGGTCGTTGGCGTGCCGACCGGTGCCGTCGTCTCTTTGACCCAGAAGGGAGTGTCCGAACCTCCCTCTCCTGGCGTCGCCTCAACGCACCCTGCCGCCAGCAGGGCGATGCCGGCGAATATTACGAGGCCCACCTGCAGAAACTTCATCAAATACCAATATATCCTTCAGATATTTATTGGTTTATGGGATGCAAAAAACGGATTGTTTATATATCTGGTTCATCTTCCCGGATTTCAAATTATATAGATTTCTCACACTGCGATCGTGCCTGATCAGCAATAGGAGAGGATAACATCCTGATAAATCTCTTCGGCGCACTGCAGGGAGCAGATCGAGACCCGCTCATCGATGCCGTGGATCGTCGTCACCTCTCCTGGCCCGTACTCCACCGCCGGAAAACCGGCCTTCCTGAGGTGGCGGGCATCGCTTGCCGCCCACTGGAAGATCGGCACGGGGTCGCCCGCGTACACCCGCCTGATCGCACCGCAGAGCCGCTGTACGATCGCCGACGAGGGCGAGGTGCAGGAGGGATCGGAGACCGCCGTTACCTTCATCCCGGCCGAGGGGACGCGCGATGCGATCTCGGAGACGATCTCCCCCGCGCTGCACCCCCACGGGATCCTGAGGTCGAGGTCGAGGTCGCAGTGTTCGGCGACGATATTCGCCTTCTCACCGCCCCGTATCACCCCCGGGTTGAACATCACCCTCCTGAGGATGTGGTTGAGCCCCTGTATGCCAAAGAGATCCTCGAGCACCAGAGAAGAGCGCGCGATCATCCCCTCCATCTCGCGGCTGACCCGATACTCCCGCTCGTGGATCTCCTGGAGGAAAGAGATGAGATTGTGCGCCTCCATGATCGCGCTCCTCCCGACCGCCGGGTAGAGGGAACTGTGGCCGGGCTCGCCATGAAAGGTGAAGGATATCCGTGCAAGCCCTTTCTGGCCGATGCACGGGGAGAGCGGCGGTGTCGGTTCGGCGATGAGGGTGTCGCAGGGGCGCAGCACGTCTTTTGCGAGCAGATACTCGATCCCGTGCCCGGTCCCGGTCTCCTCGTCGCAGACAAATACAACCTCTGCCCGGGGTTCGGCTCCGGCGTCGACGACCTTTCCGAGGGCGGCAAGAAGAGCGGCGCACCCACCTTTCATATCGCTGCTCCCCCGCCCCCAGATGTAGCCGCCCTCCTCGACCCCTTCAAAGGGGGGATGGCGCCACCCCTCAGGGATCGCCGGGACCACATCGATATGGCCGCAGAGGAGGAGGGACGGGTTCTCGTGCCTGGTGATCAGGTTGCACCGGCGCCCGTCCCTGGAGACGACGGCGCTCCTGATCCCGATCCCTGCAAGCACGGCCCCGATATACTCGGCGGCGTCCCGCGTGTCGCCTGGCGGGTTCTCGCTCCTGATCCGCACCAGATCCCTGCAGAGAGCGGCAACATCCATGGCAGGCCTCTTCAGGCGCCGATGCTCTTTCTGTACTCCTCGAAGAGGGAGGCGAGAGAGGCGCCGTTGTAGATGCTCTTGAAGAATGCCGGGGTGAAGAACTCCTCAAGGGCGTCATGGAAGAACGAGGCCGGGATCGGACTGAGACTGGTAGGGTCGAGCGAGATCCTGAAACTCCGGTAACTGGCCGGATTCTCTCTGTCATAGATGACCCTCCAGAGGATCGGCAGGCTTTCGAACTTCTCCGGGTTCTCTTTCTTGAGCCAGTTGATGAAACCCGGGAAGAGTGGTCGCTCGTCCTTCTTCTCCTCATCGATCCGCCACCGCATGTACTCCCGGTTCATGATGTTCTTTGGCGACTGGTAATTGAAGGCGAAGGAGTTGAGCGTGTACTCGATATGCGCAAGCGAGTCAAGGAAATAAAAGTAGATAACGGGATGAAAGTCGGCGGGATCTTCAAGGATGATGGATTTTCCGTAGAAGCTCTTCAGCACCCTGAAATATTCGTCTTCGTCGAGGGCGTTCATATCATCCTGTTTGCCCGTCCTCCAGATATATCATTGTATTCTGGCACCGCGGCGCCGACAGAGGGCCCGGTCGAGGCTGCAATAAAAACAGTATAGGGTGTTATTTAAAAAAGGGCTCCCTGGCCTTCACTGCCTGCTCGAAGAGCGCCTCCAGCTCAGCGCCCTTCTTGCCCCTGATATCGACATGGTTGTCGGTACGGAGGAGGCAGGGTTTCAGGTATCCGTCAGACGTCACCCTGAGACGGTTGCAATAGGCGCAGAACTCGGTGTTGTGCAGGGGGCGCACGACCTCGACCTCGGCACCGTCCATACAATATTTTTTGCGGTGGTGCATCCGCCTGGTCATAATCTCCTGCGAATGCTCTGCGATCTCTTTCTCAAGCCTGTCGACATCGCCGTGCATCTGGCACTCGTTGAACTCCATGAGTTCGATGACCTGCAGGATCAGGTTCTTGTTCTCCCGGACAAGGGCGAGAAACTCGTCGATCTCGTCTTCGTTCATGCCCTTCAGGAGCACCATGTTCAGTTTCACCGGCGTCAGACCGGCGTCGATGGCGGCCTGGATCCCGTCGAGCACCTTCGGGAGGAGATCCTTGCCTGCAATCTCCTTGTAGCGCTCCGTTCTTAAGGTGTCGAGGCTGATGTTCACCCGGGAAAGCCCTGCCTCCTTGAGGCCCTGGGCGAGGCCGCCAAGCAGGGTGCCGTTGGTCGTGAGGGAGGACTCGATCCCCGGTGGCACGGCCCTGACGATATCAAGGATATCCCGGCGCATCAGGGGCTCACCGCCGGTGAACTTCACGCTCTTGATCCCGAGTTTTGCAGCGACCCTGAGGATCTCCCTGATCTCATCGAGGCTCATCTCATCTCTGGGAGCCACCTCGCCTTCGGCATGGCAGTAGATGCAGTTGAGGTTGCAGCGCGGGGTGAGGCTGATCCGCAGGTTTGTCACCGGCCGCCCATAGTCGTCACAGAGCACCATCTTTCTCCCTCCTGAAGTTTTTTGCGATAATGTAGGTTTCCCGGCTTCCCCGGCGGGAGGAGACGGGCCGAAACGTCTTGACCGAGAGGAAATGTTTTTTCACGTCTGCAAAAAGCTCGGGAAAATCTTCTCCCTGGAACGTCTTGCAGATGAAGTTTCCTCCATCTTTCAGCACGGAGACTGCAAAATTGAGGGCTTCCTCCCCGAGGCCGATCGCCCGCGCCTGGTCATAGGTTGTCGCCCCAGAGAGTTTCGGGGATGCATCGCAGGTCACGATCGAGATCGTCCCTCCGGCGAGCTCCTTCACCTGTTCCTGTACTTCAGGGGTTGTAAAATCTCCGACGACGGTGGTGACTCCTTCCAGCGATGCGATCGGGTTGAGGTCGACACCGATGATCGTCCCCTTCGTCAGTGTCCTGAGCACCTGCAGCCAGCTCCCTGGTGCCGCACCCAGGTCGACGACGGTGTCGTCCTCCCTGATCACCGGGTGCCGGTTCTGGATCTCAAGCAGTTTGTAGGCGGCCCGGGCTCTGAAGCCCTCTCTCTTCGCCTTATTGGAGTATTTGTCCCGTGTCCACTGTGATGTCATGTTCTGTTCCTGTTATGTTCGACAGGGCTTTGCTGCATACCAGATAGAATAAAAAATATCATGATATAATGTATAATAGAGTCTTATAAGGGGTTTGTAATGTTAAAAGCAACGATTGATACAGAGACGTTCAGGGAGTCTATAGATGCTGTGGCGGCGTTGGTGACTGAATGCAGGCTCCACATCGACGGAAACGGGGTGCGGACCCGCGCCGTGGACACGGCGAATGTTGCCATGGTGTCCCTCCAGCTGGACCGGGATGCGTTCGAGACCTACGAGGCAACCCCTGAGGATATCGGTCTTGATATCGCAAAGATGAAGAATATTATCGGGATGATGGGCAAAGACGATCTCCTCTCCCTCAGCCTTGCCGAAGGCAGTCACAAACTGGAACTCTCCTTCGGGAGCTACCAGTACTCGGTGACCCTTCTTGATGTCAACACCATCAGAAAAGATCCGAACCCGCCCACCATCGAACTCCCCGGCAGGGTGGAACTTGCAGGCAGCGCCCTTTCCTCTGCGATCAAGGCCGCCGACGTGATCTCCGACAAGATCGCTCTTGGCATCGACTCAAAGGCCGACCTGTTCTTTATGGCTGCCGAAGGAGACACCGATCATATCAAGCTGGAGCTCAACCGGGACCAGCTCATCGCACTCGATGCCGCCGAAGCGCGCTCGCTCTTCTCGCTGGACTATCTCAAGGATATGGGAAAGGTGATGGGGCGCGCCGATCGGATCACCATCGCCATCGGGGTCGACCACCCGGTGAAGTTCATCTTCGATCTCGCTGAAGGAAAGGGCCACGTCGAGTACCTGTTAGCCCCGCGCATTGAAGCGGATTAAGCATGGTCGATGTCCAGGACCTTGCAAAATACCCTTTTCTTGAAGAGGCCCAGGACTATGTGAGACGTGAGTCCGGAACGCTGGACATCCTTCTGAAATCGGAAAGGGGCCGTTCTCTCTCTGATGCTGCCGCCAACCGGGTCGTAGATGCCCTCTCTCGAAAAAACCCTCAGGAGTGCCGGACCTACGGCCGCGATGCCCAGGAAGATCTCTTTTCGTACGTCATCGCCCGGATGCTGGTCTCCTGCCTCAACGATCGCCTGCTTATCGAGCGCTTATCACAATTTGAGGCGCAGAAGGCTTATCTATCGTTTATCGAAGAGGAAAAAGCGGAGAAAGAGGAGATCGCGCGGGCGCTGGGCATTGATATCGGTGAGCGCTCCCTGCCGGTCCTGACCTATGTCCCTCTGGTCAGCGGGCTGCACGAGGACCGGTGGAAACTGGTGAACCGGAGCGTGAAGGGCGGTCGTGTCCTTCTGCTCAGGATCGAAGCGGAAGAACTGATCAGGGAACGGATGCGGGAGATCATCAGGGAGCGCCTCCCTCTCTCTGTCCCTGAAGAGGTCTGCAGGCAGTTTTTGCCCTATACCGAAGCGATCGCCGCCGCCGCCCAGCAGCAGGCGCTCGAGGAGTTCGGGGCGGTGGATGAATCATCGTTCCCTCCCTGCATCTCCGCCCTGATCACGGCGGTCACGGCCGGGACCAACCTCCCTCATGTCGGGCGGTTCGCGCTCACCGCATTCCTGAACAACATCGGCCTCTCCACCACCCAGATCGTGGAGGTCTTCCAGCGGGCGCCTGACTTCGACCTCTCGATGACGATGTACCAGGTCGAACATATCTCAGGACGGTCGGGAACGGAGTACACCGCTCCTGCCTGCGCCACGATGCGGACGCATGGCCTGTGTGTCCGCCGGGACACCATCTGCGAGAAGGTCAACCACCCGCTCACCTATTACAAAAGAAAAAAGAAGATGCGTGAGTGAATCGAGACTCACGCGATTTTTTTATTGATGATGTAGCCGGCGCCGCTCATCGTGATCAGGAAGAGCACAAAGGCGAGAATATACGCGATGCCGATGCTCTCCTTCATCAGATCGGGCAGGACGATCAGCAGCAGGATGAAGACCAGCAGGCTTGCAACGCCGGTCAGCACGTCAAGTACGCGTGAATCCATGTAGTATTCTCTTTTGCCCTCCCCCTATATCTCTTCTCCCTCGCCGTCACGTATTTCCGGCATGGGGTCCTTCATCCGCTATGGACCGGGAGGACGCATGTGAGTTTCTCAGACGATATGTCGAGTCCGACTCCCTGAGAAAACACTGCATCGCAACGGCGGCGATCATGCGGGGTCTTGCCGTGCATTTCGGGGAGGACGTCGATCTCTGGGAGGCGATCGGGATCCTCCATGACGTCGATTACGAGACGGTGGGCGGAGACATGACCAGGCACGGCGTCGAGGGGGCGGCGCTCCTCAGGCGAGAGGGATTTCCTGAGGAGATCTGCCGCGCGGTGGAGCGGCACAACCATCTGCTCTCCGGGCCGTACACGCAAACGGTCGATCGCTCTCTCCAGTCGGCCGACAGCATCAGCGGTTTTCTGATTGCATGCGCCCTTGTCAAGGGCGGGGCGATCACCGATGTCACGCCCGGAACCGTGAAGAAGAAACTGAAAGACCGCACCTTTGCTGCCGGGTGCGAGCGGGACCGGATCGCATCGGTGAACGGGCTTATCGATCCGACGCTGTTTTATGAGATTGCGATTGCGTCGCTTGCCGGTAGAAGGGATGAGCTTGGATTGCGTTAGGATTATGCCTCTTCCGGGTGAGTGGATCTGCCATGAGTGATGATGAGCGGGAGCAGGTGCTCAAGGGTCTTGGGGCCGCCGTCGATCTCCTGGTCGGGGAGATGGATCCGCGCCTCATTCCTGAGGTCGGCACCAACATCGCCTATGCCCTCGAAAAGGCGAAAGAGCCATCTGACGTTGCGGCCGTCGAGGGGCGGATCGTCCGGGTGGGCGGGAGGGCGCACGCGGTCGGCGGGGTGGCCTTTGGGGCGAGCGACCATGTGGCGCGGATCGTGCTGACGGCGATGCGCTTTGACCGGAGGGTCAGGTCGGCCGCGAACATCAGGTTTGCCGATCCGATCCTGGAAGCGCTGGAGGAGATGATGCTCGACATCAGGTACTTCGACCGGGCGCAGGAACCGCCCGGGATCAGGACGATGGACTGGGGGGTCGCATCCTGCTGCAAGACCGGCGTACCCGACGTGATCTATGACCGCGGCGATCTCGGCAAGGAACCGATGATCAGGATCCTCGGTGAAAATCCCTCTGAGGTCGCACACAATATTCTTAAACTGTCAGGACGCATTAAAAATACAAATTCGTGGGAAAGGTGCACATGGGAATAAAACCGACGTATATTAAAAGCCTTGGTCAGGAACTGATGACGAAAAACCCGAAACACTTCACCGGAGACTTTACCGAGAACAAGTTGGTCGTCTCTGAGGTTGCCGTCATTGAATCCAAGCGCGTACGGAACAGAGTTGCCGGCTACATCACCAGAAAGCAAAATACTAAAAAGCCTTTGGTGTAAACACCTTACTCATGTTTGAGGGTGTTTACCCAGCGATAATAACTCCTTTTATGCGGGGTCCGGACTGCGGTCTCGACCTCGTCGGTCTCCGCTCCAATATCGAGTACCTCATCTCCCGGGGAGTTGACGGTATCGTACCCTGTGGTTCTACCGGGGAATCTGCGACGCTGACCTTTGAGGAGCACGAGCAGGTGATCGGCGTGGCGGTCGATGCGGCCCGCGACCGTGTGCCGGTGCTTGCCGGGACCGGTTCGAACAACACTGCTGAAGCGATCAGGTTCACTCGTGCAGCCTCGGATCTCGGTGCCGACGGTGCGCTGGTGATCAGCCCGTACTACAACAAGCCGAACCGTTCCGGGCTTGTGAAGCATTTCACCATGCTTGCCGACCTCGACCTCCCGATCGTGCTCTACAATGTGCCGGGGAGGACCGGGCAGAATCTTCAGCCCGACCTTGTCATCGAACTCGCCGACCACCCGGGAATTGTCGGGATCAAGGAGGCGAGCGGGAACCTCGAGCAGGTCTCGCGGATCATCGAAGGCACCCGTGACAAGGACTTTGTGGTGCTCTCTGGCGACGATGCCCTCACCCTGCCGATGCTCGCCCTTGGTGCGGGAGGTGTGATCTCGGTTGCCGCCAATATCGAGCCTGCGCGGATGGTGGCCCTGTATGGAGCGTTTATGGAGGGCGATCTGGCTGAGGCTCAGAGGATCCACTATGAGCTCGCCCCGCTCTTCAGGGCGCTCTTCATCGACACGAATCCCATCCCGGTAAAGACGGCTGCGGCCCTGCGCGGTATGGCCGCAGGCCCGGTCCGCCTCCCCCTCGACGCCCTGGACGCCGCAAAGGCGGCAACGCTTGCGGAGGTGCTCAGGGGCTATGATTAAGGTCGCGGTCTGCGGGGCGCTCGGGCGGATGGGCACGGCGATCGGCCGCCTTGTTTCGGAATCTTCGGATCTGGATCTGGTTGGGGGCGTCGACGTCAAGGCCGGCAGTTTCTATGGCGTCCCTGTCGTCGAGGCGGCGCGTCTTGACGCCTTCCTCGAAGAGACAAAACCCGACGTGCTGATCGACTTCACCATCGCAAACGCTTCGGTCGGGAACATCAAGGCGGCGGCCGCGCACGGCGTGGCGCTCGTCGTCGGGACGACCGGGTTCTCTCCTGAGCAGCGCGAGGAGATCCGGTTGGCCGTGGAGGGGCACGTCCCGGCTGTGATATCGAGCAACTACAGTGTGGGCGTGAACATCTTCTGGACCCTGATCAGGGAGGCCGCCAGGCGCCTTCCAGAGGGCTATGATATCGAGGTGACCGAGGCCCACCACCGCTACAAGAAGGACGCCCCGAGCGGGACGGCAAAGACCATCCTCGAGATCCTCGACGAGGAGGTCGGACCCCGCACCCATCTCCACGGGCGTCAGGGGATGACGGAGCGGGGGGACGAGATCGGCGTCCACGTGATCCGCGGCGGCGACATCGTCGGCGATCATGCCGTGCTCTTTGCCGGGAATTACGAGGTGCTGGAACTCTCGCACCGCGCCTATGACCGCGCTGTCTTTGCGAGCGGGGCCGTGCGGGCGGCGGCATGGGTGATCGGCCGCAAGCCCGGGGTCTATGGGATGGCCGACGTTCTCAATCTCTCCTGAGTTTGCCTGTATCGAAACCTATTTCTCTTTTTTTTAGAAATACATGGGAAGGAGAACTACTATGGTAGCAGTTGTTGACCCTGATCTCTGCGTCGGTTGTGAAACCTGTGTTGATGAGTGCCCGTCTGAAGCAATCACCATGGAGGACGGCATCGCCGTGGTTGATAAGGATAAGTGCGTTGACTGCGGGACCTGTGTCGATGTCTGTCCCTCGGCCGCCATCCATATGGAGTGAAGACTGACCGAAAGGGTATGGAGCCGGCCTCTCTGCCCTGATTTTATTTTTTCCATCCTGGACCGTTGCTGCAGGCATACGCGCGTCTGTGCTTTTTCAACCCCTTACGATCCTCTCCAGCCACTTCTTCCTGCTCTTTCGACCGGTTTTTGATCGCGCGCGCGGTATCGCGCGATGCTCCCTTTGATCCGTGAAAGAAACTGGCATATTCGTGAAAGCAACCTTTTAATAAACCTCTGGCTATAGTAATGCTATCCATGATTAATGTAGGTATTCTTGGTGCCACCGGAGCCGTAGGGCAGAGATTTGTCCATCTCCTTGCAGATCACCCCTGGTTTTGCCTCCATACCCTGACCGCTTCAGAACGCAGCGCCGGCAAGCGGTATGCCGACGTGGTGAACTGGCGGCTCGACGTCCCGTTTCCTGAATCGGTCGGCGATCTGACGATAAGCCCCACCACCGCCGACGCGGTGAAGGACTGTGATATCGTCTTCTCTGCACTCCCGGCCGATGTGGCGCAGGGCATTGAAGAGGAGGTGGCCGCGAAAGGTGTCGGCGTCTGTTCGAACGCAAGTTCGCATCGCATGGATCCTGATGTGCCGCTCGTCATCGCGGAAGTGAACCCGGATCATCTCGGGCTCATCGATGTGCAGCATGACCGCGGGCGGGACGGTTTCATCGTGACCAACCCGAACTGCTCGACGATCATGCTCACCCTCGCCCTCGAGCCCCTGCGGAAGTTTGGCTTCTCGTCGGTTCAGGTGGCGACGATGCAGGCGATCTCAGGCGCCGGTTTCAATGGCGTGGCCGCGATGGATATCTATGACAACGTCGTCCCCTTCATCAGAAACGAGGAGGAGAAGATGGCGACGGAGCCGCGAAAGATCATGGGTTCTTTTGACGGCTCAGGTGTGGAAATGGCACCCTTCCTGGTGAGTGCATGCTGCAACAGGGTGCCGGTGATCGACGGCCATACCCTTTCCGTGTGGGTGGATATCGACCGCCCCCTCGAAGAGGTCAGAAAGGCGTTCTCTGAGTATGCGGCCCCGTTCTCAGGGCTGCCCACACAGCCTGCAAAGTCGGTCGAGTACTTTGATCAGCCCGACCGCCCGCAGCCCAGGCTCGACCGCAACCGGGGCAGGGGCATGACGGTTTCTGTCGGGAGGCTGCGTGAAGGGGTGCGTTTTACGGCGCTCGGCCACAACACCATCCGCGGCGCGGCCGGGGCCTCGGTCCTGAACGCTGAATTAATCTATATGAAGAAGTATCTCTGATAGACTATCAGCAGAGAGAGGTGGACAATGTTGAAGGACAACACAGTATTCGTTGGAAACAAACCGGTCATGAACTATGTGCTTGCAGTCGTCACCCAGTTCAACAACGGCGCAGATGAAGTGGCCATAAAAGCCAGGGGCAAGGCAATCTCCCGGGCTGTCGACACGGCCGAGATAGCAATCAACCGTTTTCTTGAGGGAGTTGCAAAAAAAGAGATTCTTACCGGGACCGAGATGATCGACACTGACACCGGAAAGACCAATGTGTCCAGCATTGAGATCGTGCTCTCCCAGCAGCTCCGCTGAGGGGAGAAAACCGACCCTTTTTTCCTGACCAGAAAGGATATATGATCTCCTTCAGAGAAGATCGTATATGCAACATCTGACGCGCTGCTTTGTGATCCTGCTCTTCATCGCGGCACTTGCCGTTCCTGCGGCTGCTGCGGAGAACAGGTACGGTTATATCACAGTCCAGAGCGTCGATATCGCGCTTGCCAATCAGGATGCCACGGTGACGCTGAATTACACGATCGACGAGGGTGTCCAGCTCCTTGTACAGTTCCTTGGCATGAGCGATCTCCGCACGAAGGTGCTCTCGATCGCAAACTTCGAGAACGCCGAGATCATGGCGATCGATATGGATCATGCCGTCATCCGGGTGGCCGGGGCAGGCCTCGACTACGGCGACGGGGCGTACTGGTTCCCGAAGCATGATTTCGGCGCGGTAATCCCCCTTATGACGGTGAGTTCGCCTCAGGACTCCCGCACTTTTGTCAACATGAGCGCGTTCCCCCGGGGAATGGGGTATTTCAGGGCGTAAACGCGTTTCTGATAACTTCTTCCTCTTTTTCCTTCTTTTCAATCCAGCGGTTGACGACCGACTGGATGTAGACGCCGGCGAAGGCAAGGACAAGTCCGCCGATCATCGCAAAGACGGCGTACTGGATCCCGATCACGTCCTTGAACGGGAAATTTTCGATATCTGAAAGGGAGAGCATGTAGATGCTGATCCCATAGATGATGATCCCGATGGCGCTGATAAAGAAGGGGAGGACGATCACCCTGCCAAGGTCGTGGGTCTCGTTGAGGTAGACGTCGATGATCCGCCCGATCGAGCTGATGAGCCCGGCCGCCGTGAACCACCCAATCGCCCCGTAGGCGAAGGTAAGGACGTAAAAAAGGAGCCCTTCGTCAGAATAGTAGACAAGGAGGCTATAGAGCCCGATGATGATGCCGACGATCACAAAGAGGATCGCCGTGATATAGGAGACAAAGGTGACCCTGCCCCGGCGCAGGGCGACCTGGAGGGAGGTGATGGTGTAGCCGAAGAACTCGTCGAAGCCGAGACCTTTGAAGAGGAGGTAGAATCCAATCGCCCCGACGACGACAATCGTCGCTCCTTCTGGATAACCGATGAGGTAGGCGATCGCGTAGATGAGCATGCCGAGCCCGACCGGGATCAGGACCGTCCGCGCGACCTTCGGGTCGTCGAGGAGTTTTTTTATGATATAATAGGTGCCTTCGAGGTTTGGCATCTGGGCGACGATCACCCGCCTAATCCCGCTCACCTGAAGGCGCGACTGTATGATCGGCAGGACATACTCGTCTTCGACGCCGTCTGATATGAGGATGCAGGATGAAACGCGGGTCTTTTCCAGGATTCTGTCGAGGTCGTCGCCGATCTTGCGATCGCCTTCGAGCATATGCATGTGGTTTCCGGTCAGGATGACAACCTCGACCTCTTCTCCCCGTCCCGCAAGTTCGTCGTGGGTCTTTACGGCCTGGAAGATGGCATTGACGTCTGAATCCTCTGGATCAGCCAGAGCGAGCGTGCTTGCTGCATCGAGACATGCCTCTCGCCCGATTATCGGGCTCCTGACGCCTGCCTTGTAGCCGAGGTCGTCGTCCCGATCGATACAGAGGATAAGAGTCCTGCCGATAACCATCTGATTAGAAATTATCTTCAAACTAATAAATAATTGCTAGAAGGTCGAAAAAAAGATTATTAAAGAAGTTTGGAGCGCTGCAGGAGAAGGATGTCGTCGGTGGTGAGCTTCTCGCCGCCCTTGAAGAGCTGGAAGATCCGTTCGGCTTCCTGGCGGACTTCCCGCTGCTCCTTGGTGACCTTCGTCTTCTTCTTCTTCTTGTTGCGCAGTCCGGAGATGACTTTGTCATAGTCCCGCAGCTCTTTCTGGCAGGTGATGAAGGCCTGGTGCTCTTCGTCAGCCGCCTCCTGTGCTTCTACGAAACTCTTGTGCTCGGCGTCGGCCGCCTCGCGCGACTGGTCTGCCTTGCGGTAGAACTCCACCATCAGGTCGTGATGCTTCTGTGCGAGTTCAGCGATATTGGTGACGGTGTCGTGGATGTCGGACGCTTCTTTTCTGAGGTCGCGGGCTGTCTGGAGTTTGGTCTTGAGCTCTTTATTCTGCTCAAGTTCGTCTTCCTGCTCCTTGATGGCGGCCTTCATGTGCTTGATCTTGTCGATCAGCTCGCGCTCTTTGTCGGTGGAGAATACTTCGGTCTGCTGCCGGAATTCCATCAATTCGATCTGCCGCTGGATTTCCTTGATGCTTGAACTCTTCTGAAAGGCCGAGTGGTCCTTTTTAAAAGACTCTATCTCTTCAAAATATTCGTTGGCCTTCGCGTTGAGTTCGTTTCTCTTCTCCTTGAGCGCCTGGACCTCGTTGTTGTATTGGTCGCGGAGCTCCTTGTTTTTCTGCGCTTCCTCGACGAACTCCCGGGTCTGACCGTTGAGTTTATTTCGCTCTCGTGCGTGGGTGCTGGCCGCAGCATTCAGTTCATTACGCCTGTTTTTGTGTTGTTCAGACTCAGAAAGTGCTTTTTTTCTCTTTTCGATCAGTTCGTCCAACATGCTCTACCAATCCTCAAATTTCAATACCAGTGTATATGCGCCATCGGGCTCTGATGCACGGGAACACCTGCAGGAAGATGAGGTAATACAGAGGAAAATGATACAACAAAAGATACCTTCCGGACCAGGGGTGTGTATCCTCTGATTCGTGTGGTCACAACGCTGTTCATAGTGTTCAACTCCGATACCCTCAGGAGGCGACCGGCGAAGCCGGCGTGTCCAATTGCACCGTGGTGATCCGCGATGGGTTATACCAGGATTTCTAACAAATTGGGGTTTTCTACGTATTAATGTTTTCGCAGGGCCCCGGGCGATCCGGCCGTCTCAGCGGGGTTTTGCGGGCATGAGCCTACGCTCTCTGCCGCGCCCGGGAGAAAACCCTGTTCTCAAAAAAAGATCAGAGGAAGTCGATCAGGTGCCCGCTGGTGCGATCGCCTGCCATGTTCCGCTGTTGACCGCCGCGTCCTGTCGCCATCGGCTGTGCCACGGGCTGATAATTGCCGCGGTGACCGCCGAGGATCTGAGCGCTCTTGACGCCGGTCATGATTGCCATCACCCTGACCTTGCCCTCGTAGTCGTTGTTTACGCGCGCACCCCAGATCACGTCGGCGTGCGGGTCGAGCTCGTAGGTGAGCGAGCTTGCGATCTCCTCGGCGTCCTGGAGGGTGAGGTCGCTGCCGCCGGTGATGTGGATCAGGCTGCCGGTCGCCCCGCGGTAGTCGATGTCCAGGAGCGGGTGGGAGAGGCACTCGTGGACGACGCTCTCAGCCTTGTTCTGCTGTTTGCTCTCGCCCACAAGCATGCAGGCGACGCCGCCCTTGCTCATGATCGCCCTGACATCTGCATAGTCGATGTTGATCAGGGAGGGCTGGGTGATCGTCTCTGAGATGCCCTTGACCGTTTCGGCGATGAGCTGGTCCATCACCGAGAATGCCTGCCCGAGGGGGAGGTTGGGGACATAGTTGATGAGCCTGTTGTTGTCCAGGACGATGACCGAGTCCGCGCTGCTGCTGAGCTGCTGGAGCCCCTCCTCTGCACGGAGGAGTCTGGCCTTCTCAACCTGGAAGGGGTAACTGACCATGCCGACGACGATAGCGCCCTGCTCTTTGGCGATCTGCGCCACAACGGGGGCAACGCCGGTGCCGGTGCCGCCGCCCATGCCTGCCGTGATGAAACAGAGGTCTGCTGTCTCGAGGAGCTTTTCCAGAGTTGGCCGTGCCATCTCGGCCGCCCTCTTGCCGACGTCGGGGAATCCGCCGGCACCAAGGCCCTTGGTGAGGGACTTGCCGATGAGCACGCGCTTGTCGGCCTGGATCATGTCCAGGTGCTGCTTATCGGTGTTGACCGCAATGGTCTCCGCTCCTGACACCTGCATGTGATAGAGCCTGTTGATCGTGTTGTTGCCGGCGCCGCCGCAGCCGACGATGACGATGCGCGGCTGGCCGAGGAAATCGTCCTCATCGCCAATGATGCCGTCCCTGTTCTTTCCTCGTTCGATCTCTGCGTTTTTCATCGCTTCGTTTATGATGGTCTGCATTCATTGCCTCCTAAACCTTGAATGACACCTGGTCGCTTTCCCTCATCGCCCGATCTCCGCGCCTCTCGACTAACTCACGTACCGCGTGTCGTACCGCCTCTGACACGGTGGGGAATTCGCCACTATCGACAAGTCGTTGAAGCATTTCGACCTGCTGCCGGGGGAGTCTGATCGTGATCCGTTCCATCTTCTGCCTCGGGGGATCTGACAAATGGCTGGCAATTGTCTGCCAATTGTCAGACAGAATGATGCCTTCTGTCTGATCGGTGCGCCAGACTAATCAACTAACTCCTGTATTGTTTATAAATATTACTATTTTATTTTCTATGAAAGAGTATTGTTATATGCGATGGACTCGCAAATTTGCGATATACTGATTCTATGTCCAGAAATAACCCCGGCAAGGTGATCCATGGCGGTACGGTGCGCTGGCATCAGAGGCACTCCACGGAAAAGATCCTCGATTTCAGTGCGAACCTCAATCCCTTTCCTCCCAATGTCCCTCTCGAGCTTGATGCAGGTGCCATCGGCGCCTATCCCGACGACCGGTATGAAACCCTCAAAGAGGCGATATCCGAAGTATTTCGGCGCGATGTCGAAGAGATCGCCGTCGGAAACGGATCGGTGGAGGTGATCCGCACCTATTGTACCTCGACACTTGGCGCGGGGGACCGTGCAGCCATTTTTGAACCGACGTTTGGCGAGTACGGGATGGCCGTCCGCCTCTGCGGGGGCGAGGTCACATCAGATCCTGCCGGTGTTGCGGTCAGGTTCCTCTGCAATCCCAACAATCCTGACGGTGCGCTCACGCCGCGCACGGCTGTGCTGGCCCTTCTCGACGAACTTGGACCGGCCCAGAGGCTTTTTGTGGACGAGGCCTTCATCGAACTCTCCGACCCCGCGGCGAGCGTCTCCGACATCAGAGATCCGGCCCTCTTTGTTTCACGCTCCATCACCAAATCTTTTGCCGTCCCTGGCATTCGGTTCGGTTTCGGTTTCGGCGACCCCGACCTTGTTGCCGAGATGGAGACGAGGCGTCTCCCCTGGACGGTGAACGCATGCGCAGAGAGTTTTACGATCGCCGCCCTCGCGCATTACCATGACCTCGAGGAGTCGAGGCGCCTGATCCGCATCGAACGTGCATGGCTTGAAGGCGCCTTCAAGCGCATCGGTCTCTCACCTCTCCCCTCCTCGGCGAACTATCTCCTCGTTCCCCTGCCCTGCGAGGCGGCGGCGGTCTGTGCCGCTCTCTCCGCACACAGGATCCTTGTGCGGGACTGCGCCTCGTTCGGGCTTCCGCAGGCGATCAGGGTGGCGGTGCGGACCCGTGAGGAGAACAGGATTCTGATGGAGGCCCTCCCTGCATGCTTGCCCTGATCCTTGCCGGGGGGCTTGGTTCACGTCTTAATATGGGGGAAAAACCCCTGGTCCAGGTCTGTGGGACGCCGATGATCGAGTACGTGATCAGGGCCTTCTCGGGCGGCGGGCACCGGGTGATCGTCGTCAGTTCGCCAAAGACCCCGTTCACCCGGAACTGGTGCCGGGCGCATGGCATCGATATCTATCCCGCTTCTGGCCGGGGATATGTGGAGGACATCGTGGAGGCCGTCACCGAGATCGGCGAGGACGGGCCGGTCTGCACCTCGGTGTCAGATATACCCTGCATCGATCCCGGTATTGTGGGGCGTATCATGGCTGCCTATCTGGAGGCAGGCACACCTGCGCTCTCAACCTGGGTGCCGTCTTCCCTCTGCCGCGGTTCGGCCCTCAGGTGTTCGTACCGCGAATCCATCCTGGGCGTGCCCGCATGCCCTGCAGGGGTGAACATCCTCAAGGGCGACCTGATCGAAGAGGAGCAGGCAGAGCACCAGCTCCTTCTTCAAGAACCCGCCCTCGCCCTCAATGTGAACGCCCCGGAGGACCTCGCCCTTGCGGCGCGCATCCTCTGCCCGGGTGCTGGCGGACCGGGTGGCGGTCAGGGGCACTGATCCTGATTTTTATCCCGACGAAATCATATTATCCTCTTAAACCGACATTTCTCTATGCAAACGTCCCGCGAGATCGAACTTGAAGGACATATCATCGACTCCGGCATCATGACGCTCGTCTTTGACCGGATCATGGATATGGGCGGGAATTTCGAGATCCTGATCTTCGAGGTCGGGAAGAAGAAGACGGATCCGAGTTATGCCAGACTCAGTGTGAACGCCCCTGACGAATCCCGCCTGGAGGGGATCCTCAGCGAACTCTACCGCCTTGGCGCTCACCTCCCGGTGGTGGCCGACGCAACGCTGGCCCCTGCAGAGGGGGATCGGATCGTCCCGAAGGGGTTCTACTCGACGACCAACCACCCGACCTGGGTGAAATACGAGGGCGAGTGGATCCCGGTCGAGGACATTGAGATGGACTGTCTCCTCGTCGTGGACCCGGAGGCGCGGCGGGCGCGCTGCCTGCCGATCTTCAAACTGAAAAAGGGCAGCCTCGTCGTCGTCGGTGAAAACGGCGTCAGGGTCGCTTACCCCGAGCGCCCGCGGGAGAAGAGCGAGTTTGAGTTCATGCACGGGACGGTCTCGCCTGAACGCCCATCAGAAACCCTGATAGAGCAGATTGCGGCAGAAATCCTTGAGATTAAAAAGTCAGGCGGCAGGATCGTCCTCGTTGGCGGTCCGGCGATCATCCACACCGGCGGGGGCCCGGCGCTTTCCCGGCTCATTCGGGACGGGTATATTCACGTCCTCTTTGCCGGCAATGCCCTCGCCACCCATGACATCGAGTCGAACCTCTTCGGGACCTCCCTGGGAATGGACATCAAGACCGCAAAACTTGTCACGGGCGGGCACAAGCATCACATCATTGCCATCTCCGAGATCCTGCGGGCGGGATCGATCAAAAACGCCGTTGAACAGGGTGTCGTCACCGGCGGGGTGATGTATGAGTGCGTCAGGCACGATGTTCCTTTCGTGCTCGCAGGGTCGATCAGGGACGACGGCCCGCTCCCTGACGTGATCACCGACGTGATGGAGGCCCAGGATGCGATGCGCTCACATCTCAAGGGCGTGAAGATGGTCCTGATGGTGGCCACTCTCCTCCACTCGGTGGCGGTCGGCAACTGCCTGCCCTCCTCGGTAAAAACGATCTGCGTGGACATCAACCCGGCCTCCCTGACCAAACTGATGGACCGCGGGACGTCGCAGGCGATCGGGATCGTCTCCGATGCCGGGACGTTCTTCCCGATGCTTGCCAGAAAACTCGAGATTCTCTCGAGAAAAGTCAGCGAGTGAGGGGCATGCACCAGGGCCGCTCGTTCGCGAGGACGAACTCCCACTCTTTTTTACAGCCGCACTCGATCTCGGCCAGGGCCCGGATCAGTTCCACGTCGCCGGTCAGGGCGTATTCGTTGATGCCCGCGACGATCTCGCGGTCGTGGGTTCCACAGTTGTGCGGGCCCCTGATGTAGCCGCCGCCGACCGGATCGCAGAAGACCGGGACACCCGGGTCCACGTTGCCGAGCACCTCAAGAATACTCCAGAGGTACGGCGGCCGGTAGGCCCCGTCCCGCCAGAACCGTTCGAGCTCGGTCCGTTTCTGGACGGTGCAGGCGTTCATGGAGATCATCCCGCAGTATGGCGCCACCGCAGCGATGGACTGTTTCATATCGTCTATTGCTTCCTGTTCGGTCAGGAACAGGGGTTTTAAGAGCAGGTATGCCTTGACGCCTGCACCGGCGGCAGAGGCGCGCTGCCATGCGGCGATGTAGTCTGCAAAGGAGAAGCCCTTTCTGATCGACTTCTCCCTGATGGCGTCGTCCGTGGTCTCAAGCCCCATGGCGACGTGGAAGGGGGTGTCGATCGCTCCGGTGTCGAGTCCAGTGACCATCGCCTCCACCGCATCTCCATCCACATATTCGGGGCGGGTCTCGACGATGACGACCTTCCCGGCGAACGCCCGGGCGACGTCTTCCCTGAACGCCGGCGGCACTTCGACGGGGTCGAGGAAACTCCCTGAGGTGAAGATCTTCACCATGCCGATCTGCGTGAGGTCGAAGGTGTCGAGCACCCACGAAAGCTGGCCGCGCAAGGATGTGAGCAGTTCGTCAGGCGAGGCCCCGAACGAGCCGTCGAAACGGTAGCCGCACATGAGGCACCGGCGGTACGAGCACCCGCCGCTTTTGAAGATGATGGTGAGGGAACCCAGGACCTCCCCCTCGTACCGGTCGTTTCCGGTCCATGAAGCCAGTGGTTTGATCGGTGCAACAGATATCATTAACACCTCATTCGTTGATCTCCTCAGTATGAAAAGGATTGGATTATCCCTGTTCTGCCTCCTCTGCCTCCTCCTTGCAGGGCAGGCCTCGGCAGCACAGGTGTATCTGAATGTTCCGGCTTCGGTCAACGCCGGCCAGCCCCTTGAGGTGACCGGGACCACCTCAGGTGCGAATCCTGGGTATGCGTTCGATCTCGTCTTCTACGACGCCACGTACACCAAGACGGAGCTTGCCCGGCAGCAGGTGGTGTTGCAGAAGGACGGAACATTTTCGGCGACGTTCTCGACCGACGGCCTGACTGCCGGCCAGTACTCGATCGAGATCCAGGAGCAGGGCGACGGCATCTTTGGCAGCACGAAAAAACCGGTGCTCCTTAAGATCGTGAACAGGACGGCTGATCTTACCGTATCCTCCCCACTGACCCAGGCGTACGACGGCACCCTTCTGGTCGCAGGCTCGATCAAAAATTATGGCAGTGAGGGCGTGCAGCTGACGGTGAAGACCGCGGCCGGGGACTCCGTCTTCTCTCCGCGCTATATCTCTACATCAAACGGTGCGTTCTCGCAGAAGGTGCCGATCCATGCAGGGGGTCAGTATGTCGCCGAGATCATGGACAACACCAGCTATGTCTGGACGATCAGGTACACGGTGACCGGCGGCGTGGCGACGACGGCGACCACAGAACCGTCCGTCGACGAGGGTCGGACTTATTCAGCCTCAGCGACGGCGTCCAGGACTGCACCTGCCTATTTTGCGGTGGCGACCCTCGGCGGGGCGGTGACGATCACCACCTCCTCGGGGATCGACTGGGTGCTCGAGTACATCGATGAGAACGGTGTGCGGACGACGGTAAACAACCAGGGGACATCGGCGCCCGAACGCGTCACCTTCCCGGCTGGCGGTGGCACGGTCTATGTGAAGGTGGCCCCGCAGCTCTATACCGATTCCGGGCGTGTGACCCTCACGGCCAGCAATGTGGCGTCGGTGGCTGTCGATGCCTCTGTGGCGGCGAAGTTCGGGGATCCGGTGCCGACGACGACACCGGCGAGTCCTCTTCCCCTCTGGGTCGTGCCTGCGGCGCTCGGGGCCCTCTTCCTGCTGCGGCGGCGCTGAACGGTATATCCCACATCTTTTTTAAGCGCCAGAACAATTATTTATGGCGTGCCGAGATAGTCTAGTCCGGGAAGGCGGCGGCCTTGAAAGCCGCTGGTGCTCGCACCTCGGGAGTTCAAATCTCCCTCTCGGCGTTAAGAATTCAAGTTCAATTCTTTTGGGGTCGATTTCAATCGCGCCCGTTATGCATCTCTTTTCACCCGGGGGTTACCATGAAATATATTTCATGGGTATGTTCCCGTACCCTTCCGGACTCACCTGCGATTCACCCTGCCCGTGTCGATTGGGTCAGAAGATAACACGTGACTCCGAAGAAGTGATCCCGTTCACTTCCTATTGCACCCGGCCGCGGAGCAAAGTCCTGCCGATCCACCGCCTTCTCGGTGTCCGCGTGCCGGCGGTGCACCCGACCGTGTGGATTGATCCGGGATGGCAGAGGTGCGATCCTTAAGAGGCTGCACCGATCTCCTTCTAATCGCAATCGGCAGGGGGTCCGGGGGGCGGCAGGCCCCCCGGTACGGGCGCACTGATCCGCTGCCTTCTCCACACTCACGCGCCCGCACTCCCTGACCACCGCGTGAGGATTGGACCGGGAAGGGTTGCACCCACTCCCTCGCCATCGAACCCGGCAGGCCCGCCAGACCGGCACACCTATACCGCCATCCGTGAATACCTTCCCTGAGTGTGAACCAGCGTGCCTGATAAGTCGGTGAATGATGTGACAGAAGAGGCGCCCCCCACAGAAGTGATGGAGCGGTGCGTGGAACAGGACCTTGATGGCCTCGTCGACCTCCTCTTCAATGGCGGGTCCAGAAACGTACGGGAGGACGCCGCCCTCGCGATCGGGATTCTGATGGGGGACGACGCCATTGAGCCGTTTATCGGTCTCTTTGCCCACGACGACCCCGAGATCAGGATGGTGGCGTCCTGGGGCCTCAACGCCATCGGTGCGCCGGCCGTCGGCGGACTTGTCGCTGCTCTCTCAGACGAAGACGCCATCATCAGAAAATGGGCAGTCTATACGCTCGGGTTCATCGGGGGCTGCAGGGCCGAGAGGGCACTCGCGCAGATGGTGGACGACGAGGATCCAGATGTCAGGTGGTGGGCGGCATGGGCCCTCGACCATATCCTGGAGATGCAAGGCACCTGCTGCTCGGGATGCTGATGTCTCTCCCTCCCATCCTTTGAAACACTTTTGTTTTCTTTTTTTCCATCTCTATTCTCAGGATCAAAAAAGAAATGTATTAAGTACTTAAATGGAGTTATTTTAACAGAGACGCATGCGCGCGATTGATGAGGGCAGATCTCTGGAGGCACTTGAGGAGCGATCCGGGGAAGACCTCTGGCAGAGGGTCTTCGATGCGATCGAGGACCCCATTTTTATCCAGAACGCCAGTGGCGTCATCCTCCGGGCCAACCGGGCTGCCGGCGCCCTGCTGGGACTGTCTGCCGAAGCACTTGTCGGCAGGTTCTGCTATGAGGTCGTCCATGGCACGGCGAGCTTCATCGAAGGGTGCCCTTTTGTCAGGTCATGGGCGTCGCGCTGCAGGGAGAGCTACACCCTCTTCATGCATGAACGGTGGTATCGGGTCACCATCGATCCCCTCCTCGATGCGAAACAGAACGTCGTGGGGGCAATCCATATCATCACCGATCTGAGCGAGATCAAACGGATCGATGAGTTAAGGTCACATCTCGCCGCAATCCTCGAGACCAGCGAGGACGCCATCGTCGGCACCGCCCTGGACGGGCGGATCCTCTCCATGAATGCATCGGCAGAACGTCTCTTCTGCTTTGATGGGGCAGAAAGCCAGCAGGTCACCGATTTCGTTCCTGACACACGAAAAGACGAGTGGAACGCGGCGATTTCGCGGGTGATCGGCGGCGATGCCGGAAAGCGTTTCGAGTCCGAGATCGTCGTCGGCGGAGAACGACTGGATATATCGGTCGGAATATCTCGTGTCCTCGATGAGAGAGGAGTTGTCGGCGGCATCTCCTTCATAATCCACGATCTGTCGGCGCAGCGGAGGGCCGAACGCGCCCTTGTGGCGTACGTGACCGAGGCGTCGCTGAGGATGAAGGTCCCGCTCGGCGCCGTTTCAGAGGAAGTTGACCGGGTGACCGCCCTCCTTGCCCGGGGAGCGATCACGCCCCTGGAGGCGGTCGCTATCCTGAAGGTCCAGAAAACTCATCTCGACCAGATCGCCCGGAATCTCGCCGATCTCGATCGCGCCGTCGCTCGCTCTGACGGAGAGATCCCTGAGGCGTACCGGCGATTTTTTGCCGGAGAATAGTGGTATCGACCCGTTCACACCCTATTATTGTGCATATGGCTTTGTTGAATCCCTCGACCACTACAAGAACCACGATCGCCTGAATCGCCTTGGTGAGGTTATGGAGTATCAGTTTGATCTTGATCTCCTTGATCTGGTACCAAAATATTCGTGCTTTCAGCCCCTCTCCAAACTTTCTTTTCATGACCGAAAACGCTGTTTCGACCTTGTTTCTCTCAGCATACCGTTCAGCGTCAAAGGAGGCATACATCTCCTGCCTATATTTGCCCGAATAGATCTTTCCCTTCCATGTTCTGACTGGTATCACTGAATCAGCTCCAATCTCTTCCCGGATCTGGCGATGAAGTTCCTCTGAATCGTATCCTTTATCCATCACATAGCACCCGGTCTTTCTCGTCCTCCGGCACTGCCTGAGAAGTGGTGTTGCATGTTTTACGTCATGCACGGGTTTGAGCGAGATCTTGAAGGAGATGATCACTTGCTTGAGCGTATCTATCGCTATCGTGGTTTTCACGAAGTTTTTCCGCATCTTTCCAGTCCGCCAGGAATAATAATGACTGGCGTACGAACTGGTGAAACCTGAAGAATCGATGGCAGTTATTGGAATGATTTCACCCCAGGAATAGAAAGATTTCAGGGTTTTATTCAGGAGTATCGAGAAGATAGCAGAAGGAATCCGGGCCATGAACTTATGAATGGTCGAGTAGTGGGGAACCTGATCGAGCTGAAGGATCTCTTTGATCCCATCCATCAGATCGATGAGCTCAACGGTCGAGCGATAGTCAGTGCGAAGAGCTTCTCGAAAGAGAAGAATGGCCATGAGTTGATGCTGAGTATACGTTTTCCGGGAGTATTTGCAGGAATAAAGAGGCAGATGGGAAGATCGGAGTACTGAACAGATGCTTTCGATAAGGTTGATATACCGGTTCGTTGACACTATCTCTGCTCCTTGGGTTTTGTTTGGTCACATACACAAGGAGCAACGATTCTTATAGATCTTTGCTTGAGCGCGGAACCGGACTACTGGAGGGTTTCAACGAAGCCGTGCATATGTAATTTCGGAAGGTGTTTTTACTTTCAGCGCACAAACTCCCTACCTGAGGGAATGCTGAATGTGTGTTGCAGTTCCGGCTGAAGTAATCGAGATCAAGGACGGCAATATCGGCGTCGTTGATTATGGCGATCTCAGACAGGAGGTCAGGCTCGACCTGGTCGATGTCGAGATCGGCGAGTTCGTCCTTGTTCATGTCGGCTTTGCCATCCAGAAGCTGAGTCGTGAGGAGGGTCTGTCCACCAGAGAACTCTTCAAGGAAGTCTACGCGGCGATGGAAGAATAATGCACGAGTATAGCATCGCATACGACATCGCCGCCACGGCGCGGCGTGCCGCTCTTGAAAACCACGCCTCGCAGGTGAAAAAGGTCTGGGTCGACATCGGCGAGATCGCCATGGTCAACCCCGACCAGGTGAAATTTCTTTTTGATGCCATTATCGAGGACGATCCCCTCTTCAAAGGCGTTGTGATGGTCTGCCGTGAGATAAAAGTTACAAGCCGGTGTGACTGCGGGTATGAAGGCAATGAACGTTTTGTTTGTCCGCAGTGCGGCGGCCTTCCCAGGATCGTCGGAGGAAAAGAGATCGTTGTTTCCAACATTGAAATAGAAGTGGATGAGTCATGAAAGTCAACCTGATGCATGGTGCGGGCGGCGAGGTGATGGGCGAACTCCTCGGCGTTCTTACTAAATTTACCCACAAAAACGCCGGCGGGATCGGTCTCGAATCCCTGGACGACGGCGCAGTGATCCCGATTGGAGGCCTGAATATCGTGTTCACGACTGACAGCCATGTCGTCCAGCCGATCTTTTTCCCGGGCGGTGACATCGGCAGGATCGCCGTTTCAGGCACCATCAACGACCTGGCGATGATGGGCGGCCGGCCCATCGCCCTCTCCTGCGGCATGGTCATCGAGGAGGGGTTTGAGGTCGCCGACCTCGAGCGGATCGTCGCCTCGATGGACGGCGCCCTGGGAGAGGTCGGCGCCTCGATCGTCACCGGCGACACCAAAGTCCTCGAAAAGGGCGCTCTTGACGGGATCGTGATCAATACCGCGGGGATCGGCGTCGCGGAGAAGATCGTGCGGGACAACGGTCTCCTGCCCGGCGACGTGATCATCGCAAGCGGCACCATCGGCGATCACGGCATCGCCATCATGTCCCACCGGGAAGGCTTCGATCTCGGCGAGCAGATCAGGTCAGACGTCTCCCCTCTCTGGGGGATGGTGGAACGGGCGCTCGCCGCCGGGGAGATCCACTCGATGAAAGACCCGACGCGCGGCGGGTTTGCAAACGCGATCAACGAGATGGCGAGCAAAAGCCGTGTGCATGTCGAGATCGAGGAGGAGGCCCTCCCGATCAGGACGAGCGTCCGGAGTGCCGCCGCCATGCTCGGCATCGACCCGCTCGAAGTCGCCAACGAGGGCAAGGCGATCATGGGCGTCGCCGCGGAGGATGCCGAAGCAATCCTCGCCGCCCTGCGGTCCCATCCCTATGGGCGGGACGCCGCCATCATCGGGAGAGTCGTTGAAGGGCGTGATGTCGTGATGAAGACAAAGATCGGCGGCGAGCGCTATATCGAACCGCCGGTGGGCGACCCGGTCCCCCGGGTCTGCTGAAGGCCGGTCATATGAACGTTCGGCCATCGTGCGTGCTGAAAAACGTCACCCTCCCGGGCGGGCGGGTGACCGACCTCACCCTCGACGGAGGGCAGGTGCTCCATGCCGGTGCGCCGGGCCGGGCCGAGGAGACGATCGACACCGCGGGTCTGGTCTGCGTCCCTGCGGCGGTGGATATGCACACCCACCTCAGGGGCGGGGGCCAGCGCCAGAAGGAAGACTGGCGGAGCGGGACGACGAGCGCTCTTTTCGGCGGGGTGACGGTCGTTGTCGACCAGCCGAACACCGTCCCGCCGCTGACGACGCCCGACGTCTTTTCCGCGCGGGTGCGAGAGGCAGAAGAGGAGGCCGTCTGCGCCTTCGGGATCAACGGTGGCGTCGTTCCCGGCGCAGACCTCGCCGGCCTCTGGCATGCCGGGGCCCTTGCCTTCGGCGAGATCTTTGCCGGCCCTTCCAGTTATGGCGCCGCCGTGCCCCCAGATATCCTTCGTGAGGCGCTGATCGCCCTGCGTGACCTCGGCGCCCTCGCCACGGTCCATGCCGAGGATCCCCTGCCCGGAGCGCCCGCGGACCTGCCAGACCACGACCGCCTCAGGCCGGCCCTGACCGAGGCGGAGGCCGTGAGGGCGGTCTGTGCCCTCCTGTCCCCGGGCGGGCGAGTCCACTTCTGCCATATGAGCACCGCCGCAGCCGTGGACGCCGCCTGCGGCACCGTCGAGGCGACGCCGCACCATCTCTTTCTCTCATGGGAACGCTTCGACCGGGACGACACCCTGGCGCGGGTCAACCCTCCTCTCCGCACAGAGCGGGAGCGAAAAGCACTCTGGAGCCGCTGGGAAAGGATCGACGCCGTCGCCTCCGACCACGCGCCCCACACAGCTGCCGAGAAGGGCGCTCCTTTCCCCGATGCCCCCTCGGGCATGCCGGGTGTCGAGACGATGCTACCCCTCCTCATCGCGGAGGTTTTTGCCGGGAGGATCACGCTGGAATCGGTGATCGAGAAGACTTCCTCCAGCCCGGCCCGGATCCTCGGCATCCCGAAGGCCGGGTTTGAGCCCGGCGACCGGGCGGACTTCGCCTTCTATTCCCGAAAGACGGTGCGGATCGATCCCGATGCGCTCCACGCGAAATGCCGGTGGACGCCGTTCGAGGGTATGCCGGCGTCGTTCCCGGAGATCGTGGTGATGGGCGGGCGCTGTGCCGTGAGAGGCGATGATCTCCTCTCCTCCCGCGGGCGGTGGATCCCGGGGAAGGGCTATTTATCCCTGAGCGCCCAATAGATCTGTGCCGATACATGCACATCCATAGGTCCCCGGGCGATCGACTGGCAGAGCCTGGATATGAGCTTCGGGACAACCCGGATGTGCGACAGGCGCGCCCGGCGCATGGGTTATACCGGTGAGGTACGGCACAAGCCACCGATGAACAACGGTTGTTAGCGCCGGGCGACACGGAGATGACCGATGCCTCTTCTTGAAGATGCCGTTTCCGGTTCAGACGACCATGCCGTGATAACGCTCGACGTTTCGGCCGGTTCGAAAAAAGACTCTTTTCCGTCGGGCTATAATCCCTGGCGCAGTGCCGTCGAGTGTCATGTCTCAGCCCCGGCCGTCGGCGGAAAGGCGAATAAAGCAATCATCGGCCTTGTAGCAGAGGCATTTGGGGTACAGAAATCGGCGGTGCATATCCTTTCGGGCGCCACCTCGACAGTCAAAAGAGTGGAGATCACGGGTCTATCGAGGCTCCGGGCCATCACAGTGTTAAAAGGCTGCATTTCTGTTTAATACTGGAATATCCTCGGTTTTTGCAGATTTTCCCGTGGGGTGCATGTATAAGTACTTGGGGAATATATCTACTATTGTTATCTATGGGCTGTCATAGTATTACTGGTATGACATATCCTGGAGGCTTATTATGTATTCATCAGATACGACCAAGTATCTCATTCACATCAATCTTCATGCAGAGGGGGTGGTCGAGAAACCTGATGTAGTCGGCGCTATATTCGGCCAGACTGAAGGGTTGCTCGGCGAAGACCTCGACCTGCGCGATCTCCAGCGCACCGGGCGGATTGGACGGATAGACGTCCACATAACGAGCAAAAAAGGAGAGACGCGCGGCGAGATACTGATATCTTCATCCCTTGACAGAGCTGAGACTGCAATTCTTGCGGCCTCTCTGGAGACGATCGACCGTGTCGGCCCGTGCATCGCACATGCATCGGTCGAACGGATCGAGGACATCAGGGTCACCAAACGAAAGAAGATTGTGGACCGTGCAAAGGAGCTGCTGCTCAACCATTTTGACGAGGCTTCCATCGACTCCACCGAACTCCTCGACGATGTCAGGGAGTCGATGCGTATCGAAAAAATCGGCGTTCTGGGTGACGAACGGGTGCCGGCCGGTCCGAACGTTCTTGACTCGGACGCGATCATCATCGTCGAAGGGCGGGCCGATGTGATCAACCTCCTCCGCTACGGCATTAAAAACGCCGTTGCGGTCGAGGGGACAAAGGTGCCCGCCGTGATCACCAAACTCTCCGAGATAAAGACGGCAACCGCCTTCCTTGACGGCGACCGGGGCGGCGACCTGATCCTCAGGGAGCTCCTGCAGGTCGCGGACATTGATTATGTGGCGTTCTGCCCCCGCGGCAAGAGCGTCGAAGAGATCACCAGAAAAGAGATCATCAAGTCCCTGCGGAACAAGGTGCCGGTGGAATATCTCAAGGAGCAGATCGCTGAGGGCAAGGACAGTCCTGCCCCTGAACCTGAGATACCGGTGCAGGAAAGTCAGGTGATTGTCAGCGAAACGAACGGGGCGATCGAGGAGAGCGTTCCTGAAAAGACTGTTCCTGATGGCTCGATGACGCTCGAGCAGCAGATCCGCGGCGTCGAGGGGCAGAGTATCGCACGCTTTCTCACCTCTGATTACGCCCTTGTCGGTGAGGTCAGGGCCGGCGACGTCGAGCAGGCCCTCGAAAAGATCGACGCCGATGTTTCGGGGATTATCCTTGACCGTCCGGTGGATCAGAAACTGATCGATGCTTTTCTGTCCCGCGGGCTCGAGTTCGTTGCCGCTCCGGAATTTCGCAATATCGTCAAGCGGCCGTTGTCCCTGAGGCTCATGAAAATACGAAAGAGCGATCACTGAGGAAATCTATATATTATAAAATTTCCTATTTATCTTTCCCGGTCTGGACATGCATAAGGAAGAATTGATTACGTTGCATCAGATCCTTGTTGAGATCAAGGATTATTTTGAGATGATGAATCCGGATCTGAAGTTCCCGCAGTACTACGCACTCAAAATCAACCCTTCACAGATCCACAAGAGCAAACTCGAGCATAAGCACGCCATTTTTGTGCTTGGACAGGAGCTTGCCAATGCCATGAAGGATATTGAATTTACGGGATCTGCCCGGATATCTGCCCGCATGAAGGAACTTGCGGAAAGAACGGTGAAAGAGATCGAACGAGATATGGAGTGAGAGGGGCAGACCCCTGCTCTGTATCGCTGGAAAAAATTACCTTCCAAATTCCTGCTCTTTTCCGATGAGGTAGCGCGCCATCAGACTCGGGATCGGCGCCGCCATGCAGTGCCAGTTCGGCGTCCCGTTCACTTCGAGGACCGTATATCCGCCGTCGAGCGGAAGGAGGTCGACACCGCAGTAGTCGGCACCGACCGCCTCGGCGGCTCCGGCTGCAATCTCCTGCATGGCAGGGTCGATCTCCACCGGCGTTCCGATCCCTCCCTGGTGGATGTTATGGGTGAGATGCGGCGACCTCCTGCAGATCGCCCCGACAGCCCGGCCCTCGATGACAAAGACGCGGTAGTCCCGGTCGTTCTCCACATATTCCTGGAGATAATAGGGCGCGTCGCGGAGGTCATCGACCGACGAAACCATCCTGACATCGATCCCGTCATAGCCGTACACGGGTTTAGACACCACGCTCCCGTGGCGTGCAAGGAACGCCTCGGCAAGAGGGCGTGAGGCCGTGAACAGGGTCTCTGGCGAGGGTATTCCCGACCTGAGGAGCAGGGCGGTCGTCTTCACCTTGCTTGCGCAGGTGGCGATGGCGTCAGGGGAGTTGACGACGTTGTTCTCCATGGAGAGGACGTCCAGGCACTCGAACTGGTGGATATCCTGCTTCATGCCGCAGACCCATATGGTGTCCCCGGTGATCGGTGAAGCCAGAGGGTCGATGGTGTCAAGGTCAAGGAGGCTGAATGCTGCGCCTTCGCGCCGGAGTTCTCTGATCACGGCGCCGGTGGAGTTGTCGCCCGGTGTGTCGGTCGGTTTGGGTACGATCCGTATCATGCTCTCATCCCTGTGGTCTCTGGTCGCCTGTGTACTCCCAGAGGTCAGGGGCGAACAGGGATGAACCTATCGGTTGAGGCCTCATTCCCCGATCTCGCCAAGGCTTGCCTCGGCCTTCTCGATCATGATCTGCATCGCCCTGGCCTTTGCCCGTGCAACCGGAGTATGTCTCTTTTGCAGCTCGAAAACCGCCTCTTCATAGAGCTGGTGCGCCCTTTTCGCCCGCCGTTCAGGTCTGGAAACATCCCGGTCCTCTTCTCTGAGATGGTTGATCTCCTCACGCACTGTTAAGAGTTCCTGGTACATCTCCTCAAGGCTCTGCCTGATCTGCTCCTCGTCGTCCGGTCCGCCCGTTTCTGTGGCAGGCAGCACCTCCCCCTCCTCCAGAAGCGCTTTCATCTCCGCATCGATATCGCCCACTTTTTCATCGATGAGCAGGCACAAGGGGCTCTTTTTTGCAGGAGAATTCTTGCCTTCAGGCGCGTAGGTGACCTCGATATCCGCACCCCGACGCACGACTCTCAGGATGCCGGACTCCCCGTTGTGGCTGATCAGCAGGGATCCCCGTTCTGGCGATCCGTTCTCTGCGACTGATGCTCCGATTCCGGTAAGACCTTTTACCAGATAGGCGAGGAATGCTGGATATGCACTGGCCAGGCTCCGTGCATAGTAGATATATGGCACTATACGTCCCCCGTACCTTTTAGAAGGTCTCACTCCAGATAAGCATTCCGCAGATACTCGTTCTTCCAGAATCCGGGTGCCGGGCAGGATAAGCCGGTCATAATGGTTTTTATTCTCGCGTGTCGATGATCCGCACATGCGCTATTATCCCGGAAAGATCGGTCTTCCCTCTCCCCACGAGGTCAACCATGCGGTCGAAGCGGCGTTCAGGGAGTACGGGGAAGGCCAGGTCCAGATGCCGCCGAAGGTGTATGTGACCCTTCCGAAGGGCGACTTTCGGACCATGCCCGCATATCTCCCGTCGATGGGGATCGCCGGTGTGAAGATCGTGAATGTTCACCCGGAAAACCCGCGGTCCGGGTTGCCGACGGTGATGGCCCTCACCATAATCCTTGATATCGATACCGGGATGCCGCAGGCCGTCCTGAATGCGACTGAACTCACCGATCTGCGGACCGGCGCCGCCGGGGCCGTTGCCGCACAGTATCTCTCACGGAAAAAGCGTATCGCCCTCGGTGTGGTCGGCAGCGGCCGGCAGGCAATCGCACAGGTACATGCCATCGCCGACGTGCTGGAGATCGAGGAGATCCTGGTCTGGAGCCGTACAGCAGAGAATGCCGTGGAGTTCTGCGGGCAGTTCGGGGAGATCGGGTGCCGGGCAGGATCGGTCGAGTCTGCCTGCAACGCCGATGTGATCGTGACGACGACTCCCTCCAGGACGCCCCTGATCAGGTCTGAGTGGGTGCAGAAGGGGACGCATATCAACGCCATCGGCGCCGATGCCCCGGGAAAAGAGGAACTCGACCCTGCTCTCCTGGTGCGGGGCCGTGTTTTTGTTGACGATCCCGAACAGGCGCTTCATTCCGGTGAGATCAATCTTCCGTTCTCACAGGGGCTCTTTCGGGCCGATCAGATCGCGGGCACGCTCGGCGACGTCGTCTGCGGCAGAAAAAAAAGGGAGAGCCAGGATGAGATCACCATCTTTGACTCGACGGGCCTTGCGATCCAGGACCTCGCGATCGCCTCCCTCGTCATGGGACGGGGAGAATACATCGATCTCCCCTTCCCCTGACTCACTCTTTTTGTACCCGGTCCCGCGCGAACTTTTTCCAGACCTGTTCGCGGTAGACCGGACCTGAGTTATAGGTGCAGAAGGGGATGATCCGCCCGTCTGGCGTGGCATAGTGAATGCAGCAGCGCTGCACGCGGGAGAGATCGTAGTTGTAGTTGTCCATGAAGTGCATCGTCCCGATGAACAGGGCGTTCCAGTGGAAGTCTCTCAGCGCATCGAAATTCTGGGAGATCAGCGTTTTTCCGAGGAGTTTATAGAACTGGCTCCCGTTCGCATGATCGCCCTTCGCTGCGGAGAGGCCCATGTCCTTCACACCTTCGAGCAGGGCCCGGTATTTGTTGATGGTGCCGCCGTTTTTCATCGTCTCGGTCATTTTCCCGATGGCGTCGAAGAAACCGTCGACGTCGACCATCTCGTTGATCGGCACCAGTCCCTTCTCGGTGACGAAGACGTAGGTCGCTGCCCCGCAGTGCTGGTGGGTGGTGAACCGCACAACCGGTTTGCCGGTATAGGCCTCAACGAGGTCTGAGATGGGCATCACACAGGGAACCGGGTAGAAATATTCTTTCTTGATGATCCCGCCGGTCTGCTCTTCGATCCGATCGGCAAGATCAGGGATGGTCACCCGTTCCTGTTTGAGGTTCTCCTCAGAAGCGGCACCGGTGAATGAGACGGGCTGGAAATTGACGCCCCGCACCACCTTGATATGCTCGGCCGCGTACTTCAGGATGGCCCCGACCTCATGGTCGTTCTGGCCGTTGATCACCGTCGGGACGAGCACCACGCCCATGCCGGTTTTCTCACAATATTCCACAACTTTCTGGCTCGTCTGGAGGATGGGGTTCGTCTCCTCGGTCACGCCGTCGAAGTGGAGATAGATGGTGCTCAGTCCGGCATCCTTCAGTTTCTGGACATATTGAGGATCTTTTGCGATTTTTATCCCGTTGGTGGCGACCTGCACCTGGGAGAAACCCAGTTCCTTTGCCTTTTTGATGATCTCGACGAGGTCGTCGCGCATCGTGGGCTCGCCGCCTGAAAACTGGACGGCCGGTGGCGGGACAGGTTTTTCGTTCCTGAGCATCGCCATCATCTCGACGATCTGATCGAACGAGGGTTCATAGACAAAACCGCAGGCCCGGGCATTAGCAAAGCAAAAAGAGCAGTTAAGGTTGCAACGGTTTGTAAGGTCGATGTTTGCGAGAAGCGTCCCTGAACGGTGGTTTGAACAGAGGCCGCATGCCGTCGGGCAGGCGTCGGTGGTCGCATCCCGCTGCGGGTTTGCAACGCCGGTACCGATCCTCTCGAAGGCATCAAACCGCCTGTACATCTCTGCATCTGACCAGTACAGATTTTTTGCTTCCCCATGTTCCGGACAGGTACGTCTGATCCATACTTTCCCATCCTCCTCAAATATCTCGGCATCGAGAACTTTTCTACAGATGGGGCAAAGGCCCCGGGTTTTTTTTAGAAGCATATCTCATCCACCGGCATCTCTATACAATAGCGTTTCATATATTGGTACCTGAATCTTTGCAGATTATCACAGTGTTTGCCTGTCTGAAATTTAAACTTAAGTAGGAATAGAGGGGATTAGTATTAATAGTATCGTCTCGGTGTTCTCTGCCCTTATTGCGGCGATCTGGATCATGATGCCGGCCTATGTGCCAAATCCTGTGGCTGCGGCATGTGGCGGAGGCGCTCCGGTTGATTTCGGGAAGAACTGGCTGGACGGTCGGCGGATCCTGGGCGATGGAAAAACGTTCCGGGGTTTTTTCGCCGGCGTTGCCGCCGGGATCGCCGTCGGACTTCTCCAGATATGGGTCCAGGGTACCCCGGGATTTGCATTTCTCCCCCAACATACCGTCGTTTCTGTTGTTCTCTTCTCGGCAGGGGCGCTTCTCGGCGACATGGCAAAGAGCTTTTTCAAGCGGCGGCTCGGGATGGACCGCGGCGAAGAATGGCGTATTTTTGACCAGTATGATCTTGTCATCGGAGCATTTGCGCTCGCGGCCGTGTTCCAGCCTGGATGGCTTTTCCAGAACCTCACCCTCCTGATCCTGCTCTGGATCATCATCATCACCCCTCTTCTCCACCGTGCCGCGAACATCATCGGATATTTTGCAGGAGTTAAAGACGTACCATGGTAGCATCAATTGCATCACTGCTCAAGGACCACGGGGCAATCGAGTTCGGGGACTTTGTTCTTGCCTCAGGGGCAAGAAGCACGTACTATCTGGATATCAAGACGGCGATTACGGATCCCGCCCTTCTCGGCCGGATCGGCAGGGAGTTTGCAGGCCGGTTTACCTTCGATGTGGTGGCCGGCGTCGCCGTCGGGGCAGTGCCCCTGGCGGTCGCAACCTCTCTCGCAGCGGGAAAACCCTATGCGATCATCAGAAAGGAGGAGAAGGCCCATGGAAAAAGCGGCGTCATTATCGGTGACGTAAAGGGAAAGGCGGTTCTCCTCGTCGAAGATGTCACAACCTCAGGCGGTTCGGCCCTCTATGGTGCCCGCGCCCTCAGGGACGCCGGGGCCGAGGTCGTCGCCGTCGGTGTGGTTGTGGACCGTGAAAGCGGCGCGACTGAGGTTTTTGCAGGTGAAGGGCTCTCCCTTATTCCCCTGGCGACGGTATCGGAGATAATGAACCTGTAACCAATTTATTTAGGAGAGGCATATAATTATGGACATGAAGATTCTTGTTGTGGGCGGAGGAGGCAGGGAACACGCCATAGCCCGTGCCCTCTCCTGCAACAGTGAAGCCACGATTTTTTCGGTAATGGCCAGAAAAAACCCGGGTATTGCCGCTCTTTCGAAGCGTCACCTCATAGAAAAAGAGACCCGTGTCGAAAAAGTCGCTGATTTTGCCCGTGAATGTGGCGTGGACTGCGCGATCATCGGCCCTGAGGCGCCCCTTGAGGCAGGTATCGCCGATGCTCTCCAGCAGCAGGGCATCCCCTGTGTCGGCCCCACCCGTCTGGCCGCACGCCTCGAGACCGACAAGGCGTTCTGCAGGGATATGATGGAACGGCACGGGATTCCCGGTCGCCCCCATTACCGGGTCTTCCATGACACCGCTGCCGCCTGCGACTATATCGACGCTTATGACGGCGACCTTGCTGTAAAGCCGATCGGCCTCACCGGCGGCAAGGGCGTCAGGATCATGGGCGAGCAGGTCGACCGCGAAGGGGCGAAGGCGTATGCCAGGACCCTTGACGGTGGTGTCGTTCTTGAGGAACGGCTCATCGGCGAGGAGTTCACCCTTCAGGCCTTTGTCGACGGCAACCATCTGGTGCCGATGCCCCTGGTCCAGGACCACAAACGCGCCTTTGAGGGGGACACCGGCCCGAATACCGGCGGCATGGGCACCTACTCCCTCGAAGATCATCTCCTCCCATTTGTCACGCATGCCGATTACGAGGCTGCCCTCGAGATCATGCGGGGAACGGTGGCGGCGATGGCCGTCGAGGGGCAGCCCTACCGCGGGATCCTGTATGGTCAATTCATGAATACGCGGGACGGCCCGAAGGTTGTGGAGTTCAACTCCCGGTTCGGCGATCCCGAGGCGATGAATGTTCTTTCGCTTCTGGAGAGCGATTTTGCCGCAATTCTCTGCAGGATCGTCGAGGGCAGCCTCTCCAGGGCCCACGTGCAGTTTGCGCCGAAAGCGACGGTCTGCAAATATCTCGTTCCCGAAGGGTATCCGGACGCCCCGGTGTCAGGGGCGCCGATCGCCGTCGGGGACTATGGCGACGCTATCCTCTACTATGCGAATGTCGGGGAGAAGGACGGCCGGATGGTGACCCTTCAGTCAAGAACGATGGCGTTTGTCGGGCTTGGCGACTCCCTTGCAGAGGCCGAGGAGACTGCCGAGCGGGCGGCGGCATCGGTGAGAGGAGGCGTATGGTACCGGCACGACATCGGCAAACCTGCCCTCCTTGACAAACGGATCAAACATATGAAGGAAATACGATGAAGAAGGATTTTCTTACACTTCTGGATGTAGATGCAGGCGAACTTGAGGCGCTTCTTGCCGAGGCCGAGCGGCTCAAGGCCCTGCGCAGGGAAGGGCGCTCTCATGCCCTTCTGCAGGGCAAAAGCCTCGGCATGATATTCGAGAAGGCCTCCACCCGGACCCGTGTCTCCTTTGAGGCGGGCATGCACGACCTCGGGGGACATGCCCTCTTTCTCAACCCGAGCGATCTGCAGATCGGCCGCGGCGAACTGGCGCGGGACACGGCGCGGGTGCTCTCCCGCTATGTCTCGGCGGTGATGATCAGGGCGTACAAACACACGACCATCGAGGAATTCGCGCGATATGCATCTGTACCGGTGATCAACGGGCTCTCAGATATCGCCCATCCCTGCCAGGTGCTCGCCGACCTCATGACCCTGAAGGAACATTTCTCATCCCTGAAGGATCTGCGGCTCGCCTGGATAGGTGACGGGAACAATGTCTGCAACACGCTTCTGATGGCCTCGGCCCATACCGGCCTTGACCTGCGTGTCGCCTGCCCGCCAGGCTATCAGCCCCCGCAACGGATCGTTGAGGAGGCCCTTTCCCACGGGGCCCATCTGACCTTCTGTAAAACGGCCGAAGAGGCCGCCGATGGGGCCCATGCTCTCTATACCGATGTCTGGGTTTCGATGGGCAACGAAGCCGAGCGCGAGGCGCGGCTGCGTGCCTTCCAGGGTTATACGATCACCACCGAGATCGTGAACCGTGCCGAACCCGACGCCATCGTGATGCACTGCCTCCCTGCACACCGCGGCGAGGAGATCACCGACGAGGTGATCGAAGGGCCGCAGAGCGTCGTCTGGGACCAGGCCGAGAATCGGCTCCACGCCCAGAAAGCCCTTCTTGTGCGGCTGCTCCACTAATATTTTTTTGGAGAGAAAAAAAGGTCAGTCCTCGCCGATAAACGCAAGGACAAGGGTGCGCATCTCTTTTTCGGCCTCCAGGACCACCTCTTTTTTGCCCCTGAAGGCGAGGAGATCCCGGACGTCACCGCTCATATTTGCATAATAGAGCGGCTGGCTTCGTTCCACCAGTTCTACGTCATATTTCTGGATGATGGCCCTGATAACGCTTCTCGGCACGCCCGGCGGGATCACCAGATCAAATAACTCTTCTTCTTCTGCCATATGCTTCCTCACTTGCCAATTTTTATCCGTCTGGCCATGATGCATGGGCCGCCGCGTACGCCTCCGAGCGGATTTTTCGGTTTTCCAAGGGAGTTCATGCACCTCCCCATCAGGGCGGCGCCCCGTGCGAGGCCGTCGTCCACAAAGACGACATGGTTCTGCGGATCTTTGTAATAGCCCCGCTTTGCAATGCCGTCGAGGATATACTGAGGTTTGCGACCTGAGATTGCCGCTCTCCCGGTGAAACCGATGGACGAATTTTCAGGGACCATGCCATGGTCGGATGCTATATCTATGAGACGGAGGGCCATCTCTGCGCAGACATGGTCGATCACGTCCACAAGCACGCCCCTGCCGTACTTCTCATATATTTCGGCACCGATGGTATTGAGTTCTCCGGTTTCGCTCCCGTTCACGCCCACGTCGCAGCCGATCAGGGCGACGCCGGAATCGTGGGCGACCTTTGAACTGACCGGCACACGACCGAAGCGCTCCCGGTCAGGCGGTACGATGCCGATATCGATGTGGCTGTGGATGCGCCTGACATAATCCTCGATGATCGACGCCGATCTGCCGATCCGTGAAAGCCCCTCGGTGACGCTCTGGTCGCCGAACATGTCCAGGGCCGTGCCGGTCCGCCCCTCGACCTGTCCGGTCCCCCTGACAATGGCGTCGGGAACTGCGCCGGCAAGACCGCAGAAGTTTCCGATCGTCTTGGCGAAGGGGTTTGGATCGCCGGCCGGGACGTCAGAGGTGATCCTGCCGTCAAGGGTGGTGCCGAAGTCGATGGAGATGCAGGGATTGCGAAAGTCCACCGGGGTGCCCTTTGCGCCTTCTTTGATCCCGGCCATCGCAAGTTCGCCCTCCATCTCGTTTGCGACCATCTCCACACCTGAACTTCCCAGTGGCGGGATAACGCCCGCAACCGCCCCGACAAAGACCACTTTGTCCGCGAAACTGTGGGCCTGGAGTTTTTTCGTGAGGTTCTCCTTGGACATGGGCGGCGTCATCTTCTTTGGCGGCACACCGGCAGCAAGACAGCCGTTTGCAAGGGCGATGACGAAATCGCCGACCTGATCGGGAGAGTCCATGGCGGCAACGACGCCGGTGCTCCTGACCACGAAATCGAGATCGGTCTGGATTGAGAGGCCCACATCCTTGTGGCACTGGATCAGCGTGTCCCTGACAAGTTCGGTGACCGACTCCTTGGTGAGCTGCGTGCCGTCGAGCGTCTCACCGAAGACCTCTTCGCCGGGTTTTGGCGCTCGGACGTCCCGGCTCATCTTCACCGTCTTGTTGATGATATAGGTGTGGCCTGTTTCCAGGTTTGTGCCGGTGAGGATGCACTTTGTCGTGGTATTTCCCATCTCGACCGATGCAACGATGAAGTACGGCTTCACCTTATATTCGGGGATCACCATCCCTGCGCCGTGGCTGATTGATGGTGGGGGAACACTTTCAACGATATACGGCTTCGGTTTGAAAAAGCGGTCCATAAAACTGGCGCACATATACCAATCTCACCCCCTGAATACTTTATACCTTTCTATCTTCCCATTTCCTCCTCCCTCAGGAAAGGATGGCGGTGCAGGTTCCTGCATTGCCGTGTGATACGCTCCTGCAGGGGTCTTTCACCCCATCATCTCCGGTGATGTTCCGGTATCTCCTAATTGAGGCCTTTTTTGGTGTGTGACGCACAGGTATATATTGCGGGATGCAAAGGTATCTGATTACCATGGTCAAACTCACAGAAGAGATGAAGGCCGCCTTTTCGTCGGTCAGGGTATTTCCCGTTGCGACCGCTTCGAAGGACGGCATTCCGAATGTTGTGCCGATCGGGTTCTGCATGCTTGTGGGCGACGATACGATCTGGATCGCCGACAATTTTATGAAAAAGAGTCTCGCGAACCTCAGGGAAAACCCGAAGGCTGCGATCTATGTCTGGGGGCCGGAGACGAAGGGGTGTTTCCAGATCAAGGGCGACGTCTCGATCGTGACCGAGGGGGAGGACTTCCAGAAGATGCGGGAGATCGTCCTTGCCAAGATGTCGCAGGCCCCGGCAAAGAGCCTGATCGTCGTCGCGATCACCGAAGTGTTCTCCTGCACGCCCGGGCCCGGTGCGGGCGACCGCATTCCGATGATGGGGCAGTGAACCTGAGGAGAGGGGGCAGACCACAGAAGGAACTGCTCCGCTCCTGGAGACCTCGCCTTTTTTTCCGCCCTGATGAGGGAGGAGGGTTCAGGAGAATCGTGACTTCGCCTTTTCAAGCGCTGCGGTGAGTTCGTCGAGCGCCCGCCCGGCCCCTTCTTTCATGTCCTGCATGGCGCTTCCGCCTGATGCCTGGAGGTCTTTCACCTTTCTCTCCATTTCATCCCGTTTCCCGGCATATTCAGAGGCGATCTCGTTGAGCTGGATCTCGGCCTCGGCGCCCCTGCCTTTTGCCTTTGCTTTGATCACGTTGAGCTCGGCATCCAGCTCCTCGATCTTCGCTTTAATCATGGTGATATAGGGATCGACGTTGGTCATGGCTGAATGAGGTGCGTATGACATCATAAAATTACCTCCTGCCCGGCAGTATTTTTTATCAGGGCGTTGTATTTTGTGATGATCACCATGGCAGAACTGACGCCTGAGATGAAAGAGATGTTTGCAAAGGCCCCGGTCTATCCGCTCGCGACCGCCTCGAAGGACGGCGTTCCAAACGTCGCCCCGATGAAATCGGTATGGCTCATCGACGACCGGACGATCTGGGTTGCAGACAACTACATGAACAAGAGCCTTGCGAATATGCAGGAGAACCCGCGGGCAGCGATCTATATCTGGGGGCCTGAGACGAAAGGGTGCATCCAGATCAAGGGCGACGTCGAGATCCTCACCGCCGGGCCCGAGTACGAGAAGATGCGTGCGGACGTGAAGGCGAAGTCCGATAAGTACCCGGCAAAGTCGCTGATCAGGATCACGATCACCGATGTGTATTCGTGTGCGCCCGGCGCCGGGGCTGGCGATAGACTCCTGTAATATCTCTTCTTTCCCTCTTTTTTTGGGGTTCTGGGACCATGTTGTTGACGTCACCAGAGGAGTTTGCCCTAGGTCGGGACCCTGGAGAGATCCATGACATCATGCTGAACAGATAGGCCTGCTATCTCATGAGGATCGGATCCTTCTTGCCGATTTGCGTGGAAGGCAGGGGCCGGAATTCAGATCTGCCCGGCTTCGTCCCCTCCCAATTGCAATCGGCATGCCGATCACCCGCCTTCCCCACGCTGCCCGCCGGGGGCTCTGCCCCCGGACCCCCGCGCGCGATTGGGCCGGGAAGGCAGCACAGGAGCCAGAATGAACCACGCCATCTTCCCCCCGCAATGGGCGGGGGGACCGGGGGGCGGCAGGCCCCCGCCACCGGCATGCCGATCTACCGTCCTTTCATCGATGCAATCGTTCCCGGATACTTCGCATGTCTTCTTTCATGTGCGAATCCCCGCCATCCGGGGTCTGCCCGGGAAGTACAGACGAAGGGGGGGAGTTATGTCAGGGCGGTGGGAAACGTTCCCTCCTCCACCGTGACCCCGCCACAAAAAAAGTTTATTCTTTTCTGATCTGCTTGAGAAGGCGCGCCTGCATCCCGAAGTACTTTGAGACCCCGACCGCATCGCACTGGTCGATGGTGTGGGAGTCGAAGGAGACGAGGTCGCTCGAATAGAGGGCCATCGGCGAACTCCGCCCGGCGACATGGACGCTTCCCTTGAAGAGGACGCAGTCCACCGAGCCTGTGACCCGCTCCTGCGTGGTGTCGATGAAGGCGTTGAGGGCGGCATAGAGGGGCTCGTGGACCAGGCCCATGTAAGCGAGTTCTGACCACTTCTCGTCCACGATGTGCTTGAAGGAGAGTTCTCCCCTGGTGAGCACCAGCTGTTCGAGGTCGCGGTGGGCCGTGAGAATGACGGTTGCGGCCGGGTGCTCGTAGTTCTCGCGGGCCTTGAGGCCGAGGATGCGGTCCTCGATCATGTCGTTCCTGCCGACACCATGGCGCCCGGCGATGGCGTTGAGTTCCTGGATCAGGTCGCCGCCTTCCATCCTCTTCCCGTTGAGGGATACCGGGACACCCTGCTCAAAGCCGATCGTGACGGTTTCGGGCTCTGCGGGTGCGTCCTGTGCAGATAGGGTCCAGGCAAAGATCTCCTCGGGCGGGTGGTATGCGGGGTCCTCGAGTTTTCCGCCTTCAATGCTCCGGGACCAGAAGTTCTCGTCGATGGACCAGGGCTTCTCTTTCTTCACCGGGACCGGTACGCCGTGCTTCTCGGCGTACTCGATCTCCCACTCGCGGGCGAGGTTCATCTCCCTGATCGGGGCGACGACCTCGAACCCGTTCGCACGGAAGATGAAATCGAAGCGGAGCTGGTCGTTGCCCTTGCCGGTGCAGCCGTGGGCGATTGCCGTCGCTCCCTCTTTCTTTGCGATGGCGACGATCTCCTCGGCGATCAGGGGGCGGGCGAGGGCGGTGCCCATCGGGTAACCTTCGTAACTCCCGTTCGCCTTGATCGCACGGAAGATGTGCTCCCGAACAAAGGCGTCCTTCGCGTCCACCGTGTAGTGGCGGTCGGCAAGCCGTTCGCCCTTCTTTGCCCCTTCTTCGATCTCGTGAGCGGGCTGACCGACGTCGACGACGACGGTGACCACTTCGTCGTAACCGTAGTGCTCCTTGAGGAGCGGGATGCAGATCGAGGTGTCAAGGCCGCCCGAGTAGGCGAGTACAATTTTTCCTTTTCCCATGGGTGATGCTCCCTCTGTTATTGAGAGGATCCGGCGGTCCTTGTCCGGCCGGCCCTCCTGTATGACGGTACAGATATTGCATTCATACCATAAAAGGTGGTGCAGGGCCCGGGCCCGGTTTCATCGTCCCGCTCGGCGCCGCCGGGATTTCGGCCCTGCATCGAAGAAAAACGAAGAGGATGGCCGGTTCAGAGCCCGGCGTGGTAATGGCTCAGCGGCTCGATGGTGATCTCCTCGTGCTTCATCACCTCGATCGCCCCGGCCGCAGCTTCGGCCGCGGAGAGGGTGGTGATGTAGGGTACCGAGTAGTCCACGGCGACCCGCATGATCTGGTAGTGGTCCTGCCTGGACTGCTTGTCCGAGGGCGTGTTGATGATCAGGCTGATCTCGCCTTTGCGCATCATGTCGATGACGTTCGGGGATCCCTCCTGGACCTTCCTGACCATCTTCATGTCGATGCCGGCCTGGAGGAGGCACTCAGCCGTGCCGCCGGTGCCATAGAGGACGAGGCCGAGATCGCTGAGTTTCCGTGCGATCGGGACGATCGCCTCCTTCTGCTCGTCAGGGACCGAGATGAAGACGCTCCCCTCGAGCGGGAGGTCGTTGTCGGCCGCAAGGCATGCCTTGTAATAGGCCCGGCCGAAGTCGTAGTCGATGCCCATTACCTCGCCGGTGCTCTTCATCTCAGGGCCGAGGACGGTGTCGACGCCCGGCAGTTTGTTGAAGGGGAGGAGCACCTCCTTGACGGCGACGTGCTTCAAGGTCTTCTCCTGGTAGCCGAGTTCGGAGAGTTTGCGTCCCATCATCACCCTGGCGGCGACCTTTGCGAGCGGGATGCCGGTCGCCTTCGAGACGAAGGGAACGGTGCGGCTCGCCCGCGGGTTTGCTTCGAGCACGTAGACGATATCGTCTTTCACCGCGAGCTGGATGTTGATCAGCCCGACCACGCCCATCTCGATGGCGATCTGCCGGGTGTAGTTTTTCACCCGCTCGATCACCGACGCCGAGAGGGACTGGGTGGGGATGACGCAGGCCGAGTCGCCCGAGTGGACGCCGGCCTCCTCGATATGCTCCATGACCCCGCCGATGAGCACCTCTTCACCGTCGCAGACGGCGTCGACGTCGAGCTCGTAGGCGTCCTGGAGGAACCGGTCGATGAGCACCGGGTGCTGCCGCGAGACCCTCACCGCCTCCTTCATATATCCCTCCAGTTCCACCTGGTCGTGGACGATCTCCATCGCCCTGCCGCCGAGGACGTAACTGGGCCTGACGAGCACGGGGTAGCCGATCTCCTCGGCAATGGCCCTGGCCTGGTCCTCGGAATATGCCGAACTGTTCGGTGCCGAGGGTATGCCGAGCCGGTCCAGGAGGACGCTGAAGCGGTCCCGGTCCTCAGCGACGTCCATGGCGTCCGGCGACGTCCCCAGGATCCGGGTCGGAAGCCCGAGCCTCCTGATCTCGTTCTCGATCGGGATGGCGAGGTTGACCGAGTTCTGCCCGCCGAACTGGACCATCACGCCGTAATACTCGTCGTTTTTCAGGATGTTCATGACGTCTTCGAGCTGCATCGGCTCGAAGAAGAGGAGGTCGGAGGTGTCGAAGTCGGTAGAGACGGTTTCGGGGTTGTTGTTGACGATGTGGACGAGCACGCCCTCTTCCCGCGCCGCCTTCACGGCGTGGACGGTGCAGTAGTCGAACTCGATCCCCTGCCCGATCCTGATCGGGCCCGAACCGAGGATGAGCACCTTCCGGCGATCGTCGTGCACGTCCTCGTTCTCGTCTTCCATGGTGGAGTAGAGATAGGGGGTGTTTGCCGGGAACTCGGCGGCGCAGGTGTCGACCATCTTGTAGGTCACTTTCCCGCCCTGCCGGTCGATCTCATCCGCCGAAAGGCCGGTGAGTTCGACGATCTCCGTCGTGGAGAAGCCGAAGCGTTTGGCCGTCCTGATGTCGCCCTCCTCGCAGTTCTCCCTGAGCTTTTTCTCGATCTCGACGATGTGCCGGATCTTCTCCAGGAAGAAGGGGGTGATTTTCGTCATCCCGGCGATCTCGTCGACGGTCATTCCCTGTCTGAAGGCGTCGAAGAGGCAGCCGAACCGTTCGTCGGTCGGGCTTGTCAGGATCATCCTGATCTCGTTGAGGTTGGTGTGCTCGCGCTGGTCGTTGTCCAGGGAGCGGAGCGCCTTTTTGAAGGCCTCTTCGATGGTCCGGCCGATCGCCATCACCTCGCCGGTGGACTTCATGGCTGTCGTCAGGGTCCGGTCGGCGGTCTTGAACTTGTCAAAGGGCCAGCGTGGCACCTTGACGACGACGTAGTCGATCGCCGGCTCGAAGGAGGCCGGCGTCTTGCCGGTGACGGTATTTGTGATCTCGTCGAGACGAAGACCGATGGCGATCTTCGCGGCGACCCGTGCGATCGGGTAGCCGGTTGCCTTCGAGGCGAGGGCCGAGGAGCGAGAGACCCGCGGGTTCACCTCGATGACGCGGTAGTCGCCGTCCTTGAAGGCGAACTGGATATTGCAGCCGCCCTGGACGTCGAGCGCCCTGATGATCTTGATCGCCGCCGAGCGCATCATCTGGAACTCGTCGTCGCGCAGGGTCAGGATCGGGGCGACGACGACGCTCTCGCCGGTGTGGACGCCCATCGGGTCGACGTTCTCCATGCCGCAGACGATGAGACAGGTGTCAGCGGCGTCGCGCATCACTTCGAACTCGATCTCCTTCCAGCCCATGACGCTCTCTTCGATGAGCACCTGGTGGATGCGCGAGCGGTTGAGGCCCACATCGACGATGCGCTTTAACTCTTCGGGGGTGTGGGCGATCCCGCCGCCGGCCCCGCCGAGGGTGTATGCCGGCCTGATGATCGCAGGCAGCCCGACCAGTTCGAGGGCACGGTCCAGGTCCTCGATATGTTCGAGGATCATGCTCTTCGGGACGGGTTCACCAATCGCGGTCATCAGGTCCTTGAACTTCTCCCGGTCCTCGCCCTGGTAGATCGCTTCCAAGGGTGTGCCCAGGATCTCGACGTCCTTGAGCGCCCCCATCTCGGCGAGTTCTGCGGTCATGTTCAGGCCGGTCTGGCCCCCCATGCCGGAGAGGATGCCGTCGGGCCGCTCTTTTTCGATGATCTTCGCGATGATCCCGGCGTTGATGGGCTCGATATAGATCCGGTCGGCCATCTCGGGGTCGGTCTGGATCGTGGCGGGGTTGGAGTTGACCAGCACCACCTCGACGCCCTCTTCACGCAGGGCGCGGCAGGCCTGTGAGCCCGAGAAGTCGAACTCGGCGGCCTGCCCGATCTGGATGGGGCCTGATCCGATGATCAGCGCCTTTTTGATACGGGGGTTTTTCGGCATCAGGCAATCCTCCTGTACATTTCGTTGAATATGTGTCGTTCGGTGTCGTGCGGGCCGCCGTGCGCCTCTGGATGGAACTGGACGCAGAGGACATTGAGGTCGTCGTTGCAGAACCCTTCGACACTGCCGTCGTTCACGTTGGTGTAGGCGACCGTGCAGCCCTCGGGGAGGGAGTTGCCGTCCACTGCAAAACCGTGGTTCTGGGTGGTGATGTAGATCTGCCCGTCGGTGTGGCGCACCGGCTGGTTGGAGCCGCGGTGGCCGAACTTCATCTTATAGGTCTCGCCGCCGAGGGCGAGGGCGCAGATCTGGTTGCCCATGCAGATCCCGAAGACCGGCAGTTTGCCGATGAAGTGTTTTGCCGCGGCGATGGCGTCGGTGGCGCGTTTGGGATCGCCCGGGCCGTTGGTGATGAATATTGCCTCGGGCTCGTAGGATTCGATCTCCGAAGGCTTTGCATTGTGCGGGAAGATGTGCAGGTCGGCCCCGCGCCTGCGCAGGCTGATTGCGATGTTCTTCTTGATCCCGAGGTCTATCACGGCGATCCTCTTGCCCTTCCCGGGGATGCGGTAGGACTCCTTGCACGAGACCTGCGCGATCAGGTCCTGCTCGCTGATGTTCTGAACGGCGCGGGCCATGCGCACCGCCTCCTCACCGTCGTCGCTGCCGACGATGAGCGCCGCGCGCATCGTGCCGTGCTCTCGTGTCTTGATGGTGAGCTTCCTGGTGTCGACGCCCGATATCCCCAAAAGCCCGTTTTTCTCAAAAAAGTCGATGATTGATGGATTTGCCGATGGTGTGGTGCACACCTCCCGGGCAACACAGCCGAGGGCATGCACCATCGGACTTTGAAAATTCTGTCCGTCTACGCCATAATTGCCGATAAGCGGGAAGGTGAACATGAGGAGCTGACCCGCGTAACTGGGGTCGGTGAGCGCCTCCATGTATCCGGTCATCTGGGTGGAAAAGACCAGTTCTCCGGAACTGGACCCTTCAGCACCGAACCCTTCTCCCACAATAAATTCGCCGTCTTCAAGACCCAGAACCGCCTTCATGAATTACCATAGTTATTGCGCTACGAACCTTTTTAACGGTAGTGACCGTTCCGGTCAGGCCCGCTCACAAAATCTTATATCTCTGGCCAGCCTTAAATCGGCCGGAGGAAGAGAATGCATGGCGCCTGGACCGTACGTTCGGCCGAGATCACGGTAGAGGGGCAGCCCGGTGAGCTGGTGCTGCTCTATGAAGACCTCAGCGATGCCTGTCCCGGAATGGGGCGATACACCGTCGAGTTTCGGAGGGGGGGAGAGGCGCTGTACACCTATCACACCAACACCCACGAATACCCGCCGGGAAGCCCGCAAAGTGCAGAGAGCGTAGCCCTGACGACCTTTTCCCTGCTCGCAAACGCCCTGCCCGAACGGCCCGACACCTTTCTTCTCCACCCGCCCGAACCGCGCGTGCGCCCTTCTCCCGCGGCACCCCGTGACGGCGCGCTCATCATCCAGGGCAGCCCGCGCCGCCACGGCAACACCGCCACCCTTGCCGGGTGGGCTGCGGACGCCTGCGCCGCTGCGGGTCTTGGCACCACATTTGTGTATCCGGCCGAGCGTGCGATCAGTCACTGCACCGCCTGTTACCGCTGCTTCAATACGGGGCGGTGCGTGATTGACGACGAGATGGACGGGGTGATCGGGGCGATAGAGGCGGCGCGCCTGATCGTCGTCTGCACCCCGGTCGCCGCCGGCACCGTTCCCTCAGCCTTAAAAGCGCTCATCGACCGTTCCCTCTCCCTGGCCGCCGCCCGGGCGCTCTCGGGTCAGACCCCGGTGCAGTGGGGTCTCCTCTGTTCGGCCGGCGCCGAGGACTTCACCTGCGTCCACCGGGTGGTCCACGCCTTTTTCACCCGCCTCGGCATACGCCAGCTCGGCAACGTCCTCGTGCCTGACGTGGACGAGATGGCCGATATCCGCGCCGATCCCGATCGGGAGAAGGATCTGCGGGACCAGATGGGTGCGCTGCTCGCCACCATGGCCCTGCCAGATAACAAACCCTGATATTTTACCGGCCCCAACCTTTCTCCTATGGCAGAATCTGTTGAGATCGAGGTGATCGGGTTTTCCTATGGGTCGTGCAGTCCTTTCCCCTGCAATGAGGACCGCACCTGCGGGCTTGTTGCGTGCTGCCCGACGGAAAAACTGGTCGAAGCGGTAAAAGCCCTTGAAGAGGCGCTTGCTCTGGAGTACGGCGGGAAGGTCGGGGTAAAACTCACCCTGCTCGATGACGGCGTTCCCGATTATGTCAGGGCGATCGTCGAGAAGCACCACCCGCCCCTTCCGATCATCCTGGTCAACGGCAAGGTCACGCCGATCGGGCGGATCTCTCTTCCGCAGATAAAAAAAGAGATCGAGGCTGTCCTCGATTAAGCAACTTTTTCGAGTTTGCCCGTGTCAAGGTCGAAATACATGCCGTGCGCCTCGACCTTGCCGCTCCGTTCTGCTTCGCGGACGATCGGGTAGGTCCTGAGGTTCTTCAGCTGGAGTTTCACGTTCTCCTCCTCGAGTTTGCGCCGCCACTCTTTCTGGGCCACGGGATCGGCGGGCTTTGGCATTTCCCGCTCGAGCTCGGCGCGCGCCTGACTGGCATTGGAGAGCCAGAGCGGGATATAGGCCTCATCCGACTCTTTGTCTGCTGTAAGAGCCTTAATTGCGCCGCAGTCCGAGTGGCCGCAGATCACAATGTCTGAGACCTTCAGGTGCTTGATGGCGTACTCGAGGATCGTGGCGAAGTTCCAGTCGCCGACCCGTACGAGACAGTGTAACGAATCTTCTGTAAAAATAATTTGGCCCTGAATCCAACCTAGATTTGCAGAAAGGAGAAACAGGGCCATGGATCCCTTAGCGTTAATCGAAGATTATCTTTCCGATAATGAGAATGGCATGAAGACCCTCATCACCTGGTTCCTCAACCAGGTGATGCTGCTCGAAGCCCTCCACCAGGCGGGAGCCGAGCAGTATGAACGAACCGATGCGCGGAAGGCTCACCGAAACGGCTACAAGAAGCGATCTCTGAAAACCCGATATGGAGAAACGATCCTCCAGAAACCGCAGTTCCGAGAATTTCCCTTCGAAACACAGGTATTTGGACGCTATTCCCGGGTTGAGAAGGCTCTTGAGAATGCTATCTTTGAATCCTACCTTCAGGGAGTCTCAACCCGCCGGATCCAGGAGATTGTTGCTCATTTTGGCATCGAACAACTCTCTCCTGCTTCAGTATCCAGGATAGCAAAGGACCTCGATGAACAGGTCCATGCATTCCTTCAGAGGCCTATTGAACAGGAGATTCCCTATCTCTTTGTGGATGCTTCGTACTACAAAGTCAGAGAGGGACCACGGTACATCACCAAAGCTCTTCTGGTGATCGCCGGTGTTCGAATGGATGGCTACCGCGAAATCCTGGGAGCCAGAATCACTGATTGCGAGAATGAGATGTTCTGGTCGGGATTGTTCGAAGACCTCAAAGAACGAGGATTGGTGGGTGTCAAGATGGTTGTCTCAGATGGTCATGCCGGGATCCAGAAGGCGGCGGAAGCCACCTTCCTCGGCGCATCGTGGCAGATGTGCTCGGTCCATTGCACCCGGGCGGTTTTAAAGAATATTCCACGGAAACATCAGAAAGAAGTTGCTGAGTCCTTGAAGGAGGCATATGGGGACGAGGAGAGACTGCAGGAGCTTGCAGACGATCTGAACGAACGAGGATATCGGAAAGCGGCCAATACGATCGAGAGATTCATCCCGGGACTTATGAGTTACACGGCGTTCCCGAAAGAGCACGCAAAGCGGATCCGAACGACGAACATGATGGAAAGAGTCAACAAGGAACTGAAACGGAGAACCAAAGTTGTAGGGGCCTTTCCCAATGAAGAGTCACTCCTCAGGCTGGCAGGATCCATCCTGATGGACATCAATGAGGAGTGGGTGACCGGCAGAAGATATTTGACGATGGAGGGGGAATGATCAAACAAGGAGACAGGGCTCAGACGAATTACAGAAGATCTGAAACACTACCGTACGATGTTGCCGATGTTGCGGTGGACGAAGATCTCGCCGGACTTTGCCCCGCTTATCCGCTCGGGGGCGACCCTTGAATCTGAGCATCCGATCCAGAGCACGGTGGGGCTCTGGCCCGATGCGAGTGCGCGGTAATAGTCACGGTTTTCGGTGAAATCGCCCTTGATAAACTCTTTGTTGCCTTCAAGAATATGGTCAATCATATCAGATCCTCTCTGATCCACCCGCTGCGGGCAGACCACAGGAGAGAAATGGATTGAAGAGGATTTTAATCCTCCGAAAAAATGTTCGACTCAGCGCTGGACCGCGCCGATGTCGGCACCGCCGACGGTTGCCGCATAGCGTTTGAGGATCCCGGTGATCTCGCGCTCTTCTGGTGTCCACGCCGCCCTGCGTTCTGCCAGGACCTTCCCATCGACGATCAGGTCGATCCTTTTTTCGAAGAGGTCGACGGCGATCAGGTCGCCGTCCTGGACAAGCCCGATCGGGCCGCCGGCCGCCGCCTCCGGGGCCACATGCCCGATGCACGGCCCGCGCGTCCCGCCGGAGAACCGACCGTCGGTGACGAGCACCACCCGGTGGTAGCCGAGGCCGACGAGGGCCGAGGTCGGGGAGAGCATCTCTGGCATACCCGGCCCCCCTTTCGGCCCCTCGTACCGGATCACGACGACGTCGCCCTCGTTGATCTCCTTCTCCAGGATCGCCTTCATCGCCTCGTCCTCTCCGTCGAATACCCGGGCAGGGCCGGTGTGCCGCCACATCGCCTCGTCGACGGCCGAACACTTGATCACCGATCCCAGAGGTGCAAGGCTGCCTTTGAGGATCTTCAGCCCGCCGGCGGCGTGTACCGGGTCGGAGACCGGCCTGATCACGGCGGGGTCGAGCACCCGCGCTGCCGCGGCGATCTCCCTGATGCTCCTGCCCGAGACGGTGGGAGCGTCTTCGATCAGGTCGATGAGTTCGTGGAGCACGGCAGGGATCCCGCCGGCCCGGTGGAGGGCGACCATCGGATGGGGACCGCCGGGCTGCATGTGGCTGATATGCGGGACGACCTCGCCGATCGTGTTGAAGTCGTCCAGCACCAGGGGCACGCCGGCCTCGGTGGCGATCGCCATCAGGTGGAGGACGGTGTTGGTCGAACCGCCGAGCGCCATGTCCACCCTGACCGCATTCTTCAGGGCGGCGTGGGTGATGATCTCCCGGACTGTTCTGCCCTCCCGGACGAGCCTGAGCACCGCCTCGCCGCTCTCGTAGGCGATCCTGAGTTTGCCGGCGTCGACCGCCGGCATCGCCGCACACCCGGGCAGGGACATGCCCATCGCCTCGGTCATGCAGGCCATCGTGTTCGCCGTGTACAGCCCCTGGCAGCTCCCGCAGCCCGGCATGGCGGCGCATTCGAGGTCGTGGAGCTCTGCCTCGCTCATCGTTCCGGCCGCAACCTTCCCGACGCCCTCGAAGACGTCGGTCAGGGAGAGGTCTTTTCCGCCGAGGCTACCGGGAAGCATCGGCCCGCCGGTGACGACGATCGCCGGGATGTTGCACCGCGCCGCCGCCATCAGCATGCCGGGCACGATCTTGTCGCAGGTACCGACGCAGACGAGTCCGTCGAAGCGGTGGGCGTGGACCATCAGTTCGATGGCGTCGGCGATGTTCTCCCGCGACGGCAGGGAGTAGCGCATCCCGGTATGGCCCATGGCGATCCCGTCGCAGATCCCGATGACGCCGAACTCGAAGGGAACGCCTCCCCCTGCCGCAACACCTTCCTTTACCCGTTCGGTGAGGGAGCGAAGGTTAAGGTGGCCGGGGACGATGGTGTTGTAGGCGTTTGCGATGCCGATAAACGGCCGGTCCATTTCGCCGTCGGTGACCCCGAGAGAGCGCAGGAGCGACCTGTTCGGCGCCCTGGCATATCCTTTCTTGACGAGATCGCTTCTCATACTATCCAGAAAAAGGGGAACAGGAGAGTATAAGAATCCTCGCTATCCGTGGCGCAGTCCCTGTCTGAGCACCCAGTCGTACGGGATCTCCGGGGTGTCGGGCGGGAGGCGGTATTCGTCTGGCCGCTCGTAGTTGTAGGCCTCGGTCGGGACAGAGACCACGATCGACTCTTTTTCCGAGATGCATTTCCAGCCGTGGTAGACTCCCGGCGGGATGGTGACGAGCATGGGGTTGTGCTCGCCGATAAAGAACTCGTTCACCTCGCCGTGGGTGGGGGAATGCTCCCGTGCGTCGTACAGGGCGACCTTGATCATCCCGGAGAGGCAGCAGACGTTATCGGTCTGGAGCCTGTGGTAGTGCCAGGCCTTTACAACGCCGGGGTAATTGGTGGTCATGTAGACCTGCCCGAATTTCTTGAATAACTGATCGTCGCAGCGAAGGATCTCCATCAGCCGCCCCCGCTCGTCAGGGATCACCCGCAGGCTTTTCGTTTGAACGCCGTCTATCATCGCTCTTCTCCGGGCAGGTGGTTCTGCCCATCGGTCAGGGATACGCCGCAGCATATAAGGGTATCCATTTCCCTGACCCGATCGGGCCTGCCTGAGGTTTCTGGCGATGTCTGTATGCTCGCTGCCCTGCAGGTGACGCCGCCGCCCATTTCGGATATTGAAAAACTTTATATATTATCCCCCTGAGAAAGCCCCGCAATGTATCGGGGGGAAGAGAGGAGCGACCGCGTCCGGGTCGGCATCGTCGGGACCGGGTTTATTGCGCGAGGGTTGATGATGGCGCTGGAGGGGCAGACTGACCTCGCATTGGGGCCGGTGCTGACGCGTCGACCCCGACTCGGCGGTTCCGGGCTGCCGACCGGCATAAAGGCGTCAAACGATGTCACCGACCTGATCGAGGGTTCGGATATCGTCGTCGAGTGCTCGGGCGACGTGATCCATGCGACCGCCGTGATCGAGGAGGTGATGGCGGCCTCCATCCCGGTCGTCACGATGGACGCCGAGGTGCAGGTGACCACCGGATCGTATTTTGCCGGAAAAGGTCTTTTCACCGAGGCCGAGGGCGATCAGCCCGGGTGCCTTGCCGCACTGCGGGAAGAGGCCGTCCAGATGGGCTTTCTTCCCCTCGTCTACGGGAACATCAAGGGGTTCCTCAACCATAACCCGGTCCCGGACGAGATGGCCTTCTGGGCGAAGAAGCAGGGGATCAGTCTGGACAAAGTGACGGCGTTCACCGACGGCACCAAGGTCCAGATCGAGCAGGCGCTGGTGGCAAATGGGCTTGGCGCCGGGATCCTCAGGCCCGGGCTCCTCGGCCCGGCGACGCCAGACCTGACGGCCGGGGCCGAACTCCTTGCCGCGGGGGCGGCCAGTCTCGGCCGTCCGGTGAGCGATTACGTCCTCTCGCCCGGCGCCCCTGCGGGTGTCTTCATCGCCGCCCGCCATGACGAGCGGTTCAGGGAGTATCTCAGGTATTACAAGATGGGGGAGGGTCCGGTCTATACGCTGGTGCGGAACTTCCACCTCTGCAACCTGGAGATCGCAAAGACGGTCAGGCGCGTGGCCGCCGGCGGCGGGGTTCTGCTCAACAATGGCACTCGCCCCACGGTCTCGGTGGCGGCGATCGCAAAGATCGATCTCGAACCCGGTCAGCGGATCGAGCGCGGCATCGGGAGTTTTGTGGTGCGGGGGAGCTGTGTGCCGATCGCCGACTGCCCTGACCACGTCCCGATCGGGCTTTTGTACGACGCCGGGGTAAAAAGAAGGGTGGCGGCCGGGTCGGTTCTTACCATGGACGACCTCGACCTGCCCGAGAGCCTTGCCCTCGATATCTGGACGGATATTCAGGGGCGAAAGAGCGTCGTCCCGTCGTAAAGGCTGACGACGTCGCCGATGACGATGACGGCGGGCGGTCTGACGCTCTGCGCCCGGGCGATCCCGGCGATGTCGCCGAGCGTGCCGACGGTCACGCGCTGGTCAGGGCGCATCCCGCGCTCGATGATGGCGACCGGGGTTTTGGGGCTGCGGCCGTTTTCCACGAGGGCGGCGGCGATCTGCGGGAGGTTTTTTACTCCCATCAGGACGACGATCGTGCCGCGGCTCTGCCCCAGCAGCCGCCAGTCAAGGGCCGACTCACCCTTCGTCGGGTCCTCGTGGCCGGTGATGACGGTCACCTGCGATGCGAAGCGTCGGTGGGTCACCGGGATGCCGACCGCCTCGGGGACGGCGATCGCCGAGGTGATGCCCGGCACCACGGCGACCTCGATCCCGGCGGCCCGCAGACTCTCCATCTCCTCCCCGCCGCGCCCGAAGAGGAAGGAATCACCACCTTTCAGCCTGACGACGTTCTTCCCTGCCCGTGCACGGTCGATCATCAGCGCCTCGATCTCGTCCTGCTCCAGGGTATGGTCGCCGCCGTACTTCCCGCAGTCGATCAGTTCGGCATGTTGGGGGAGGACGGCGATGATCTCCTCGCCTGGCAACTGGTCGTAGAGCACGACTTCTGCCGCCTCGATCGCCTCTCTGCCCCTGGGTGCAAGCAGACCGATCGAACCCGGCCCTGATCCGACCAGGGTGACCTTTCCGCTCATGGTGCGATCCCCAGCTGGCGGTAGGCGTCTTTGATCAGGTCGATCGCATCGTTGCGGAGGCGCTGCCCGCAGGCGCGCGCCTCTTCGGGCGTCGTGATCTCGTCCTCGATCCGCACGTCCTCACTCCCGTCGAGGGAGAGGATCTCGGCGATGACGTGGCCGTCCCTGCAGTAGATTCCCTGCGGGGTGAAACAACCGCCGCCCACCTCTTCCATGATGATCCGCTCGATCCCGACGTCCATCCTGGTCTGCGGGTCATCGAGTTTCCTGATGACGTCGGTGATCTCTGGAGTATTCCTGCAGACCACGGCGATCGCCCCCTGGTTCGGCGAGGGGACGAACTGCGAGAGGGGGAGGCGCTGGCCCCGGAGGTGGTAGCCCAGGCGGTCGAGTCCGGCCTCGGCGAGGACGATGGCGTCGTACTCCCCTTCCCGCATCTTCTTGATCCTGGTGTCCACGTTGCCGCGGAGCTGTTTCACCGTGATCTCAGGGTCGTGCCTGAGGATCTGCGCCCGCCGCCGCGTCGAGGCGGTGCCCACAATGCCGACGTCGCCGATCTCCCCCTCATAGGCGAGGAAGTCGGCGGGCGAGTCGCGGGAGAGGACTGCCCCGGTGGCGACGCCCCGCGGGCGTTTGGCCGGGATGTCCTTCATGCTGTGGACGGCGGCGTCGATCGTCCCCTCGATGATCGCCTCGTCGAGGGCCCGGACAAATACGCCCTGCCCGCCGATCTGGTGGAGGGGGACGCCTGTCGCCGTGTCCCCTTTCGTCCTGATGACGGCGGTTTCAACCTCGATGCCCATCTTCGTCAGCGCCTTGCAGACCCGTTCGGTCTGGACGAGGGCGAGCTGACTTCCTCGTGTTCCTATTCTGAGAGACATGTGCTGTATGCGTCTGCGATGTGTTCGATGATCTCATCTGTGTGCGCGGCCGAGAGGAAGTTCGTTTCGAACTGTGAGGGCGGGACGAAGATGCCCCTCTTGAGCATCTTCTCCCAGAATACTCTGAACGCCGCGGTGTCGCTCTCTTTGGCCTCGGCGTAGTTCTTCGGGGCTGCCGGCCTGAAGAAGTACTTGAACATGGAGCCGAGGGAGACAAACGAGCCGCCGGCCCCGGCGCAGGTCTCGCCGATCCTGCGCGTCCCCTTTTCGAGCCTGCTATAGATCCCCGGGTTCTCGTGGAGCCAGCCGAGGGCGGCATTGCCTGCCGCCATCGTGAGGGGGTTTCCGCTGAAGGTGCCGGCCTGATAGACCGGGCCCTGCGGGGCGACCATTGCCATCAGGTCGCGCCGTCCGCCGAAGGCCCCGATGGGGAGGCCGCCGCCGATGATCTTGCCCAGAGTGGTCAGGTCGGGGGTGACGCCGTAGCGCACCTGCGCCCCGCCGATGCCCAGGCGGTAGCCGGTGATCACCTCGTCGAAGATGAGCAGGACGTCGTAGTCGAGCGTGAGGGCCCGCACCTCCTGGAGGTAGCCGGGCTCCGGGAGGATCGGGCCGACGTTGCCCATCACCGGTTCGATGATCAGGGCGGCGATATCTTCTGAGGAGGAGAGCAGGGCGTCGAGCCCTTCGAGATCGTTGTAGGCCACCTGCCGCGTGTGCGCCACCAGGTCGGCGACGACGCCGGCCGAGTCCGGGACGCCCATCGTGGTGGCGCCCGACCCGGCCTTCACGAGCACGGCGTCGTGGGCACCGTGGAACCCGCCCTCGATCTTGACGATGTCCTGCCGCCCGGTGGCGGCGCGGGCAAGCCTGATCGCCGCCATCGTCGCCTCTGAACCGCTGGATACGAACCTGACCATATCGATCGAGGGGTGATCGGCCGCGATCCGCTCCCCGAGGGCGACCTCGCCGGGACAGGGGGTGCCGTAGAGCCAGCCGTCGGCCAGCTGGGACTCGATCGCTACCCTGACCGCTTCAGGGGCGTGGCCCAGGATCAGGGGGCCGTAGCCCAGGCAGCAGTCGATGAGGCGCTCCCCGTCGACGGTCTTCAGGTACGCACCCGCAGCCCCGGCGACGTAGAAGGGGTAGGGCTGGATCGCCCGCACCGGGCTGGAGACGCCGCCCGGCATCAAGGCTTTTGCCCGATCGAAGAGCTCACTGCTCTTCATGCAGCCACCTCGCAGCGTCTTCGGCATAGTAGGTGATGATCAGGTCGGCCCCGGCCCGCTTGATGCAGGTGAGGGCTTCGAGGGCGCACTTCCGCTCATCGAGCCAGCCGAGGGCCGAAGCGGCCTTCAGCTGGGCGTACTCGCCTGAGACCTGGTAGGCGGCGACCGGGAGGCCGATCTCCCGTATCTCTGCCAGGACGTCGAGGTAGAGCCCGGCGGGTTTCACCATCAGGATGTCCGCACCCTCTGCGGCGTCCTCCTCTGACTCCAGCAGGGCCTCGCGTGCATTGGCCGGGTCCATCTGGTAGGTGGTCCGGTCGCCGAAGGAGAAGCCCGAGTCTGCCGCCTCCCTGAAGGGGCCGTAGTAGGCGCTCGCGAACTTCGTGGAGTAGGACATGATCGGGACCTCTGCAAACCCTGAACCGTCGAGGGCGGTCCTGATCGCCCGCACCATGCCGTCGAGCATGCAGGAGGGGGCAACGATGTCGGCCCCGGCCCTGGCATGCGAGACGGCGATCTTCTGCATCAGGGCGAGCGAGGGGTCGTTGAGCAGGTCCCTCCCGCCGTTGCAGGTCTCCCCGACGATCCCGCAGTGGCCGTGGTCGGTATACTCGCAGGCGCAGACGTCGGTGATCACGACGAGGTCCGGGCAGGCCGCTTTCATGCCGGCGATGGCCCGCTGGACCACGCCGTCCCCGTCGTAGGCCGATGTGGCCACGGCGTCTTTCTCCCGCGGGATGCCGAAGATCAGCACCGCCGAAAGACCGGTACGCTGCAGCCGCTCTGCGACGGCGCCCGCATCCCCGAGGGGATAGCGGTACTGCCCGGGCATCGAGCCGATGGGCACTGCCTCTTCGATCGTCTCGTCGAAAAAGAGCGGCATCACAAGGTCGCTCACTGCCAGCCTCGTTTCTTTGAAGAGGGGCTGGAAGGTTCGTTTTCTCAGTCGTCTCAGTCTTCTTTCCGGAAACATGATTGGTCACCCCGTGTGATCGCATCTACCAGACGTTCGGCCTCTTCGATCCGGCCGTTCTGGGCGCAGGCCCTGATCGAGTAGGTCGCATCGATGAGGAGTTTTTTCGTCAGCACCCTTGTCAGGTCGTCGATGACGGCGGCGGTCTCGGGGCTGCACCCCTGCAGCCGCGCGCAGGCGCGGTCGCGTTCCCTGAGCCTGATCGCCTCGGCCCAGGTGAAGAGGCCGCCGAGCACCTCGTCGGCCGACGCCCCGTTGAGCATGGTGATGAACCGGTCGATCTCGGCCTCCACGAACGCCTCTGCCCGCGCCGCCTCTTCCCGCCGGGCCTCCATATTGTGCTCGTTGACGTCCCTGAGGTTATCGATGGTGAAGAGGTTCACCCCGTCGACCTCGCCCGCTCCCTCCTCGACGTCGCGCGGCTGGGCGATGTCGATGAGGACGAGGGGTCTTGGATGGCCGTCGAGGGGCCAGCACCGCCCTTTCATCACGTCAATGAGGATCTCCTTTGTGATCACCGGGTGCGGGGCCGAGGTGCAGGTGATCACGACGTCGGAGAGGGTGAAGTAGCGTCGAAGCTCGTTGAAGTGGACCGCTTTGCCACCGATCTTCCCGGCGAGCATGACGGCCCGTTCATAGGTGCGGTTTGCGACATAGATGGCGGTCAGGTTCTTTGCGGCGAGCGCCTGCGCCACGAGCATTCCCATCTCGCCGCTGCCGATGACGAGAATGTGCCGCCCTTTGAGGGTGGTGAGGAGGTTTTCGGCGAGGGCCACGGCGGCCGAACCGATGGAGACCGAGCCGCGGTTGATCTTTGTCTGCTGTCTCACCTCGATTCCCACATGCACCGCCTTTTTCATGCAGAGGTCGATGACCTGGCTGCAGGCGCCGGCCTCCTGCGAGGCGGCCCAGGCGCGCTTCAACTGGCCCAGGATCTGGTCTTCGCCGACGATCATCGAGTCGATGCCCGCGGCGACCTGCAGCAGGTGGCGGAGGACGTCGACGCCTTCCCTGATCTCGAATCGCTCCCGCCCCTGCTCATGGAGAAAGTCGGTGAGCGAGGCGGCGCTCCCCTGGACGAGCACCTCGATCCGGTTGCAGGTCTGGAGGAGGAGCACTCCCCTGAAGCGCTCCCGCGCCGCCAGCAGAAATATCTGTTCGTCGGGAAACCTGAACGTTTCAAGGTCTGAAAGCCCTGCCGTATGGTGGTTGAGGCCGGCCATCGCCAGGTCAGTACGGAGTATCTTTTCCACTGATATACCGCTCCCATATTCTCTGGTATGCCCCTTCTTCGCCCGAGGAGAGCCAGGCCCATGCCTCGGGGTCGCGGAGGACGGCCCGCAGGATCCGCTGCCGTTCTTCCTGCGACCCGATGCACTCCTTTAAGTCTTCCCTGAGGCGCGCCTGGACGCCGATCATCGTATCGAGGTGGGGGAATCTCTCTTCCAGGTGCTCGCGCAGGAAGCGGGGGACTGCAGGGCTCGCCCCGCCGGTGCTGAGGGCGACGAGATACCGCTCCCCCCGGATCACCGAGGGGATGAGGACGTCGCCCGCCTCCCCGTCGGCGTTGTTGAAGAGGGCGCCTGCAGACCTTGCCGCACGGCCGATCCGGTCGTTTAAGCCGGGGTCTGAGGTTGCGGCGACGACGAGGAAGGCGTCCCTGATCAAATGGTTGAGCCCGGCCTCGTCCATGCCCGCGCACTCCGCTTCGATGCGCTCGATGCCCGGCCTCAAGAGCGCCGGCAGAAATGACCTGCTGATGACGGTGACCCGCGCCTCCCCGGAGAAGAAGGCCGCTTTACGCGCCCCCACGGCACCGCCGCCGAATATGACGACGTGCCTGGCCGCAAGGTCGATCATCAGCGGTATCATCACTGATCTGTGGGCGGCGGGCGTACTTTAAGATTCTGTATCACTTCTGTGGGGTGTTTGTAGCACCCGCCCGCCGCCCCCGGCTATATATCTCTCCTCTTCCCATGCATGGGCATGAGCTCTGCGATTCATGCCTTCACCGCCATCGACGGTGCGGTATCTCACACAAAATCACTCCTCTGGCCGTTCAGGGCCGGGGTGTGGCTGCGGCTTGCGGTGATCTCCCTCTTCATCGGCGGGTTTGGGGGCGGGTTCAATTTCTTCTCGTTCCCTGACGGCGGGGGGCACGCGGGATCGGGGATGCCGGTGGACCTCTTCGCACCGGGTGCGGGCTTTATCTTCCTCCTCATCGGGGTCATCCTGCTCCTCGCCCTGTTCTTCGGGATCATCGGGTCGATCTTCCAGTTCGTCTTCGTCGACTGCCTGACCACGGGTGAGGTCTCCCTCTCGCGCACCTTCGGGATGCGGAGCGGGAAGGGCCTGAGGCTCTTTCTCTTCCAGGTCCTCTTCGCCCTCCTGATGGTGGCGGCGATGATCGTCGTCCTGCTGACCATCTTCCTCCCGGTGCAGAGCGTCGGCGCACCCAACCTCCTCGCCCTCATCATCCTTGTCCCGGCGGCGCTGCTGATCCTGGTGATCATCGGTATCGTCCTGATGCTCACCATAGACTTCGTCGTCCCGGTGATGATCCGCTCGGACTGCGGCGTCATCGACGGGTGGCGGCACGCCCTCGCCTTCCTCCGCCCCGACCTGGTGAACGCCGCCGCGTACGTCGTCTTCAAGTTCCTGCTCGGGATCGTGCTCGGGCTCATCGCCCTGGTCCTGGCCCTCATCGCCGCGGCCGTGATCGCTGTGCCGCTCGTGGCCGTCGGCGTGGTCGCCGGGATCGCCCTGGGGAATGCGGCGGTGCCGGTCTACCTCCTGCTCCTCCTCATCGGGATCGTCGTTGCCGTGCCGGTGCTCCTGCTGGTGCAGGTGCCGTTCGCGACCTTCCTCAGGTACTACAGCCTGGGGGTTCTCGGCCGGTTTTCGCCTGAATACGACCTCTTGGCGCGGCCTGAGGGGTCCGGCGCGGTCAGCGACTGATCCTGCGCGGCCCCCGCGCTCCCACCCCCTGCCGGCGCCGGCCCGCGTGCCCTGGCGGCGACCGCCCCCCGGGCGAACAAATATCTTATTTTGTGGGTTTTATTGTTGAATGAGCGCCTTTTATCGCTCTTTTTCGTCCCGGCGATCGCCCTTTGCATGGACCTCTCCTGCCGGTCCGAATAGCGCCGGCGCACCGGTCGAGGCCATCAGGGGGCAGGTGCGGGGGATCGATGACCATATTGGACCCCCCGGGTCTGGATAATGTTTATATGCGAGAAGTGCGAATATTGTAGAGCGCTGCGGTAAAATGCAGGGCGCCGATAGTGTAGTGGTTATCACTAGGCGTTGCCAACGCCTAAACCCGGGTTCGAGTCCCGGTCGGCGCACTTTTCTCCGTTTTGACTTTGTCCAGAACATTTTGTTTTTCATGATCTCTTCGATGTGCTGGTGAGGGTTGGCTGGATGAGTTTTGCCGCCCCTGGACCCGGACTCTCTTTACTTCACCACCCGGGAGGGGTCTGCTCGATCTTCAGGACCCCTCACGTTCTCGACGCGAAGATGCGATCATCGCTCAGGGTGGAGATGACATCGCGCCGGGGGGTGCACCCCCTGACCCCTTGCATGCGATTGCCCCTGAATGGGCGTGCTGGAGTTGTTTTCCCATCCCTGCCCCGATCATATTTGCGGGAGGTCGGGGGGAAGCAGGCCCCCTTCCCCGAATAAAAGCGGTTATTACACCCCTGGCGCAAAGACTACCCCATGGAAGTCACCCTCCCCCAGCTCAGGAATCTCCTCTACCCCATGGAGTGGTTCTTTCGGTTCTCCATCCTCAGTTTCGTGGTCTGGCTCGCCCAACCCCTCTACCCCGGCAACTACATCGCCTACTCGATCGCCCTCTACGTGCTCTGGTTCCTGATCCTGGTGATGTTCGTCTGGCAGATCGTGATCACCGCCCGTTTCCTCCGCGGCTACGGGGACAAACAGGAAACGGCGGACTGAACGCAGCTCGTCCCGGCGGCGCCTTCGCTCAGGCCGGGTGCTGATCTCTCAGCCGTCTCCGGGACGATCCGCACGGGCCGGATCGACCGGGCGTCAGTCCTTCCTGTAGCCTGCCACCGCCGTACCGCTGTACTGGATGGCATGCTTCTTCAGCGCCTCTTTCAACTCCGCCCCACTGGCACCGCCCGGAAGATCGAGCGGCCCATCGGTCCCGTAGAGATTGAAGTAATACTCATGGGCCGATCCCTTCGACAGGCAGGGCCCGCTGTAGCCGATCCGCCCGAGATCGTTTCTTCCCTGGCGTGCCGGGACGGGAGCGTGCACCTCAGCTGTTTTCGGGATCCCCGCGGGTACGACATCGGTCGCTTTGATGTTCCATATCAACCAGTGATCGACCTTTGCTCCCGGATCGCTCAGGATGATCGCAAAATACGGCGCTTTCAATCCTGAAATCCGGATCTCGGGTGAACTGTCCTCGCCGTCGCAGGTGTGCTGCTCCGGGAAGGTGGTGAAGCCAATCTCTACAACCGGGTTGTCCATGATGTTTTCCCCCTCTGGTCACTATGCAGATATTCTATGGTATAAGTATGTTGTCCGGGATCCGCTTATCTGTGATACCACATCACGTGTGGATGTTCAACCCATTTAATGGGGTTTTTTGGTGTTTGCCTGTTTGAAAAATAGTGTGAATATTTGTCGGCACGCCCTGGACCATCAGGCGCTTTTGATCTCAGATGCCTGGGATTCGCCCACGTATGGCGAGAGCCGGGCTTTTTCTCCAGCCTTCACCTTTTTCTCTTCAGGTCCCCGACGAACTTCCGCACCGCCGTCACCCCGGCCACCATACCGGGCGCCGCCTCGTTCACGAACGCCACCTCGTCAAGACTCGTCTTCGGCCGGTCCCGCCGGTAGAGGTCGAGCGCCGCCGCACCGTCGTAATCCACGCAGGCGATCCGTGCGGCGAACGTGTCCCGCGGGAGCATGATCGCATCCCCGCTCAGGGTGGCGACGTGGTAGGGGTGGGCGAGCAGGGCGGCGGAGAGGTCGTTCGACTGCGCGACCCCGGCCCGGCCGAGGCGGTCGGTGAGGGCGTTGAAGTCGGCCAGGAAATAAAATCCGCCCTCGGGTTTTGTCGCCGCCACCCCATCGATCATGGCGAACGCCCGACTCACGTACCGGCACATGATCCCGTGGATCGCTCTGATCGTCCTGATATACTCCTCGATCTCGAGGTTCGGCGAGTAGGCGGCCACCGCCGCCATCTGCACCGGCGTCGAGACCGCGGTGTAGATCGTCGCCGCAATGGCGGTCATGTCGGCGATCAGGTTCTCCGGGCCGCCTTCAGGCAGGACGCAGACACCGAGGCGGTATCCCGCGGCAGATCGGTCCTTCGAGAGCCCGCCGGTCACGAAGGTCCCCTCCGGGTACACCGCCGCCATGGAGGTGAAGTGCTCGAAGGTGTAGGTAGTGAGGGCGTAGATCTCGTCGGCCAGGACGAGACAGCCGTAATCGCGGCAGACGGCGGCGATCTCCTCGAGTTCGCTGCGGGAGTACAGGGCGCCGGTCGGGTTGTTCGGGTTGGTGAGGACGAGGATATGGCGCCGGTCAGGGTCGGCGGCGAGCACCGCCCTGAGTGCCTCCGGGTCCATCCGGAACCCCCTCTCCCGTTCGGGCGGGAGGGTGAGGTACGGCCTGCCGATCAGGTTCAGGATGGGTGCATAGCCCACCCACGCGGGCGATGGGATGATCGGAACCGCATCGAGCGATGAAAAGAGGATGTAGATCAACTCTTTCGTCCCGTTCCCGATGAAGACCCGGTCGGGTTCCACGGCCAGCCCGAAATGCCTCCGGTAAAAGGCGGCGACGGCCATCCGCAGGAGATCGATCCCCTCGGCGGCGGCGTACTCCCCGCGATCGGCCGCGCTCGCGAGCGCTTTTACCAGTGCCGGCGGCACCGGAAAGGGCGACTGCCCGAGGGCGAAGTTGTAATACCGTTCTTTGCAGCCCGCAAGGCTGCAGGCATTCCTCTGCCTGGCGATCATCTGCCCGATCCTCAGGTTTTCGGGCATGGTGAGCGCATCGATATGCGGCTCCGTCCGTATGGCGAAGATCTGCTCCATGGCTGCCGTCCCCCTCTCTGACAACTACCCCTTCGGAGTGTCGGTATAAAGGTTTATGGGTCGCCCTCCCGGCCGCGTTCGTCTTCAGAACCGCTTCGGATCCGTCTCCACATCGACGATCGCCGGGCGTCCGCTCTCCAGCGCCTTCGCCACCGCCGGGGCGAGTTCGTCAGGCCTCTCCACCGAAAACCCCTCGCCGCCGCATGCCCGGGCATACGCCGCAAAATCCGGGTTGTGCAGTTCGGTCCCGAAGTTCGGGTAGTTCTCCATCCGCTGCTCGACGCGGATCATCCCGAGTTCGTGGTTGTTGAGCACGACAACCGTCATTGGCAGGTCGTATTTCACCGCAGTCAAAAACTCCGCCATCGCCATGGAAAACCCGCCGTCTCCGGTGATGCAGACGGTCGGCCGCTCTGGATAGGCGATCTTCGCCGCGATCGCCGCCGGCATCGCAAACCCCATCGTCGCGAGATATCCCGACATCGCGAACTGCTGGGTCCCCTTCATTCTGAAGTTTCGCCCGAACCACCACCCGTTCTCCCCGACATCGACCGTGATGACAGCGTCGTCTGGCAGGATCTCGGAGAGCACCTGCATGATGAAGGGGGGCCTGACGGGTACCGCCGCGGGATCGGCCTCGTTATCGATCTGCGCCCTCCATGCCGCCCGGTCCTGCGCAATCGTCTCCTTCCTCGCCGCATCCTCCCGCCGCTCCAGGCGTTCGAGGAGACGGGGCAGCACCAGCCCGCAGTCCCCCCAGAGTGAGACGGTCTCTCGATGCCGCCCGAGCTTGATCGGGTCGAGGTCCACCTGGACGAGCGCTTTTTCTCCGGGGACGTTCGTCTGCTTCGAGAACCCCACCCCGAAGGCGAGGAGGAGATCGGCCTCCTCCGCCTTTTTTCTCGCCTGCGCCGATCCCACCGAGCCCAGGATGCCCAGGTGCCAGGGGTCGTCCTCGGGGATCAGCCCTTTCGCCCTGAAGGTGGTGAGGACCGGGGCGGCGATTCTCTCTGCAATGGCGCGGACCACCGGCACGGCGTCGCGAGCGCCCCAGCCTGCGATGATCACGGGCCTCTCTGCCCGGTTCACGACCCCGGCCGCCCGGTCGATCCCGGCGTCCGAGGGTGCGATCTCCACGGACGGCGGCATCCCCTCGGCCGGGCAGCAGGCCAGATCGACGTGCTCCTTCTGGACGTCGTTCGGAATCGAGAGCTGGGCGACGCCTCGGTGGACGATCGCGTGGCGCATGGCGGCGTCGACCAGGCGGACCGCCATCGTCTTCTCGTGCAGCGTGTTGTTATAGACCGTCACCGGCCGGAAAAAGGCGTCCTGATCGATCTCCTGAAAACCCCCCGGCCCGGCGTACTGGGCCTTCACCTGCCCGTTGAGGGATATCACCGATGCCCGGTCCTCTTTTGCGTCGTACAGCCCGGTGGCAAGGTTTGTCGCCCCCGGCCCGGCGATCGTGACGCAGGCGGCGACCCTGCCGGTGAGTTTGTGATAGGCGGACGCCGCCATCGCCGCAGTCTCCTCGTGCCGGACCTGAAAAAAGCGTATCTCTGGATGTTTTCTGATGGCATCGATGACACCCAGCGACGAGGTGCCGGGAATACCGAAGACGACACCGACGCCCCACCTGACGAGTTCCCCGATGATCACTTCGGCGACCGTCTGCTCGCCCCGGACGCCTTCGTCCCCTGAAGAATGAATCTCTCCTGACATGATCCCCCTCTCTCGAAGGGGGGGATCGACCCCATACTATATCTCTATTGCTCAGCCCCGGCGTCGCCGTAGCGGTAGCTCCCGGCCGGGACGACGATCTCAAAGCGGGCGCCTTTCCCGGCCTCGCCCGTCTCCCTGATGGCGATCCCGGTGATCGCAAGAATCTCGCGTATGAGGAAGAGCCCGAGGCCGGTGTTTTTCCCGACGCTCCTGCTGAATATTTTGCCCTTTAAGTTAGGGTCCACGCCTTTTCCGTCGTCCTCTATCCAGAGGATGCCGCTCTCGCCGGTCGGGGTAAATCCGATCCGGATCGATGTCACGCCTCCGCCGTGCCTGACCGCATTCTCAAAGAGTGTGTAGAAGACCTTTCCAAAGAGGGGATCTGCATAGACCTCCAGGCGGCCGAGATCGATCGAGAGGCAGATGTTGTTGAACCTGACGATCCGGGCCGACTGCCGCGCCACCGTCTCGACGCCCTGCCAGACGGGCGCCTTCACCCCGAGGCTCTGGTAGTCCCTGGCAATGGCGATCTGCTCCTCGATCATCTCCGAGGCGCTGATGATCCGTTCGGTATAGACCCGTTCGTCAGAGCCCTCAGGTGTGATGTCCACCAGCAGACCGGCGTAGCCCCTGATCACGCCGAGATGGTTTTTGATGTCGTGCTGGGTGATCTCGGAAAGGATGGAGAGTTTTGTGTGCGCCGAGACGAGGGCATCCTCAGTCTGCTTTAGTTGAGAGATATCGCGGACGATCAGGGTGTGGCCGATGGTCCTGGAGCGGCGATCGGTGACCGGGGCGATCCGCAGTTCAGAGTGCTGCAATCCCCCTCCGCTCTGTTTTATGCTTCGTATGTAGGTTTTCTCCTCATCCCCGTCGTAGCCGGCGATGAGTTCGGGGAAACGGTTGAGAATTGCGATTAACTCCTCCCTGCCATCAGATACTCGCTCCCGACTGCCCTCTTCCCCTCGCTGTTCAGCCGTTTCCTTCCTGAACCCCTGCATTTAGAGGGTTTTTTGGATTTTCTCGAGAGCTATCGCTCGGCAGCTTGCGCTTTGAGGGTAAGAAGTTGCCTGAAGTTGAAATTCATGCAGGAGAAGATGTTCTTGACGTGCACTCTGGCAACCGTCGTGACCATGAGGTGGCCTGCATGGAACACCCGCTTGATCACGGCAAACGGTCGTTCCACCAGCGATCGTGTTCTGCTGATGGCCTTGTTCCGCCGGTTCTCCTTGATGGAGAGGGGATGGTTGCGAACGGCCCGGTGCATGGTCTTGTCCATAGATGCCTGCGGTTTCACCCCAAAATAGCCTTTATCGCGATAGACCGTCTCACCTTCCCGGGAGAGATCGATCCTGCTGTCATGGAGTGACGCCGTGGTGGTCTCAATCCGGCGGATCAGCTGACTGTCCTTGTCGAGCAGGATGTGAAGTTTGTACCCGAACTGTGACTTCGAGCCCTTCTTGGCCCAGGTGCCGTCGCGGCTGCGCCGCGTCTCTGCCTGATCTCCCCGGGGCGTGCCGGCAGGAGCATGCCCGGGATCGGCGGTGATGAACGTCGCGTCCTGCATGACACCGCGTTTGATGGCGAGCCCTTGTACTTCGAGTTGCCGCTGGAACTCATCCCAGATCGCGGTATCCTTCCCGGTTTGCGCCAAGCGTTCCCGGAACAGCCAGACCGTCGACCGATCCGGAATGGTTTCCGGATATCCCAGGAAGTGACGGAACGAGATCCGGTCGGTCGCCTGACGCTCCAGTTCGGGGTCAGACAGGCCATACCACTGCTGAAGCACCAGCAGCCGGATCATCAGAACGACGTCATAGTTCGGACGGCCGCCTCGCCCCTCGGCGTTGGTGTAGAGGTCAGCAAGGAGAGGGCGGAAGGCATCCCAGTCGATCAGACCGCTGACCTCACCCAGCCGATCACCCAGAGCTGCAAGGCTGGCATATTCGTGGTGGATCGCGAAATTGGTAAACGTGCTCATGGGAAAAAGGTCGATCCGGGACTATAAAGTACTTTGGGTGAGGTGGGGTTGTTCGAAATTCTCTGATGTAAAACCTTTCTTGGTGAGGCGTCTGGATCGCACTTCCGGGATTTTTTGTATTTCTCTTCCTGCCGGGACTTTTTCTATCTCCAGATTTCGGCGCGGATTCCTGGATAGGGGCTGCATGTGCGTGCGTGCTGGTACTCCTCCCGGAATATGGACGGATACTGGAATATCTATTATGGTCTCCCTGATCCGGACACTGCCCATTTATAATTAATTTAATCTCATTATCGATCCTTGAAACGCAGGGAATATTTAAATATTATATTGTCATTTAATGGAACGTGCCCGAGGAAGCGTTCTGCATGGCTCTTGGATACAGAGATGTCTCTGATATAGAGGAGCAGTGGAGAGCAGCGCGGAGATATGATGCCTTTGAAGCTGAGAAATTCAATAAAAGAATGCTCTCCGCTCTGAATGAGACCGATGCGGCTCTCGCGCCTCCGGATGGCATTTACGTATGCCCGTTCTGCGATAAAATTTCGTTCAGATATCTTAAAAAAGAGGGAGAAGCCCATCTCAGGTGTTCTGCATGTGGATCCGCTGTCACCCTGAACGATGAGGTCTGGGAAAATCCCCGCAGGCGCATTGAATATCTTTCCTTCACCTCGGGCTATCCGGGGATCTATATTCTCCATCATCTTATCGCTCTCCACGAAAAAAACCGCGTTCAACCCGGGATATCTGGTGCAGAAAGCAAGGATGTCGAAAAAGCCATCGCTTCTCTCTCCAGTCCTGATGAGGAGGTGCGATACAGGGCTGCACGCTACCTCCGCATCCGCCGTCCGCTGCGGGCGTTCGAGGCGGTTGCCGCTGCCCTCAGTTCAGAACCGGCAGCGAAGATCAGGGTCATGCTCGTGCAGGCCCTTCCCTCGATCGGCGGAAGGGATGCGATCCCGCACCTCATCGCGGCAAGCGAGGACGCCGATCCCGCCGTCAGGGGTGCGGCTCTTCATGCCCTCTCATCGTTTGAGGGGATCGTCGTCGATGAGGTAACCGGACGCGCGGGCTGCGTTCGGTAAACAGCTGGCGCAAGAGAGCTGCTTGAGTGTATGCCCCCGGAGCGGCGGGCACACGATGAGATCGCGCAAAAAGAGTGATGGTCGGTGAGATGGCGGCAGCACCCGGTCAGACCGGTCCGCCCGGACTCTCTTCATCTGCCGGCACGGCCACGAAGCGTTTCTCTATCCATCCGGTCGGCCCGCTTCAGGACCACGTTCATCGCCGCCTTTTCCTCCGGGGCTTCGAAGATCACGACGGTATCGTACCTTCCGAGCGTCCAGTACATGCCCGGGTATTTGACCTCCTCTTTCGTGTCGTCCTCGATATCCTTCAGGTTCTCGGCGATCACTTCTCCCGTCAGGTTTTTTTGAATTTCGCAAGCGCAATGAAAAGCATCGTTCACCTCATCCACTCTCAGGGCATTTCAGCATGGGAGAGGGAGATATATCGAGTGAATTATATGATGCGGGGAGTGGGAGGTCGGACGAGAGAGGGGGAGACGTTTTTCACCACTCAAGATATGATGTCACTGAAAAACGGTTGCCTGTTAACACGGGTCTGATTTTTCTATAATACATAACCCGGATTTATAGTGCGAGGGAGGGGATTCGAACCCCCGAACTCCTGCGAGAATGGACCCTAAATCCATCGCCTTTGACCTGGCTCGGCAACCCTCGCGTTCAGATGAAAAATGCACTCAATCATACGATTGCCCGGTATTTATATCTTGGAGCGGCGGGCACCGCACGGTGCCGTCTTACCTCTCCTGCTTCCGGCCCGCGACATACTCCTCCAGCGTGACGACCCGGGCGTACACGCCGTTCAGCGCCGCCATGAAGGCCGCGTGGACCGATGCGGTCGGGACGCTCTCCCCCGAAAAGACCAGGTCCCTTGTGGCGCAGGCGTCTTCGACGACCGTGCAGGCGAACCCGGCCTCGCGGGCCGCCCGCGTCGTGGCGTCGATGCACATGTGGCTCATCGCCCCGCAGATCACGCACTCGCTGACCCCCTTCTCCCTGAGCGCAGCGAGCAAATCGGTCTGGAAGAAACTGTTCGGGAAATGCTTCTCGATCACCGCCTCGCCCGGACCGGGCGCCACCCGCTCGTGGATCTCCGAGCCGCGCGTCCCCGGCAGGAGAAACCCGGCGCCTTCCCGCATCGAGATGTGGCGGATGAAAAAGACGGGCTTTCCCTCCAGCCTGAACCGTTCGAGGGGGGGGATGCGGCGCCGGAAGCCAACTCCATGCCGGCGCACTCCATCGCGCCGCCGGGAAAATAGTCGTTCTGGATGTCGATGAGGAGAAGGGCCTCTGTCATGGGTAGAGGTGGCCTCTCCGGCCACAAGAACATGGCGCCCCGCCCCTGCCGACTGAACCGGTGCCCCCCCCTCTCCGGATCGCCGCGTGAGACGGCGATGGTATTCAACGAAAATAAATAAAACACGGAGAAAGAGAAATACGGAGAAAACGATGCTTGAGTACCTGAATACATTCGAACGATGGGTCTATCGGATCCTCACCGCCCTCCTTGCCGTCGTCATCGCCTTTTCCGTCTATGAACTGGCGATCCTGGTCGCCTACGGTCTCGTGGACGACCGTATGTTCAGGCTCGAAAACCACGAACTTCTCGGTGTGTTCGGGGCATTTCTTCTCGTTCTCATCGGCATAGAACTCCTTGACACCATGCGGGCGTATATCGAGAAGCACGAGGTCCACGTCGAGGTGATCATGCTCGTCGCCATCATCGCCATCGCCCGGAAGATCATCCTCCTCGAGTCCTCTGAAGCGGCCGATCTCCCCCTGATCGGCATGGCCCTCCTGCTGATGGCGCTTGCGGCCGGTTATTATATCGTCGTCAGGACGCGGAGGATCCAGGACGGGGAGTGAAGCGGCGGGATACCCTTGAACCGCACCAGCCACGAACCGTTGATCTCTCCGGCGATCTGGACGGTAACCGATTCGGGGGTGAGAACGTCGGCGGTCCCGGCAATCAGCAGCACGTCGTTTGTGATCCCGGAGAGGTTCTCATACTACACCCTGCCGTTGCTATCAGGCAGATGGCGACGATGACCGTTGCAGATGATATCAGTGCTCCTTTCATCATAATTGCCTCAATACTGGATTATTATCTATAGATGTTCGAGAAACAGGCACATACCGCTTTTGTTTTGCAGGCCGGGATCGTGCCCGCTCACCCTGCTTATTTGTGCTCACGCACCGAACAGGATCAGGAACCATGACGACCTTTGGCGTGATCGGGACGGGCAGCATGGGCAGCATGCTTGTTCGGAAGATGGTGGAGACCGGGCAGGCGGGGGCGCACGAGATCATCGCGTATAACCGGTCGGCCGAGAAGGCGCTTCGCCTGGCCGGCGAGACCGGCGTCCGGATCGCCCCGAGCGCCCGGGACGTCGCCGAAGAATCCGACGTCCTCCTCCTCTGTGTCAGGCCCCTGGAGGTGCGGGGCGTCCTCCTGGACCTCCGGGGCGTGCTGACCCCGGACAGACTCCTCGTCTCGGTCGCATCGGACGTCACGCTCAACAACCTCTCGGCATGGTCAAAGGCGCGGGCGGTGCGGGCGATCCCTTCCATCACCTCTGAGTGCGGGGGCGGGGTCACCCTGGTCGCCTTCGGAGATACCGCCTCCGCTTCAGACAGGCACCTCGTCCTCTCCCTCTTCGGCGCCATGAGTTCCCCGGTCGAAATCGCCGAGGAGCACGTCGAGGTGATGACCGCCCTGACCAGCTGTGCGCCGGCGTTCATCGCCGCTCTCATGCAGGAATTTGCGGCCGCGGCCGTCAGGCGGTCAGGGATCGCCCCTGCCGTTGCCGAACGCCTGGTGAGGGAGACCCTCACCGGGACGGCCGGCCTGCTCGCGGCATCAGGGACTGATTTCGAGGGGGTGATCGCCAGGGTGGCGACCGAAGGCGGGATCACGAGGATGGGCGTCGATGTCATCAGGCAGGGGGCGCCCGGCGTCTTCGACGAGATCCTTGTGAAGACGGATGCACGACACGACCTGGTGAAGGCGAAGATCAGGGAGACCGGGCCCTGAGGGGCCCCGCTTCGCGGGCTATAACGTGAGATGCTCCGGGAGAACAGGATAGAACGCTCACGTGAAGAACCAGAGCCCGGCGCCATCTTCGCGAGAATGGACCGGTCTAAAAAATATCTACGTTCCAGCCTTTTTTTGCCCCGGATCACGTCCCCTGTGCGGCCTCTTTCACTTCTTTCAGCTCCTCCAGCAGGATATGGTAGCCGGTGATCGCCAGCGCCAGGAAGAGCGGGCCAAGGACGAACCCGACGATCCCCATCACCGCAAGCCCGCCGAAAAAGCCGATCCACATGATCACCGGGTGGATGCTGGCGCGGCGCCCCATCATCATGGGGCGGAAGTAGATGTCGGGAAGGGCGCAGACGATCGGGTACCCGACGAACGCCACCAGAAGCCCGCCCCTGATGTCCCCCAGGGAGAGGGAGTACACGCCGAGAAAGAGCATGATCACCGAAGGGCCGATGATCGGGATGAGCTGGAAGATCGCCGCCATCAACGCATAGAAGACGATGTGATCGTAGCCCAGCACGTAAAAAAACGGAATGGCAAGGACGAAGGTGACGACCGACGTCGCCACATGGACGATATAGAGGGCGTACAGGGTGTCGACCGAGGTGCGGGTCAGTCGTTCCACCGCCGCGCGGAGGCGGGATGGGAGGGCTGCGGTCACCTCAGCGGCGAGGGCGTCCCCCTGGTAGATGAACATGTACAGGGAGAGGAAGAAGACGATCAGGTCGATGATGAGCATCGGCACCTGCGAGGCAAGTCCGGTCGCCCAGTCCCCGAAGGAGGCGATCTGCTCGTCTGTCCATGCGGCAAGGTCGGTGGAGGCGATCCCTGCCTCCGCGCCGCCGATCTCCACCGACTCGATCCATGCGAGGATCCCCTGCACGATCTGGGCCAGATAATCGGCGTTCTGGGCAAGGACTGCGATCGTAAACCCGACCGAAAAGACGACCGCGAAGAAGACGAGCACCGTCGTGAGCATCGCCGCCGTGCCCTCCCGCATCGACCGGCCAAGATAGTGCTTCACCGGCATGATCACGATCGCCAGGGAGGCCGAGAGGACGACGACCCAGAGCAGGTTCCAGAAAGCGATCGCAGCGGCTGCAAGGATGCCGAGGACCAGCAGGACGGTGAGGCGGTCCGGGAGGGAGAGATCGTGCGCCATGGACGATAGAAGAGTGCGGGTTCTGCCGGGATAAATACTTGCGGCCTTCCGGGATCACGGCACGCGGAAAGGTGTGGGAAGGCGATGCCGCCCCAATATCAATTTTCTTATAGGATGGAAAGCAAATAGCACGTGCATAGGCAAAAAGAGTTTGAAATAGGTTGATTTGCTGGAATACAAACGTTTATGTTAGGGACAGAGTTAAATGAACCTCATTGAATAACCAGGAGACCGGAGATGCTTGCTGACTATATTCAGATCCCGATCGCGGCCGCCCTCTGCTGGATCCTCTTCGTCACCGTCGATATCGTCTTCAGGCTCCCGGAGAAAGGCGGGGTAAAAGGGGCGGCGGCGATCGGTCGGAAGATCCGGGAGGACGGCGGCAGCCTTCCCGGCGGCACCATGATGGGGAATATCGTCTCCTCCCCTGATGCCTCTGCCGGCACGCTCCTCGCCGCCTGCGGCGTATATGTCGCAGGGCTTCCCGGCGGCCTTGCGGCAGCCGCTCTCGTCTTTATCGGCAACCGGATCTGCCACGACCCCGGGTATGCCGGGACGACCGGCGCCGTCCTTGCAAGCATTATGGTCACCGGCTTCGCCGTTCTCGGGTTCGCTCCCGAAAACTTCATCGCAGGGATGGTCATCGCCATCCTGACGATACAGGGGCTCTCTCACCCCTATGCGAGCCGGCTCCTCACCCGCATCTGGGGGTGGCGGAGTTGATCGCCCTGTACGTCTGCGGCCTCATCGCCCTCTTCGCCGCCGTCAGGACGGTGATCGAGCCCCACCCCTACCGGAAGCTCCCCTACCTCAACGTGATGAACTTCGCCATCGCCGGTCTGATCGTCCTCGTCCTCTCTCACCCCCTTTCCATCCTTGCGGCGGCCGCCTATTTCGTCGGCTCCACCCTGGAGGCGAACGCGATCGCCTCGGCACGCGCGGCGGTGATGGGCAATGATTGAATTTCTGCAGGTGGTACTCGCCGCCATCGTCATCCTCGGCACCGCGGCGACGGCGTGGAGCCGCGACCCGTTCAACAAACTGATCTGCCTCGGCGTCCTGATCGGCGGGGTCTTCCCGTTCATCGTCGCCGGCGGCTATCTCGACGTCGCCGTCGCCGTCGCCCTGATCGCCCCTATGACCACAATATTCGTGCTTGCAATCACCGGGAGGGACGGCGATGGAGTCTGAACTCATCCTCGGACTTCTGGTGCTGATCATCGGAGCGCTCGCCGCGGCGTTCCCGCGGCCAAAGACCTATCTCTCCCGGATCATCAGCCTCGAAATCCCGGCCTGGGGGCTTTTGCTCATCATGCTCGCCTACAACGAGACACTTGCCCTGCTTACCTTTATTGCCGTCACCGCCATCTCCACCTTTGTCATGGTGCGGGTGGTCGAGAGGAGGATGGTCCCATGATCATCAGCAGGATCTCGCGGATCCTTGCCGGCTACGAGAACCTCTCCCTCCTCTATGCGGTGCTCGTCCTGGTCGGCATCGTGATCGGCCTCGTCTCCATCCCCGGCATCGTCTATCACGGGGACAACCTCTACCCCAAGACGCTCGACCCGTCGAGCGCCCTCGACCCCTACGACCGCGGCGGCGAACCCTTCGGGAACACGAGCGTTGCCGCACAGTACCCGGAGAACTCTCCCTATCTCGGCTACGTGACGGCGTACCTCACGCCCCTCTCGCAGTTCCTCGCCGATACCACGTCCCACCTGGGCACGACGATCGTTGCCCATCCCGGCGGGATCATCGACGAGATCCTCTACAACACGCGGGGGCTCGATACCGTCGTCGAGACGAGCATCCTCTTTGTAGCATTTGCGATCGCCTCGTTCCTCTTCAGGAGGCGTGAAGGATGAGCCCGTACGGGACGGTCCTCGCTGTCGTCCTGGTCGCCATGGCGATCGCCTTTGTGGCCCTGGTGCGCGAACGCGACGACCTCCACCGCCTGCTCCTCACCGATCTCGCCGAGATCGTCGCCCTGGCGATCATCGCCCTCGTCGCCACCGACCTTGCCGAGGCGCTCATCCTCCCGGGCCTGGTCGTCGGAATCTCCGAACTGATGGCGCTGTCCGAGGTCTACCTGGTGAAAGAAGGGCTCAGGTCAGTGCCCGAACGCCTGATGCACATCGAGGTCATGGACAGCGCCCCGGCGATTCTGGCGGTCGCCCTCGTCATCTACGGTATCGTGCTCTCGGGCTTCTCCGGGGGCGCCGTCGCCGGGTGCGGTCTCCTCTTCTGGTTCTTCTGCAAGGGCCATGACGAGGCCTTCGAGATCATAGAGACCGCCTCGGGCTACGCCTGGGCGCTCTGGATCGTCGCCTTCTTCGTCTTCATGATCGCCCCTGCGTACTGGCTCTTTGCGGTGATGCTTGCCGGCGGCGGGATCCTCCTGAAGGTGATGGCGAAGATGGCCCTGGTCGGGACCATGCGAGGTGGTCGCGATGTTTGATCTCCCGATCGAGGGGGCGCAGTTGATGGCGGTCGAGTTCGGCGATATCGTCGCCTACTTCAGCGTCTATACAGGCACGCTCTTCGCCTTCGCCCTGCTCTTCACGGTGCTCGCGATAGTCAGCCTCCCTGAACGGCCGATGGACATCGTCTTTGGCGGCGACGCCTATTACACCAAGGAGATCCCGCTCGATCTTCTGCGGTTCCAGCGGTTCATGGCGATCGCCTGCGGGCTCGCCACCCTCGGGGCGGTGGTCTCCGGCGACATCTTCAACTTCACCCTCTTTGGCTCGATGATCGGGATCACGAATATCGGGATCGTCGCCGCGGTGAAGAACAGGCACGTCCTGGAGGCCGCCTACCAGTACGGGATCGTGGCGATGGTCGCCACCGTCCCCCTCTTCGGCGGTGCGGCGATCGTCCTCGCATCGACCGGCACCCTCTCCATCTGGGCGCTCGCCGGTGCGGCTGCGGTCCCTCTCCTCGCCAAAATCTTCCTGGTCCTCGGGGTGATGGGGGAAGGGATGGCGCCGTTCTATATCGGAAAAGCCGAGATCACCCGTGCGCCGGGCGCGCCCTACGTGCTGATGATCCATGTGAGTTCTCTTCTCCTCTTCCTCCGGGTGGTGGAGATCGTCCTGACGGTGTGATGACAATGAAAAAACAGACAGCAGGTGCGGTGACGGTGGCGGCGGGCGTGGTCTGCGTCGCCGCCTCGGCGGCGTGGCGGCTCGGCCTCCTGGAGACATGGCTTGCGATCGTGCTGAACGTCGTCGCCTTTCCGTTCTTCCTTGTCGCCCTTGGCCTGTGGTGGAATGCAGCAGAAAAAGAGGGGGACACCCCATTCATAGGGTACTGACATGATCGAATATCTCATCGTCGCAGTCTTTGCCGGCCTTCTCCTCCACGGGATCCACCGGAAGGCGATCGCACGGATACAGGGCCGGCCCGGCCCCCCGATCTGGCAGGAGATCCTCCATGTCCTGAAGTTCTCCTTCAAGGAGACCTGGATCCCATGGACGGCGAGCCGAACGCTCTTCGTCGCCGTCGTGTTCATCGCCATCGGTATCTGGAGCACCGCTCTCGTGGTGCTCCTCACCGGGCAGAGCCTTCTCCTCCTCTTCGGCGTCTATATGCTCCACAAGATCGTGGAGCACGGTCTCGGCCTCTCTTCGGGCTCGCCGTACGGGAAGTTCGGCGCCATCAGGTCGGTGATGTCGGCGGCCTCTGAGATCCCGCTCTTCGCCACGATCGCCGCCATCTACCTGGTCACCAACTCCCTGATGATCTCCGACATCCTTGCCTGGCAGGTGGCGAACGGGCCGCTCCTGCTCGCGGTCCCGCCGGCGGCGGCAGCCCTCTACATCGTGGTCCTTGCAAAGATGCACTACAGCCCCTTCGCCGTCATCGAGAGCAAGGAGATCGTGAGCGGGAATATGACCGAGCACTTCGGCGTCTGGCGGGCCGGTCTCGACGTCGCCTTCGGGCTCAAGACCTTTGTCCTCCTCTACGCCTTCATCCTGCTCTTCATCGGGCCGATCTCCCTCCTTGCGATGGCGGTGGTGATGCTCCTCCTGCTCCTCTCCCTCTCGCTCATCTGCGCCATCACCCCGATGCTCTCCCCCTTCGACACCGTCACCATCCAGATCGGGGCGGCCGGGCTGATCGTGGCATACGTCCTCCTGATGGGGGTGTTCCTGTGAGCATGATACGCAATGCAATCGCCGGCGGCGCAGTCATATATGGCGCCATCATGGTTGTCCAGGCGCTGCAGCGCCCGTCGACGGCTGCGGGAGCGATCGCGGCGGCCTTCCTCCTTGCGGCCGCCGGGCTCGTTCTCTGGTCGACGGACGAGCACCGGCTTAAAACGGTCGAGATGGCGCTCCTCTGGTGCTGTGTCGCCCTGTTTCTGGTCTATGGTCTCCTCGCCTCCGGGGGTGTGCTATGAACGACGGCTATCTCTATGAAAAAGACCTGCGTCCGCTGAAGTACAACATCCTCACCGGGTCCAGACAGGACCGGACGGTCAGGGAGATCGCCCTGCGCCTGGGTGTGCGGATCCAGAAACTCCGTCTCCATCTTATCGAGCGCCTGGACATGTCAGACATGGAGAACATGCCCGCACGTTTCGAGGCAGGTGTTGCCGCCATGACCGGTGAGGACCAGGTGGCCGACGCCCTCGGGCGCGACCTGTTTGTCAGGTCCATCGGGGTGTTCACCGCAGAAGAGATGGCGGCCGCATATGCAAGGGCCCGGACGCTCGCCGAGGGGGGGACGCCGCTTGAAGAAGCAATCGCCGGGGGAAAAGCGGTTCTGAAGGAGATAGTGGCACCATGACAGGGATGCTCCAGAAACTCAAAAACAACGTCCGATCACGCTCGATCCATGTGGCCTACGTGGACACGGGCTCGTGCAACGGCTGCGATATCGAGGTGCTCGCCTGCCTCTCGCCGCGCTATGATCTCGAACAGTACGGGATCTACGTCCATAACAACCCCCGGGAAGCCGATGTCCTGCTGGTGATCGGGTGCTGCACCCCGCAGTGGGAGGACAAACTCAAGAACATCTGGGAAAAGATCCCGGAGCCGAAGGTGGCGATCGCCATCGGGAACTGCCCGATTTCAGGGTGCGTATTCAACAGGGAGGGGAGCTATGTCAACCCGCCTGCCTCCAAGCATATCCCGATCGCCGCTTCGGTCCCGGGCTGTCCGCCGCGGCCGACCGAGATCATCAGGGCAATCCTCTCGCTTGCACCGATAGTATTCGAGGACTACGAGGAGAAAAAACAATGAAAAAGACGGTCGATGTGGCGGTGCCGATCGGGCCCGTCCACCCCTGCTGGAAAGAGCCGATCAGGATCAAGTGCGCGACGAAAGGAGAGCAGGTGCTTTCCGCCGAGGTGGAACTCGGCTACATGAAGAAAGGGATCGAGCGGATCATGCGGGGCAGGCCATGGCAGGAGGTGATGTTCCTTGCCGAACGGGTATGCGGGATCTGTTCGGTCGTCCACAACATGGTCTTCATCGAGACGATGGAGGCGATATCCGGGATCGAACCGGCCGAACGGGCGGCCTTTCTGCGGGTGATCGTCAACGAGCTCGACCGCATGCAGAGCCACCTCATCGCGAACTTCTCGTACTGCTATACGATCGAGCACGAGACGCTTGCGATGTACCTCCTCAACGAACGTGAGCACGTGATGGACTTAATCGAGCGGATCACCGGCAACCGGGTGAACACCGCCTATATGATCCCGGGCGGCGTCCGCTACGACCTCAGGCCCGAGGACGCCGCTGCCGTTCAGGAGACGCTCGACCTCCTTGAGGCGAACATCACCCGCTACATGGGTATCTTTGAGGACGGGCCGATGATCGCCCTGCGGAGCCGCGGCGTCGGGGTGCTCACGAAGGAAGACGCCCTGCGGGCGCATGCGGTCGGGCCGACGGCGCGGGCGAGCGGCATCTCAACCGATCTGAGATCACAACACCCGACCTACCGGAAACTCGGCTTCGAACCGGTCGTCAGGACCGAGTGCGATAACTATGCCAGGATCATGGTCAGGTTCGGGGAACTCTTCCAGTCCATCGGCCTGATCAGGAAAGCGCTTGCAATGATGCCCGAAGGCCCGGTCAGGAGCGGGGGCATCTGCAAGGGGGGCGAGACCCGCTACTCGGGCGAAGCGCCGCGGGGCGAACTCACCTATGTGGTAAAGGCCGATCGCTACGGGAGGGTGGAGGAGATCGCCATCCAGACGCCCTCCATCATGAACATCGACGCATGCGCCCACTATATGCTGAAGGGAGCCCTGTCCATCGCCGACGTGACGGCGACCTTCATCAGTTCGGATCCGTGCGTGGCATGCACTGAGAGGTAAGGAGATGGGTCTGTCGGTTATCTGGTATCTGAAAGAATTTTGCAGGGGGAAATGGATCAAAACCCTCCTCTTTGCAAAAACCGCCCCGCTCGTCGATCCCCCGTACTTCCGGGGGTATCCGGCGCTGACCGGGAAGGAGTGCACCCGCTGCCTCTCCTGCATGATGATCTGCCCGACGCCTGGGGCAATCGAGGTGCTGCGCGAGGGCGAGAAGTGGGTGCCGAAGATCTATCCGGGCCACTGCATCAGGTGCGGGCTCTGTGTCGAGGCATGCCCCGAGGACGTCCTGGACGCCGGGCGGGTGCTGGAGACGCAACACCGGGACGGCACCTCCATCTCGGTCCGCTACCAGGTGACTGTGAACCCGGACACCTGCGTGCGCTGCGGCAACTGCGTCGTCGCCTGCCCGGTGAACAAGGAGGTCGACCCGCAGCTCGGCGCCTCCGGGACCTCGGCGAACGACGAGGTGATCATGCGCATCGAACGGGGCAACCTCTGGGTGCTCCACAACGAGAAGTGCACCGGCTGCAAGACCTGCGAGACCGTCTGCCCGACGGACGCGATCAAGATCGCCCGCGTCGCCGAAGGGCGGCAGGGGGTCGAGGAATGACGTTTCTCTTCAACACCGGGCGGACGTCGGCGCAGGGTGCGGGACTGGAACACAAGAGCGGTCCTGAATACCGCGAGGCGACCTCTGTCTGCCGGATGAACCCGGTGGATCTGATGCAACTGGAGATCGAGGCGGGCGAGCGGATCCGCGCTGCAGGGCCCGGGGGCGTTGTCGTCCTGCAGGTTGCGGCCAGCGACGATATACCGCAGGGAACGGTCTTCGTGCCGCTCGGGCCGTATGCGAATGCGGTCATCGGCGAGGAGACGCACGGGACCGGGGTGCCAGACTACAAATCGGTCGAGGTCGAGATCGAACCGACCGACGACCCCGTGCCGACGATCGATCAGCTGATGGAGGCGGTCGGCGGCCTCGCATATCAGGAGGAGAAGAGATGATCCACCGGGATATGATCTGCCCGTTCTGCGGCTGTCTCTGCGACGATCTGGTGATCACGACTGAGGGGAACGAGGTGGTGCAGGTGGACAACGCCTGCACGCTCGGCACCCACAAGCTCATGGGGGCCTGGAAGAACCGGCTGAAAAATCCGATCATGCGGAACGGCGGCGGGTGGCGGGACGCCAGTTACGAGGAGGCGATCGAGTATGCCGCCGGCGTTCTCCTGGACGCCGACCGCCCTCTCCTCTACGGCTGGTCGAGCACGCAGGGCGAGGCGCAGGGGCTCGGCGTCTCGATGGCCGAACTCCTCGGCGGGGTGATCGATTCCACCACCTCGGTCTGCCACGGCCCCTCGATTCTCGCCATCCAGGAGGTGGGCCACCCGGGCTGCACCCTCGGGCAGGTGAAGAACCGCGCCGATCTCGTCATCTACTGGGCATGCAACCCGACCGAGGCCCACCCGCGGCATATGAGCCGTTACACCACCTACGCCGACGGGTTCTTCCTCGAAAACGCTTTCAGAGACAGAAAACTCATTGTCGTCGACGTCAGGAAGAGCGAGACCACCTCGATCGCCGACGAGTTCGTGAAGGTGAAACCGGGAGGGGACTATGCGGTCTTCGCCGCCCTGCGGGCGATCGTCAGGGGCCGGGCCGACGTCGTCCCTGACACGGTCGCGGGCGTCACAAAAGAGCAGCTCGTGCGTATCGGGGAGATGTGCAAAGAGGCAAAGTTCGGTGCGCTCTTCTTCGGCGTCGGGCTCACGATGGCGCCGGGGAAATACAAAAACATCAGGAACGCCATCGAACTCGTGGACGAACTCAACCGCTACACGAAGTGGACCTTGACGCCCCTGCGGGGCCACTACAACGTCCACGGCTCCAACGAAGTCTTCACCTGGATGACCGGCTACCCGTACGCCGTGGACTTCTCCAGGCAGATCGCCTTCTACAATCCAGGAGAGACGACGGCCGTCGATATCCTGGCCAGAAAGGAGTGCGACGCCTGCCTGATCGTGGCGTCCGACCCGGGCGCCCACTTCCCGAAGGCCTGTCTGGAGCACCTTGCTAAAATCCCGACCGTGCTGATCGACCCGATGCACACCGTGACAACGCCCCTCTGCCGGTGCCAGATCCCGACCGCGGTCAACGGGATCGATGCGGGGGGCACCGCCTACCGGATGGACGGCGTGCCCATTCACGTAAAGAAGTTCATGGACCTCGGCTACCCGAGCGACACCGAGGTCATCGGCCGGATCTTCGAGCAGATAAAGGAGGTAAAACACCCATGAGCGACCTTTTGATCAAAAACGCTTTCGTCATCGACCCGATCAACCGGATCAACGGCGAAATCATGGACATCGCCGTCCGGGACGGGCGGATCGTCGAGGACGTCGGGCAGGGGGCCGAGGTGATCGATGCTGCAGGCTGTCTCACCCTCCCCGGAGGGATCGACTCCCACACCCATATATGCGGCACCAAGGTGAATTTCGGGCGTTATATGAGCCCTGAGGACATGCGGGCCGGCAGGGAGGCGCGCCGGGGCGTGAAGCATTCCATCTCAGGCTACTCGGTGCCGACGACCTATGCAAACTCCTACCGCTACGCCATCATGGGCTACACCACCCTGCTTGAAGGGGCGATGGCGCCCCTCGAGGCCAGGCACACCCACGAGGAGTTCTCGGCCACGCCCCTGCAGGACGTGATGGCGAACACCCTCTTCGACGGGAACTGGGGAGTGATGGAGGCGATCCGTGACGGCGACCTCGAGCGTGCGGCAGCCATCGTGGGGTGGACGCTCTCGGCGGTAAAGGGGTTCGGGATCAAACTCACCAACCCCGGCGGCACCGAGGCATGGGGCTATGGGAAGGACGTGACCTGCATCAGGGACAAAGTCCCCTACTTCGAGGTCACCCCGGCCGAGATCATCGAGACGATGATCCGTTCCTGCGAGCTCCTGCGCCTCCCGCACTCGGTCCACCTCCACTGCAACAACCTGGGCAAACCAGGCAACTATGCCTGCACCATCGAGACGCTCAATCTCGTCCCTGACCTCAACGAGAAAAGGCAGACCCTCTATGCCACCCATGTCCAGTTCCACAGCTATGGCGGGTCGGACTGGAAGACCTTCTGCTCGAAGGCCGAACCGGTGGCAGATACGGTGAACAACCGCCCCCAGATCGTCATCGACATGGGGCAGGTGATGTTCGGGAAGACGACGACGATGACCGCCGACGGCCCGATGGAGTTCAATCTCTATCGTCTTCACCATGACAAGTGGAGCAACCACGATGTGGAGCTCGAGACCGGGTCAGGGATCATCCCGGTGCTCTACCGGCGCAAGAACCTGGTCAACTCGATCATGTGGGCGATCGGGCTCGAACTTGCCCTGCTGGTCAAGAACCCCTGGCAGTGCATGCTCACGACCGACAACCCGAACGGGGCGCCGTTCGTGAAGTACCCTGAGATCATCGCCCTTCTGATGAGCAAAAAATACCGGGACGCCGAGTTTGCGACGGTCCATCCAGATACGGGATCGAAGGTCGTCCTCCCGGCCCTCGAGCGCGAGCTGGACTGGAACGAGATCGCCGTGATGACGCGCGCCGGGCAGGCAAAAGCTCTCGGCATCACCGGGATCGGGAAAGGGCACCTCGGGATCGGCGCCGAGGCCGACATCGCCGTCTATCCCCTGAAGGTCGACGATATCGATCCCTCGACCGAGTACCAGCGGGTGATCGACGGGTTTGCACAGACGAAGTGGACGGTGAAGCGGGGGAGACCGGTGTCACGGGACGGCGAGATCCTGGTCCACGGGGAGAACACGACCATCTGGGTCGATCCGAAGATCAGGCCCGAGCGCGATATCTCCAGAAACCCGCGGTTTGTCGAGATGTTCAACCACTGGTACTCGGTGAGGATGAGCAACTATCCGGTGCAGGACGAGTACCTGAAGAGGAACCTGAGGATGGAGACCGAGGCGGCGATATGAGGATCATATTGACGATGCGCCCGAGAAAAAACCCGTTCATCCCGGTCGAGGCCGAAGGGATCGTCCCGTCTATCCTGATGAACGGGGCCGAGATCACTGTCTGGGAAGGAAACCGGGAGCGGCGGCTTGACGAGGTCTTCGAGGTCGCCGTCGAAGGGGAGGCGGCGACGGTCGAGGAGGTGGAGGTCGTGCTCCGCGGCGACACCTCGCGCCTCAAACGGATCGGGGAGTACATGGACGGCGGAAGGATCACCGTGGAAGGCGATATCGGGATGCACTGCGGGAACTTCATGAAGGCCGGGACCATCGAGGTGATGGGCAACGCCGCCGGGTGGTTCGCCCGCGAACTCTGCGGCGGGACGGTCGTCTGCCGCGGCGATGCCGGTCATTACTGCGCCTCAGGATACCGGGGCGAGAAAAAGGGGATGACCGGGGGCAGGGTCGAGGTCTTCGGGAACACCGGCGACTTTGCAGCCGAGCACCTTGCCGGCGGCGAGGTGGTCATCCACGGAAACTGCGGCGATATGCCCGGGGTCGAGATGCACGGCGGCACCCTCTCCATCGGCGGGGACTGTACCCGTCCCTGCGGGAACATGACCGGGGGAACCTGCACCGTTCTCGGGTGCGCCTATGGGATGATCCCGACGTTCCAGGCAAAAGGCGAGACAAACGGCCCGGACGGGAAAAACATCAGTGCATTTACCGGAGATATTGCAAACAGAGGAAAGGGAAGCCTTTTAGTCAGGCGCTATCAATACCTGAAATAGATGATCAGGCATGAGTGCGGCTACGAAGAGCCGGCCTACTGTAAAAAATGCGGCAGACCCCTTGAGTATACCGAACGCCGCGGCATTTACTGCCCCAACTGCGGGCATCGGGTCACGATCCTCTGCCCGCAATGCGGCAAGCGCTGGTAGGAGATCAGGTCATCCAGCTTCTGACCCACCGGGTATATTCTGAGCGGAGTTTACTTTTTTCATCCTCGTCCAGGTCTTCCCGCCCAACATCGTTCAAAAAAGATTCGAGCCTGCAGATGAGGTCGTCCGCGTCCCTGTGGTCCAGCACCTCGAGATAGACCGGGGCGCGGCTTGCATCGATCACCTCGCCGCAGATATGGCAGAGTTTCCAGTGCTGATAGGGATCGACATAGGTGAAGGTCTGGCACCCGGGACAGCGGATGACGCGGTACATTATGCGGAGATGCGCGCTGCTCTCTGAAAAAGATTGCTCTTTTCTCCGGGAAAGAAAAAAAGATTCAGTGTTCGTGGTTGCAATCATGGTCGTCGTGGCTGCAGACATTGCCGCCGCTGACGAGTGCGCCCTCGAGGTAGGCCTCTACAGCGCCTTCGATGCTCCCGCTGACCCCGAGATAGACCTGGATGTCGCGTGCACAGAAGAGATCCACTGCTTTGGGGCCCATGCCGCCTGCGATGACGATGCTTGCTCCGTGTTCGGCAAGCAGGGCCGGGAGCGCACCCGGCGTGTGGCCCGGGCTTATGATGTCTTTCCGGCCGACAATCTTTCCGTCTGCAATCTCGAAGATCGCATAGCCTTCGCACTGGCCGAAGTGCTGTGAAACCTGGTTACCGTCTTTTGCAACGCCAATCTTCATGTATATACCTCTCACTTTATCTCTGTGGGAATCCCTGATTAGTCTTTAGGTCAAAATACAAAAAAGAAGGTCACCAGCATCGGCGCCGGCGGCCACCGCAGAAACCCATTCCGCATCCCCTGGGGATGCCGCCCCGCCCGACACCGTAGACGGTGTTCTGCTGGACCGGGATCTCCTGCTGGACCGGTGCGGTGCCCGTGGTCTCTGCAGCCTGCTGTACATCTGTCTGGGGGACCGGCCTGCACCGCCCAAAGCCCCTTCCTGTCATCGGACCCGCGCCTCTGGGCCCGGTACCATCAAATCCTGGCATTGTCAATCACATCCAGGAGGAGGAATTCCTCCACCTGCAATTATTGCTCATATGCGCATTAATAGATAAACTCTGCCTATCGGGCAAAGATGGTCGGCACAAAAATAAGAACCCGAAGAGAGCGCTCTCTCTTCCCCTCTTCGCCCGGTTTTCCCTGTCCGGATCAGGTGGACCCTCCGGTGTGGTCCGGCCCCTGTCCGTCGCCCTGTTTTTTACCCCTGCCAGTGCCAGCGCCATTTCCAGCGCCGCTCAGGGCACGGGGCCAGGACGACGACCCCTGTCTCCAGACACGGCTCATCGGTTTCAGGTCTCCGTATCCTCCCTGCAACGCAGGGCCCGTATTTCCTCCTGGCGAGTCTCTCTTTTCCCGCGAGCCCGACGCTCTGTCCTCTCATTATCGCTCCCCCCCGCGGACCGGGCACTGCCCGCCCGCAGGTGCCCTTTGATATCCCCCATGATATTACTGCCGTCCATGCGAGAACCGATGGCTATTAGTCAGTGCCACGCCGATCATCCTTTATGCATATCCAGGTAATCCCGGTTGAGGGGCTGCCGATCATCCATCCGGGTGATCTTCTGACGGAGATGATCTGCGAGCGAGTCACCTTCGAGGACGGGGACATCCTCTGTCTTGCCTCATCGGTCTACTCCAAGGCGAACGGATATATCAGAAAACAGGACGAGATCGTAGCCTCTGCGGAGGCCGTCCGCATCGCACAAAAAACCCATGAAGACCCCAGGTTTGTGCAGGCCATTCTCGACGAGACCACCGACGTGATCCTCGAGGACCCTTTCATCCTCTCGGAGACGGTCACCGGGCATGTGGGGGTTCGGGCGGGCGTCGACCACTCCAATATCGAGGACGGCATGATCATCCTCCTCCCGCCCGATCCGATGGGCGCCGCCGCCGGTCTCCAGAACGAGATCGCACGGATTACCGGCAAAGAGGTCCGCGTGATCATCACCGATACCTGCGGGCGCTCCTTCAGGCGGGGTCAGACCGGCGTCGCCATCGGGTGGAGCGGGATGACGGCGATCCGCGACTTCAGGGGCGATCACGACCTCTTCGGCCACGTCCTCGAGATCACCGAGGAAGCGGTCGTCGATGAGGTCGCCGGTTTTGCCAACTTCATCATGGGCGAGAGCAACAACGGTGTTCCGGCCGTCGTATTCAGAAACTGCACCCGGTGGACCGGCCACGACAACCTGCACTTCAACAGGGAAGAAGACATCATCAGAAAGGCGCTCTGCAAAAAATAACCCTTTTTTTGGCTTTGTTTAAATCCTATTCTGGGGTGCTTGAACCGGGGGTCTGCTGTCTCCGGACCCCCGCTCAGGATAGGTGGGGATACGGCCCGCTCCCCTCGGACGCCCTGTTCGCTCTTCCCGGGGCCCATCCGCTCCAATGGGGTGAAACCCCCGGCAGGCAGTATGGGGAAGGCGGGGGATCCGCACCTCCTCCCTGAGATTACGACAGTGTAACGAATCTTCTGTAAAAATAATTTGGCCCTGAATCCAACCTAGATTTGCAGAAAGGAGAAACAGGGCCATGGATCCCTTAGCGTTAATCGAAGATTATCTTTCCGATAATGAGAATGGCATGAAGACCCTCATCACCTGGTTCCTCAACCAGGTGATGCTGCTCGAAGCCCTCCACCAGGCGGGAGCCGAGCAGTATGAACGAACCGATGCGCGGAAGGCTCACCGAAACGGCTACAAGAAGCGCTCTCTAAAAACCCGATATGGAGAAACGATCCTCCAGAAACCACAATTCCGAGAGTTCCCCTTCGAAACACAGGTATTTGGACGCTATTCCCGGGTTGAGAAGGCTCTTGAGAATGCTATCTTTGAATCCTACCTTCAGGGAGTCTCAACCCGCCGGATCCAGGAGATTGTTGCTCATTTTGGCATCGAACAACTCTCTCCTGCTTCAGTATCCAGGATAGCAAAGGACCTCGATGAACAGGTCCATGCATTCCTTCAGAGGCCTATTGAACAGGAGATTCCCTATCTCTTTGTGGATGCTTCGTACTACAAAGTCAGAGAGGGACCACGCTACATCACCAAAGCTCTTCTGGTGATCGCCGGTGTTCGAATGGATGGCTACCGGGAAATCCTGGGAGCTAGAATCACTGATTGTGAAAATGAGATGTTCTGGTCGGGATTGTTCGAAGACCTCAAAGAACGAGGATTGGTGGGTGTCAAGATGGTTGTCTCAGATGGTCATGCCGGGATCCAGAAGGCGGCGGAAGCCGCCTTCCTCGGCGCATCGTGGCAGATGTGCTCGGTCCATTGCACCCGGGCGGTTTTAAAGAATATTCCACGGAAACATCAGAAAGAAGTTGCTGAGTCCTTGAAGGAGGCATATGGGGACGAGGAAAGACTTCAGCAGCTTGCAGATGATCTGAACGAACGAGGATATCGGAAAGCGGCCAATACGATCGAGAGATTCATCCCGGGACTTATGAGTTACACGGCGTTCCCGAAAGAGCACGCAAAGCGGATCCGAACGACGAACATGATGGAAAGAGTCAACAAGGAACTGAAACGGAGAACCAAAGTTGTAGGGGCCTTTCCCAATGAAGAGTCACTCCTCAGGCTGGCAGGATCCATCCTGATGGACATCAATGAGGAGTGGGTGACCGGCAGAAGATATTTGACGATGGAGGGGGAATGATCAAACAAGGAGACAGGGCTCAGACGAATTACAGAAGATCTGAAACACTACCGAGATTACAGGAGAGACCTCAAACCCGGCACGAGGGTTTACCATGAAAAACATTTCATGGAGTATGCTTGAGTCCCCCTCCCGGACTCATGTGCGATTCAACAGCGCCCTTTTTTTGGCTCTTTGCCTTTCACGCGGGTGGCACATTCGTGCTGACATGCCGATCACCCGCCTTCTCCGCATGCTCTGCCGGGGGCTCTGCCCCCGGACCCCCGCACACGATTGGACCCGCAAGGCAGTACAGGAGCCAGAATGTACCGCTCTCATCTCCCCTTGAATCGCAATCGGCAGGGGGATCGGGGGGCGGCAGGCCCCCCGGCACCGACATATGGGTGGACCAATGTTCGTCCCCCAAACACTCGCTCCATCTCAATTGCAGTCCATCGTCATGATCGCCTGAGCGGTGTTTATAATGGTGTCATGGTTACCCGCGCACAGGAGCGAAGCGCTCATTTTTGTATCACGCAGGAGACCGGCATAGCCTCGAAGGCGTGCCTTCGTCCTCCTCGTCCCCTCCTGGCCGACGATAAAAAAAGATTTCAGTAGAAGGAATTCAACAGAAAAATGACCACGCCAATCGCGACCGAAATGGCGATCACATGCACGGGGTTGATGTGGACAGCCCTGCGGTCCTCACTGTCATAATAATTCACGAGACCCGCGGACGAAACGAGTCGCCCACCACTCTTCTTCGCCATATCCATAAACTTTCGCATTCACTATATATAAAATCGGCGTCAACGGGTGGATATGCCAGACCAGGTGTACCGGGGATCGGTCCTCGCCGGCGACGACTTCGAACCGATCAGGGCGGCGGTGATCGTCGAGGACGGCGTGATCACGGCGATCGAAGAGGATTCGTCGGCCCCTGATCGCTGGATCTGCCCGGCATTTTTCAATGCCCATACCCACCTCGGCGACACGGTCGCCATGGACTGCGCCACCGGCGGGGACCTTGAGGCCCTGGTCACCCCTCCCCACGGGCTCAAACACCGCATCCTGGCGGCAACGCCGCGCCCCCGCCTGATCGAGGGGATGCGCTCCAGCATCGGGGGTATGCAGGCCACCGGAACAGCAGGTTTCGCCGACTTCAGGGAGGGGGGGGCTGACGGCGTTACGGCACTCCGCGAAGCGGTTCAGGGGGAACCGATCCTCCCGCTGATCTTCGGCAGAGAAGGGGGCGAGACTATCGCCGACGGGATCGGCATCAGCAGTGCACGGGATATCCCTGACACCGAGGAGCAGGTCAGACGGGCCAGGGCCGCCGGCAGGCTGGTGGCATTCCATGCCGGCGAGAAGGACCCGGACGACATCGACGCCGCCCTCTGCTATGACCCCGACCTCCTCGTCCACTGCACCCACGCCACCAGAGGGCAGCTCAGGGCGATCGCCGATGCCGGCGTGCCCATCGCCGTCTGTATCCGATCCAACTGGACCCTCGGCGTCACCTGCGATGCCGGGAGGCCGCCGGTCAGAGAGATGGCAGCGTGCGGCTGCACCTGGTACATCGGCACCGACAACGTGATGTTTGTCCAGCCCGATATGCTCAGAGAGATGTCTTTCTGCGAAACCGTCACTCGAATGCCTCCCGAAGAGATCCTGCGCGCTGCTGTCGGCGGTGCTGCGCTCGCCGGCAGGTCTTTCCTGATAAAAAAAGGCAGCCGGGCGAATTTTATCATAATAAACCCTGAAAGGGCGGGTCTTGGGTTCAGCCCGGACCCGGTCGCTTCCATGGTAAAACGAGTTGGAGAGCGATCCATACTGCAAACTGTTATAAATTGATAGATTGAATAAAATAGCAGATTCCGGTTTTGTGAGGTGTAGCCATGTTTAAAAAAATCGTCGTCGCTATCGACGGGTCAGATATCAGCCTGAAGGCGCTTGAGGTTGCTCTGTCTGAGGCCCGGATCTGGAATGCTGAACTCCATGTGATCTACGTCGTCGAAACCAGCATGTTCTCCTCCATCCCCATGGACAACACCTGGGAAATTATCTACTCGCTCCTTGAAAGCGAAGGAAAAGAGGTCTTCCAGAAGAGCAAGGAACGTGCCGCACAGGACGGAGTCTCGCTCATCACGCACCTCAAGGACGGACATGCCGGCAACGAGATCGTCTCCCTTGCCGAAGATCTGCACGCCGACCTGATCGTGATCGGTTCGCGTGGGAAGACCAATATCGATCGCCTCCTCCTTGGCAGCGTTTCGGAGCATGTTGTTCGGAACAGCAGCTGTACGACGATGGTGGTGAGATAATTCCCGTTGACGTCACCGAGATGTTCGTCCAGGACTACATGACAAAGGATGTGGTCTCCGTTGAGATCCCGAGCAACCGCGATGATATCCTCAAGATACTGAAAAGGACCGGTATCTCGGGCATCCCGGTACGAGAACGGGGCAAGGTCGTCGGCGTGGTGACCCGAAAAGATCTCCTCCGCAAGTCCGAGGAGACGCAGGTGGCGCTCCTGATGTCACAGAATCCCGTTGTGGTAACGCCTGATACCCCGCTCTCTGATGCAGCGGCGGTGATGGTCAGGCATAACTACCGGAGACTGCCGGTCGTCGACGACAACGGTAGCCTTGTCGGGCTGCTCAGCGTGGCCGACCTCATTGCGGCGATTGCCCAGCTGCGGATCAAGGATGAGATCAGGGACTACTACCTCAGCAGCACCTTTGCCCTCTGGGAGGAGACGCCGCTCCCCCTTGTCGGTCGGATCATGGAGATCTCCGATGTCGAGGCCGTTCCGATCATGGACGAGCGTGGCGTGGTATCGGGGATCATCTCTGAGCGCGACCTGATCAGGAACTCCCACATCGAGGATTCGGTCGAGGTCTCAGATTTCTCCAACGGGACCGACGACGACGAATGGACCTGGGAGAGCATCAGGGACATGCACACGGTCAGCTATGGGGTCTCCAAGGTCCAGCTCCCTGAACGGCCGGTCAGGACGGCGATGGTGAAGAATGTCGTCACCGTCCCGAAGAACGCCGGTGTCTCTGAGTGTGCCCTTCTCATGAAGCGTTCCCGTGTCGACCAGCTGCCGGTGGTCAATGGGGACAAAAGACTCATCGCCATGCTCTTTGACCGCGAGTTGATCCGGGTGCTCTGCAGGGGCCAGGATCAATAACCTTTAAATTTATTGATATCTCTAATACAGATAACGCTTTTACAAAATTTTTAGCGTGTAATTTTAATGGGGGTATTTCAATGCCTGAGATTAATCAGGAGATTATGAAAGGCACCACGACAGTGGGGCTCGTATTCGATGAGGGTATCGTTCTCGCAACTGAAAAACGTGCGACGATGGGAACTCTTATCGCCAGCAAAACTGCAAAAAAAGTGTACCAGATAGCGGACCGCATCGGTATGACAACCGCCGGCGGCGTTGGCGACGCCCAGTCGCTCGCCCGCCTCATGCAGGTGGAGTGCAGCCTGTACAAGGTCCGCCATGGCAAACCGATCTCCGTCGGTGCTGCGGCGACCCTGCTCTCCAACTACCTGCAGCAGAACCGCTATTACCCGTATTATGTCCAGCTCCTCGTCGGCGGCGTGGACCGCAATGGACCGAGCGTTTACTCGGTCGATGCGATGGGCGGCGCCTCGAAGGAGACCGACATCGTCTCGACCGGCTCGGGCTCTCCGATGGCCTACGGCGTGCTTGAGGACCGGTACCACGCTGATATGAAGGAGACCGAGGCGGTCGACCTTGCCACCCGTTCCCTCAAGGCCGCGATGCGCCGTGACTCCGCATCTGGCGAGAATATCAGTATCGTTGTGATCACCAGAGATAAATACGAGGAAACGGCCGTTCAGGTCACCCAGAGGAAACCAGAACTTACCCGCTAACTTTTTTTAGGACGATATTAATGTTGATTGAGGACAGACTCAAGGAACTCAGGGATAAGATCAATACCAAGGTCCCGGCCGGGATCACCATCTCTGATGTTGAATTTGAAGGCCCCGAGCTGGTCATCTACACCGATGACCCCAAAAAGTTCGCCGACCAGGAGGATCTGATCAGGGTTCTCGCGCGGGAACTGCGCAAACGCATCGTCGTGAGACCGAACATCCTTGAAGACCCTGAGACGGCTGCAACGAAGATCAAATCGGTCGTCCCTGACAACGCCGGCATTTCCGATATCTTTTTTGATCCCGACACCGGCGAGGTGCTGATCGAAGCGGAAAAGCCCGGCATCGTCATCGGAAAAAACGGGGCGACGCTGCGCGATATCACCAAGAGTACCTGCTGGACCCCCAAAGTCGTCCGCACCCCGCCGATCGAGAGTTCGACCGTCAAACAGGTCCGTCAGTACCTCAGGTCGGTCAAGGACGAGCGCAAGACTTTCCTGCGCACGATCGGCCGGCGGATCCACCGGGACGTAATTGCAAAGGACCAGTGGGTGCGGGTCACGACCCTCGGCTGCTGCCGCGAGGTCGGACGGGCGGCGTTCCTCTTAACGACTCCTGAGAGCCGTGTCCTCATCGACTGCGGCGAAAAGCCCGGGAGCACGACGAGCACGCCGTACATCTATGTCCCCGAGATCTCGCCCCTCTCGTCGCTCGACGCCGTCGTCCTCACCCATGCTCACCTTGACCACTGCGCACTCGTCCCGCTCCTCTTTAAATACGGTTATGACGGCCCGGTGTACTCGACCCCCCCGACACGCGACCTGGCTGCCATGCTCCAGTTAGATTACCTCGACGTCGTCAAAAAAGAGAGCGGGAGACAGCCGTACACCTCAAACGAGGTGAAAGAGTATATCAAGCACTCGATCACGCTCAACTATGGTTCGGTCACCGACATTGCGCCTGATATCAAACTCACCTTCCATAATGCCGGTCATATCCTCGGTTCGGCGATCGCCCACTTCCATCTTGGCGACGGCCTCTACAACATCGCCTTCACCGGGGACTTCAACTACCAGAAGACCCGTCTCTTCTCCCCGGCAGTCTCGACCTTCCCCCGCCTCGAAGCCCTGTTCATGGAGAGTACCTACGGCGGGGCAAATGCCCTTCAGCCAGACCGCGAGGACGCGGAGGCAAAGCTCTACGATATCGTGACAAGGACGATCGAGCGGGGCGGCAAGGTAGTCATTCCCGCATTCGCCGTCGGTCGGTCCCAGGAGGTCATGCTCGCCCTCGAAGAGGGGATGAGAAAGGAGAAGATCCCGCGGGTGAAGGTCTATCTCGACGGCATGATCAAGGAGGCGACGGCGATCCACACCACCTACCCGGAGTATCTCAATGCGGACCTCCGCAACCAGATCTTCAGGGACGGCATGAACCCCTTCCTTGCAGAATGCTTTGTTCAGGTCGACTCGTCAGACCTGCGCGAGAAGGTGATCGGCGGCGACCCCTGTGTCATCGTCACTACCAGCGGCATGCTCAGCGGCGGTCCGGTGATGGAGTACCTCTACGCCCTCGCCCCTGACGAGCGCAACACGCTTATCTTCGTCGGCTACCAGGCCGAAGGGACCTTCGGCCGCCGCCTCCAGAAAGGCTGGCGCGAGATCCCGGTCGGCAACCGGGAGACGATGGTCGTGAAACTGGAGATTGAAACGGTCGACGGTTTCTCCGGCCACTCAGACCGGAAACAGTTGATGGGCTTTATCCAGCATATCCAGCCGCGGCCTGAGAAGATCTTTACAATCCACGGGGACGAGAACAGCACCATCGACCTTGCCAGCTCGATCTACAAGCGTTTCCACATCGAGACGCGCTCGCCCCTGAACCTTGAGACCTACCGTATGGTATAATTCAGATGAAGCAGCGCCTGCCCCTCCTGCTCGGTGTCTTTGTCGTCATGGCGCTTTCAAACGCCGTGGTGCCGGTCCTGCCCTCGCTGGCCGAGGGCACCGCCCTGCAGGGCGCCATTTATTCGGCGTATTTTTTCGGGGCGATGCTGACGGTTATCCCGGCCGGAATCCTTTCTGATCGTATCGGGAGGGTACCGCTGCTCCGGGCCGGGCTTGTTCTCACCCTCCTGAGCGGGGCCCTGATCCTGGCCATATCAGATCCCGTCGCCCTGCCTGCCATCCGTGCGGTGGAGGGGGTCGCCGCCGGCCTCTTCGTGCCTGCGGCGATGTCCTGGATCAATCTCCAGCCCGATCACGAGCGGATGAGCGGCAACTTCATCGCCGCCCTGAACCTCGGGCTGGTTTCCGGGCTTGTCCTCTCAGGCTGGCTCACCGTGCCTGTGGGGGTGCTTGGCGGGGTCATCGTCTTTACCACCTTCACGGCAGTTCCCCTGCTGATGACGGTCTTTGTGGGGGAGACGGCCGGGCCGGGGCGGGGGCGGGCCGACCTGCTCGGCGTTGGCAGAGAGAATTTCTGGCTGTACATCTCGGCGATCGTGCTGGTCGGGGCGACCGGGGTGGTGACCACCCTGTACCCCGACTTCAGCGGCGAATCGGCGGCGAACCTGGGGGTGCAGCTCGGACTGATGAACGTGGCGACGATCGTCGCCTCTCTTACGGCGTCCCGGTTTCACCTTGCCCCGATCCCGACGATCAGGGTCTCCGCCGTTTTGATGGCGGCGGCGGTGGCGCTCTCGTTCTTTACGCCGGCGGCGTTTGTGTTCATCGGGGGGATCGCCGGTGTGGTGATGATCGCCCAGATCAACTATCTTGCAGCGAATCCCGGACAGCAGGGAGCGATCATGGGACTCTTCAACGCCTCCAGCTATGCCGGGATGACGCTCTTACCGTTCGCTGCCGGCGTGGTCGCCGAAGTGGAGAGTTTTTCTGCGGCATTCGCCGTTACCGCGATCCTTGCCGCCCTGATGGCCGTGACGATCGGGCGGTGCCGGTGTTATCTGGAATCATAATGTGGAGAGATTATGTCAGAGAAATGCGCATTTTTGGACCTGAACGGCGAAACCGTCCAGGAGAAGTTTGCCGCCCTCGGCATCGAGCCCGGGGCGAGTATTGATATCCTTGAACTCCAGCGGCTCTCGCGCTGCTATTCCTTGCGCTCAATCATCTACTTCGAGGATGAGATGGCGCGAAAAGGAGACCTTGAGGGCGATGAGAAGGAGTATGCGGGCTTTCCCGAGTCTGACCGCCCGTTTGTTTCCGTCGAGGCGTTTCTGAAGTTCGCCCGGGAGTACGACCCGTATGCCTTTGATATCAGGCTCAAGGAGCTCCCGATCATGATCGAGATCGTCATGGTGGGCGAGATCGAGGGGACGCCCTACCTCACCGGGCTGATGCCCTTCCTGGACGAGCTCCAGGACTTTGAAGAGCCCGACGTCCTCGAGTGAACTGCTCACGAGGGTGTTTCGAGCACCTCGAGGGCGACCCGTGCAGCCTCTTTTTTTGCGCCGGCCTTGCTCCCGCCGCTGCCGAAGGCGGAGAAGTGCCCGGCAACGGTGACGGCGCTGACAAATGTCGGGTCGTGGTCAGGGCCGTCCCTGGAGACGATCAGGTACTCCGGGAGGCCGAGGCGCTCCTGCTGGAGACGCTCCTGAAGGCGGCCGATCGTGTTTCCGCTCGGGTCGAAGTGGAGGATGTCGTCGGCGACAAGCCCGAGGACGATCGACCGTGTCCTGTCCAGGCCGATATGGAGGTACAGGGCGCAGATGAACGCCTCGAAGACGTCGGCGATGATTGAGGGTATGAGGGGCTGACCGACGCCGAGGAGGATGAGGTTTTCGAGCCCGATGCCGGTGCCCGGGACGATCGTGCCAAGGTGCTCGTTCTTTGTCGCCTCCATCCTCTTTGAAAGGGCTCCTTCGGAGCACTGGAAGGTACAGAGGAGGTACTCGGCGACGATAAAATTGAGGATGCGGTCCCCCAGGAATTCGAGGCGCTCGTAGTCCGGGCAGGGGAGGAGGCCGCAGGGGTTTTCATGGGCATAGGAGCGATGGGTGAACGCCCGGTTATAGCGTTCGAGCACGTCGTCCGGGATATCGGTGACGCCGATCTGCGGTTGCGCGAGAAATGTTTGGAGTGTTGTTTTTCGTTTCCAGTCCATCCGGATGCTCCGTGGATGATCGGTTCATGGGACGCCGATCGTGGGAAAAGTCTATTTCTCTTAAAAGATAGGTTTTTTCCATGATGAAGATGCTGATCGGGGGTGCATGGACTGACGCCTCGTCCGGGCGGACGATGGATGTCGTCAACCCCGCCACCTGGACTGAGATCGGGAGCGTCCCGCTGGGCGGGCCCGAAGACGCCGGCGCGGCGGTGGAGGCGGCCGAGGGCGCTCTCGCCGGGTGGTCCGAAGTGCCGGCGCTGGAGCGCGGCAGGGTGCTCGCCCGGACCGCTGCCCTCGTGCGCGGGGAGGCGGAGAGGCTGGCGGCCCTTCTTGTCGCCGAGCAGGGTAAACCCCTCAGGGAGGCGACCGACGAGGTCAGGGGTTTTGCCTATATCCTGAAGTACTATGCCGGGCTTGCCTCGTCTCTCCACGGCGAGACGATGGCGACGAAGGCCTATGGGCGGATCGTCATCGAGAAGAGGCCTCTGGGTGTCTGCGTCGGGATCGTGCCCTGGAACATGCCGGTGATCATCGCCGGGTGGAAGATCGGGCCGGCGCTCCTTGCCGGCAACACCATGGTGCTCAAACCGGCGAGCACGACGCCGCTCACCACCCTCGAGATCGGCGAACTCTTTGTCAGGGCCGGGCTGCCGCCGGGCGTGCTCAATATCGTCACCGGACCCGGGGAGAGCCTCGGGGAGGCGCTGGTCACCCACCCGGCCGTCAGGAAAGTCTCGTTCACCGGCGAGGCCGGAACCGGGCGGCATGTCGCCGAGGCGGCGGCTCCCACGATGAAGCACCTGACCCTGGAACTCGGCGGGAGCGACCCTGCGATCGTCTGCGACGACGCCGATCTCGAAGAGGCCGCCGCCGGCGTGGTCAGGGGGCGGTTCTACAACTGCGGGCAGGTCTGCACCGCCGTCAAACGGGTGTACGTCTTTTCCAGCGTTGCCGACCGGTTCAGGGCCCTTGTGAAGGAGAAGACGGAGCGGATCGTCGTCGGCGACGGCATGGAGGCCGGTGTCGGGATGGGCCCGCTGAGCAATGCCGCAGGCTACGAGAGGATGCAGCAGATCGCAGAGGATCTTTCTGGCGAGGCGCGGTTCCTTACCGGCGGTGCGGCGACCGGTACGAAGGGCTGGTTCTTTGCGCCGACGGTCGTCACCGACCTGCCCGCGGACGCCCTGCCCCTGCGCGAGGAGGTATTCGGCCCGATCCTGCCGGTGGTCGAGGTGGACGGTATCGACGAGGCGATCGAGGGGGCGAACTCAACGCATTACGGCCTTGGCGCCTCTATCTGGACGAAAAGCCTGGAGCGGGCAGAACGCGGCTGTCGGGACCTTGAGGCCGGGATCGTCTGGGTGAACCAGCACCTGAAGATCCCGCCGGAAGCGCCGTTCGGCGGGACGAAGGGGAGCGGCATCGGGAGAGAGAACGGGCCGCGGGCGCTCGACCGCTATACCGAGGAGCGGTCGATCCTGATCCGGTTATGACCGTCGCCGTCTATCGCGTGAGGTCGGTCTGCTTCTCCGGAGATCCTCACGCAAAAAGACGCCCTGCCTGACCGGCGGCGGTGTGAGAAACAGGCCCGAACGGGCAAAGAACAAGAAAGGGAAGGGGTGTGATCTTCAGTCTCTGAAGAGCACGTGGGTGGTCATCGAGCCGGCGCCAAAGAACTTCTTGCAGAACTCGGCCATCTGCTTGGGGCCGTAGGCCTTGCAGGAGAAGATGTCGAGGTAGGCGGCGTTGGTGTCGTTGGCGAAGTGACCGGAGATCAGGGAGGTCTCGATGAGCTGGGTCATGGAGTAGCCGGCAACCTTGGCGCACGGGCCGAAGTGGACGACGGTCGGCTCTCCGAAGCGCTTCATGTCGATGAGGTCGCAGAGCTCGACGATGAACCGCTTGATGAGGTCGGCGTCTCTGATCGCTGCCGGGTCGCAGTCCTTGAGATCGACGCTGGTGTAAAGCCCCCAGGAGCCCTGCTCATTGTATTTCTTGATGATCTCTTCGTCAGAGAGAGAGTCCCAGTAGTTCACGGTCTCGTTCACGTTAAGCATGTCAGCCTGATTGCGGATATCGGTCTCAGTCATTTTTATCACAACCCCCTCCGGAGAGATCTCTGGAGGCATTGATGTAATTACAACACGTATTCAGGATTTAAAAATTTCTATCGGGACACCTCTCCTCAATCATAATAGAAACCTCAAATTGTGTCCTGAATCAATTTATCATGTCAATTAATCGTCAAATTTATACAATATCTTTTAAATTCCGTCCAAATCCAACGAAGCCCGATTTAAACCGATTTTAATCCTCCCAACTGCAGTACGCCCCTCTTATGCCCTCGATTAGTTCTGCGCTCTATAATTGGTCAGATTTCAATTTGAATTGATTAAACGCGCAAGAAAAAGGAAAGAGAGAGTTTAATTTGGCCAAAATTGACAGATTCTGTTTTAATTGGGCAAAAAGAGATTCATGAATCAATTTTTGGGGATAATACGTTTGTTCCTGTCAGATTCTGTTTAAATTGAAATCGGCCTCGACAGCATTGAATTGAGTGTGAAAAATATAATAAAAAATATGTGTGCATCAAAGATCACATCTGTTCATCTGTGATGTCCCCGACTGGCCCCGGGTGCGGCAGGTCGGCGAGTTCAGGGGCCGGGCCGAAGGACCGGGTATACGCCGCCACCGCATGCGGTGCTCCATGGAGGAGACGCCGCGCCGTGTTGTACACGCTCGGTTGTTCCTGCGGGTCTGCGGCCCGCATGATCCGGAGGAGGACGGCGACGAGGGGGGCCTGATCGTCCTCTCCCATCTGATCGAGGGCGCCGAAGACCTCCAGCGCCCCGACGGTGTTGTACTCGTTGACCACGGCCAGCCCGGAGAGCACCTCGCCCAGGTACTCCCTCCCCTCCGCGGTCTCCAGGGACAGCACCCGGTTGCGGGCAAACCGTCCAAAAAGGGCACGCTGGTCGTTGGACTGTTCGATCCTGAAGGAGGGGGATGCCGCCGCCTTCCGTATCAGGGAGAGGGCGTCGGGCGCCCTGATCCCGGCTACGGCGGCAAGGAAGGTCTCCCATGAGACCAGGTCGCCCTCAGACCGCACCCTGAAGATCTCGAAGACCTCATCCCTGTCAGGTGCCGAAGAGTTCATATAGGCCGAAAACGCCGCGAGGCGATCGGTGGCATTCGTTGCGGTCTCGAACTGCTCCCTGATCAGGGTGCGGACCGGCGGGGTGTCGAGGGGGGCGAGCGTCTGGAGGATCAGGTTCTTCACCTGCCGCTCCTTTATCGCCGCAGGGCTCCGCCCCTCAGGAGCGACGGCGTACCTGCGGTAAAGATCGACCAGCCCCTCCTGGTGCCGCCCGGCGATCCCCTGCAGGAGGCGCCGACGAGCCGTGTGGAGGAGCGTGTAGCGGTGGGCAAAACGCGGCTCTTCCACCGACTCGAAGACCGTCAGGAACTGCCCGCCGGCGGCTGACATCAGGGACCGGTCCGCGATCAGGTCATAGTACAGGTCGCAGAACGCCGGCGACGGGACCGCACCCGGATCCTCGAGGAGCCTGAGCATCTCGGCCCCGGCAAGCGACTGGAAGGCGCAGAACCTCCCGACGAGGTCGGTGTCGTGCCGGGCCCGGAGGTGCCGCTCGTCCGGGGTTGCGTCGTCGATCACCCGACCATAGAACGAGTAGCCCCGGTTTGCCGCGACAAAGGCCGGTGCGTCGACGTCCTCAAAGAGGATCTCCTCATGCCGCCCGGTGACCAGGTGCGTCGTTTCGGCACGGTCGCGCCCCTCCCTGTCCACGAGTGCCACGACAAACGGGAACGTCCACGGCTCAGCGCCTGCGGGTGTCTCCTGCTCGAGGGCGATCCTGCAGGTCCGGGCGTCCGGGTCATACTGGTGTGTCATCCTGACGACCGGAAACCCGGTCTGTTTCAGCCAGACCCCTGCCATATCGTCGAAACGCCGGCCCGCGACCTCCTCAATCGCGTCGAGCCAGTCCTGCCGCGAGGCATTGCCGTGGGCGAAGCGTCGGTGGTAGCGATCGAGCGCCCGCGCGAAGGCCTCTTTTCCCATGAGGGTCTCGATCATCCTGACGAACTCCGGGGCCTTCACATAGGTGACGCCGGTGATCAGTTCGTTCGGGTCGTTGAAGCCGTCAGGCTCGATCGGCATGGCGGCGGCCCCTGCGTCGAGGGCGAACGTCCCGCCCTCAGGCGAGATCAGGTCGATAACCGTCTGGATGCGGGCATAGTCCTCCCCGAAGAGGAAGCCGAAGTGGGCGTTCTCGATGTGCACGGTCACCGCCTCGTTGAGCCAGAGCTCGAACGGGCTCTTTCCGGTCACCTCAGAGCCGTTGAGGTTGTGGTAATACTCGTGGACCTTCACCCGCACCATATACTCGTAGGCATGGTCGGTCATCGCCGGGAAGGGCATGATCCGGTTGGTGGTGATCGTGGTGTTGCCGACGTTCTCCATCCCGCCGTAGTCCGAGTTCTGCATCCCGATCTCGCGGTAGACCGTCCCGGTGTAGGCGTAGCCCGGCACAATCGCCCGCACCCCCTCCGCGAGCGTCTCCCTCAGGGCGGCGAGGCGCTCTGCATCCCCGGCGTCTCTCGCCCGATCGCGTTCGTGGCAGAGGTCCCAGAATTTCTGGCGCAGGGGTGTGTCCTGATAACGTTCAGGCCCGGTGAAGAGGTACACCCAGAGGACGCCGTCTGCCAGCACCTCCAGCGCCTGCCGTGCGATCCCTTCGTTTGATCCCGGCGGCACGAGGAGTTCGAGGGTGAAGGTGCGGCCGTCCGGGTACTCGAAGGGCCGGGAGAACGTTGCATAGGTACCCACGCCCAGGAAAAAGAGGTACGGGGCCATCGGGGTCGTGGTGTTGTCGTAGGTGATGGCGACCCGCCCGTTCCCGCACGGTTTTCTCTTGGAGAGGGCGTCGCCGTTTGAGATGATATTCGTATAGCGCCCGTCGGCGATGATCGTCGTCGTATAGGTGCATTTTGCCGTCATATCGTCGAAACACGGGACGATCCGCTGGAACCCCCACTGCTGGCACTGGGTGATCTGGGTCGGCGGCGCACCGGCCGGGGTCTCGTCATAGTAGAGCCCTTCGAGGATATGGCTGGACGGGTGGCAGCGGGTGCGGGTGGCGAGGTGGAGTTCGGTGCCGGGAAGCAGGGGTGCGTCGAAGGTAAAGGAGAGGCGATGATTTTTTCGGTCATATCTGACCGCCGCCGGGTAGTCCTCGCACTGTGCGGCAAGCACCTCGAGGCTCCGGGCATTGAGGTCGAGGGAGGAGATGGGTGCGTCCTTCACCCGCACCTGCATCCGCGAGGCGACCTCGGTATGGTCGTCCCGGACCGAGAAGGTGAGGTCCATATGGATGACGTCGACCGGTAGTTCTCCAAAATCTTCAGGATAATATGTGAAAAGGCGTGTCATCGGTTTCAAGTCAGAATAGGCCCCGATACCGGATTATCTTTCCGGCATGATGGCGGCGAGCATCGACCTGACCCGGCCGATCGGGATGCCTCCCTCGGCAAGGACGCAGACCGCCCCTTCCTCAGTCGGGGCGGCGATAAGTACTCCATCTGGTGTTTCGAGGATCACGCCGGAGAACGCCCCGGCGTGCATGGCCCCGGCAAGGGTCCGGGCTGATTCGATCGCTGCGAGAACCCTGCTGCAGGCAAGGCCGGCAGGGCGGGAGCCCGAGATGACGTGGAGGTCTGTACCCCGGCACTCCGCCACCATCAAAACGCCTGCTTCTGGCCTGAGGGCCGGCGGGGATGAGACCGGGGGCGCGGCAGGAGGCGCCCTGGTCGGGGGCGGGGGAATGTCCCGGGTCGGCCTGTCCGGGTCGTGGATCGGGACGCCGTGGTCGCGGCACCATGCCGCCGCCCGGTCAAACTCCTCTTCGGTGTATTTGCAGAGCGAAAATTTCACCGCGTCCTGCGAGAGCAGGTATTCCTTTGCTGCGTTGCCGCGAAGGGTGATGCTCCCGTGCCTGAAACAGTACGCCAGCGCCTCGCCCCGCCTGATCAGCATGAACCCCTCGCCTTCCTGGACGAAAATCCGCACTTTTCCGAGAAACCGTGCAGTATGCGAGTAGACCCATGAGAGCGGGGCCTCCATCATGCCAAGGCTGGTCCCTTCGGGGAGTGTGGCTGTCATATCACCGATGCGATAAGGTCGAGGTTCTTCTTCATCTCGTAGCGGACACGCCCGGGATTGGCGCCGGGTTCGAGGAGGACGGCGAGGACGTCGTCGCCGGGGAGGGGCATCATGAGCAGGACGCCGCCGCCCGCCTCGATGAGGACGCCAGCAAACCCGTCCGCCCCGAGGTCTCCTGCAAGGCCGTTCCAGGAGACCGACGCCGCCGGGATGAGGGGGGCCGCCGCTTTCCAGTCGGCGGCGCCCGCCTCCCCGCGCACCCGGCCGTCGGGTCCAGCGACGCAGGCGCCGATTGCCCCTGCAATCAGAAGTTTGCCAAGTGCGAAGGTGAGCATACCGACCGTCCTATGCCTGCAGGGCGAGGATGTCCTGCCTGATCCGTGCGGCGACGTTCTCGCCGAGCGCCGGTCCGACCGCCCGATGGCAGGCCTCCGCAAGCGCCGGCAGATCGGCGGGGGTGAGGTCTGCGGGGCTTTTGCCCAGAGACTTCTTCGTGCACCTGGAGAGCACGATCCCGGCCGAAGGGCCGAGGTCTTCCCTGAGGACCGCAGTCAAACGCTCGTTCAGCGCCATGCCGTCTCCTCTCACTCGCCCTCTTCCCGCGAGAGCGCATCCAGGATCTTGTAGGAGTTGATCATCCTGTTGAACGAGGAGGCAAGATCCCCGATCTCGTCGTTGGTCATCACGTGCACCTCGGAGTTCTTCAGGTCGCCCATGGAGACCGAGCGTGCGACTTCTGAGAGCTGGGTGATGGGGCTTGTGATGCTGCTTGCAAGGAAGAAGCTCCACATCACCACGATGGAGAGCGTCACGAGCGTCAGGAGGAAGATCGTCGCTGGCAGACCGATGCTTGACACGATGCCGCCTGTGTCGCCGGCCGCCATGAGACCGATCAGGGCGATCGGGATCACCGCTACAAAGAGCATGCTCACGAAGAGCTTGTAGAATATGGGGATCTGGAGTGTCAGACTCCTCTCCGCCGTACCTGTCCGGGCCATTCCATCCATGCAGGGTTATTATCGCAGTCAGAATTTAAATATTCTCTTTTTTATTTATCCGGTATGGTCAATTCAAAGTTAAATTAAAAATAATTTTTGGCGATCCACCCCTCGTCGCCGGGCATCATCAGGGAAATTGCGCGGCGGGTGAGTACGGAAATGCAGGATCACGGGAAAAAATCGCCAGAGCAGGCGCAATAGGGGGCACAGCCTTTTCTGACGCGCCCCTTCGGTGCCGGGGGTGGATGCGTGGCGACTGAACGGTGCCGTCATGATGCCCGGGCTGATAGTATCGATCGCAGAAAAACCCTCTGAAGAAGAAGTGCGAGGAGCCGGATTCGAACCGGCGAACGCCTGCGCGAATAGGCCCTGAACCTATCGCCTTTGACCTGGCTCGGCAATCCTCGCGTGTAGGTGGTGCGTCTTGAGAGCGGAGCCCTGTGTTTGGGGCACCCTTGCGCCTATAACAGTTGGCACTCCTCTGAAATAAAGATATGCCCCCTCCCTGAGAGATCGGCGGTTATCCGCCAGCCATCGGGCACCCGGGTTTCCGGCCGCACAGGACACCCCCGCGCACGGGATCGGGATGGAGATCCTGTTTTCTCCTGAAAAGCGCCGGGAATATGAGCAATTGGGGAGGATACTTCGTATCATAAAGGCTTCCCGTTAGTATTATAGTCCGGCGAGATGCACGTATATATAATGGATGATTCAAGGTACGAGTCGCTTAAGGTCGAAAATATCGTTGCATCGGGTGTTATTGCCGACTCCATCGACCTTGGTGAGGTTTCCAAAAAGATCCCCAACTGTGAACTGAATACCAAGCGCTTCCCGGGCGCCGTCTACCGGATCGAAAAGCCAAAGATCGCCTCGCTCATCTTCTCTTCAGGAAAAGTGGTCCTCACCGGGATCCGGAAGAAAGAGGATCTCTACGAAGGCCTCAGTCTCATTGTCCAGTCCTTAAAGGAGGCCGGCGTCGACACCTTCGACGAACCGAAGGTCGGGATCACCAATATCGTCTGCTCGTACGACATCGGCCGGTACATCAACCTCAATAAGGTCGTCATCACCTTGAACCTCGAGAACATCGAGTACGAGCCCGAGCAGTTCCCCGGTCTCGTCTACCGGATCAAAGACCCGAAGATCGTGGCCCTTCTCTTCTCATCCGGGAAGATCATCCTCACCGGCGGGAAGACCATTGAGGATATCAAGCGCGGGCTTGACTTCCTCGAGCAGAAACTCGAAAGCATTCTGTGATAGGATCACCAGAAACGGCGGGTGAGGACGTAGTTCCTCTCCGCTTTCAGGATCTCCCGGTAGAACGCATCCCCATCTTTCGCTTTTGCACAGATCCGTGCCGCCGTATCAGGGCCGACCCCCCGCGCCGCAAGGGCGGTGACCGCCGTTTTTCCGTAGGATAAGACGAGGTTGGCGTTCTTGAGCATGCGGTCCTCGACGGCGTGCTCCTCGGCCGTCTTCTCCTTCTTCTTTGCGATAGCGATCTGCTCCTCCTCCCAGGGCTTGAGGGCGGCGACAAGCCGCGCCGAGCAGAGGGGGCACTGCGGCGGGTCGGGCACCCGCTCCACCTTTGTCCTGCTCTTCCAGTTCTTGCAGTGCATGCAGAAGAGGACCACGCCGTCGCCCGAGAGGCGTCGCTTCAGGGTCGAGATCACCGCCTGGTCGGCGGTGGGCGGCGGGATCATGTCGCGGGAGGAGGAGAGGCCGTCGGCCCCGAGGACCGAGAGGGGGCCGAGATGGATCGCCACCTCGCCGGCCTGCACGGCCCTGAAGACCTCGCCCGCGGCCTCCACGTCCATGTAGTCCCTGAAGAGTTCGCTGTAGGCCTCGTCCTGCACGACCGTCCCGTCGAAGGTCTGGAGAAGGCGGTGGAGGCTGATGCGCTCGTAGTCGGCGTCGGCATCGATCGCCCCGAACTTCTTTGCCACCTGCACCAGCTTCCACTTGAAGAGCGCCGTCCGTCTGAGGGCGAGGCGGAGGATCCCGCCGATGTGGGCCGGGTCGGTGGCGAGGAGGAGGTCCCTGATATCGGCCGCCCGGATCTGCCGCGGCAGGCGCAGCATTGCCCGGTACGCCCCGGTCTCGATCCCGACCGTGGTGCCGTGGCGCGCCGAGATCAGGATGGACAGGACGCGCGCGATCGTCTCGTTTGCCCGGTGACCGGCGCAGATGTTGCAGACCACGCCGTCGTCGGCGTTCTCGAGGGTGATCAGCCGGTCGGTCGGGACCGGCGTCCTGTTCCTGTCCATCTCCTGCAGGTAGCCTTCGGCATACCTGACCGCGTCGGCGTTCTCCGTATAGGCGGCGAGGTCTCGGCTCCGCCGCAATGCCCCCACCTCCTGCGCCACCGCATACGGCACCGGGATCTGCTCGCCCTCCCATGAGGGCAGTTCCCCTTTCGCCTCCTTTGCCGGTTCGACGGTGAGTCGCCCTTCCTCGAAGTCGAGCACCCGCCAGAGCTGCCCCTTGGTGACGAAGACCGCCCCGGTCTGGACGAAGCCCAGGACAAAGGACTCGTCCAGGGTGCCGACCGTCCGCCTGGTGACGATATCGAAGACCGGCACCTTCCGCTCGTCGTGGATCATCGAGAGGTTCGCCGAGAGATAGACGCGGGCCCGCCCGGTGGTGACGATCCGCAGGGCCTCGCCCTCCCCCTCCAGCCTGATGAGGCGGTGCTGCACCATCTGCTCGCAGACGGCCCGCAGGAGGTCTTCGGCCCCGGCAAAGCAGCCCGAGCGCTGGACAATCTCGAGGGTCCGGGCGAACGCGATCTCGCCGTACTCCACGGCGATGGCGGCGACGGCGTTCGCCAGCACATCGGCCGCATTCGTATAGGGCCGCACCGGCTCGATCTCGTTTGCACGTGCCCTTCTGATGATCACGAGGGCCTCCAGAAGGTCGTCGAACCCGGTGGCAAGCACGGTGCCCCGCGAGATCGAGAAGAGGTGGTGACCGGCCCGCCCGACCCGTTGCACGAGGCGTGCGACCTCGCGGGGGCTGCCGAACTGGACCACGTGCCCGATATGCCCGATATCGATACCGAGCTCCATCGAGGAGGTGCAGATGAGGGCACGCAACGCCCCGGCCCTGAACCTATCCTCGGCGTCGACCCGCACCTCCTTCGAGAGCGAACCGTGGTGCACCTCGATGTCCCCCCGCTCGATCAGGGCGTGGCCCAGGGCCTCGGCGGTCACCCGGGTGTTTACGAAGACCAGGGACGAGTCTTCGGCGTCGATCATCTCCTCGACGCAGCGGGTCTGCTTTGAAAATTCGCTCCCGCAGAACCGCACCGCGAGGTCGAGCCCTTTTGCCACCGGGACCTCGACCAGGGTGAAGGGCCGGTCGCCGCAGAGGTACCGGCCGATATCCTCCGGGTTGCCGACCGTCGCCGAGAGCCCGATCCGCTGGAACTCCCCGGCGTGCTCGCGCAGCCGTTCGAGGGCGACGGCGAGCTGCGCCCCGCGTTTGCTCCCGGCGAGTTCGTGGATCTCGTCGACGACGACGTGTCTGACCCCCTCAAGGTGTGCCCTGAGGCGTTTGCCCATGAAGAGGGCCTGCACCGTCTCCGGGGTCGTGATCAGGAGGTCGGGCGGGGAGAGCGCCTGTTTGCGCCTGACGTTCTGCGGGGTGTCGCCGTGGCGCACCCCGACGGTGAGCCCGAGTCTGGCGCACCACCACTCCAGGCGTCCCAGGATGTCGCGGTTGAGGGCGCGCAGGGGGGTGATGTAGAGCGCCCGAAACCCGGTCCCCCCCTCGGAGAGGAGGGCGTTGAAGACCGGAAACATGGCGCTCTCGGTCTTTCCGGTGCCGGTCGGGGCGATGAGGACGATGTTTTCTCCGGCGAGAAGCGGCGGGATGGCGCGCTGCTGCGCCTCTGAGAGGTCGGTAAACCCCCGTTCGTCGATGAGCGCCCGCACCCGGGGGTCGAGGAGGTCACGCGCAGCGCTGTTCCCTGATCTCTTTGAGCCGTCCGATATAGGTCCCGTCACGAAGCCACACCTCGGCATTCTCCTGATCGATGCACCGCGAGAGCGGCCCGAGCCCGCTCCGCCCCAATTCCAGCACGTCCACCCCGCCGGCGAACTCGCATGCCGCCGGGACGGCGAGGAGCCGCGCCCCCTCTCCGTCCACTGCCGGCGAGTAGAGGTAGGCGGGCTCTGCCCTGAGGGAGCACCCCACCTCGTCGCAGAGGGAGACGGCCGGGTGGAGGTGGCCGATGACCAGCAGGCGCCCTGCGAGGTCTTCGGCCGGCCAGGTGTGGCCGTGCAGGTAGCCAATGCCGTCGATTTCCGCACCGTTTGCCGGGAGGAGTTCGTCATCCCGGAGAAACCGTCCGATCCCGCCGTCGTGGTTGCCGGGCGCCACCCTGAGGGGAGCGAGGGCGCGGATCCGGTCCAGGATGCCCGGGAGTTCGTCGTACTCCTGCCGGCTCGTCAGGGGCACCGAGTGTTTCACGTCGCCGAGGAGGACGACGAGGTCGGGCGCCGTCTCCCTGATGGCGGCGAGCACCCGCCCCTCCCGCTCCCGGCTCCGGCTCCGCACATGCACCCCGGCCCGCGCCAGCCCCGACTCGATCCCGAAGTGGAGGTCGGCGACGACCAGCACCCGGATCGTGTTCTCCATCAGGAGGGCCGGGCAGTCGGGAAAAAACGTCGGGCGCATCAGATCAGTTTCACCTGCCCGGTCGAGGGCATATAGCATTCGCCTTCTTCCATCAACGCCGCAAGGGCGGTCTTTGCCGCATCCCGGCCGATCCCCCGCTCGGCCACCGCCGCAAGGAGCATCTCCTCGGCGGCCCGGCGGCCCGGCGCCTCTTCGAGCAGGGCGACCAGCACGGTGCGTGCGTCGATGGGCGCCGCCGGTGTGCCCGCGTCCTGCACCGTGCGCAGGGCGGCCCGGACCATCTGCGCAAGGCCGGCGAGGGTTTCAGGCGTGGTCTTATAGTGGGTGGCCGCCGCCTGTGTCCCGGGGTCGGCGGGAGCGTCGATCATCCGCTCGATTCTCGAGAGGGTGAGGTCGGCCGTCCGCAAAACCCAGAGGTCCCGGACGCTCCGCTCCACCCTGACGACCGTCTCCGGGACGATCACCGTCTCACCCCCGGCGGAGGCAAGGGCCCCGCTCACCGCCGCAAAGGCCGGCGCCTCGATCGCCTGCAGCGCCGAGGCGGCGGCGGCCTCGCGCCACCCGGCAAGAACGGTGATGCTGCCGGTCGGATCGGCGATCCGGGCAAAAACCCTGCCTCCCCCTGACGAGACCGAGGTCAGCGCCCCGGCAAAGAAGACCCGCCGGCCCGCGGCGCCGGTCGGGGAGAGAAAGGATCCGCCCCCGATCCGGGTCGTCAGCCCGATCTCGCCGGCAAACAGGCGGGCGGCGGCCTCAAGCCCGACCAGACCGCCGCTCTGTGTTTCCATGGGATCACGTGTACCCCGTCCCCTCTTAAAGATCGGGATGGGGGTACCGGGAGCTGGCCGGGTGATCGGGTACTCCGTTTGTGGGTCCCTGTTTTGCGAGGGATAGGGGGAAAAGACCGTACACATGTTCCGGGGGCGGTGGGCGTTTGGTTTCTTCGCGACTTCGCGTGATTTTTCAAGAGGATCTCACGCGAAGCCGCGAAAAGACGCGAAGGGGTGGCGAGCGTTTCCGGGTTTCGCGTCTATAGCGTGCGTGGATCGTCACGTCAGGGGCTGACCTGAGGGATGGGATCCTGGGGGAATTACCCCCATGGAACAGCGAAGGACCCGATAGCATTCACCGGGATCAGACGAACCTGAGCTCGCTCAGGTCCCTTCCCGCGATCTCTTTCTTCTCCAGGTGCTCGATTTCGTGGGCGATGCCGTATGCGGGTGAGCCCTCGAAGCAGATCTCCCTTCTGTCGAGATCCTCGACCCTGATCTCTCCGGCACGGGGGTCGATCGTCATCTTCAGGATCCGGTCTGCCCTGGCCCTGACCCGGTACGGCCGTTCCACAAGGAGGCGGGTGGGCTGGTCTCCGCATTTTTCGAGCCTGCGGACAGTCCCCTCCCTCTCCGTGATCGCCGGGTTTGCAAGGAGATAGATCTCCTCCAGGGAGGAGCCCAGTTTCGTCTCCTCGTCGTACACCGACGTCTTCTTCATCACCGACACGGTCCTGAGATCCTCGAGGGCGTAACTCCAGTCGCCCCCGAACCTGAGCGAGAAGATGAGCGGGAGGAGGGCCTCGGAGGGGAGGCCGAACCGTGCGGCAAGGTCCTTCTCGGCCTTGAGGAAGGCAAGGTCTCTTAAGAGATCGGCAGGCTCCATCGGTCCCCCCTCTGCTGGAGAGGGGATAATGGTTGGGGCCCGGCGGAATGGGCGGTGCTCTCGGGGGAGCGCCTCCCTGAGGGCGTTGGTCTGAAGCAGGCTGGACGAGTGAAGGCAATCGCCTGCCGTCGATTGCGGTTATAAGATACGGGTGCAGAGGAAGGAGCCGGTCATAAATACTGGTGCACCCCGGCGAAAGCATCAAATCTCTCCTCACAGGAGCCGCGTGAGGGTGAACACAATCACGAACAGCCCCCAGGTGAGGTACAGCCGCCTGATCTGGCGTCGTCCCTCTTCTATCGTCGGGCTCATCACCAGGTGCACGGTGCAATAGATCATCCAGAGATCGGTCACGGCAATAAGGAGCAGATAATCGTAAACGAGCCAGCCCATCAGGAACGGCACCGGCGTCACCAGAAAAAAGATCGTCAACCATACGGCGGACACCCGCAGCGCGGAGGCCCGGCCCCATCGGTGTGCGAGGCTCCGCGAGGACCGCCGCTCGTCGCCCTTTACATCCATGGCATCGGCGGCGACCTCCAGGCCGAGGTCAAAGAAAAATGCCAGCGCCGCAAAGGTCAGGACCACCCCGTTCACCGTCCCGACCGCTATTGCCCCGAGGATGATGGTCATCCCGATACAGGCCGCCACGACGAGGTTGCCGGCAAAACCCGCGTCCTTGAGTCTGATGTTGTAGGCCAGGGCGATACACCAGAAGAGAACGACCAGCGCCAGCACGAGCGGCCCGAGAAGTGCAGCGCCGATCATCCCGGCCGCAGTGAACAGGGAAAAGAGGATCCAGAGTTCAGTGACGGAGATCCGCCCGGAGGGAAGGGGCCGTGACGGCAGGTTGATCCTATCGACATCCCGGTCGAAATAATCGTTGGAGATGTTCGCCGACCCGGAGATGAAGAACAGCGTCAGAAACCCGGCGACCACCAGGTGCACCGGCGGCAAACCCCCGACGGCGAGCACCTCGCCGGCAACGAAGAAAAAACCGGCTCCAAGTGCGAGATCCAGGCGGATGAGTTCGGCGGCGGCGCGGAGTTTCGCGGCGATGGTCGGCGTCATGGTCCTGAACCGATTGGGTGTGTATCCAGATTGTGTGTTGAAATATTCACCGGTGGTTCGCCATGCGATCTGTCTGCCGTTCTCGAACGCCGCAACCCGGCAGCCCCTCTGGAACGGCTGCCCCCGCCCCCGCCTTCGCATGCGACCGCCGCGCAGAAGAGACTGCGGTCGGTGGATCGCGACCACAAAGCACTTGGCGCAGTGTATGCCACCCCTTTTAGATGAACCAGTCCACTTCCTGGTGCGGAGACCCGCATCGCCCTGTGCTCGAAGCCCTCGGCTGGACGGAAGAGCACGACGCTGCATTCTCAAAGTACACCGGGCCGTATGTGCCTGGCCGGGTGGCCTGCCGGCAGAAGACCGTATGGGAGGTGCTCGTCGACGGCGGGTCGGTCACGGCCGGGCTCTCCGGGGCGCTGCGGAAACTCGGCCGTTTTCCCGCTGTCGGGGATTTCGTCGTGGTGCTCGACCAGCGTGAGGCCGGCACCTCGACGATCGTTGATATTCTCCCGCAAAAGACCCGCTTTGCACGGGCGAGTCCCGGACTGGAAGGCGCCGACCAGGTCATCGCGGCGAATATCGATACGGTCTTCATCGTCACGGCCGCCGGTCATGACCTCAACGCCCGCCGGATCGAACGCTACCTGGCGATCGCCCACGCATCAGGCGCCTGCCCGGTCGTCGTGATCAACAAATCCGATCTGGCTGACGACCCCGCCTCGCTCGCCGACGACCTTGCTTCGGTCGCCCCCGGCATACCGGTCATTCCCATCAGCGCCGTGAGCGGGGAGGGGATCGACCGGCTCGGGCCGTACCTCCTGCCGCGGAGCACGGTCGCCCTCATCGGTTCGTCGGGCGTCGGCAAGTCCACCCTGATCAACCGGCTCATGGGCGGTCAGGTGCAGGAGACCTCGCATACCCGGGCCTCTGACGACCGGGGGCGGCACACCACGACCGTCCGCCAGCTCTTCGTCCTGAACGGCGGGGCCCTGATGATCGACAACCCGGGCCTGCGGGAGGACGGCATCGGCCGGCATCGCCGATACCTTCCCGGATATCCTCGAACTGGCCGAAGGGTGCCGGTTCTCGGACTGCCGCCACGAACGGGAGCCGGGGTGTGCGGTGCAGGCGGCCGTGCGGGAGGGATCCCTCTCTGCAGCGCGGCTGGAGAGTTTCCACCGGCTCGTCCGGGAACTCGAATTCGAACGGGATAAAGCGGAGATCGGGCTGGCGAGGCTGGAGAAGAAGCGCTGGAGGGAGATCGGGAGGGATGCCAGGGATATAGGGAAGATGAAAGAGAGGATAAGGCACACCTAAATACTCTATTTTTCCTTATGCATCACGCGCTCTCTGCCTTTATGCTCCCTGCTCCCTCCTCTCTCCCTCAGTGCAGCGCCGCCCGTCCCCCGAACCTTCTTTTGACGCGTAAGCGGCCTGCACAGGAGAACAGAGGCCATGAGAGAGATAGCTCAGGAGACCCCCGACCAGATCCCGGACCCGCGCGCGAAGACAGGCAGGGAGATGTGGATCGCGGACAGAACGGACAGAGATGAAGGACGGCGAGCGGCACGGCCTGAGTGGGAGCGAGGACCGGGCGCTCTGTGATGCAGGATGGCGTACAGAACAGGGGGGGGTGCTGGTCTGAAGCGAGCGGAGAGGAGCGGAGCGAGTGAAGACGAACCCCCGTCTTTATTTATGGATAAATTATCTCCAGGGTGTAAAAGGGAATAGTCCTGGGCGCAGATCCGGAATACCTTTTTTATCCGCCGCCTGAAATCTGTCCCTATGGCACCATCCGATATAGAAGAAAAAGGCCGGGAGTTCTTCGCCGCCGATTCATTCGCAAGGGAGAACGGTCTTGAACTTGTCGCGGTTTCCCCCGGGCGGGCCACGGTCTCGATGCGGGTCGCTGTTCGTCACAGGAACAGCCACGGGACGGTCCATGGCGGCGCTCTCTTCACTCTTGCCGATGGTGCGTTTGCACTTGCATCCAACTCCCACGGGATCGATGCTACGGCGATAAATGCCCATATCACCTATATGACCGCTGCAAAGGACGGGGTTCTTACGGCCGAGGCTGAGGAGTTCGCGCTCAACCCGAAACTTGCCTCTTATACCGTCACCATCACCGATGAGGAGGGAAGAAAGATCGCCATCTTCCAGGGTATGGTCTACCGGAGGACACCCCGGCCTTAATTTTCCGAATTGAACAGTATCAATAGAATAGTGCGAGGGGTGGGATTCGAACCCACGGACCCCTTCGGGACTGGATCTTAAGTCCAGCGCCGTTGGCCTGGCTTGGCTACCCTCGCTCTCCTACTACATGGCAGCCTGCAGACAAAAAGATGATGGGGGCTTTCACCGCAGCGCCCGCTCCACCCGCTCCACGATCGTCTGCAGGCCTTCCACCCGTGCATACCGCTTGTCGTTCGAGGAGATCACCGTCCAGGGTGCGGCCTTCGTGTCGGTCCGCTCCAGCATCTCCGCGACCAGGGCCGCATAGATCTCCCACCGGCTCCGGTTGCGCCAGTCCTCAGGCGTGATCTTCCACTGCCGCTCCCGGTCCTCTTCCCGGTCGATAAACCGCCGCAGCTGCTCCTTCCGGTCGATATGCAGCCAGAACTTCACCAGGACCGCACCCCAGTCGACGACCGCCTCCTCGAACTCGTTGATCTCGTTGTAGGCCCGCTCCACCTCGGCCGGGGAGGAGAATCCCTCCACCCGCTCGACCAGCACCCTGCCGTACCAGCTCCGGTCGAAGACGGCGACATGCCCTTTTTTCGGGAGGTCACGCCAGAACCGCCAGAGATAATGGTGGCGCGATTCGTCCTCGTTTGGCGGCCCGACCGGCTCGACCTGACATATGCGGGGGTTGAGGCGGCGGGTGAGCCGCATGATCGCACCCCCCTTCCCGGCGGCGTCCCAGCCTTCATAGACCACGACCAGGGGCACGCGCTCGCGGTAGAGGGAGTACTGCAGGTCGGTGATCCGTTCGCCGTAGCGTTTGAGCGCCTCCTGGTACTCGTCCTTTGAGAGCGAATGCTTCGCGGGGTCAGGGAGGTTGAGACGTTTCTTTGACGGCGGCTGCAGCGGCGCCGGATAGCGCGGCACCACCGTCGTTCGGCGCTCCTCGATCGCATGCTCGAGGGCGTGGACGACCGCGCTCATTCCCCTGACCACCGTGAAATTGCGGTCGTGCGCCTCGATCACCGTCCAGGGCGCGTTCGGGGTGTCGGTCTTTGCGATCACCTCCTCGAAGATCGGGAGGTAGAGGTCGTAGTGCTCCAGCCTGACATCCTCGTGCCCGTCGATCAGAAACGCCGCCGACGGCTGCTTTTTTATCCGCTCGATCCGCCGCGCCTGCTCGTCCCTGCTGATGTGGAGAAAGAGTTTCACGACGACGGCGCCCGCATCGGTGAGGTGCCGCTCGAACCTGACGATCTCGCGCAGCGAGCGTTCGGGTGCGCCGCCGTCCTCCGGGCGCACCCGCTCGGCCACCATCCGCGAGTACCACGAACGGTCGAAGATCGCCATCCTCCCGGCGGTCGGGGTGCGGAGCCAGAACCGCCAGAGAAAAGGCCGCTCCTCCTCCTCGCGGCTCGGCGACGATGCGGCGTGATAGGCGTACAGGCGCGGGTCGAGGGCGAGGACGAACTGGTGGAGCATCGTCGATATGCCTGAGAGGTTCCAGCCGTCGGCGACGATGATCACCGGGAGGTCGAGGTCTCTGGCCTCACGCTGGAGGCGACCGAAGCGTTCTGCAAGGTCCGGCAGGATCTGTTTATAGTCCTCATCGCTCACTTTTCTGGTCAGGTCGTACTGCTCGAACATGGGACAGGGAGATCAAGGGGCAGAGAGATGAAAAACGATCCGGCAACCGGGCGAGAGAAAAAAAGGGAAGGGGAGATCAGGCGGAGGCGACCGTGCCCCCTATACCTCCTCCTCTGGCGTTTCTTCAGGGGTCTCCTCTGGTACCTCCTCTGGCAGTTGAAGGACGCCGTCAATCACATGGATGACCCCGTTGGTGCATCCGACATCAGAGACGGTCACCAGAGCATCGTCGATCATCAGGGTCTCGTTCGCCTCGTCCCAGAGTATCCTGACGCTCTTTCCGGAGAGCATCTCCAGCGCCTCCAGCCCTATCAGGTCTGCGGCCCAATACTCGCCGCCGGCCGCATGGTGGAGGAGGATGTCATTGAGCGCCTCCGTGTCGTCCAGCAGGGCGTCGAGCGCACCCTCCGGGAGGGCTGCAAACGCCTCGTCCGTCGGGGCGAAGAGCGTGAAGATCTCCGTACCGTTCAGCGTCTCGTCCAGCCCGGTCATCTCGAGGGCCGTCACCAGCGTTGAAAGACTCTCGTCTGCCGCCGCCGTCTGGAAGATGCTCATCTCTTCAGGCGCCGCCTCTTCCACGACGATGAAATCGGGTTTCACCGCGGTGTAGGTCCGGTCTGTTTCATCGGTGACGGTGAGGCTCACGGTGTAGACCCCTGCCTCGTGGTAGGTGAAGAGCGGGCTCTCCCGCGTGGACATAAACCCGTTGCCGAAGTCCCAGTACCATGAGGTGATGTTCTCGACGGTGCCGTTCACCGCAAACTGCACGGTGAGCGGCAATTCACCCTGTGTCGGTTCGGCCACAACGTCCACCACCTTCTCCTCGGGCGGGACCAGGACCGCATCGATCACATGGATCAGGCCGTTGCGGCAGAGGAGGTCGGCGATCGTGATCCGTGCATCGTTTACCATCACCCCCTCGTCGGTCTCGGTAATGATCAGGGTCTTGCCCTGGAGGGTCCACATCTTGCCCGCATCTACAAGGCCGTTTCTGGTTGTAAAGCCGTCGACGACATGGTAGAGAAGGATCTCGTTCAATGCCGCCGTGTCGTTGAGCAGGGCGTCGAGCGTGCCTTCAGGGAGGTTATTGAATGCCCCGTCGGTCGGGGCGAAGACGGTGTATACCTCAGTCCCGTTCAGCGTCTCGTTCAGGCCGGTCACATCAAGGGCCGTCACCAGAGTGGCGAAGTTCCCGGTCCTGTTGAGGGTCTGGTAGATCGTGTATTTCGGTGTGCCTGGCGGTTCGAGGGCGGCATCGATGACATGGACCACGCCGTTTGTGCAGGTGATATCGCTCTGGGTGATCAGGGCCTCGTTCACCCTGATCCCCTCTTCGGTCACGGTGATTGCCACGTACATCCCGAGGAGCGTCTGCAGCGTATCCATCTCTTCGAGGTCTGCGGCAGAATAGGTCCCATCGGCGATATGGTAGTTGAGCAGTATTTTTAGCATATCAGGCTGCCTCAAGAGGAGGTTCAGGATGTCCCCGGAGTAGGCGTTGATCGCCTCGTCGGTCGGTGCAAAGAATGTGTACGCCGCCCCGGTGCTCAGCGTTTCGTTCAGTCCGGTCTGGTTGAGGGCGGTCACCATCAGGGTGAAGGTGCCGTTGTTCAGGAGCGTGTCGTAGATCGTGAGGTTGCCTGCCTCTTCGTCAGGCGGGAGGGGTTCGTCCTCTCCGGCTGCAATGCCTGTCGATGCCAGAATGACAAGAATACACAGGCCCAGGATTTTTAGTGCGCGCATTTTTTCATACCTCTTTTGTGATTGGTGTGATCCCAGGACGCGTGCCATCCGGCATGTCTATCGGTCTCCTCCACTCCGGGACGTCGGACACACGTTCATGAACGGATCAGGGACGGACTGGGTCATCTGCATTAATATAATTGTCGGGATATTTTTTGTGACAATGGGATCCTCTCCGTCTTCGGTTTTTATGAGGATGGGGCGGAGTTTCACAGAATCATCTTTTCAAAAATGTGGGGGGGGGGAGGTCTCATCCGTGCCCTCCTGAGAAGAGTTTTGTCCTGGCGTTCTACGGCCTGATGCAAAAGTGGCTGCGAGGGGGACGCCCTGCAGCAGGGGCCGTTCAGCGCTCAACGGCCCTGAGTGTGATGCTGAAGCCCTCCATGCCGGCGAGATTGATCTCGCCGTCTGCCGTATCGGCAACGATCGCCGGGTACTGCCTGACGATCCTGAAGACGGCGTCGTCGTCCGGCAGGGGCGGGTCCAGTGGTGCATCGACGTTCTTCTGGATCACCAGCCGCGTGGGGTCGAGGTTTGCGGCGTAATACTGCTTGAAGATCGAGCGTTTTTCGTCGGAGATGGGGACCCAGTCGGCAGCATCGGCGACCGTCGGATCGACCGGCACCCACCCGTATCCCGGCAGGTAATACTGGGCCCAGAAGTGCGCGCCCGGCGCATCGGCAAGGATCATCTGGTAGCCCCCGATGGCGCGGGCAGGGATCCCGAGCGACCGGCAGAAGGCCGAGAAGAGCATGCTCTGCGTGCCGCAGTCGCCGTGCCCGGTCTCGAACATATGGGTGGATTCGGCCACCTTCGGCACCCTGGCGTCGAGCGACAGGTGCGGGACGTGGCTGTACGGATAGGTCTCGATGATGGAGGCGTAGATCATCTCTGCCTGGAGGTGCGGGTTCGTCTCGTTCCCGACGATCTCCCGCGCCTTCGCCCGGACCGCGTCCGTGATCTCGATGTTGCGTTCGGACACCGTGTAGAGGAGGTACTCGGGATCGCTCGTATCATACTCCCCGACCTGCTCTGGATCGATCTCGAAGCGCTGCTCATATGAGGTGAAGGTGATATCGGCGGCGATCGTCAGGTCGCCGGTGACCGTCTCGACCGGGATCTCGTAGTAGACATACCCGATGGGACCGGTTGTCACCGGGCCTTTGACGATGGCGTCGGCATAAGAGAGGTTGGCGACGGTGACGTTCGTCTGCGATTCGGTCTCGACCGGGAGGGGGTACCAGATCCTGATCGTGCCGGTTGCCGGGAGGAGGTCCCGCGGGATCTCGAGTCGCTCGGTCCCTGCATAGTGTATCGGGTTCACGTACGGCCCTTCGCCCGCGGGCTGGTCCTCTGAGAAGACATAGCGGGCGACGAAATCGAAGTCCAGCGTGGATGCGGTGTGTTTCTGCATCTCCTCAGGGTGCGCATAGAGGTAGTTCTGTGCGACATCGTAGAAGTAGAGCGTTTCGTTATCCGAGACGATCCGCTGGGCGCGGTGTTCGAGCCAGTCGCTCACCTCGTCGTCGGTGATGCCGGGGACGCTCTCACGCAGCGCCCCCTCTGCGGCTGTGGCATTGAGGGGATATTCCATGACCGTCCAGCTCGCCCGGAGCATGGCGTCCCTCGCCTGCCGCGCCGACGCCGCATCGCCGGCTTCGGTGGAGAGGGTATGGGATTTTGCAAAGTGTTCTTCGGCGGTCCGGTAGTATGCGGCGGCGTATGCGGCCGCTCCTCTGGCATAGGCCTCGTCGGCGGCGGAGAGAGCAGGTGTGACGGCCCCGGTCTGTTCGTCGGGCGCGGCCGTGCACCCGGCCGTGAAGAGGAGGAGTGCGGATGCGATCAGGAGAAGGGCGGGCAGATGATCGTTCATGGTGGATAATTTCTGCGGATTGCTCAAAAAAGTTCTGATTTGAAAATAGTTCTGTTTTTTTGCTCTTTTCCGGTGGGGAGTGCACCGCATACGACCGGGCGCCTTATCTGCACCCCGTGCAAACCTTTCCTGTATCATGCAGCGTGCGGATGAAGAGATGGACACACTCCTGGCCTATGTCGAGACCTTCTTCAGGCAGTCGGGCGCCCACGGCCTCGACCACGTCCTCCGCGTCACCCGCCTCTGCGAGGAGATCGGCCTGGTCGAGGGTGCGGATATGCGTGTCCTGATCCCGGCCGCCCTCTTCCACGACATCGCCCGCCCCCTGGAGGAGGAGAGCGGCGTCCCGCACGAGGAGGAGGGGGCGCGGATCGCTGAAGAATACCTCCGGTCGATCGGCTACGACGCCGGGCGCATCCCGACGATCGCCCATTCGATCCGCACCCACCGCTACAGCACCGGCGCAAAACCAGAAACCCTGGAGGCGCGGATCCTCTCTGACGCCGACAAACTCGACGCGATGGGAGCGGTCGGGATCGCCAGGGCGTTTCTCCAGGCAGGCGAACGCGGCGGCGGGATCGAGGACGCCGACCGGCACATCCATGAAAAACTGCTGAACCTATCGGCCCTGATCTCCACCCCTGCCGCAGCGGCGATCGCCGAACGGCGGCACGCCCTCCTGCAGCGGTTTGCCGACGCACTCGAGGAGGAGACCGGCCTCACCTCTCCGGCAGGACCTCCCGTGCAATCGAGCAGAAATACATCCTCTCCCCGAACGCAACAAAGGTCCGGGATACCTCGACCTCGATGATCCTCCCGTCCTTCCGTTTATGCGTCGAACGCGTCCGCTCTTTCACGCCGGGTGAGGCCCCGGCCTGCATCCGGTCCCATTGCGCCTTTGAGATCGACGGGTTGATCTCGATGACCGAGATCCCCTGGAACTCTTCTGCGGTATAGCCCAGGAGTTCGCCGGCCGTCTTGTTGGCCTTGTACACCCGGCCGGCCTCGTCGAAGAGGATGATCGAGTCCGAGGCGTTGTCGAAGGCGAACTGCGTGAAGAGCAGTTCCTGTTCGAGTTCTTCCTTCTCCCTGATCACGGTGACCAGCGCCATGTTCGCCTGCTGCATCTCCTGCGTCCGTTCCCTGATCAGGGCCTCAAGGTTCTCGTGGTAGCGCTTCAGCCGGTCTTTATCGTTTTTCATCTCGGTGATGTCACGGCCGAGGGCGTGGCACTCCAGGAGCGTTCCGTCTTCGCCGAAGATCCCCCTGAAGGTCCAGCGCTCCCAGCAGACCGATCCGTCCTGGCCGACCGTCCTTACGTCCGTGGTGAAGGCCGGGGCGGCCGGCGAGAGGGAGGAGATGCCGCGCCTGATCCCCTCCCGGTCGTCAGGCGAGAAGAGCGAGAGAAAACGGAAACCGGCCAGCTGATCGCGGCCCCTGCCGAGATGAGCGCACAGCGCCTCGTTGACCGAGGAGAGCGTCATGTCCGGCCTGATGTGGGCAACAAACTCGGTCTGGTCGGCGATGAGCGCCAGATATCGTTTCCGGCAGAGGTCCCGCTCTTCCGCCGCCTGCCTGCACGCCGTCTCGTCCACCAGCACGAGGGCGCACCCGTCCCTTCCGGTGTCGAAGACGACCGGGAGGTAGTGGACCGTGAGGTGGAGGCGTTTCCCGCCGACGAACGTCTGCACCTCTGCGCGTGACCGCACACCCTGCACCGCATCGTGGCAGCGTGTCCCGACCTCCGGGTCCTTGAAGAGGGCGAGGGGGATGTCCTTCACGCCCGCACCGTAGATCACGTCGAGCGGGCAGGCAAGGAGGGAAAGGGCCTCTGCATTCACCATCACCACCTCAGACCTGCCGTCCAGGACGATCGCCGGGTGGAGGCAGAAATGGAGGAGGGTGGAAACCGGCATCCGGCGGACCAGGGAGTAGTTTTTCGCCGCCCCGATCTCTTTTCTGTCGATATCGCCCTTCAACTTCAGCATGTCCAGGTACTTCGCGCTGGTGTTGCGGTGAAGGTGCAGTGCACTGGAGATCTCGGTGATGCTCAGTCCTTTCGGATATTTCTTCAGCAGTTCCTTTATCGCAACGATGTCCTGAAAATTACCATTCATCTGCCGGTCTCTCCCATGGGATAATGCACTGCATATTTGTTGTGCATACCCAGGATTTATACTATTTCACCGGGATTATCATGGGTAAATGCATGGCATATTCTGCGCCGCCCGGGTCAGGTCGGGCTGGCGCCATAGGTCATGCAGGAGAGGCCCGATGCCAGAAACATTCGACGTAAAACTGGAGAAAAAGACCTACCGTCCTGATCCGTCCTACCTGGAGGGGTCAAGCATGGGGGACTGGGAGACTGCATACGGCCGTTTCATGGACGACCCCGAGGGCTTCTGGGCCGGGATCGCCGGGGAACTGGAATGGTTCAGGACATGGGACCGGGTGAAGGAGTGGAAGCACCCGTATGCCCGCTGGTTTACCGGGGCGAAACTGAACATCACGCACAACTGTCTTGACCGCCACGCCGCCGGGGACCGCCGGAACAAGGTCGCCCTGATCTGGCGGGGGGAGGAGGAGGGCACCGAGCGGATGTACACCTACCGCCAGCTCCACCGGCTGGTGATGCGCTTCGCCAACGCCCTCAAGAAGATGGGGATCAAGAAGGGGGACACCGTCTGCATCTACATGCCCCTGGTGCCCGAGCAGGTCGTTGCCATCCTGGCCTGCGCACGGATCGGCGCCGTCCACAGCATCGTCTACGGGGGGTTCGGGGCGGCCGCCCTCCATACCAGGATCAGAGACGCAAAGGCAAAGATCGTCATCACCGCCGATGTGGGGTTCAGGCGGGGCAAACGCGTGCCCTTAAAGACGATCGTCGACGAAGCGGTGATCAACGCCTCCAGCGTCGAGAAGGTCATCGTCCTGCGGCGGACAAAACCGCTGCTGGAGCTGATCTCTGAGATGGAGGTGGACTTCGACGAGGTGATGGAGGGCATGGCGCCGGCCTGCGAGCCCGAGGTGATGGACGCCGAAGACCCCCTGTTCATCCTGTACACGAGCGGCACCACCGGGACGCCGAAGGGGATCGTCCATACCTGCGGGGGCTATATGGTGGGGACGTATTACACGAGCAAGTACGTCTTCGACTTAAAGGAGAACGACATCTACTGGTGCACGGCGGATCCGGGCTGGATCACCGGGCACAGCTACATCGTCTACGGCCCGCTGGCCGCCGGCGCCACCGTGCTGATCACCGAGACCGTGCCCGATTACCCTGACCCGGGCACCTGGTGGCAGATCGTCGAGGAGTTCGGGGTCACCATCTTCTACACGGCGCCCACCGCGATCAGGATGTTCATGCGGTTCGGGGAGGAGTGGCCTGGCCGCTACAACCTCACCTCCCTGCGGATCCTGGGGTCGGTGGGCGAGCCCCTCAACCCCGAGGCCTTCGAGTGGTACTATCATGTCATCGGGAAGTCGGCCTGCCCGGTCCTGGACACCTGGTGGCAGACCGAGACCGGGATGCACATGATCGCCACCCTGGTGGGCGAGCCGATGAAGCCCGGGTTTGCCGGGCGGCCGATTCCCGGGGTCGTCGTCGACGTGGTGGACCGCGAGGGCAACCCGGTGCCGCCGGGGATCGGCGGGCTGCTCGTGATCAAGGAGCCGTGGCCCTCGATGATGCGGACGGTCCACGGCAACGACGAGCGCTACCGCACCTACTGGAACACGATCGACGCCTGCTACACGGCCGGCGACCTGGCGGTCAGGGACGAGGACGGGTATATCATGGTGCTCGGGCGCTCGGACGACATCATCATCGTGGCCGGGCATAACCTGGGGACGGCCGAGGTGGAGAGCGCCCTCGTCTCGCACGAGGCGGTAGCCGAGGCAGCCGTCATCGGCAAGCCCGATCCCCTGAAGGGGCAGGCAGTGAAGGCGTTCGTGATCCTGCGCCTGGGCTTTGAGCCCGGCGAGAAGCTGAAGCAGGACCTGATCTACCATGTCAGGATGGGCCTGGGGCCGATCGCCATGCCCTCGGAGATCGAGTTCGTCACCTCGCTCCCCAAGACGCGGAGCGGCAAGATCATGCGCCGCGTCCTGAAGGCGAAGGAGATGGGCATGGACCCCGGCGACATCTCGACGCTGGAGGACTGAAAGGGGAGCGGAGATGGAGGAGGTCAGGCTCTTCGGTATGGAGGCCGAACGGGGGCGGTGGCTGCTGGTGCTCGCCGGCATGCTCATCAACCTCTGCCTGGGGAGCATCTACTCGTGGAGCGTCTTTGTGGCCCCGCTCACCGCGTATTTCACCGGGACGCTGGGCAGGACGGTGACGGCGGGCGAGGTGCTCATGCCGTTCTCCGTCTTTCTGGCATGTTTCGCGGTGACGATGCCCCTTGCAGGCAGGCTGATCGAGGGCTGGGGGCCGAGAAACGCCGCCATCGCCGGGGGCGTGCTGACCGGGCTTGGCTGGCTGCTGGCCTCGACGGCGGCCTCGGTGGAAATGCTTTACGTCCTCTACGGCGTTGTCGGGGGCGTGGGCGTCGGGATCGCCTACGGGGTGCCGGTGGCGGTCTCGACCCGGTGGTTTCCCGACCGCCGGGGGATTGCGGTGGGGCTGACCGTGCTCGGCTTCGGGTTCTCAGCCTTTGTGACCGCGAACCTCGCCGGGATGCTCATCGCCGCCCTCGGGGTGATGGCGACCTTCAGGCTCTTCGGCGTCGCCTTCATCCTCCTGGTCACGCTCTTCGCCCTCCCGCTCTCGTTCCCGCCCGACGGGTGGCGGCCGGCCGGGATGGCGGCGGGCGGCGGGGCGGCCGGGCCGGCGTGCGAGTGCAACCGGAGCGCGATGGTCAGGACCCCGACCTTCTACGGGCTGTGGGTCTGCTACTTCGTCGGCTGCCTGGCCGGGCTGATGGCGATCTCCATCGCCCAGCCGGTCGGGACCGAGGCGGCTGGGATCTCCCCGGCGGTCGCCACCGCCCTGGTCGGCTTCTTCGCCGTCTTCAACGGCGGCGGGCGGCCGCTCTTCGGCGCCCTGACCGACCGCCTGGACCCGGGCAGGACGGCGATGATCTCGTTCGCCCTGATCGGGGCGGCCTCCCTCCTCATGTGGCAGGCGCCGTCCACGCTGACCTATATCGCCGCCTTTGCGGTGCTGTGGGGGTGCCTGGGCGGATGGCTCGCCATCGCCCCGACGGCGACCGCCCGGTATTTCGGCACCTGCGATTATCCGCGGTGTTACGGGCTGGTCTTTCTCGCATACGGGGCCGGGGCGATCGCCGGGCCGCAGCTGGCCGGCTACATCAGGACGACGACCGGGGACTATCTCGGCGTCTTCCCCTGGGTGCTCGGGCTGGCGGCGATCGGGTTTGTGGTGGCGTTTGCGATGCTGAGGGCGGGAAAATCGGGCTGATTTTTGCCGGTTTTCCCGGGCCATGCCCCCCCCTTGCCGGGCGACCCCCTTCTTCGGGTATATCTCCCCTCCGGCCGGGCATGCAGGCCCACGGGAAACGGTAAGTTTTCTCCTCAAATCCCGGTTTTGCCCTTGATATGGTTGTTTTCTGAACGGCGCCCATATCGGGTAGATTACAGTCCGGTTTTTCTAAAATAGCGACCTATATGGTATTTTTTTCGCCGGGAGAGGGGGCGGGATCGCCCCGCCCTCTTCTCCTCTTCCCACGTCCGCACCAGCCGGCCATAACGCCCCTCGCAGAGGCTCGTCCGCCCGCCCCTCCCCGCACACGCAGCACCGCCCGAGATCGGTCTTCACCCGCGAAAACTCGGTGTGGTCCAGCACGCCGGGGAGGGGCAGCACACCGGAGCGTCGTTTCACCTTTTCACCTCCCTTCGATACCCTTCGACCGGGGTCGGAAACGGATCCGGGCCCATCGCTTGCGCACATCGACATTTCGCCATTGTTCCTCCGTTTTGAAGACGGCGTCTTTGATGCGGTCTTCTCGAACGGCTCCCTCTACGAATGGGAACCTGCGGGAATGGTCTTCGACGAGATCGCCCGGGTCCTGAAACCGGGTGGCCGGGTCTGCATCACCGATCCCCGGCGCGATCTCTCCCCTGAGATCTTCCGGGCGATGTGCGAGTCCTGCGACCCCCCGGAGATCAGGCCCGGTTTTGAGACCTCAGTGCGGGCGGCCTATACCCGCGAGGAGGTGACGGACCTGCTCGGGCGTTTGCGGCTTTCAGTCTGGCAGGTGATCGCCCACCCCTACGGGCTGATGATCTGCGGCAGGAAACCGTGACGGGGGGCGAAGACCGATCCCTTCATCGCCCTCTCTACCCAACAACCGATCATGGACGTGAACTTCTGCCGGCACTATGCCGGCGACGGCACGCCGCCATCGAACCGCTCCTGCAGGCACTGTCCTGTCACCGCCTGCGACCGGCTGTGGGGGCGGGTGGTCGCCCTTGCCAGGTCTCATGGCGGCGATGCGGTCCCGCTTCCCGGGACCCGTGCGTTTCTCTCCCCCAACCCGAAAAACCCGAATATCGTCCGGCTGCAGGTGAACTGCCGTTGGGGCCTCCCAAAAGAGGATTTTCTCTATTATATCGCCACCGGGCATGCGGGGATGGGGCGGAAAGGGCGGCGCACCGACCCCCGTGCCTCCCCGAGCATGACGCGGCAGGAGCCGTACGTGGGGGCGATCGTCGCCCTCCTCGGCGGGATGGAGTGCCCGGAGATCGCGGCCGTGCGGGCGGTGCAGCGTCAGGCCGTACTCTGAATGCCCCCTACCCGTTCCTGACCGGAAGGCTCTTCGCCCAGCGCCTGATCGCGTCCATATCCCGGTAGTCGCCCTCAGGCGTCTTCATCACCTTCAGCATCATGCGCAGGGGAAAGGAGAGCGCTTTGGCGTCGAGCTTGCCGGCGAAGAGACCGACGGAGACCGGGGTGACGAGGTGCACCGCGGGGTCGAGCGCCGCCTCGACCTTCTGCCGGTTTTCAGGGGTGTCCTCGGCGATGAGGATCCCGACCGCAAAGAGGGCGACAGGGACCCGGCCGAGGTTCTTCTGGTGCCGTGTCACCAGTTTGAGGGCGTCATCAAGCCATTTTCCGGCGTAGACCGGGCTTCCGATGACGACCATCGAATAGGGCGCCGTATCGGTGACTTCGTCTGCCCGCATGAGATCCACCGTCGCCCCCTCCTCCTGGAGCGCTGCCGCGATCGCCCCGGCCACCTCGCGGGTGGAACCGTACCGGGTGGCGTAGGCGACGAGTACCTTCTCTTCCATACCCTCCGGTCTTCCGGGGGCGCAATAAGCGTTCCGGGGGACCGCCGGTTCGTCACTCTTTCTGCCAGACCCGGAGGGAGGGGGGCGACCTGAAGGGCACCGCCCTGTCGGCGACGAAGGCGACGATCCCCGGTTCCGGGAGCGCCGCCTGCAATGTCCGGTAGTCCTCGAAGGCGTAGGCGCCGTAGCCCGGACCGTCGATCCTCCTGAGTGTCGCTCTCAGGTCTGCCGCCTCTCTCATCGGGATCACTGTTCGGCGCCCGGACGAAAAGAGTCGTTCCCGCCCGGCCGGGCCGGGGCACTCTGACGATCGGGACATCCTCCGGGGCGCCGGCCCACCAGCATGTCTGGTGCGAGGGTGCAAAAGAGACCCTGCCCTTCTGCAACGTTGTGGGCGTATGCCATGTCCATCAGGTTAACGAGACGGAAAATCTCGCTGAAGCGGCTGGTGCGGGCCCGCACACCCATCCCCTCACCTGACTTTTTTTCGGTGCAGTCGCCCTGCCCGCGGTAGGTGATCGGCAGGATGAGCAGCGCCCGGACCGCCGTTCGTCTTCACGATGCTCCCGGTGCTTGCCGTGGACTCCCTCTCTGTTTTTCGTCCCTGTACGAGGGTTTTTTTGGATTGAGCGCGCGGGTATGCTGATGGATATCCCTGATGCGGCAACCGTTCTGGCCTCGGGAGACGACGAGGCGGTCCTGACAGCCCTGCACGATATGCTCCTCTTCAAGTCGGTGAATCCCCCTGCACCGGCTGACCTGGACGCCGTCGCCGGGGTGATGGATCGCGGGGGACGGGCGGCTGAGACGGCCCTCCAGGTGCTGTACGTCGCCGCCGTGCGGGAAGGGACGCTGCCGGCGGAGAGGGAGGCGGCGGTCGGGCGCGTGCGGGCGTTCCTCGAGGGCGTCCGCGACGACCCGGAGGGGCGGGCGGCGGTCAGGCACGCCGTCGGCCTCCTCGCCTGCATGGGCGACCCGCTGGCGATCGAGCAGCTCGCGTATGACGCCCCCTGCTTTGACGGCGAGAGGGTGAAAAAAGAGGACTATATTCAGCCGGCGATGGCGGCGATGCTCAGACGCCACGATGCCGACCTCGCCGCCCTGCAGGCGTCCATGGGGGAGACGCGGGCGGCCGCGGACATCGGGGAGATCCGGGAGTACGGGCGCGAACCTGCCGCCTACGAGGAGCGGATGCGCCTGATGCAGGAGGACGAGGTCGAGGTGCTGTAGGGCCCCTTCCACCACTCAGAGACCACCGGCCTGGCGGCGGGAGTATCTGAACCTTCGTCCCCCTGAGGGACAGGTATATGCCTCCTGCATGCGACCTCCCTGAAAGGATTCCCATGCCGTTTTTCTGTATCAGGTGCGGCGAGTGCTGCAGCCAGATGGGCGACGTTCATGTTGTGGAGGAGGACCGCGGCGGCGGGCGGTTCCTGGTGGCGAACCGCTACACCGGCGAGCGCGACGAGGTCGAGATCGACCCGGCGCTCAGCCGCCTCTCTCCGGACCGGCGCCTCTTCGAGCGGTGGCCCATGGCCTGCCCGTTTCTCCGGGAAGATCCCGAAACCGGCGATATCGTCTGCATCGTCCACCGGACACGGCCTGAGATCTGCCGGGAGTACCGGTGCTGGCGCCTCCTCGTCCTGGACGCCGCCGGGGTGCGGGCGGGCCGCGTGATGGAGCGCCGGCACCTGGCGGCGGACGATCCGGCGCTCAAAGCGTTCTGGGAGGAGAAGATCGCCGGGATCCGAGAGGGCGATATCGACCGCTGGGACGAGCAGGTGATCCTGCTGCTGAAAGGAGCAGGGTATACGGTGTACCGGTGAGATGTCGGTCGATGGCGCCGGGGTCGGAGAACGTCCAGATGCCCCTGGGGTGAACTGTCCTGCGCCTGTTGACCGGGGTCTTTCCGCTCCGCCCCGAACGCCCCGCAAGATAAAATATCAAATTATTTATTTTGGTGAATGGATCTATCTTCCTGTGGTGCATTCGTGGAAGACCCCCCCATCCGTATTCTGATCGTCGACGACGAGCCCTCCCTCGGCGAGATCTGCCAGATATTTCTGGAAGAGATGGGCGGATTCTCGTGCGACACCGTCACCTCGGGAGCAGCGGCGCTGGAGCAGGTCTCCACCTCCCCCTATGACGCGATCGTCTCCGATTATCAGATGCCCGGGATGAATGGGATAGAACTGCTCAAGGAGATCCGCGGCAGCGGGATGGATATACCCTTCATCATCTTCACGGGAAAAGGGCGCGAGGCGGTGGTGATCGAGGCCCTGAACAGCGGCGCCGACTTCTACCTCCAGAAAGGGGGGGACCCGGAGGCACTCTTCATCGAACTGGCGTCCAAGATCAGGCAGGCCGTGCAGCGGAAGAGAGCCGAAGAGGCGCTCGTCAGGACGCGGTTCTCGATCGAACACTCTCCTGAGGAGTATTACTGGATCGATCCCGACGGGTATCTCCTCGACGTCAACGAGCAATCCTGCTCCTCCCTCGGCTACACGCGCGAGGAACTCCCGCGCCTGCGGGTGATGGACGTCGACGCCCTCTATGGAGAGGACGAGTGGCGCGCCCTCTGGCAGCGGCTCAAAGAGGAACGCCACCTCAGGATCGAATCGGCCCACCGGAAAAAAGACGGGACCGTCTATCCCGTGGAGGTCTCGCTGGCCCATCACAGGATGGGCGATAAGGAGTTTATGTGCGCCTTTGCCCATGATATCAGCGGGAAAAAGAAAGCACAGGAGGCGGCGCGTCTCTCTGACGTGATGAACCAGGCGATCTTCCAGACATCGGGGGAGGCGACGGCGGTCTTCAATGAAGATACCATCATTGTGATGGCGAACAGAGAGTTTGAGCGTCTTTCCGGGTATCCTGCCTGCGAGCTGGTGGGGAAGAGGAGCTGGACGGAGTTTGTCGTGGAGGAGGACCGGGAACGGCTGCTGGAATATCACCGGCTGAGAGGGGTTCCCGGCGGTTCTGTCCCCAGGTGCTATGAGTTCAGGGTCGTCGACAGATACGGAACGGTGAGGTCGTACAGCGCCGTGGTCGATATGATCCCCGGGACGACCCTGAGGATCGCCTCATATCTCGATATCACCGAGCGCAAACAGGCTGAAGAGGCGATCCGGAAGAGTGAGGAGAACCTCCGCTCTTTCATGAACGCCCTGCCCGAACCGGCCCTCCTGCTGAGCGCAGACGGGGTTGTCCTCGCTGCAAACGATGCGATGGTCGAGGCCTTCGGTCGGCGGGAAGGGGCGACGGTCGGCGGCCCTCTCCACGATCTCTTTCCGAAAGCGTTCACTGTTCTGAAATTGCCTCTCGAAAGGGCGATACGGGAAAAGAGATTCGTCGATGAGGAGTGTTCATTTGAGGGCAGGTACGTCAACGTGAAGATCTGTCCGGTCACCGATGCGGACGGCGATGTCCAGTCTCTTGCAGTCTACGGGATGGATGTCACCGATCAGAATAACACCCGTGACGCCCTGAAAAAGGCCAGCAAAAAACTCAACCTCCTCTCCGGGATCACGAGGCACGACATGCTCAACCAGATCACCGTGGCGCTGGGATCGCTCTCCCTGGCCTCACGACAGATCCCTGATGAGGAGGTCAGGGCACAGATCGAGCGTGCGCATACGGCCGTGGTGAATATCCAGAAGGGGCTTGTATTTGCAAAAGACTATCAGGACATGGGGATGAAGGCCCCGGCGTGGCAGCGCCTGGATGAGGTGGTCAAGGCGGCGGCATCGATCCCCCTTGAGGGCGTCCTCCTCGATGTGCAGACGGCAGCGGTGGAGGTCTTCGCCGATCCGATGCTCCAGAGGGTGTTTGCGAACCTCCTGGACAATGCGGTGCGGCACGGGGAGAGGGTGACGGCGATCAGGATCTCGTTCCATGAACAGGACGACAGGAGCGGCGTTATCGTCGTGGAAGACAACGGCATCGGGATCCCGGAGGCGTTGAAGGAGCGGATATTCGAGAGCGGGTATGGGCGGCACACCGGCCACGGCCTCTTCCTTGTGCGCGAGATCCTGGATATCACCGGCATATCCATCGCAGAGACCGGAGAGGAGGGGAAAGGGGCGCGGTTCGTGATCGCCGCACCTCCGGGAGGATACCGGCCGGCATCTGAGTGCCCGGGCGTTGCGCCTCCGATCGCTCCGCAGACGTGACCTTCCTCAGGTGGAGAGGCGTTTCTCTGCCGGGCGATGAAAAAAGAGCGTGAGTGGTTTTCCTCTCAGTTTTCTGGGGGCAGCACCTTCAGGTCTTCGGCGACGGTGGTGTTCTTCCTGATCCCGAAGTTCTCGACCAGGACGTCCAGGACGCCCGGCGAGACGAAGGCCGGGAGGCGGGGGCCGGGGGTGATCTTCTTCACGCCGAGGTGCAGGAGGGCGAGGAGGATGAGCACCGCCTTGTGCTCGTACCAGGCGATGTGTACGAGATGGGCAGGTCGTTGATCCCGACGCCGAAGGCCTCCGCGAGCGCCTGTGCGATCACCACGAGGGAGTAGCAGTCGTTGCACTGACCGGCATGGAGATCATCGGGGTGGTGAGGGAGATCAAGCGCTGGGCGCTGAAGGGGAAGATCGATAACCTCGCCTGCGGGGCGCAGGACTGCCGGGACTGCGTGCTGTGAAGCCAGATGACGTCTCGCCCCTTCAGCAACCTTATTCATTGAAGAAAGAGAAACAACGCCGTAATGAAAACGCCCTTTCACATCATGCTCGTGCCGACGCTCGGGTGCCCGGCCCACTGCGCATACTGCTGGAGTTCTGAGGAAGGATCCCCGGTCATGAGCATAGAGACCCTCAGGGAAGTGGCCGAATGGCTCAGGGAGTTCAGGGACGACCCCGCCACCGTCACCTTCCACGGCGGCGAACCCCTCCTTGCGGGCGTGGCGTTCTACCGGCAGGCGCTGCCGATGCTCGCCGAAGCGCTGAGCCGCCAGGGGTGCTATTTCGCGCTGCAGACCAACCTCTGGCGGATGACCCCGGAGATGGCCGACGTGCTGGCCGAATACCGCGTCCCCATCGGCTCCAGCATCGACGGCCCGCGGGACCTCAACGACCTCCAGCGGGGGGACGGCTACTTCGATAAGACGATGCGGGGCTACGAGGTCGCACGGGCCCACGGCCTCGACGTCAGTTTCATCTGCACCTTCACGCGCCACTCCGTGGAGCGCCGGGAGGAGATCTTCCAGTTCTTCCTGGAAAATGGGTTCACCCTCAAATTGCACCCGGCCCTGCCCTCCCTTCGCGGCTCAGAACCGGAGAAATGGGCGCTCGCCCCGGAAAAATACGGCGAACTGCTCGTCTACCTCCTCGATCAGGCCCTCGAGCATATGGGCGAGATCGACGTGATGAACATCAACGACCTCTGCCGATGCGTGTTCACCCGCCGCGGCACTGTCTGCACCTTCGCCGACTGCATGGGCAACACCTTTGCCATCGGGCCGGACGGCAGCATCTACCCCTGCTACCGCTTCATCGGGATGCCGGCCTACGTGATGGGGCATGTGCGCGACCGCCCGACCGCCGAAGAACTCGCCGCCTCGCCGGCCGGGCAGTTGATGCAGGCCTATAAGGAGTTCGTGGACGGGCACTGCAAGGAGTGTGCGCACATCAGGTACTGCCGGGGCGGGTGCCCGTACAATGCGATCACCCCGACCGGCGGGGAGATCAGGGACGTCGACCCACATTGCGTCGCGTATAAACGGATCTTCGACGAGATTAACGACCGGTTGAATGACGAGATGTTCAACGCACCCTCCATGATGGATGCAAACCCCTTCGGGCCGCGGCGGAGAAAACCTGCGAAGCCCGGCGTCATGACCCTGATGCACCGGATCGTGATGAAGTAGGGAGGGCGGGGGCACTGGCGGTATTGCCAGAGGGTCGGCCTTCAGCCGTCTGCGACGTTCGGGATCAGGAGGAGACACCGGCGGAATACGTGATGGTGTGCGAACCGGTGCCAGGGACGTTCGATGGGTCAAAAGAAAGGTGATGGGATCCAGAGCGGTGCATCAGGGAGAATCCTCCTCTGTGCCGCCTCTCTGGATTGAGGCTCAACGCCGCAGGCAAACAGCACTGCTGCTTCGCTGCGTCGTGATGGGTCACACGCGGCCTATTGCATTAGATGGCGGGGACGAATTTCGCCAATATATAGAGGTCTTTCCCTTCGGCAATGACGGTGTGCTCCACCCCCGGCGGGGTGACAAAGGAGTACCCGGCGTTGAACCGGATCTCTTTATCCCCGAGAATAAAGACTCCTTTTCCGTCAATGGCCTCATTGAACTCCCACTGGACGTTATGGGAGTGATTGCCCACTTCGCATCCTTTTTCAATCATCACGATATGGCAGCTGAACTGGCCTCCCGTATCCTTTCCTCTGATGAGGTCTTTGAGAAATACTCCCTTGAAAGCCGGATGTTCATACCATGCCGTTTCCTTTGCATCAACCTCCTTCTCCGGATAGATGATCTTTGCTTCATCAAACAGATCGACGATTCGCGATTCTTTCATGATTTCGTCCTCCAGACGGCGATGTATCAAAAAAAAGAGATTTCACCGCCGATCTTAGTCCTTGACGTGCGGAATGACGTCCTTGAAGACATCAATGCCCAGGTTCACGTCGGGGCTTGAATTCCCGAGGCAGAAGTGAGTGATGCCGGCGGCCTTGAATCTCTCGATCTCCTTGATGAGGTCTTCCGCATCGGTCGCGACCATGTAGTTTTCTTTCATCATGTCATGCCCGACAAGGTTTGCGTGGACCTCGACTTCCTTGGAGTCGTAGACCTTGTACTTGAACATGGCAGGGACCAGGCACCCGGCCCAGAAGCGGAGGCCTTCGATTGCCTTCTCATAGTCGGGATCGACCGAGTACCAGATGAGCATCGCACGCTCCATCTTGCTCGGGTCCTTTCCAGAATCGGCTGCACCCTTGACAAAGTTCGGGATCGTGACGTTCTTCAGCACCGAGGGGTCTGCCGCCACCGTCATCAGGTGGTCGCCGTACTTGCCGGCGAGGCGTGCTCCCTTCGGGCCCATGCCGCTGAAGTAGAGGGGTACCTCGTCGTCGGGCTTGGTGTAAAGGAACGCCTTGTCGAGGGTGTAATACTTCCCCTTGAAGGTGACGGGCTCCTGACCGCCCCAGAGCTGGCGCATCACGCCGATGGCCTCCACCGTCATGTCCTGGCGCTCGGGCACGCTCGGCCATTCGCCGGTCACCGGCACTTCGTTCATCGCCTCACCGGCGCCGACGGCGATGCCCACTCTGCCGGGGTACATCTGCCTCAGGGTTGCAAATGTCTGCGCAACGATCGCCGGGTTGTACCTCATGATCGGGCAGGTGATGCAGGTGGAAATAAAGACCTTCTTCGTTGCTTCAAGGGCCGCACCCATCCAGGCCCAGGCCTGTGCGGACTGAGCATTGGTGTGGTACCAGGGGTGGAAGTGGTCGTCAGCCCAGACCGAGTCGAAGCCGACATTTTCTGCTCTTATAGTCTGTTCCAGTGCATCTCTGGGTTTGTATTGCTCCAGAGACGCGAAGTAGCCAACTTTTGTCTCCATGTTCATCGTCTCTCTGACAGAGAGGGGAACCGGTGCATGGATCGCTAACCAAAAGTTAAAATACTGCTGGTATTCTAATCTATTTGGATGGGGCCGGACCTGATGTTCACTCAGGAACTCACAACTTTTCAAGAGTGAATTTCAGATGTTCCCTGTCCATGCGGGCGGTACGCCATCTGCCGTGTTTTGTGCAGGATTCTGACCTACACAGATATGACTTATCTCCTGTGGTTATAACTCTCTCTTTTATTGGTGGTCAATAGGATCAAATGCGATCTTTTTATATGGTGCTGCGCCGGCCGGACGAGCGATCTGATCGGATCTTCCGGTGCTTCCTGACCCGGTACATGATTTCCGTCTGATCTTCCCGTCTCCGGGATCGAAAACGCCCCTGTGACCCGACCTTATGATGAGCAATAAACAGAATGTTTTAATATGATCGTACGCTCGGAGGCGTTATCAGGGGAAGATATCCTGAATCGAGCACCAGGATCTTCCTTTTGTCTGCAGCACCATATTTCGGGGTGCACGCCGGGACGACGATCGACTAACAATTTTCGTTGCAGAGCATTTTTCGATACGTCACTTCTTCTCTCACGTCCTCGGAAAGATCCATCATAAACGAGGCGATCTCCCCGGTCGGCAGTTTGAAGATAAAATGCGTGAGCCATGGGGATGTTTCGTTCCTGATATACTGGAGGGGCGGGACAACCTCGGGAACCCCGGTGCTGTCCACCCGGTTCAACGCCTGACGCACGCTCCTGACCGGGAGGTCGGGGAATGTGACGAAGAGTTTCTTCCCGATCACCTCCTCTTTTTTCACCTGCAAAATAATTTCGAGGGCCTGGTTGACGTCTTTGATGACGAAATCGTCGCCGCCGTCAACAGGCTGGTAGATCAGGACACCGGTGCAGGTGTCGTTAAAGAATGAACGATAGCGTGCTTCGTTGAATTTAAGCTCTTTTTTTGCCAGTCTCTCTGCCGTAGCGTCCATAAAGAGGATGGCATACTCCTGAAATCCGGTTTCACTGGAGATATGAGTGAATGACGCTTCAAAATATGCAATTCCCGACTTTGAGGTGGGCATAATCCGTTCTCGCTTTAAACGATCAAAATCGCAGATGAATTCTATTTCCCCGATCTCTCCGTTGATCAGGGCACTTTTTATCCGTTCTTTTCGGCAGAAGAGATCGAAGAGATTCGTCTGCATCAGATCCTGGTAATGGTCCACGCCGAGCATCCTGAGGGAGGCGCCGTTTGCATTGGTGATGTTTCCCGATTCGTTGAAGAACAATATGCCGCTCGGGACTTTTTTAAAAATAGTCCGTAACTTCTCGTCGCTGATGGAGAGGGCCTCTGCGGTTTGTTTTTGATCGGTAATGTCCCTCAGGGCGATCATGCTGTTCTTGTTTCCGTCCAGAGAAACGGTCGGAATGAATTTGATCGAATAGATCTGGTTGGTGTTCTCGTCGATATGCTCCATCTCGCGGAGAAATCGTTCTCCCCGGATCATTCGATTGATATTTTTTTGAATCGAGGGATCGGAAAAAATATCGATCCCCATGTTAAAAATATTGGTTCCTACCAGTTCTCTCTCTTTTAATACGTCGAATTTGGAAAAAAAACTTTTATTTGCCATCAGGATCCGGGCACCGGCGTCCATGATGACGATGATGTCTGTCGTATAATCGAAGAGGGATGCCGTCGGGATTCGTTCGGAAATGGTGTATAATTTTGATTTGCCGTAATGCGCCATTGTCACCTGGCCGTTGATCCTGAGAATGTCCAGGTATTTGGCTACCGTCCCCCGGTTTATCTCAAGATTTCTGGAAATGGCCGAAATAGACATTTTTTGCGGGCTTTTCTCCCTGAGATACTCCCGAACGGCAATGAGTTTCTCCTGATACTCTTCCATCGCTATGCTGTAGTATGTAAAATTGATTATATACGCTTTGTTTATTCCGTGCGGGGGGGTCGGGTCTGAGGGGGGCGGTGTAGATCAGGAGCGGCGTCGGCGGCCATGCCTCCGGGAAGAGGTTCATCAAGTACCCATCACGTAACAAAACCAGGGCATATCTCAGGGAATCTGGAGATTGCCGGCGATCGCACCAGTCTTGATCTTGCCGGGCCGGCGCTCGGAGGTGTGGTCATCAAGTATTTCTCCGGTCTGGTGCCTCCTGTCGAAGATCATGGGTCAGAGGGAGATGGTCGACCGCCTGGGGTGTCGATTAGAGTCTCTCATCCATGATACGTTTCATGCGCCGAAACGCCGCCAGACGATCCTCCAGGGCCGCGGGGTTGAGTGCACCCAACACCTCAAAAGAGCGCTGCCCCTTCTGATAGGCATTCGAGCAGCCACGAGTTGCATCTTTCAGGCTCTCCTGAATCTCACGGCGTTCACGCCGCTCGATATTCTTCAGTGGCAGCAACGCCGACTCTCTGAAACAACCGCCATAGTGCCGCCTGAGAGTATCGGGATCGCTTGCAATCCAGGTCTCCATGCAGGTGGTCATAAACAACACCTGCCCGTCATCGCCGCCATCTGGTCGCTCCCACCCGTCGCGCTCCTGGAGATGGTCCCAGGTCTTTTCCGGATCCCTCACTGGATCCTCGCTGTCTACCAGCATGGCGATGTAATCTGCGTTGCTGTTTGCGTGCGCCGTCAAAAAATCATGATATGTGGAATCCCGACTGCCGCAAGCGACAAGTTGCGGCATCCTCCCCCTGTATCCTGTAGACTCCAGCAATTTTCTGAAGCCCTCACGGCAACGGCTATGCAATTCCTTGGAATCACCACCACCCTCCAGGTAAATCTTCGCCTTCACCAGCGTGTTCCCCCGATTTCTCCCTTGAGCCAGAGTTCGCCAAGGCGGTACCGCTCCAGCCATGCTGCAAGATCATCACGGTTCAGGCGCCGCACCCTGGTTCTGCCATCACTTTTCTCGCAAACAACAATCGATTCCGGCGTCCCGGTCAGGGCATCCACCAGAATATCCGAGTGCGTCGTCACAATCAACTGGCAGCGCTCCGATGCCGCTATCAGCAGGTCTGCCAGGTGGGGCAGGACGTCGGGGTGCAGACCCAGTTCGGGCTCCTCGATGCAGACCAGCGGCGGGGGGTTTGGGTGGCAGAGAATTGCGATCAGGCAGAGGTAGCGCAACGTACCGTCAGAGAGGCGGGTTGCCGGGATGCTGAACGCCCCCTCTTCCAGGTACAGTTGGACCCATCCGCCCTCGATCTGTATGTTGAAATCGTCGATTTCAGGGAAGAGGTAATTCAGCGCTTCAAGAATTTCCTGTTTTGCGTGAGGGCGCAGTGAATTTAAAACAAGAGGCAGATTTTCACATGTCTCCAGCAGGTACCCGGTAGGAAGGTCGGCCTTTTGCAGTTGCCTTGGAGGGGTATAGCGGCCGAACGTCCATTCTCGATACAGGCGGAATTGACTATAATGATCTGCCAGATAGGAGAGCACCGGGTAACGCTCTGGATCTTTGATCTGGGACAGAATTGATTTTTCAGGATCGATCCAGTCCCTCGCCAGGTGCCGCTCTTCGCTCTCCCCTGCATTTGAACAGACACCGGTCTTGAACTCCGGTCTCTCGCTCAACCTGATCCGCCCGTTCTCGTTCTGGTAATAATAGAGGGGATACTGGTAGCCTGCGTACGGGTCTCGGTTTTCGATCCGCTCTGCAGTGACTTCAAACCGCCTGCCGTGCTCCACAAAGGAAAAACTGTGCCGTATTGGCATATCGGGGCGATCCGGGTTGTGGATAATCGCCTCGATAGTTGCAGTGGGATTCTGCGCACCTTTCCACAACCAGTCGCGCACGCCGCCGGCCTCCTTCACTGGTGCTGAAAGATCTCTGGGTGCCGCACGCAGTACACTGATCGCTTCGAGCAGGTTGGATTTGCCTGAGCCGTTCGGGCCGATCAGCACGTTCAGCGGACCGAGCGGAATTGGTTCGGTTTCCGGCCCGAAGGATAGAAAGTTCGTTAGGTGGAGTTCTTTCAATATTGGTTCATTCATGATCGATGCATCCTTTTCTCCTGAACGGTCATCTCCCAACCGCCGCAAGGCACGTTCTCTAGGTGCTGGCCCTGTCCCATTGTCGAGAGGTTTTTGTCTTCTCTCCTAAAATATCTTCGATAGATGTATCGGCGGGACGGTGCGCCTCCACCGTCCGGAGAGTGAATTGGTCCTGCCCGCACGGCGGATGGGCGGTCCAGTCCTGGCTTAAAGGTCAGGAATGCACCCGGATACCTGAGATGCTGCTGGACAATCGCCCTATAACCCTGCGCGATTCACCGCCTTATTTCCTCAATACTTGCCCAAACCAGAGTATGGCGGCCTCACCTTCCTTGCGTGTGATCTCGTCCACGCTACGGCTGTGGCGGATACCATTGCGAAGTTCTGCAAGCTGGTTAAATTTGCCGATCAGCATATCCTTATTGGTAAAGCGCTGCTCAAAAACCGGCCATAGAGCCTTGCTCACAATGATTCCCTGCACCTCGCGGAGATCACAGTATTCTAACTTTCCCGCAAGCCTCCCATACTGCTCAATGTCCACCGCCGGGTTCTTTCTGGCAGCGCTCAGGATACGCTCGTCTGCCTTCTGCAGGAACTGAAGCGGCACCCGTGCCGAATCGTCCTCCAGTGCCGCAGTAATGACGTTGCGCAGACCGAGTTCCACTTGCTCAATATCTTCATCTAGATCGCGCAGGTGAGGAGGCAGATCCAGCCGTTCCTTAATGAGCAGACTCTCTACAGCCTGCTGGATGGTCCGCTGCCGCTCTGTGATAAACGCTTCGAAATCTTCGGGTGTGAAAGGATCGCGCAGGAGGATCGCCATAGCAGCAGGAGAGATAAAATGTGACTCCAGAATGGCGCGCACATTTGACTCGCCGTTCTCTGCGATCATCTCGGGGAGATAGGCATTCGGAAGCCGATCTCTGATGACGTTCCTGTTAGTATCTTCTGTGAGCGGCGTACGGTTCAGGATGGTGTGGACCTGATTTTTTTGCAGGTATACATCTCCCCACGCTACCGGAACGATATGGTGATCATCGAGATCATCGTGTTGCGGAACATTGCCTGTCGTCAGGTCGCGGGCGCCCTGCAACACCAGCAGGTTGAAGATCCCGTTATAGACTGAACTGCCCCGTTTCACCCCCCGGCGCAGGTCAAGGGTGGTAAAACGGCTCTTGAACTCCTGGATCAGTGAGGGCGCCGCGCTATCATCATCAAACCATGTTTTAATATCCAGGAAGTCACGCGCACTGGTTGACTCCACAGAACCCGAATAGCGGTTGGTGAAGACGCTCGCCCAGTACCAGTGCCGGATCTTCCGCTGGGCATCAAGACGGCGAGTGGCTGGAAGTGTCTTCACATGCGCCTGTAGTGCAGCAAACGCGGGAAGGATTGAGACGTAGGGGAGATATCTGGGCGAGATCGCCCCAAATTCCTGGGGGTGGCGCAGGAGTTTTATTGCCGTCTCGATCGCTTCAACTGCGTGATCCCAGTGCGTCTCGAAATCTGCAGTATCCTGCACGAGCACTTCTCTCCGCCTGGTACCGTCCGGCCCTCGCACTGGCTTGTCCTGACCAGGCATCAGGAAGTAGAGGTACTTGGGCGAACAGTATGCCTGACGGAGGATTGACATCACCTGGAGGATGTAGACATTCATCTTCTCGGTATCGACAAATGCCAGGCGAGGCTTTGCGTTGCGCCACATCTGTTTGAGCTGAAGCCCCTTTGGCTTGAGCAGCGCGTTCATCAGGTCAAAGACGTCCAGACGAACACCGCGGCTGTTGATCTGGGTGAAAATGTCACATACTTTATCGATGGCAAGGTCGCGATCAAGTTCGATGTAGGAGATCTGGTACTGCTCTGTGATCTCCTTCAGGTGTTCGCCGAAGGTCCGAGCGTTCGTGACGTGCTGGGCTGCCTCCCTGGCACCGGCCAGATCGCCTTCTTCTTCCATCTTCCTTGTCCGATCTTTCCAGAACTGCTCGTAGCCCTGAACCCAGTTCGGCAACTTCCAGCCTCCAGAACCGATGATGGAGAGTGGAAAGATATGTTCCTCGAACTGGATCGCCTGATCGTTCATCAGCCTTGAGGTACGCTGCGAGAGCCAGTCGTAGTAGAATGCCTCGTCGTATTCCTCAGCCATGAAGAGATCCACGCGCAAAAAATAGTAGGCGCGTTTTGTCCGCCGGGGAAGTGTGACGTCTGGGGCGAAGAAGGCATAATACATCGCCGTCAACCGCTGCTGCCCGTCCAGTACGATGTATTCTGGCCTGCCACCCAGATTATAGCCATAAATCGGTTCGCAGGAAAGTGCATCGAAGTTTTCCTCCTTGCCTTTCCACAGCAGCAGGCTACCGATATAGTAATCGAGAAAGATTGAACGCATTAACTCCTTGATGTCCCGTGGTTCCCACTCGAATTCTCGCTGGAAGTCGGGAATAACAAAGCGACCTTCTTATAACCGGCTGGTGAGGGAGTTCAGGCTGATATGGTCGAGCTTCTGCGCATCTCTCATCGTGCACCCCCTTCGAGGATCTCATCCAGCAGCCCCTTGTAACCTTTCCGTCTCGCAAGCACATCGGTATGGATCTCTTCCAACATTCGTATCGGCTGCAGTTTGCAGGTGTTCAGGTATGGTCGTCTCATGTCCAACTCCAGAGGGGAATGATTGGTCCGGTTATCTCGTGGGAGAGGTGATTGCAACCTTCAGCCGGCTCTGTCGGTGAGGCGCAAAGATCGGATTCGTCCTTTATGGGCTCTGTCGAGGAGAGGGGAGCGCCATGCACCTATGCATCAAACAGTCCTCGCTGTCTCCATGCAGGCACTAACAACACTTTTTTTCCTGAACCATTAATATAGTGGTTTGAATCGGTAGAAAAAACGGCCCGCAGGGGTGCCTGACCGATCCCGAGTTGTTCCTCAAAACAAAAAAAGTGTCGGGGAAAGCCCCCCTCATCCCATCACCAGATACGCGATCACCGACAACAAAAACGCCACCAGCAGGATCGCAAGCGAAAGGGGCGGGATAAAGACGAGCATCGCGTTCACCGTGCTCGCCAGCTCAGAGATCCGGTTCGAGCCGAAGACCATGATGTCCCGGCAGCAGGCCGACGCCGCCCCCACCCTGGCCGGGGCGAGGTCGGCGATCGCCGCCTGCACCGCCTCTACCGCATAGGGGACGATCCGCTCCGGCGGGACATGCATCCCGACCGGGTTCTTCCCGCTGATCGTGTTCACCACATGGGAGTCTGAGGTCATCGCCTCGCACTCGTCCACCAGGCCGGCGACCGCCGCCAGCACCGCCGGGCGCAGGCCCTCGACCATATTGTTCCCGTCGAAGAGGACATAGGCCGTCCGCTGCCCGTCCACCTCGATCACGAGCGCCTGCACCCCGATATCCCCGAACCCCTCCTCGCGGGAGAACGGCACCGGCACATGCGCCACCCCGGCCCTGAAGGGGTGCACGGCGCCGCCCGCCGCCGCGGCGATCCCCCGGGCCGCAGCCGAGAGATACTCGTTGCCCACCTTCGAGCCCAGGGCGACCGGCGAGGCCACGTCGGCCATGCAGTTGTGGGCGTCGACAAAGGCGCAGTGCGAGAACCTGCTGTGCCCCTCGGCCATGATTGTCATCCCGATCGAGAAATCGAGGTCCTCGGTCTTCTTTGGCCAGCGCGTCGAGACCATCATCAGGGCGTCCCCCACCGGCTGGCAGAGCACGCTCACCGAACCGGTCTGGAGGCGCTGCGATCGCCCGGCCCTGGGGACGAACGAAACGCCGTCGAGGGCGTCCTGCATCGCCGCAACGATCTTCTCGGACTCAGACTCCGAGACCAGGTTGAAGTCGTGCGTCGAACACCCGTGGGTGGTGAGCACCTCCTCGGGGAAGGCGTCGTGGATCCGCTTTGTCAGGTTTCCGCCGCCGATCTCCCCCATCGGGCCCGGGTGGACATTCGGGACGGTGAAGATGATGCCGTCCTTCCCCTCGCGTTCAAACGCCAGGGTGACCTGCGGCACCGTCACCTCCTCGCCGATCTCCCGGAAAAAGTCCTCCATCCGCTTCGAGCCGTCGGTCATATGCTCGATAAACGTGTTGATGAAGTTCAGGGCGCTGATGTGGAAGCCCTTGTTCAGCGGGCGCTCGACGAACCAGATGAAGAGCAGGCACCCGAACCCGAAGACCAGGTGCAGCACCGCCCCGAGGGCGATATAGCCCGGCCCGAAGAAGAGGGACGCCGCGGCGATCCCGAGCACGCTCTGCGGCAGGGCCGGCAGAACGACGCGGGAAAGGTGGTAATCGGCGATCGCCGCCAGTACGAGCATCCTGATCCCGAAGACGAGTCCCATCGCGATCGCAAAGCTGAGCGGGAGGTAGGCCGCCAGCCCGAGCGCCACCGGGAATATGGCGACGATCACCGCAAAGACCGTTCCCGCCGCCGCCAGCAGGGCCGAGCGGTTCCAGGTGATCATCCGTCCCCGGGTGCGGATCAGGGGCCGCGTCAGGAGGGTCGTCAGGATGCCGGGCACGGAGAAGGCAAGGGTGCCGAAAAAGAGTACGATGCTCTCCGACCGCATGCTTGCGGCGTCGATGAGCATCCCGAGGATGATGATGATCGCAAGGGAACGGGGCCATGACGGCGCCGTGAAGATGTACTTCGACAGCCCGGCCATCCTGACGTCGCTGCCATCGCTCTGCTCTGTCATCGGTTCTCTCTCCATGTACGCTGCCAATCTTATCCGAGCCGACCGAAATGCTGCTCGTGCCGCTCTGCCATCCGCTGCCAGGTCGGCAGGTTCGTCTGGCAGCCCATCTCTTCGACCGCAAACGAGGCGGTCACCGTCCCGATAGTGCAGCAGCGCAAGGGGGCGTAGCCCCGGCGGTAGGCCGTCAAAAATCCGGCCCGGAAAGCGTCCCCGGCCCCGGTCGGGTCGGCCGCCTTCACGCGCACCGCCGGCACCGTCTGGCGTTCGCCGCGGATACAGAGCATGCATCCCTCTGCGTCCATCGTGAAGACGGCGATCTCCACCCGGGCTGCGAGGTCGTGGACCGATATCCCGAGCGTCCTGGCCATCTGCGCCGCCTCGTGCCGGTTCGCAAACAGGACGGTGATATTGTCCAGGATCGTCTCGAACTGCTCCTTTGAGTATTTCGAGATGTCCTGCCCGGGATCGAACGAGGCGAAATCGCTCTTCTCCGCAACCCTCACGTTGAACGACGGGTCGGCGGTCGCCATGTGGACGAAATCAAGGGCAGGCGCCTCAGCGGTCTCGAAGACCCTGGACGCCCCCCAGTCGAAGAAGGTGATCTGGTCCCCGCCCTCGTCGTTGAACATAAAGGCGGTGGCCGTCGGGCGGTCATCGACATAAAAAAACTGCCGGGAAATCCCGAGTTCTTCCATGTGCCGCTCGTAGGCGCTGCCGGGAAAGTCAGACCCGACGGCGCTCACCAGGGTGCAGGGCTCGCCCAGGGTGGCGATCCCGGCGGCGATGTTCGCCGCCCCGCCGCCGAAGAAGATCTGGTGGTCTATGGTCGGGACCGAGGTGTGCCGTTCAGGAAAATTCGACACACGGCAAATATGGTCGATTGCCGTGTGCCCGACGACGCTGATCGGCTCCGCCGCACCGGGGATGTTCATAACTCCTGGACGTCCGTGACTTTCAGCGGGACGTTGCCGAGTGCCCGGCCGATGACGGACTTTGCAATCCTGGAAGCGTGCTCGCCCGACTCGGCGTTGAAGACCTTCATGTCAAGGGACAGCCCGACCAGCGCCGTGTTGGCGACGACAAGAGCGCAGTTCAGGTCGTTCTCGCAGTACGGGCACTGGATAAACCCGCTTTCAATCTCAACAAACTTCGCCGAGGGATTGAGCCGTTTTCCGGCCTCGCTGATCGCGATCCCGATGGCGTCGTCAAGGGACTTGACGTCCTTGATGACCCATGCTGATTCAAGTGATACGTTGTAATCGGTCATGAAATCTCACAGTTCCAGAAAATTTACCAGGTCTCTCTATGGATATGCTCGCCGACCGGCATACGTCCGGTCCGCGCCGCCGGCACGACCCCCCTCCCGACCGCAAGCAGCGCCACCGGGCGGATGTGCGCGGGAATACCGAGCACCTCCCTGACGGCGTCCTCGTCAAAGGCGCCGGTCCAGCAGGAGTGGAGACGCAGGGCGTGTGCTGCGAGCATCATATAGGTGCACGCAATCGTTGCGTCCTCAAGGGCATAAAGAATACCCCGCTCGCCGTATCTGGACATCGAACGCACGTAGTTCGAGCAGACCGCGAGGATCACCGGCGCGGCGGCGATGTGCTCCTGGTCGTAGGCGGCCCCGGCCAGCGCCTCGCGCTGGTCCTCCGCCCTCACCAGGACGACGTCCCATGCCTCCAGGTTGCCTGCGCTCGGCGCCGAGGAGGCGGCCTTCAGGATAGCGGCGACCTCCTCGTCGGTGACGCCCGTGTCGGTGTCGTATTCGCGGACCGACTGCCGGGCTTCGAGAAACGCAAGGAACTCAGAGGAGTCCATGGCTGCTGAGCGCCTCCCATGCCTCCTGGGCTGCGGTGGTCGCCGCCGAGACCGCACCGGCAACCGCCGGAACCGCCTCGTCGTAGTTCCCCCCCTCGACCATGGCGATCACGGAACTCAGCGTCTCGATCGCCTTCTTAAACGAGGCATGGCCGGTGCTCCTGTGGGCGAACTCGAGATCTGCCCGGACGTCCTCGAGCATGAGAAGAAGCATCTTCTTCCCGCCGGCCTTTTCGGCATCTGAAAAGCCGGTCAGGGCGGCGATCAGTTTTGACGCACGGATCAGTTCGGATTTTGCTTTTTCACCGTACTGATACTGCAAAACGGCCGTCTTCGGATCCATACATTGAATGGATGCAGAAGATATAAAAGATGATTTGGAGGGGGATATCACGCCTTATCTGGACTTCTGCTTCACGCCCATCGCAGTGGTCTTGGACCGCGGCATGCGCCTGCGGACCCGCGGGTCGTTGATCTTCGGGGCGCCGCGTGCACCGCCGCGTCCACCGCTGCGGCGCTGCTGGGGTCTGCCGCCCCGGCCCTGCTGGCGCTCGGCCTGGATTGCGATCTTCCTCAGTGTCGACGAGGGCTTGAAGCGCTGGTTCGGACCCGGCTTCTTTGTGGTTGACTCCTTTGCTCTAACCAGGCGGATCTTGCCTGCGACATTCTTCACCTGTGCCCAGGTGGTGGTTCCTGTTTTTCCCATAATCAGACTCCCTATATATTTACTCAGTACCGGGTTTAAAGATGTTGCTCAGATCACCCGGGAAATTTCCTGCCGCAGGGCTTCGCTCACTTTCTTCCCGTCGACCTTGCCGCGGGCCTCCTCCATGACAAGCCCCATTAAGGGGCCGAGGGCGCGCATCCCTTTCTCCCGGACGAACTCGATGCGATCGGCGACGATCGTCTGTACAAGAGCGGCGAGATCGGTGTCGCTCATCCCGCCCGCATGCGCACCGATGGCGTCGGCCACCGGCGTGCCGGCGGCGATCCCGGTGAGGATCTCGGGGACCGCCTCCTTTGCAACCGTTTCGTCTTCGACTGCCTGAAGGACCGCAAGGATCTCGGCGGGGGCGAGCCGTTCCACGGCGACGCCGTCCCGCCCCAGCTCCTTGAGGGTGGCGAGGACCGTCCGGGCGGCCAGGTTCGGCCTGATCCCGGCGTCGACCGCCGCCCTGAAGAGGGGGAGGCTCTCAGAGTACGCCACCTGATGTGCAAGGGCGGCGTCGAGGCCGTAATCGGTCTCGAAGCGGGCCGCAAGGTCAGAGAGAAGTTCGGGCACCCCGACTGCATCCCAGAGGGTGCCGGTGATCGCCACCGGGAAGACGTCGGTCTCCGGGTACATCCGGGCGGCGCCGGGCAGGGGGCGCATATAGGCGGTGCTCCCTTCTTCGAGCATCTTCCTGGTCTCCTCGGGGACCCCTTCGAGGGCGAGGCGGGCGCGGTGCCTGACCTGTTTTGCGCCGCACTCGGTCTTCTTCCGGTCTCCGGCGATCAGGATGACGGCGTCCTCGTCGGCGACGCCGAGGTGGCGGCGGAGGCTCTCGACCTCGTCGGCGGTCACCCCGTAGGCCGGGAGTTCGTCGGTGTGGAAGATCCCGCCGAGCCCGCACTTCTTCACGTAGTCCGAGATCTCCGAGCCGAGCCTGCGGCCGGGCTGGATCTCGCGGCCGACCATCCCGGCGTAGCCGTGGAGGACGACCGCGAGGATCGCCTTCGCCTTCTTCAGGATCGAGGACTTCGTCCCCGCGAAGAGGGCGGTGACGTCGTGCGTCTCCTGGCCGACCGCAGCATGGCGGGCGAGGAGTTCGTCGCGGATGGCGAGCAGGTTCATCTGCCGCTGCGCCTCCCGGCGGACGACCTCGGCGATGAGGTCGAGTTCCTGCACGCCCTTGATCTCGACCCGCGCCCCCTCCCTGATCGAGACGTTGATGTCCTGCCGGATCGTCCCGAGACCCCGCTTCACCTTGCCGGTGGAGCGGAGGACCATGCCGATGTATTCGGCCGTCCCCTGGACGTCTTCGGGGGTGAACATGCAGGGGGCGGTGGTGATCTCGACGAGCGGGATGCCCAGGCGGTCCAGGGAGAAGGTGCTCCCCTCGACCCGCTGCGCCGCCTCTTCTTCAAGGCAGATCGTCTCGATGACCCCGCCGTTCGGGAGGACGCCGCCCATGGCGACGAGGGCCGTCCGCTGGAACCCGCTGGTGTTCGAGCCGTCGATGACGAGTTTTCGCATCGTGTGCACCTGCTCTACCGGGTGCATCGCAAAGGTCCTGGCGATGGTGAGGGCAATCCCCAGGGCCTCCTGGTTCATCGGGGCCGGGGGCTCCTCGTCGTTCTCCACCAGGCAGGTGGTGTCGTAGGTGAGGTAGTGGAACTGCCGCAGGTCCATCATCTCCTCGGCCGCCGCCCGGTCGATCTCGCCCATCTCCGAGACGGTCGCATGGAGGTAGCGGAAGAACTCGCCGGTGTGCTCCTCGGTCTTGCGCAAGGCCGTCGGGCAGCGGCAGAAGAGTTTCTCGGCCGTGTCGAGCTGCTGGTGGATCTCGATCCCGGCCTTGAGCCCGAGCGCCTTATAGTCCATGTTCAGACCTCCTCCGGATCTCGCCTTTCAGGTCGGTCGCCATCAGCCTCCGCACCTCTTCGGGGTCGGACTCGTTCCCGAGCACCCACATCAGTTTGGTGAGCGCCGCCTCAGGGAGCATGTCCTCGCCCTCGACCACGCCGGCGGCGAGCAGGTCGCGGCCGGTGTCGTAGACGCGGTCGCAGACGCGGCCGTGCAGGCACTGCGAGGTCATCACCACGGTGGTGCCGGCGTCGATCAGGTCCCGCACCGCCCCGATGCACCCGGTCGAGACATGGCCGAGGCCGGTGCCGGCGATGACCAGGCCGCGGTAGCCCTCGTAGGCCCTGACGATCTCCGCTGCCATGCCGGGGTAGAAGGCGAGCAGGCCGCAGCGCTCTTCGAGGCGGTCGCGGAGCGCGAGGGCTGAGGCGCCCCGGCGCACCGCGTCATCGGAGAGGGTGACGGCAAGTGAGGGAAAGTCCACCCGCCCGATCGGGGCCATGTCGTGGCTCTGGAAGGCGTCTCTCCGTGAGGTGTGCATCTTTCGCACCCGCGTCCCCCGGTGAAGGGCACAGTAATCGTCGTTCGTGGTGGCGTGCATCGCCACGGCGACCTCGCCGAGGTCTGAGCCTGCGGCGGCGGCGGCGCACATGGCGTTCATGATGTTGTCCGAGCTCGGGCGGTCGGCCGAACGCTGCGAGCCGACGAAGACCACCGGCACCGGGGTTTCGAGCATGTACGAGACCGCCGAGGCCGAGTAGGCCATCGTGTCGGTGCCGTGGGTGACGATCACGCCGCGGGCGCCGCCCCTGACCGCCGCGTGGATGGAGCGGGCAAGATCCTGCCAGATCGCCGGCGTCATGTTCTCAGAGAGGATGGTGGCGAGCACCTCGGCGCGGTAACGGCCGATCGAGGAGAGGCCCGGGATCGCCCTGAGGATATCGTCGGCGGTGAACTGGCTCGTCACCGCTCCGGTCCGGTAGTCGATCTTCGATGCGATCGTCCCGCCGGTGGAGATGATCGCAAACCCGGGAAGGCTCTCGTCCTGCTCGACCGCAACGGGTGTGGGCACCGCCGTTCCCCCGTTCTTCCGAACGAGGGTGCAGGTCGCCGGGTCCACCCCGATGTTGTAGCCGCTGCCCAGTTTGAGGACGGCCATGCCGTCGCGGTCCGTGATATAGATCCCTTCCACCGGGTGGCCCCGGCAGGAGGCGGCGACGATGTCGCCGGTCGAAAATGCTTCACTCATGCTCTGCAAGCCTCCCGGCTTCCACAATCAGTCCGGCGATCGCCGTTGCGACCGCCTCTTTTCGTGCGGCCGCCGCCGCCTCGTCCCCGGCGAGCAGGCGCCGCCGCTCCGCGATCGCCCTGGTCGTCTCTGAGGGCGCCGGCCCGCCGATCGCCTTTCTTTCAGCGACGGAAAACGCGGGATCGAGCGCCGCAGCGACGCGCTCGGCCGTCAGCCCCTGCCCGCAGAGCGAGAGCCCGGCGACCTCCTGTGCCGCCGCTTCCAGGGTGGCGAGGTCGAGTGCGCCCATCTTCACCGCCCGCCCGACGATCGAGTGCGCCGTCCTGAAGGGGAGGCCGTATTCCCGCACCATCACGTCGGCGAGTTCGGTCGCCGTCGAGAACCCGCAGCCCGATTCCGCCGCCATCCGGTCGGGGTGGAAGGTCGCCGTCGCCAGCATCCCGCGCAGGACGCCGAGGCTCTGGTGCGCCGCCTCCACGCCGCGCCAGAGGTGCGGGGTGAGCTCCTGCAGGTCGCGGTTGTAACTCATCGGCAGCCCCTTCGTGATCGTCAGGGCGGCGACGAGCGAGCCCGCAACGGTCCCGGCCTTCGCCCGCATGATCTCGGCGGTGTCCGGGTTCTTCTTCTGGGGCATGATCGAACTTGTCGAGGAGTAGCCGTCGGCCAGGGTGACGAACCTGACAAAAGCGGTGCTCCAGACGACCATCTCCTCGCAGAGACGGCTTACCGTCGCCATCTGGACGGCGCAGGCGGAAAGCGCCTCAAGGGCGAAATCACGCGTCGAGACGGCGTCCATTGAGTTGCCCATCGGCCGCTCGAATCCCAGGAGGGCGGCGGTCATCTCCCGGTCGATCGCAAACCCCGTCGAGGCGAAGGCGGCCGCACCGAGGGGGCACTCGTTTGCCCGGTCATAGGCGCCAAGAAGCCGCCCACCGTCGCGGCCGAGCGCCGCCTCGTAGGCGAGGAGGTGGTGGGCGAGCGTGGTGGGCTGGGCATGCTGGAGGTGAGTGAAGCCCGGCATGATCGTCTCCGTATGCTCGCCGGCGAGGTCGAGCAGGAGCCCCCGAAGGCGGCAGGTCTCCTCGACCAGGGCGATCAGGTCGTCGCGCAGGCGCATCCTGATGCAGGTCGCCACCTCGTCGTTCCTGGACCTGGCCATATGGAGGCGCCCCCCGAAGGCCTCGCCGACCTGTCCGATCAGCACCGCTTCCTTGCCGGCGTGGATGTCCTCGAAACGCTCGTCGTAGGCTTCTGCCGGGATACCGTCACGGTAGAAGCCGATGAGGGCCCGCATCAGCGCCTCGGCCGCCGCGCGGTCGATGATCCCCTGACGGGAGAGCATCAGGAGGTGGGCCATATCCACCAGCACGTCCATATCGGCGATCTCGCGATCGGCCGCCATCGAGGAGAGGAAATGCATCACCTCGCCTGTCCGGTCGTCGCTGAGCCTGCCCCGCCGCACCAGATCTCGTTGCATTGTATATAGGGTTGAGGTTTCAGACGAAATGAATCTGTGGGGATGAACGGAATGGCGTGAGGGGGCGATGGGGATGGCGTGCTCTCCCCTCAGGGCCGCCAGCCCCTCACAGCCACGCCTTCCGCGCCGCCGCCTCGATGGCGCGCTGCACGCTGTCTTTCGGGATGATCGTCGTCACCGGGATCCTGACCACCTGCTCGATGGTGGAGGAGGCGATCGGTGCGCAGACGACGGCGATCGCCCCCTCCCGCTCGGCGCGCACGGCGGCGACGATGGCGTCCTCGAAGGTGTGGACCGGGTACTCGCGGACCCTGACCTGCTGGCCGTCGATCACCGCCGTCCTCTCCTGGATGGACTCGAGCACGTAGCGGGCGGCGATCAGCCCGATGAACGCCTCCTCCGAGGGGCGGGAGAAGGCCCGGACGGCGTTGAGGATCATCCGCAGGGTCGAGAGGGTCGGGGAACGCTTGCCGTTGAGGATCTTATAGAGGGTGCTCTGTGCGATCCCGCTCTTCTCGGAGAGTTCGCGCACGCTCACCCGCAGGTCGTTTTTGAGGATGTGCTGGAGGGTCTGTATGAACTCTTCATCCGACAGGAGGGCGGCGTGGAAGAGGCGGTCAAGGGGGTTTGCCTGGATCATGGATGGGTACAGATGTGACAATTCCTTGAGGATATAGGTTCTCCTGTCCAGGCCGGGTGACGACATCGGGGAAAAGTTCCAGTACATGAGGGCACAAAGTGTCAAAATCGTGCCGCATCGTCCGCAATCGGGATGCCCAATAAGGATTTTTAAATACCAGCAGGGAAGAACGATTCCCCATGACCAGAAAGATTCTTGTCGCCGCCCTGATCTCTGCGATCATCGCGGTGCTCTTTGTCGCCGGATGCACCGGCGAGGGGCCCTCGACCGGTGGAGAGACCACGGTGGACGTGATCTACGCCGCCACCGGCCCGATGCCGATGCTCCTCTCGACCGACCAGATCGACGGCTACATGGCATGGCAGCCCTTCGTCGCCGTCGCCACCGTGAGCGGCATCGGCAAAGTGGTCTCGTACTCGCAGGACATGCCGCCCGCAGGCATGTGGACCGACCACACCTGCTGCGCCTTCGCGGCCCGCACCGACATCATGCAGGAGCGCCCTGATCTCGTCAACGCCTTCTCGGCGCTCACGATCGCTGCAAACGACTATATCAAGCAGAACCCGGACAAAGCCGCTGAACTCAGCGCCGACTGGCTCTACGGCAAGGACGACATGACCTTTGGCAACGTGACCGTGAACTCGGTGGACGTGCTCAAGGCCTCGATCCCGACCCTGAAGTTCACCAGCGACCCCTCGGAGGCCTGGATCCAGAGCAACGACAACTTCGTCGTCTCGCTGCGCGAACTCGGCTACATCACCGGTTCCTTGAAGGATGCGGACACCGCCACCGTCCACAGCGAACTCTACGACTTCAGCCCCTATGAACAGGCGAAGGCGATGCTTGCAAACGGCTCGATCACGACCCCGGCCAGCGCCGGCACGATTGCTCTGGGCTACCTGCCCTCTGACCACCACGCCGCCCTCTTCGTTGCCGTCAAGGACTGGCAGTACTTCAACGACACCTACGGCATCGCCCTCAAGCCCGCATCCGAAGGCTCGGGCGCCGTCGATACCGCCGACCTGATCGTCAACGGCGCGAAGGTCGCCACCGTCAAACTCGTGAAGGGCGAGGGCGGTTCGCAGCTGATGACCCTGGCCGCCCAGGACACGATCCAGTTCGCCTTCGTCGGCACCCCGCCAGCGATCACCGCTATCGACAAAGGAACACCTATAAAGATTCTCCACCCATTACAGACGGAAGGATCGGGCCTTGTTGTTTCAGCCGATGCACCTGCCAACGACTGGCAGAGTTTCATCGCATGGGCAGAACAGCGTGCGGCTGAAGGTAAGCCTCTGAAGATTGCGTCACCGCCCAAGGGCTCGATCCAGGACGTGCAGCTCCGCGCCGCACTCGGAGACAGCAATGTGGTGGTGAACGAAGCGCAATGAGAAAGTACCTGAAAATTGTCCTTCCCATCATCCTCATTTTTGGATGGGAAACCGTTGCGATCCTCCTGAACAACCCGTTTATTCTACCCAGGATCGAGACGGTCGTTGCCGTCCTGCTCGAGCCGACGAAAAACATCCTGGGGAGCGGCAGTCTTCTCGAAGGCGCCGGGCTCAGTTTGTACCGCGTCCTCCTCGGCTTCCTGACCGCCGCCGCCGTCGCCATACCCCTGGGCATCCTGATGGGCAGGTACCCGATGGTGCAGGACCTTGCCGATGGGGTGATCCAGGTCTTCAGACCGATCCCCCCGCTCGCCTGGCTCCCGGTCGCCCTCGCGTGGTTCAAGATCGGGCTCACCTCGATCGTCTTCATCATCTTCATCGGGGCGTTCTTCCCGATCGTGCTCAACACGATCGCCGGGGTCAAGAGCGTGAACCGGACCTGGCTTGAGACGGCGACGGTCTACGGGGCAAGCGGACGGCAGATCATGACGAAGGTCGTCCTGCCGGCCGCCGCCCCCACGATCTGGACGGGCTTGCGCGTCAGCCTCGGGATCGCATGGCAGTGCGTGGTGGCGGCCGAGATGCTGCCCGGCACCACTTCGGGCCTCGGCTACATGATCATGGCCGCCTACAACCTCGGCCAGATGCAGGTGATCATCGCCGGCATGATCGTGATCGGCTTCATCTCCCTCGTCCTCGACGCCCTCTTCAGGGAGGTCGAGGTGCGGATGTTTGCGTGGCAGGGGCGGTACCAGTGAGGAGGAAGAGCAGATGGAACTGAACGTCGAGCACATCAGCAAATCCTTTGTCACGAGCAAAGGCGAGCGGGTCGACGCCCTCGGCGACGTCACCTTCACCATACGGGATAAGGAGTTCGTCTGCATCGTCGGCCCCTCGGGGTGCGGCAAGACGACGCTTCTCCGGATCATCGCGGGCCTGGACACGCCGACCGGCGGAAAGGCCGAACTCGGTGGGAAAGAGATCGTCGGCCCCTCGCCGAAGATGGCGATGATCTTCCAGGAGTACTCGCTCTATCCCTGGCGGACGGTGCTGGACAACATCGCCTTCGGCCTTGAGGTCCAGGGGGTGGAGAAAGATGCGCGCTATGCGGCCGCACGGAAATATCTCCACCTCGTCGGCCTCGACGAGTTCGAGACCTCGTACCCGTACGAGCTCTCCGGCGGGATGCGCCAGCGGGTGGCGGTGGCGCGTGCGCTCGCCGTCGAGCCCGCGGTGCTCCTGATGGACGAGCCCTTCGGGGCGCTGGATGCCCAGACCAGGAACGCGATGCAGACCGAACTCCTCGAGATCTGGGAGAAGACGAAGAAGATCGTGATCTTCGTGACGCATTCGGTGGACGAAGCTGTTTTCCTCTCTGACCGCATATTTGTCCTCTCGACCCGTCCGTCGAAGATCAGGGAGATCGTCGACGTCCCCCTCGCGAGGCCGCGAGACCGGACGAGCGTCGAGTTCGCGCAGGTGAGGAGATATGTCCTCGCTCTGATCCAGAACACGGGAGAATCCTCCCAGTAACCTTTATTACGAAAAATCTCCATGTTATAAAGCACTAACTTACGGCGAGGCGTTGTGAGATATGGTACGAAAACCAGGAGTAATGTACAGGAATCTCGCTAAGAAGGCATACACCAGGCGAGAATATATGGGCGGTGTGCCCGGCAGCAAGATTGTTCAGTTCGAAATGGGCAACCCCGGGGCGCAGTTCCCGGCCGAAGCGACCCTTCAGGTTGTCGAGGGCTGTCAGATCCGTCACACCGCTCTCGAAGCGGCGCGTATTAACATCAACAGGCGCCTGATGAAGGATGTGGGGCGTGCGAACTATCACCTCAAGCTCCGCACCTACCCTCACCATGTGCTGCGTGAGAACAAACAGGCGACCGGCGCCGGTGCAGACCGTGTCTCAGAAGGGATGCGGCTTGCGTTCGGCAAGGCGGTCGGTACGGCCGCCCGGGTGATCCCGGGTCAGAAGGTCTTTACCGTCTACACCAGCCCGCAGTACCTCGAGAAGGCGAAGGACGCCCTCAAGCACGGCGGCTACAAGCTCCCGACGCCCATCCGCATTGTTATCTCAGAGAAAAATCAGAACTAAACGGTTTTTCTTTCCCTTCTTTTTTCTCTTTTCGGAGGGAAAAGGGAGAGGGACAGCATATTTTTTAGCCCTGTCATCCATTATAAGCGATGATGGAGAGAGGGGCATCCAGACTTTTAGAAGCGGTGGCTTCTGCGACCGCATCTGCGCTTGAGGAAGCAGAGACCACGCTTCCGGCCGACGTGCTGGGGGCGATCGAAGGGGCGCTCGAACGGGAGAGAAACCCGATCGCCCGCACTCAGATCGAGAACATCCTGGAGAATGTGCGCTATGCCGGCGAGCATGCGCTGCCCATCTGCCAGGACACCGGGGTGCCGGTCGTCTACCTGACCCTGCCGCCGACGGTGCCGTTCACCCCTGAACTTCGTGAAGCGGTGGCCGAAGGGGTGCGGCGGGCGACGGTGGCGGTCCCCCTCCGCCCGAACGTGGTCGATCCCCTCACCCGGCAGAACACCGGGGACAACACCGGCGGCGGGATGCCGGCCGTCCACGTGACGCCGGGCGACGACCTGACGATCACCGTTCTTCCCAAGGGGGCGGGCGCCGAGAACTGTTCGCGGATCGCGATGCTCCTCCCCTCGCAGGTCGGGTCTGTCGCACGGTTTGCGACCGAGACCGTCCTGCTCGCGGGCGGAAAACCCTGTCCGCCGGTGGTGCTCGGGATCGGGATCGGTTCGACCTTCGACGGGGCGGCGGCGCGGGCGAAAGAGGCGCTCCTTCTCTCGATCGATACGATGACGCCGTACGAACAGGAGATCTGCGACGCCGTCAACGCTCTCTGCATCGGGCCGATGGGGCTGGGCGGAGACGTGACCGCCCTTGCCGTGAAGGTGCGGCAGGGGCACTGCCACACCGCATCCCTGCCGGTGGCGGTGAACGTCCAGTGCTGGGCGCACCGGCGGGCGACCAGGAGGGTGGCAGTATGATCCATCTCACCACGCCCCTCGGCGACGAGGTGCTCTCCTTGCGGGCCGGGGATGCGGTCACCCTCTCGGGCACGGTGTACACGGCGCGGGACGAGGCGCACCTGCGCATGATGGAGGATGGCATCCCCTTCGATCCGCGGGGGGCTGCTGTCTACCACTGCGGCCCGGTGATCGCCGATGGCCGGGTCGTTGCCGCAGGCCCGACCACCTCGGCGCGCATGAACGATCTCTCGGGTTTTCTCCTGGACGCAGGGGTGCGCGCCCTCATCGGGAAGGGCGGCATGGGGCCGGCGGTGCGGGAGGGGCTTTCTGGCCGCGGCGTCTATCTTGCCTTCACCGGCGGGTGCGCCGCCCTGGCCGCCGCACGCATGCGTCTTGTGGGCGTCTATTACGAGGATCTCGGCATGGCCGAGGCGGTCTGGCAGATCGAACTCGACCACCTGCCCCTGATCGTCGGGATCGACGCCTGCGGAGGAGACCTCTTTGCCGACGTGGGACAGGAGGCGAAGATACATTTTGAACAGCGGTTCAATACATAAAGAAGGATCCCTGACATGAAGCTGATGATCGACGAGACCAGGTGCAAAGGCTGCAACCTCTGCACCCTGGTCTGCCCGTATAAAATCTTCCAGGAGGGCACGACGCCGAACCGGAGGGGCGTCGTGGTGCCGGTTCTCGACCGGCCCGAACGGTGCACGAACTCCCGCCTGCAGAAACTCTACGGGCGGGTGCTCTGCGGCGTCTGCCAGATGATCTGCCCGGACCAGGCGATCCGCTGGGTGGAAGAGAAGCCCTACAACCCTGAAAAGGTGGTGATTGAGTATTGACGCGGCTTGAATTCATGCAGGGGAACACCGCCTGCGCAGAAGGGGCGCTCGCTGCCGGCTGCCGGTTTTTCGGCGGGTATCCGATCACCCCGTCCACCGAGATCGCCGAACTGATGGCGCGCAAGATGCCGAAGGTCGGCGGGGCGTTCATCCAGATGGAGGACGAACTCGCCAGCATCGCTTCGGTGATCGGGGCGTCGTGGACGGGCGCGCGCGCCATGACGGCGACCTCGGGCCCCGGGTTCTCCCTGATGATGGAGAACATCGGGTATGCGATCATGACCGAGACCCCGTGCGTGGTCGTCGACGTCCAGCGTGGGGGGCCGAGCACCGGCCAGCCGACGCGGGCGGCGCAGGGCGATATGATGCAGTGCCGTTTCGGCTCGCACGGCGACGTGAGCGTCATCGCCGTCAGCCCGGCCTCGGTGCAGGAGATGTACGAACTGACGGCGAAGGCCTTCAACCTCGCCGACCGTTACCGCGTCCCGACCTTTGTGATGACCGACGAGATCATCGGGCACATGCGCGAGCGGATCGAGATCCCGGACGCCGTCGAGATCGTGCCCCGCAGGCCCCTCGAAAAGGGCTCGCTCCCCTTCGCCGCCGGCGAGGACGGCGTGCCGGGTTTCCCGGCATTCGGCCAGGGTTACGGGGTCCACGTGACCGGCCTCACCCACGACGAGCGCGGCTACCCCTCGTCGACCGACCCGCACGTCCACGAGCGCCTGGTCTCCCGCCTGGTCAATAAGGTCGAGGGGGCGCGCCAGGAGATGGCCGATTTCGCGGTGACGAACCCGGACGCCGAGGTCGTGTTCATCTCGTACGGCGCCCCGGTGCGCTCGGTGGCGCAGGCGATCCACGATATGGACGACGAACGCGTCGGCCACCTGCGGCTGCGGGTCGTCTGGCCCTTCCCTGACTTCGCCCTTGCCGTCTTCAAATCCGCACGGGTCTTCCTGATGCCAGAACTGAACCTCGGGCAGATGGCGCGGGAGGCGGCCAGGCACACGACTGTCCCGGTCGTTTCGGTCCCGGAGATCGGGGGCGAACTGCATACGCCCGACCGGTTGATCGCCTGTGCGGAGGGATATCTATGAACTACCAGGACTGGTTCCGCCAGGACCGCCTGCCCCATATCTACTGCACGGGCTGCGGGAACGGGACGGTGATCAACTGCACCCTCAATGCCGTGAACGCCATGGGCTGGACGCCGGAGAACACGGTCTTCGTCTCAGGGATCGGGTGCTCGTCCCGTGCACCCGGGTATATCGTCACCGATTCCCTCCACACCACCCACGGGCGGGCGATCCCCTTTGCAACCGGGGTGAAACTCTCCCGCCCAGACCTCCATGTGGTGGTCTTCACCGGAGACGGCGACCTCGCCGCCATCGGAGGCAACCACTTCATCCACGCCTGCCGCAGGAATATCGACCTGACGGTGGTCTGCATGAACAACTTCATCTACGGGATGACCGGCGGACAGGGGAGCCCGTGCACGCCCCTCGGGGCGGTCTCGACGACGACGCCGTACGGCTGCAACGAGCCCCCGTTCGACCTCGCCGCCCTTGCGGTGGCGGCCGGGGCGAACCATGTCGCCCGCTGGACCTCGTACCACGTGAAGGAACTGACGAAGGCGATCCATGACGGGCTCGAGACGCCGGGCTTCTCCCTGATCGAGGCGGTCGTCCAGTGCCCGACCGGATATGGCCGGAAAAACAAACTGCGCGATGCTGCGGCGATGGTCGGCTGGATGCGCGACCACGCCGTCCTGAGGCAGCGGTGGCAGCGGATGCAGGATGAGGGCACGCCCCTTCCGCCGGGAGCGTTCCCGGTTGGCGAGTTCGTGCGGCGGAACAGGCCTGCAATGGGGGTGCCGAAATGAGGCATGAAGTGCGGTTCTCGGGCTTTGGCGGGCAGGGGATCATCCTCTCGGCGGTGATCCTGGGCCGGGCCGCCGCCATCCACGACGGCAAATACGCCGTGCAGACGCAGGTCTACGGCCCTGAGGCCCGCGGCGGGGCCTCGATGAGCGCCGTGATCATCGACGACGACCCGATCCTCTACCCTGAGGTGACGAGCCCTGACATCTACGTGATCATGTCACAGGAAGGTTTCCTGAAATACGGCGCCGGCGCCCCGGAGAGCGCTGTGATGCTTCTCGACGCCGAACTGGTGCAGGACCGGCCGAAATGCCAGTATTACGCGGTGGCGGCGACCTACGAGGCGAAAAACACCCTTAAAAAGGTGATCGTCGCAAACATCGTGATGCTCGGGGCGCTGGTCGCGGCGACGGGTGTCGTATCCGAGGCGGCGATCGAGAAGGCCGTTCTCGACTCGGTCCCGAAGGGCACCGAGGACCTCAATATGCGGGCGCTGAGGCTCGGCTTCGACCTCGGCAGAAAGGAGCGTGAAGGATGAAACTGCTTGAGTTTGAAGCGAAAGACGTGTTTGCCAGGGAAGGGATCAGGATACCGAAGGGCGTCGTCGTCAGGAAGGGCGAGGGCCTCCCCCCCCACCTGGAGGAGATCGGGGACCGGGTCGTCGTCAAGGCGCAGGTGGACGTCGGCGGCCGCGGCAAGGCCGGCGGTGTCCTGATGGCCGACGCCGGGAATGCGGGCGAGGCGGTGCAGCACCTCTTCGGGGCCACGATCAAGGGCGTTCCGGTCAACAGCGTCCTCATCGAGGAGCGCCTCCCGATCGAGCACGAGTATTACGTCTCGATCGCCATCGACCGCTCGAAGAAAGAGCCGGTGATCCTCTTCGCCGATACCGGCGGGGTAAACATCGAGGAGACAGCAAAGACGAACCCGGACGCGATCAGGACGGTTGCGGTCTCCCCCCTGTTTGCTGACGTCCCGGCGTTTCTCCTGCGGGAGCTGACCGGCACCGCCCCGGCAGGGGTGCGGGACGCCGTGAACCGGCTCTACCGGGTCTTCTGCAAGAACGACGCCCTGCTCGCCGAGATAAACCCCCTGGTCACCACACCGAACGGGATCTATGCCGCCGATGCGAAGCTGATCATCGACGACAACAGCCTTGCGCGGCAGGGGATCGCGGTCAACCGCGACCTCACCGAGCGGGAGAAGGAGGCCGAGAAGCATGGCTTCTCCTACGTGGAACTCGAGGGCGAGATCGGGGTGATCGGCAACGGCGCCGGGCTTACGATGGCGACCCTCGACCTGATCGACCACTTCAGGGGCCGGGCGGCGAACTTTCTGGACGTCGGCGGCGGTGCCGACCAGGAGCGGGTGAAGCATGCAGTCCGCCTGGTCGCCGGGATGCCCTCGGTGCGGGTGATCATCGTCAACCTGCTCGGCGGGATCACGCGCTGCGACGAGGTCGCCCGCGGGATCATCGAGGCCGGGGTCTCGCAGGAGGTGATCGTCCGCCTGGCCGGGACGAACGAGGAGGAGGGACGACGACTCCTCGCGGAGAAGGGATACCGGATGCTCGGGAGCATGGACGAGACCGTCAGGGCGGCCGTGGAGGCGACAGCATGATCTACGGGGATAAGAACAGCGGGACGATCGTCTGGGGGGCCACCGGGAGGCAGGGCTCCTTCCACATCAACCTGATGAACGAGTACGCCCGCTCGGTCGGCGGGCGCGGGGTCGTCGCCGGCGTGACGCCCGGCAAGGGCGGACAGGAGGTCTGCGGCGTGCCGGTCTACACCTCGGCGAAGGAGGCGCTCGCCGAGCAGGACGCCGAGACGGCCGTGATCTTCGTGCCGGCCGGAGCGGCCGGGGATGCGATCATGGAGGCCGCCCATGCGGGCCTGGACCTTGCCGTGGCGATCACCGAGCATATCCCGGTGCACGACGCGATGCGGGCGATCGCCTATGCAGAGATCTGCGGGTGCGCCGTGATCGGCCCCAACTGCCCGGGGCTGCTCTCGCCTGGCGAGCAGAAACTCGGGATCATGCCGGCCCACCTGGCGACCAGGGGGCATGTCGGGGTGATCTCCCGGAGCGGCACCCTCACCTACGAGGTCGTCGACGAACTGACGCGGGCCGGGATCGGGCAGTCGACGATCGTGGGGATCGGCGGCGACCCGGTGATCGGCCAGACCTTCGCCGATGTCCTCGCCCAATTCGAGGAGGACCCGGAGACCGAGGCGGTCGTCTTGATCGGCGAGGTCGGCGGGAACCTGGAGGAGGAGGGTGTCCGCTCGACCGACCTTCCGATTGTATCCTATATCGCGGGCGTCACCGCCCCGCCGAACAAGCGGATGGGGCATGCGGGAGCGATCATCGAGGGTGGCGAGGGCGATGCCCGCTCGAAGATCGAGCGGCTGAAGACCCTGGGAGTCCCGGTTGCGTCCAGGCCGTCGGAGATCCCTGGTATGCTGCGTGACCTCCTATGAATGATGAACTCCTGATGCATGCCGGGATCCAGATCGCCGAGGAGATCGGGGCGCGGGCGATCGTCTCCTTCACCCGCCCGTGCACCTGCCAGTCGAAGGTGCCGTTGATCTGGGTGCAGGACCTCAAACTCGACATCCTGCGGGACCTGACGATGTACGAGATCGTCTCGGTCTGCGAGCACCATATGCTCGACGCCGCCGTCCAGATCTACCTGACGAAGCGGTTTGAGGAGGGGACCGTGGTCGCCGTCTTCCAGTATGCGGTCCTGATCTTCGACCTGGAGCGGGTGCGGAACTTCGTGGACCTCACGAGTTATGAGGACATCGTCGATAAGGACGTGATGTACTCCGTCCTCAAGCTGGCGATGGAAATCGCCGTCGAGGGGCGGGAGGGCCGGAAGATCGGGACCGCCTTTATCATCGGCGACGCCGCGGCGATCGCCTCTCACTCGCACCAGGCGATCCTCAACCCGTACCTGGGGCACCCGGCGGCTCTCCGGGATATCAAGAACCGCGAAAACTGGGAGAGCGTCAAGGAGTTCGCCCAGCTCGACGGCATCTTCATCGTCGATAAGAGCGGGATGATCGCCACGGCCGGGAGTTACATGGACGTGAACGCAAAGGACGTCCACCTCCCCGGCGGGCTTGGCGGGCGCCACCGGGCGACGGCGGCGATCACCGCCGTGATGCCGGCCGTCGGGGTGACGGTCTCGGAGAGCGGTGGGCTGGTGCGGGTGTTCCGGGACGGGGCGTGCACGATCACGATCCGGTCGGATATCAGGATCTCGGGGTGAGGGTGCCTTCGCCGGGTGGCGGACTTCCTGAATGAGTTTGCCCCCTCTTCCTTTTTTATGACGGCGGCGTTCTGCTCGCTGTGAGCTGGGGCATTTCGGCCCTGAGAACCACGAACCACGATTGAAGAGCGCCTGATCGGTTGCCTCGCCGGAGACAATCGAGATCTGGATGAACGAGGATCATGGATCGCGGGAGACCATGCCCGCCGGCATGCTCCCCACCCCGGTCCCGATGCCGCACAATTGAGCACAGATCTGTTGGGAGGCTCGCATACCATCGTTGCCGCTGAAATCATCAGGCCCTCCCTCCCCCACTCACTCTTTAAGCCTCTAAGAGGCATCCACTGCTACCGGGACGGGGCGTTCACCGAACCCGGCCTGACAAAAGAGACGGCCATCGAGAAATACGCTCCCGCGGTGGCGGGAATCATCGCGTCCCTCCCGACGGCCTCCGCCCTCCTCGCACGGGGGAGGGCATCACCCCAGAGAGGCGAAGATGCAGGGAGCGCTCCGGGCGTCGTCTCCCTGCACCCCCCGCCTGAAGGGGATCCCGCACGCCTTCACGCAGGGGCGGGGGGGGTGCCGGGATATTCCCCCTCCGCCCTGCACGATAAAAACCAGATGATTCATTACCGGCGAATCTCATACCGTTCGTCATATGGGAAAGACGAACACTACCTCGTCGAAGAGTTACCTTTTATTGATTTTCTCCATCTCCCTTGCGATCTTCATGTCGTCGCTCGACGGCACGATCGTCAATATCGCCCTCCCGACGATCTCCGAGTCCTTCGGCGTCTCGACGAGCGCCGTCACCTGGGTCGCCACCGCATACCTCCTCGTCATGGCGGGGTGCGTGCTGATCTTCGGCAAAATTTCTGATTTCATCGGATATAAGAGAATATTTCTCTCCGGTTTTGTCGTCTTCACCCTCGGCTCTTTTGCCTGTGGCTTCCTCCCCGAACTGCTCGACTCGTTCTACGTCCTCGTGGGGTCGCGGGCGTTCCAGGGCATCGGCGGGGCGATGATCTCGGCGATCGCCCCCGCGATGGTCACGGCCTTCATCCCGATGGAGCAGAAGGGAAAAGCGATGGGCATTATCATGACCGTCGCAGCGCTCGGCACGGCGATCGGCCCCACGATCGGGGGTCTGCTCACCCAGTATATCTCATGGCACTGGATCTTCTTCATCAACGTCCCGATCGGCATCCTCTCCGTGATCGTCGGGATGAAGGCGATCCCGGGCCAGAGCGACCGGAATGCAACACTTTCAGGCTTCGACCGGTCAGGTGCGGCATTCATCTTCATCGGCCTTGCTGCCCTCCTCTTTGCCGTGTCGGAGGGCGAGGTGCTGGGATGGACCTCGCCGGCGATCCTGGTCTCGGGTGCGGTGGCGGCGGTCTCGCTCGGCCTCTTCGTCTGGCGCGAACTGCACGCCGCTGAACCCCTTCTTGAACTGGGGCTCTTTGGGAAGAGGAACTTCCTCCTCACCAACCTGATCCTGGTGCTGGTCTTCTTCGGCTTCTCCGGCATCAACTACCTGCTGCCGTTTTACCTCCAGTACGTCCTGGGCTATGAGATCTCCGCGGCCGGGATGGTCCTCACCTCCCTCTCGTTTGCGATGATGGTCTCGGGTCTTGCGGCCGGGCTCCTGTACAACCGTGTCGGGGGCAGAATACTCGCCATCGCTGCGGCGGCGATCATCGCGGCCGGGTATTCTATGATGACCCATCTCCAGGCGAATACCACCATCGCCTATGTCGTGGCCGCCCTGATCGTCATCGGGTTCGGTCTCGGCCTGATGGTCACCCCGGTCTCGAATATGATCATGAACTCGGTCGCGAAGAGATACCAGGGGATGGTCTCGAGCCTGACGAGCCTGGAGCGGTTCGCCCCGATGACGATCGGGATCGCGATCTTCAACCTGATCTTCGTCCAGGGCGTGCTGCGGATCGCCGAGAACCGGGATATCACCATGCAGTCTCCCGTAGAGGTGAAGATGCACCTGTTATCTGCAGGTTTTGACATCGCCTTTTTTGGTGCGTTCATCGTCGCCGTCGTGGTGCTGGTCCTTGCATTCCTTGCACGGCAGGAGGTTCATCCCGATTATCTCGACGCCGGGGATGAGGGGGCACCTGAGATCGGGATGATGATCTGAACGGGCAGAGCCCTTCCCGCGGTTATACCGCTACCGCGGACAACTGATTTATTTTTCCCGGTGCAGAGTATCTACCCATGCAGAGGATTCTCTTTCTCATCTTCGCCTGCGTCCTCCTCTCTGCGGGGTGCCTCACGGCGAGCCCCCCTCAGGCAGAGGAGGGAGAGGGCGTCCGCCTGATCACGCCGCCGGAAGGCTTTGCCATCTTCGGCGGTCAGGGCACTTACACCGGGATCATCGGCGACGAGACGCCCGATATCCGGACAAACTACAGCATGGGCCTGGTCGCCATCCCGGCGGGCAATGCAACGTCCCCGCACCGGTTGATCGGGAGCGCGGAGTTTGTCCACGTGATCGCCGGTGCGGCGGAGATCAGGTGCGACAACAGCACGGTCGTCGCCCGCGAGGGCGAGACCGTCCTCCTGTCCGAAGGGGTGCTGCAGTCGATCGCCGCCGCCGGCGATCGCGAACTCCGGTATATCGACGCCGTCTCTCCGCCCTTTGCGGCGGCGAACGAGGTCTCGGGGGAGGGACTGGCGGCGCTCACCGTCACGACGGCCTGCGTGCCGGTCGTCATCCCTGACCCGCGGCAGGGGATCGAGTGGGACCTCGGGTCTGAGATGATGATCTACACCCTTGCAAACTCGGTGCTGATGGACGAGATCAGCTTCCCGCTCCCGTACAGCGTCGCATATGTCGAACTTCTCCCCGGCGGTTCGATCGGGTTCAACCGGCTCAACCGGTCGTCCGAGGTGATCGTCGTGCTCGGCGGCGAGGTCGAGGTCTTCACCCCTGATGCGGGATCGGTCCGGGTGCCGACCGGGAGCGCCGCCTATGTTCCCCCCGGTCAGGTGAAGGGCTACCGGAACGTTGCAGCGTCGAACGCGACGCTCCTGAGTTTCGTCGACCCGGCATGGACGCCTGAAGGGACGGCCATGCTGGAGTGACGGTCCCCTCTCCTTTTTTTAGACTATGCAGGCGCCTGCAGCAGATCTCTTTATCGGACGGCAGATGCCAGATCGATCAGGTGGCTCCCATGCATCGTCCAACCCCCACATCCGTCCTCCGCGACTGGACCCCCGATGACGCCGTCTCCCTCTGCCGTCATGCCGACAACCCGCGGATCGCCCGCTGCATGCGGGACGCATTCCCCCACCCCTATACGCCGGGCGATGCTGAACGGTTCATTGCGATGGCGACGCAGAACTGCTCCGCCCTCCTGCTGGCAATCGAGGTGGACGGCGAGGCGGTGGGGGGCATCGGCGTTCACCCCCTCGCCGACGTCTACCGCGGGACGGCCGAGATCGGCTACTGGCTCTCAGAGGAGCACTGGGACAGGGGGATCGCCACCGATGCGGTTCGTGCGATGATCCCGCTCGCCTTCGACCTATTCCCGATCGTCCGTCTCCAGGCAGGCGTTTTCGAGAGCAAACCGGCGTCGATGCGGGTGCTGGAGAAGTGCGGTTTCTGCCTCGAAGCCGTCCACCGTTCGGCGATCACAAAGGACGGCGTGGTCATGGACGAGCATCTCTCCGCCCTGCTGAAATGAGAAGGCCGTCGATACCTTTCTCTTCCGGGCCGCCCACCCCCTCTCCATGAGAGGTGAATATGCATGACCCACTCAGCCGTTTCTGAGATCGGCGGGCGGCTTGCCGGGGCGTTTCGGCTCTCGGCAGCGCCCCTCGCCATATGCGGCTCCGAGGAGGCGCCGGCCGACGCCGTCCCCCTCCCGTCGGTCCACCGCTGCATCGCCGTCGCCATGTATCGCATGGCAACGGGCAGGACGGACGCCCCTGCATTCTATCTTGGCGAAGAGGCGAATGCGGGGTGCTGCCCTGGCGGCCTCGCCCATATGGGGCTTGCCGGACGTTCAGAAGATATCCGCTGGTTTGTCTCCACCGGACGGTCTGACGTGCGGGGCGGTGCGGCCGAGTACCTGAAGGCCGACCCCGCACTCGTCGGCGCCTGTTTCGAGCGGGCCGGGCCGGTCACCCCGCCCGGGCGCTACCTGGTGATCAGGCCCTGCCTGAGCGTTCTGGGGGACACCCCTGTGCGGTCGATCTGCCTCTTCGGCACCGCCGAGGCGGTCAGGAACATCGCCGCCCTCGTCCACTTCGACCGCCCCGACCCCTTCTCCCCGGTACTCGCCCCCTGGGGGCCGGCATGTGCGACCTTCGTCTCCTATCCGGCCGGCATGGCCGCCGGAGCCCCGCGAGACGCTGCTTTCATGGGCCCCACCGACCCGACGGTAAACCATGCCCTGCCGCCCGAGGTCCTGGCCATCGGCATCCCGGTCACAGTGGCCAGGCGCATGGTCGAGAACCTCGACGCCTCCTTTGTGGTCAGGCGGCCGCGGGTGGCGTTCCCTGAGCGCGGGCGCAACCTGTAAATCTCGCCATCGTCAAGAGTTCGTTCGTGACGATAGAGCGAACCATCGCCTCGGCCTTCCAGATGGACGAGGAGACCTGGGCCAGGCACGCAAACCCGTGGAGCGTCTGGACCAGGAACACCGTCCTCCCGCTCCTGATCCTTGCCTTCTGGAGCCGTGTGTGGCTGGGCCTGTGGTCTCTGCTCCCGATCGCCGTTGCGGGGATCTGGACCTGGATCAACCCCCGGCTCTTTGTCCGCCCCGAATCGACGGAGAACTGGGCATCGAAGGCGGTGCTCGGCGAACGGGTCTGGCTGAACCGGAAGGCGGTGCCGGTGCCCGGGCGCCACCGCAGGGCGCCGAAGATCCTCTCGGCGTGCTCGGGTATCGGGATGCTCTCTGTGATCTGGGGCGTCTACGCCCTCGAAGTCTGGCCCCCCCTCTTCGGCGCTGCGGTCGTCTACCTGAGCAAACTCTGGTTCCTGGACCGGATGGTCTGGCTGTACGAGGACATGAAGGACATGGCGCCCGAATACCGGAGCTGGCTCTACACGGAGGAGAGTTGAGGGGGGCGATCCTTCCTTCCTCTCCAGGCCCAGCCGGTTGCCCTGAACCCTCACTTGTTTCCGCCCAGCACCTCGTCCCAGTAGCGATTGACCGCCGCCCGGCCCCTCACCCCGATCGGGTCGTCTCCAGCGGGATATAGGGTGCGAAGGTCAGGGGGAACTAACCCCTCGCGCGAGAAATGCCCCGGTCCAGAGGGGCCAAAAAATTACTCCTACGAATATACGGGGCCTCACCCTTTTCACGGGAGAAATACGCATTTTCCTTTAACGCCCTGCCCGGGCCGCTTTAGGAGCAGCAACCCCGGGTAGAGGTAATTATAGAAACGGTTAAATGAGACCCGATCGTTGTAATTAATTATTCTTTGACATGAGGGATGAGATGATCAGAAACATCAGGGTAGAGCGGATCGCGCAGACACCTATCGAACAGCAGCAGATCGAACTGGTCGAGCGGAAGTGCATCGGCCACCCGGACAGCATTGCCGACGGCATCGCCGAAGCGATATCCCGTGCGCTCTGCCGGGCCTATATCGAGGAGTGCGGGGTCTACCTGCACCACAACACCGACCAGGGCGAGATCGTCGCCGGCGAATCCCTTCCCCGTTTCGGCGGCGGCAAGATCGTCCGGCCGATCTACGCCCTCCTCACCGGCCGCGCCACCAAGACCTTCGACGGCATCAATATCCCGGCAGACTCTATCGCCGTCGAAGCGGCCCGCTCCTATGTCAAGAGCATCATCCCCATCATGAACCTTGAGCGCGACATCATCGTCGACTGCCGCATGGGGACCGGCTCGACCGACCTGCGCGACGTCTTCAAGACCTGCGGCGGCTCGGCCATGATGCGGGCGAACGACACCTCCTTCGGCGTCGGCCACGCCCCCTTCAGCGAGACCGAGAGCCTGACCAAGGGCGTCTCCGACTATATCGACGAGGTCTACCGCCCCCGGAACCCGGCGATCGGCACCGACATCAAGGTCATGGGACTCCGTGACGGCGACGCCATCACCCTCACCCTTGCGGTGGCGATGGTCGACCGCTACCTCGCCGACATCGGCGAGTACGTCGAGACGATTGCCAGGCTCAAGGAGACGATCGAGGGCATCGCCCCGAAGTTCACCGACCGGAAGGTGCACATCGACGTGAACACCGCCGACGACATCTCGAACGGCGTCGTCTTCCTGACCGTAAACGGCACCTCGGCCGAGATGGGCGACGACGGTTCGGTCGGCCGCGGCAACCGCTGCAACGGGCTGATCACCCCGTGCAGACCGATGAGCATGGAGGCGACGAGCGGCAAGAACCCGATCAACCATATCGGCAAGATATACAACCTCCTCTCCACCCAGCTCGCAAACACCTGCGTCGCCGAGATCGACGACATCGATGAGATCTACATCAGGCTCCTCTCCCAGATCGGCCACCCGATCGACCAGCCCCTCGTTGCCGGTGTCCAGGTGATCCCGAAGGCCGGCGTGGAACTGGCAGCGATCAAGCCTGCCATCGATGCGATCATCGACACCGGGCTCGAAAACATCGGCAGCATCACCGAGAAGGTCATCAGGGGCGACCTGAAGACCTTCTAAGATAGTATTTCCATGCCCGCAGGAAGAGAGGATATGACCGGCACCACTAAAATCCGCCTTGCGATCCCGAACAAAGGACGGATCGCACAGCCCATCCGCGACCTTGTGGAGAAGAGCGGCATCCACCTCAGGGAGACCGGAGAGCGCAAGCTCGTTGCAAAGACCGTCGACCCCGATATCGAGGTGCTCTTTGCCCGCCCTATCGACATCCCCGAGTACGTGGCCAACGGCGCCGCCGATATCGGGATCACCGGGCTGGATATGGTTCACGAGCGCGGCTCGGTCGTCGAGGAGCTCCTCGACCTGAAGATGGGGCGGGCGACCCTGGTGGTGGCCGTGCCCGAGGACGCCTCTGTCGCCGGCGTGAAAGACCTCGACGGCGCCAGGATCGCCACCGAGTTCCCGAACATCACCCGGGCGTACTTTGAGCGGTTCGGCGTCTCGGTGACGATCGTCCCGGTCGGGGGGGCCTGCGAGGCGACGCCCTATCTCGGCATCGCCGACGCCATCGTCGACCTGACAAGCACCGGCACCACCCTCCAGACAAACCGGATGCGCATCCTCGGCGAGGTGCTCAGCACGAACACCGAGGTGATCGCAAACCCGGCCTCGCTTGAGCAGAAGGCGGAGAAGATCCAGGAAGTGGTCCTCGCCCTCGAAAGCGTGGTCAGGGCGAAGGGCCAGTGCTACATCATGATGAACGTCAACCGGGACGCCCTGCCCGAGGTCGAGCGGATCCTCCCTGGCCTCGGCGGCCCGACGGTGATGGACGTCGCCTCCCACGAGGGGCTTGTGGCGGTGCACGCCGTCGTGCGCGAGGAGTGCGTCTACCAGCTGATCACCCAGCTGAAGCGCTCGGGCGCCCGCGACATTCTGGTGATGTCGATCGAACGGATGATCCCCTGATGCCTATGATGATCTTTCCTGCGGTGGATATCCTCGGCGGCCGGTGCGTCCAGCTCGTGCAGGGGCGGCGGGAGACGGCGACGTCCTATGGCACTCCCCTGGAAAACGCCCGCAAATGGCTCGATGCCGGCGCCGATGCCCTCCACGTGATCAACCTGGACGGGGCGTTCGGCAGCGCCGGGGCGAACGCGGAGATGATCAGGGAGTTGATCAGGGAGACCGGCGTCTTCGTGGAGCTCGGCGGCGGGATCCGGAGTCGGGAGGACGCCCGCGCCTGGCTGGAGATCGGAGTGGGCCGGGTGATCCTGGGGACGGTCGCCATCCGCGAGCCCGAGGTGGTCCGCGACCTCTCCCTCGAGTTCGGCCCCGGGCATGTTATGGCCGGCGTGGATGCGAGGGACGGGCGGGTCGTGATCGAGGGCTGGCAGGAGGAGGCGGGCGACTACCTCTCCTGGGCCGAGCGCTTCGAACTCCTGGGTGCGGGCTCGCTCCTCTTTACCAACGTGACGGTGGAGGGGCTCTGCCGCGGGATCGAGGCCGGGCCGGTGGCGCGGCTCCTCGAACGGACACGCCTGCCGGTCGTAGTGGCCGGCGGGGTGTCGAGCGCCGCCGACGTCCGGGCCCTGCGGGACCTCGGGGTTTCGGGGGCGGTGCTGGGGTCGGCGCTGTACAGCGGGAAGATCACGATTGAAGAGGCACTGGAGGCGGCGCGATGAGGACGGGAAGCGTGGAGCGTAAGACGAAGGAGACGGCGATCAGTCTCGTGATCGGGCTGGACGGGGAAGAGGAGATCGCGGTCTCGACCGGGCTTCCCTTCCTGGACCACATGCTCAATGCGTTTGCAAAGCACGGCGGTTTCTCTCTCAGGGTGGAGGCGGCGGGCGACCTCCAGGTCGACGCCCACCACCTGGTCGAGGACGTCGGGATCGTGCTCGGCACGGCTATCCGCGAGGCGGTCGGCGAGGGGCGCGGGATCGCCCGGTTCGCGAACGCCGCCATACCGATGGACGAGGCGCTCGCCGAGGTGGCGATCGACGTCGGCGGCCGCGGTTACCTGGTCTTCTCCGGGTCGTTCAACACTCCCGCAACCGGCGGGATCGACACCAGCCTCTTCGAGCACTTCTTCGGGAGCCTCTGCAGCCGCGCCGGGATCACGGCCCACATCCGCTTCTACGGCCGAAACGATCACCACATGGCCGAGGCGGTCTTTAAGGCCTTCGGGGTCGCCCTGGGGCGTGCGGTCGCCGTCGATCCCCGGAAGACCGGGGTGCCGAGCACGAAAGGAACGCTCTGAATATAATCCCTTTTTTCTTTTCTGATCCTGTTCACCGTGCGTCCCGGTCCTATCGCCCTCCCCGGGTCGTCGCCGCCGGTCCCCGGGCAGAGGTACACCTGATTTCCCGCTCCTCACGCTGCCCGCCGGGGGCAGAGCCCCCGGCGGGCAGCGTGGGGAAGGCGGGGGACCGGTACGCCCGGATGGAGAGAGAACCTGAACACGGCATGCCGGGGACTGACTGCAGGGAGGGGATCATGTCGGAATCACCCACATGAAACAGCGAAGAGCCATAGGGTGAGATTTTCTCCAGATCTCCTGAAGGGGATGCCGTTCCGTAGGGTCCCGTCCTCTCTCCGCTCGCCTGAACAGAGTTCCGTGCGCTCAGCTCAGGCACAAACACATCAAAACAGAATGATCATCAACGATTGTGAGAATGTCGTCTGAGAAAAGAGGTGAGTTCAGGCGGACTTTGCCGCGAGTTCTACATCCTCTTCCTTGATCGTCTTGCGGCCAGCGTGCTGGGCGAGGCGGTTTGCTTCCTTGGTCAGGTTGGCAATGTACACTTCGGCCTTTGCGACAAGTGCCGCTGCTGCATCGCTGCCGACTCTCTCTGCACCGTTCTTCTTGGCGATTCTGACAACCGCTGCAATTGGTAAGTCTGCCATGTCTAATTACCTCTAAAATAACACTTTCTCGAAGACTATTTAAATCTTTCTCATTTGCCTCGTCAGAACGGCTCTGGATGCCATATCCAGAAGGGATGCATCGTGCACATGCTGTTTGCACCAAGCATCTTCGATAAAAAATTAGATTAATTTTAAAGGGCCTATTTTAAAAAATAAACAATAATTTAAGGGTTTTTCTTTTTGGCCATCGATGCGGCGAGGAGAGCGGCACCGGTGTAATCTGGCGAGGCGCGCGACGTATCCACAAAGATCCTGTTGATATTGACCACCGGCGCCCCATGCCCCGCCCCCCGACCCAGGAACGTCAGCGTCCGAAAGATCAGGTTGCCTGAGATGCCATCCGGGGCGATCACCACGCCGCATTCTTTCACGGCGTCCTCGATGAGGATCTCCCGGTGCTCGGCGTTTCCGAGGTGGGCGGCGAGTTCGGCGTCGGCCATGGAGCGGTCCACCGCCGGGTGCCGCCCCAGGTCGCCGAACCGCCCGCCCGAGAGCACGGCCACCCGGTCGGAGAGGCCGAACGAGGTGGCAATCGCCCGCCCTTTTTCGATCAGGGCAAGTTTCTCCTGAACGGTCCACCCCTCGTCGACGCCTACCGGCGCAAGCAGGAAGCGCACGCCGTCGGCAGTCTCCAGCAGGGCGATCCGCTCAAGATGATCGACGCCACAGGCCCTCTTCAGGCATCTGAGGGTCTCGTTCGCGGGGAGGGTGCCCCGCACTGCCGCATCGATCCTCCCGGCCATCAGATCGGCAATAAGCGCCTCCCACGGGCATTCGCTCTCGCGCTTCTCGACCAGGGGGTATGCGTCCATCGCCCCGGGGCGGCAGTAGCAGACGATCCGCACCTGCGACCCCGCCCGCTCCACCGTCCGGGCGACCTTATCTGGTTCGCCCCCGGCGCCGATCCCGACGATCATACGATCTTTGCACCGTCGATGATCCGCATGATCCCTTCCTGCCTGAGGTCGAAGACCGAGGTGGTGACCCCGCGATAGGAGACCGAGAGCGAGGAAGAGTCGTTCACCTCGCCGATCGCCCGCGCCGTCATGCCGGCCTCCTCGAAGAGGCGGCAGACCTCGGCGGTGTTCTCGTCGCGGCAGGTGAGGATGAAGCCCATCCCCGGGTACATCCGCACCCAGTGCTCGAAGGTGATCGAGTGGGCCCCGAGATCGGGCCGCGGGATTTTGTCCAGGTCGATCGCGGCCCCCTTCTTCGAGACCTCGAGGAGCATGCCCAGGGTGCCGATCACGCCCGGGTTGGAGATATCCTTGCCCGCCGTGACCAGGTGGCGCCGGGCGAGTTCCTGCATGACACCGATCTGTTTCCTGACGGTCTCGGCTGATTTCATGGTCACCGAGTCCCAGTTCAAGATGCAGGAGGGGTGGACCCGGCCGTCGAGGTCGACGGCGGCGACGACACGGTCTCCTGCCTCTGCCGTGCTCGAATAGATCACGTCGTCCATCTTCACCGTCCCCAGGATTGCGACATCGATGACTGAGTAGGGCGTGTCAGGGTGGAGGTGCCCGCCGACGATCGGCACGCAGAACTGCTTAGACGCTGCCTGCATCCCCCGCGTGACCTCGTTTCTGAGGGTGCTGCTGGTGAAGGAGAGCACGTCGACCATGGCCAGGGGCGTGCCGCCCATCGCCGCGATGTCGTGGACGTTCACGAGCACGGCGCAGTAGCCGGCCCAGAACGGATCGGCCTCCATCAGTTTGCTCCAGATGCCATCTGCAGCAAGGAGGAGGGCGTTATCGTCCTGCCGGATCACCGCGGCATCCTCGCCGAAAGAGGCGACGACATTGGGCTGGTCGTTGATCCTGAGGCACTCGATCAGTTCGCCGATCCCGCGTTTTCTCGTCACCCCCTCGTACTCCCTGACCGATCGCGCGACCGAGTCCGGGGAACAGTTGTCTACCACGGTAACACCAACATTCTATCAGCTTGTATGGTGTTTTTTCTCATAAATGATAAGGTATGTGATTGATTGGTGAAAGAATCGGTGATCGGTGGTATGGCACAGGCGCCGTTCAGGCCCGGAAGCAGCTCGTTCTCCCGGGGTCTCTCGGGGTGCGCCCTCCCTCTAAAACCCCGTGCGTTCAACGCTCTCCCGGGCCTCGAACGCCTCTATTGCCCGGTATGCCGGGCGTTCTGGGTCGGTCCCGGACGCCGTTCCCAACCATCAAATAGCATCCTGTCCTATTGATCATCAGGAGGGAGAGCGGACCGTGGCGTCGGAATATTTATCACAAAAGATGCAGGACTGGACCGAGAAGTACCGCCCGCAGAGCCTGCAGGAGATCGTCGGCAACGGCCCGGCCGTCCGGCAGATCTACGAATGGGCGCGGTCCTGGCGGCGGGGCAGTCCGCCCCTCATCTTCTACGGCAAACCCGGCGTCGGGAAGACCTCGGCCGCCCACGCCCTTGCCCGCGACATGGCATGGGAGATCGTCGAGCTGAACGCCAGCGACCAGCGCACCAAGGCGATCATCGAACGGGTCGCCGGCACCTCCAGCACCACCACCAGCCTCAGCGGGGCCGAACGCAAACTGATCATCCTGGACGAGGCCGATAACCTCCACGGCACCGCCGACCGCGGGGGCGCACGGGCGATCATGGAGATCATCAAAAACGCCCGGCAACCCATCGTGCTCATCGCAAACGACATCTACGGCCTCGCGAAGGAGATCAAGGCCCTCGGCGAACCGGTGCTCTTCAGGGCGATCCAGGCCCGCTCCATGGTGCCGCGCCTGCGTGAGATCTGCAGGGACGAAGGCCTCGCCTGCAGCCCCGAGGCCCTCACCTCCATCGCCGAGAGCGCCGGCGGGGACATGCGCTCGGCGGTCAATATGCTTTATGCCGCCGCCATCGGCAGAGAAGACGTTGGGGAGGCGGACGTTCACACCAATCAGAAAGATCTTCGGGCGACGATCTTCGATCTCATCGCGGCGATCTTCTCGGGAAAACCCGATGCCGACCTCATCCGTCTCTCCAGAGCGGTGGAGGACACCCCGGACACGATCGTCCAGTGGATCGAGGGGAACCTTCACGTGCTCAGGGATCCTGAACGGACCGCCCGCGCCTACGCCGCCGTATCGCGGGCCGACGAGTGGGTCGGGCTCACCTACCGGCGGCAGTACTATGCCCTCTGGAAATACGCCGGCGCCATGATGACCATCGGGGTCAAGGAGGCCGCCGGCGGGTCGGGGATCCATGAGCGGATCATGCCCCCGGCCCGCTGGAAGCGGATGGGCGGCGCCCGCAAACAGAAGGCGGTGCGCACCTCGGTGATGCAGAAACTCTCCAGAAAACTGGACCTCCCGCAGCACACGATCAGGGAGGAGTACCTCACCCTCATCACCCTTCTCGTCGAGGAGCGCCCCCTCGAATGCGTCAGGGAGATCGGGCTCGACGCCGACGAGCTGAACTTTTTCCTCCACGATAAAGAGCGGGTCAAAACTGTGATGAAGGCCTTAAAAGACCTCCAGAAGGCGCCGAAAAAGAAGGAGGAGAAACCGGTGGAGATCGAGGAAGTCCCTCGTGCAGAGGAACCGCCCGTGCGCGAGGAGCGGCAGACCCCCCGGAGCCAGGCGACCCTTTTCGACTCGTTCTAGGGTCGATAGTAGCGGTGGAGAACCGGTCCGCAGTCGATGATCTCCCCGCCGTGCTCGTAGATCTCGTTGCCGAGATGGTAGACGATGAGATCGCAGCCGATCGCACGCGCCAGATCGATCAGCGGCGGCACCATCTCCACCCCCGGCCTCACCGCATAGACGAGATCGGCGCCCGCATACCAGGGGAGGTCAGGGGCATAGACGTCGTCCACGCGTGACTCGACGCCGGGAACCTCAGGCGGTTCCCGGATATCGGTCGCCCGCACCCGCAGTCCGGCCCGGGCGCACAGGGCGGCGGCATCGGCGTTCCTGCCGATCCCGACTTCAACGACGTTATGGTAATGTGCAGCGATATATTCGCCGATCCGGGCCTCAATACGTTTATACGCGAACACCACGAAAATCTAGATACAATGGGCGTTACGATTATTTGGGATCATCAGGTCCCGGCCGGTCTGCGTCTCCCGGTAGGGCGACGGATCGAGACGGTCCTCCGCCTCCCGGTGACGCTTGTTGATGCCGACGTGCTCATCAATGGCTTTCACCCGGAGCGCAACCAGTACGACGCCGCGGCCATCCTCGAACGCGTCCTGTTCATGAAGGGCAGGATGGGATGCCAGGGGCCGGCCCTCCTCGTCGTTACCCACGACCTCTATGCCGGCGGCTGCGACTTTGTCTTCGGCCTCGCCCGTCCCCAGACCGGCTGCGCGGTCATTTCTATCGCCCGCCTCGACAACGCTTTTTACCGCAGGAAAGACGATTTCGACGACCTTGCCGACCGCGCCGGAAAAGAGGGGGCCCACGAGATCGGACACCTCCTCGGCCTTGAACACTGCACCAATCCCGAATGCGTCATGTTCAAGCCCGCCACGCTCGCCGAGCTCGACCGGAAGAAACTGACGCTCTGCCCCTCCTGCAGGGCGGCCCTTGCTGCCGTTTTCAGGTGAGCGGTTCCGCGAAAAGAGTTACTAAATTCCGGCCTATACTTCTCTGGATTACGATGGGCTATTTCACTTCATTGATACAGAGAAAGTTCAAGGACGTGGCTGGCACCAGGTACGACACCGTCATGAAGGAGTATCGTGAGTTCCTTCTCACCGAGGAGGAGCGGAAGGTTCCTGAGGTGCGGTCCATCCTGATGCCGCTGGACTATTTTGTGAAAGAGATCCCGCCCGTGCTGTATGATACCCTCTCCAGCTATGAGGGGGCCACGGTCTCGCTCGTCTATATCATCGACCTCGAGGTGATCAGGATCGTCGAGGACAGCCTCAACGCCGACACGGTGGCCGAGTTCAAACGCAAACGCGAGGCGTATGGCGAGGAGATCCTGCGGAAGACGGACAGTGTAACGAATCTTCTGTAAAAATAATTTGGCCCTGAATCCAACCTAGATTTGCAGAAAGGAGAAACAGGGCCATGGATCCCTTAGCGTTAATCGAAGATTATCTTTCCGATAATGAGAATGGCATGAAGACCCTCATCACCTGGTTCCTCAACCAGGTGATGCTGCTCGAAGCCCTCCACCAGGCGGGAGCCGAGCAGTATGAACGAACCGATGCGCGGAAGGCTCACCGAAACGGCTACAAGAAGCGATCTCTGAAAACCCGATATGGAGAAACGATCCTCCAGAAACCGCAGTTCCGAGAATTTCCCTTCGAAACACAGGTATTTGGACGCTATTCCCGGGTTGAGAAGGCTCTTGAGAATGCTATCTTTGAATCCTACCTTCAGGGAGTCTCAACCCGCCGGATCCAGGAGATTGTTGCTCATTTTGGCATCGAACAACTCTCTCCTGCTTCAGTATCCAGGATAGCAAAGGACCTCGATGAACAGGTCCATGCATTCCTTCAGAGGCCTATTGAACAGGAGATTCCCTATCTCTTTGTGGATGCTTCGTACTACAAAGTCAGAGAGGGACCACGGTACATCACCAAAGCTCTTCTGGTGATCGCCGGTGTTCGAATGGATGGCTACCGCGAAATCCTGGGAGCCAGAATCACTGATTGCGAGAATGAGATGTTCTGGTCGGGATTGTTCGAAGACCTCAAAGAACGAGGATTGGTGGGTGTCAAGATGGTTGTCTCAGATGGTCATGCCGGGATCCAGAAGGCGGCGGAAGCCACCTTCCTCGGCGCATCGTGGCAGATGTGCTCGGTCCATTGCACCCGGGCGGTTTTAAAGAATATTCCACGGAAACATCAGAAAGAAGTTGCTGAGTCCTTGAAGGAGGCATATGGGGACGAGGAGAGACTGCAGGAGCTTGCAGACGATCTGAACGAACGAGGATATCGGAAAGCGGCCAATACGATCGAGAGATTCATCCCGGGACTTATGAGTTACACGGCGTTCCCGAAAGAGCACGCAAAGCGGATCCGAACGACGAACATGATGGAAAGAGTCAACAAGGAACTGAAACGGAGAACCAAAGTTGTAGGGGCCTTTCCCAATGAAGAGTCACTCCTCAGGCTGGCAGGATCCATCCTGATGGACATCAATGAGGAGTGGGTGACCGGCAGAAGATATTTGACGATGGAGGGGGAATGATCAAACAAGGAGACAGGGCTCAGACGAATTACAGAAGATCTGAAACACTACCGAAGACGACCGCAGAACTCGAAGCGGTCGGTCTCCCGGTGAAGAGCCGGATGTTTTCCGGCAAGAAGTTAGAGAATATTGTCGAGGTCGCAGAGAGCTATGACCTGATCGCCGTATCGAAGAAATATGCTGCGTCCCTGACCGAGGTCGCAGCGGTCAGCCCGGTCACCCTGAGGCTGGCGCAGACGGTGGAAAAACCCATCATCATCTACTGAGGAAAGCAATGCTCTACACGGAACTCCTGGCAATCGCCGTATTTCTCATCACCTATGCCCTGATCATCGACGAGAGGATCCACCGTGCCGTTGCGGCGATGGCCGGCGCGGCAGTGATCGTTTTTACCCAGATCGTTCCCTGGGAGAAGATCCCCGAATACCTGGACCTCGGGACGATCTTCCTCTTAATGGGGATGATGATCATCGTCAACACGGCGCGCAAGAGCGGGCTGTTCGAGTACATCGCAATCAGGACGGCGAAGTTGGCCAATGGGAGCCCCATTAAGGTGTTGATCCTCTTCTCGATCGTCACCGCCGTCGTCTCGGCGTTCCTCGACAACGTGACGACCGTCCTCCTCCTCACCCCGATGCTCCTCTACATCGCGAAGCTGATGAAGCTCAACCCGGTGCCCTTCCTCCTCTCCGAGATCTTCGCCTCGAACGTCGGCGGTGCGGCGACTCTCATCGGCGACCCGCCCAACATCATGATCGCCTCGGCGTCTGGCCTCACCTTCAACGATTTCCTGATGACCATGGGGCCGATCGTGCTCGTTGACATGGTGATCATGCTCGTCATGCTCTATCTCATCTACGGGAAAGGGCTGCGCGTGCGCCCTGAGGAGCAGCAGAAGATCGTGCAGACGATCGGCGCCCTTGACGAGCGGGCGGCGATTCTCGACCGCTCTCTCTTCAACAAGTCCATCGCAACGATCCTGCTCGTGGTATTCCTCTTCTTCATCCACTCGAGTCTCGGCCTTGAACCGGCGATCATCGCCCTCACCGGTGCGGCGATCATCCTCCTCTGGAGCCGGGTGCAGCCCGACGAGATCCTGGAGAAAATCGAGTGGCCCGCCCTCTTCTTCTTCGGCGGGCTCTTCATCATCGTCGGCGCCCTGGTCGAGACCGGGCTGATCGCGCAGATCGCCGGGTTCGTGATCAGCTACGTCCACACCACCGGCGAGGCGATGGTCCTGATCGCCTGGTTCGCCGCCATCGCCTCGGCGATCGTGGACAACATCCCCCTGACCGCCACCCTCATCCCGCTCATCCAGGATATGGGGATGGCAATGGACATCAAGCCGCTCTGGTGGGCGCTCTCCCTGGGTGCATGCCTCGGCGGGAACGGCACCGCCATTGCCGCTTCTGCAAATGTCGTCGTCATCGGGATCGCCGAGCGCGAGGGCATCTCCATCAGCTTCATGGAGTTCCTGAAGATGGGCATGCTCATCCTCTTCGTGACCGTGGGCGTCGGTGTCGGCATGCTCCTCCTCTTCTTCGGGTGGTGAGGGGGGCCCCGCACCCCTGCCCGGTTGCATAAGCCTGAAATGGGTTGGAAGGCAACACTTCCTCCTGTAATTCTCTTAACAGAAGGCGTATAGCAGTGGTGCCGCGCATACAGGACAACGATTTTTCAGGGGACGGGAAATGTACGCCGAGGTGATCGCCGTTGCGGTCTTTCTCTTCACCTACGCTCTGATCATCGACGAGCGTATCCACCGTGCCGTTGCGGCGATGGCCGGTGCGGCGGTGATCGTTTTTGCGCAGATCGTCCCCTGGGAGAAGATCCCCGAATACCTGGACCTCGGGACGATCTTCCTCTTAATGGGGATGATGATCATCGTCAACACGGCGCGCACGAGCGGGCTCTTCGAGTATATTGCAATCAGGACGGCGAAACTGGCCCACGGGAGCCCCATTAAGGTGCTGATCCTCTTCTCGATCGTCACCGCTGCCGTCTCGGCGTTTCTCGACAACGTGACGACTGTCCTCCTCCTCACCCCGATGCTCCTCTACATTGCACGGGTGATGGAACTCGACCCGGTGCCGTACCTCCTCTCCGAGATCTTCGCCTCGAACATCGGCGGTGTGGCAACCCTCATCGGCGACCCCCCCAATATCATGATCGGCTCTGCTGCAAAACTCTCGTTCAACGATTTCATTGTCAATATGGGGCCGGTAGTGCTCGTTGACTTCGTGGTGGTCCTGCTGGTCCTGGTGATCGTCTTCAGGAAGAAGATGCAGGTCGAAGGCGCTGAACAGGAGCGGATCGTGCGGACGATCGAAGCCCTTGACGAGCGGGCGGCGATCACGGACAGGTCTCTCTTCATCAAGTCGATCGTCACCATACTCCTGGTCGTCTTCCTCTTCTTCATCCACTCCAGCCTGGGCCTCGAACCAGCGGTCGTCGCCCTCACCGGGGCGGCGATCATCCTCTTATGGACCCGTGTGCAGCCTGACGAGATCCTTGAGAAAATCGAGTGGCCCGCCCTCTTCTTCTTCGGCGGGCTCTTCATCATCGTCGGGGCCCTGGTCGAGACCGGGCTGATCGCCCAGGTCGCCGCCTTCGTCGTCGCCCACGTCCACACCACCGGGGAGGCGATGATCCTGATCGCCTGGTTCGCCGCCTTCGCCTCGGCGATCGTGGACAACATCCCCCTGACCGCCACCCTCATCCCGCTCATCAACGATATGGGCGCCTCGATGGATGTCGGGCCGCTCTGGTGGGCGCTCTCCCTGGGTGCGTGCCTCGGCGGGAACGGCACCGCTATCGGGGCGTCGGCGAATGTCGTCGTCATCGGGATCGCCGAGCGGGAAGGCATAAATATCAGGTTTGTCGATTTCCTAAAGATGGGAATGGCCGTTCTCGTCATCAGCGTGGCGATCGGCGTTGGCATCCTGTGGCTGCGGTATATCTGGTGATCACGATGAAGATACTGGTTTTAATCGACGGATCAAAGTGGAGCCATATGGGGGCGTTGCATGCGATCTCCATTGGAAAGAAGAAAGGTGCGGAGGTCGTGCTCCTCTCCGTCCTCGACAAACGCGAGGCGAGGACGATGGCATTCAACTATTGCACCCAGAGCGATAAGTGCGAGATCATCGGGACCTACGAGCAGAACATCTGGCAGGACATGCACCGCTCCATCGAGGCCGAACTTGAAAATATCAGGGAGTACTACAGTCAGGAAGGCTGCGTCTGTACGATAAAGATCCGCGAGGGGGCGAGACGGGAGGAGATTGTGGCCGAGATCAGGGAGAATGACTACTCCCTTGTGGTGATGGGCGCTTTCGGCCAGAGCGGGACGTCACACCCCGGTAGTTGTCTCGGCGAGATCGCCGGCGAGATCACGACGCCCCTGTTTATTGTCCGCTGATCTGAAAGGATCCCGGCGATCCCCTGTTTTTCATCGCGATGGCGGAGAGGGCGTTGAGAATGGCGACCCTGACGCAGGGGTCGCAGAACTCGTAGACCTGCTGCAGAGGGGTAATGGCGCGGGGGTCTCCTATTCTGCCGAGGGCTTCGGCAGCCTCGTAGCGGCATTCCTCGTCGTGCCGCAGAACGGCGATGAGCGGCTCCACCGCCTGCTGATCGCCGGTCTCCCCGAGGATCCCGGCGACTGTCCGGCGCACGTCTGAGGAGGTGTCGGTGAGGAGGGCGAAGAGCGAACCGGTCACCCCGCCTTCCTTAAGGTGGGCGAGCGCTTCTGCCGTCACCAGTCTGACCTCCCAGTTCTCGTCCCTGAGTCGATTCAGGAGCGGGTTCATCGCCGCCGGATCGCCGATCTTTCCGAGGGCCTTGACCGCTTCGAACCTGATCTCGTAGTTGCGGTCATCGAGGGCGGCGACGAGGGCGTCCACAGCGCGGGAGTCCCCGATCTCACCGAGGGCGATGATCACGCCGTCCCGGTTTTCATGGCTCCCCTTCTCGTCCAGGGCTGCAAGGAGGTACTCGACGGCGCGTGGGTCGCCGATCTCCCCGAGGGCCGTCGCCGCACCCCAGCGCACATCGGTGTCATCGTCTTTCAACGTCCGGATCAGGGGGCAGACCGCCTCGTTTGCCCGCATCGAACCGAGACTGATCGCCGCTTTCCAGCGGACATCTTTGTCGTGGTCACGCAGCGCCGCAATCAGGGGCTCGACGGCGCGCGGATCGTCTATTCTGCCGAGGGCCTCTGCGGCGCCCCAGCGCACATATTTGTTTGCGTCCTTCAGTGCGCCGATCAGGCGGGGTACGGCAGGGGCGCCGGCCCGGATCAGGGAAGCGATCGCTTCCCATCGCGCCACAAGGCTGGAATCGCCAAGGGACAGCACAAGGTCCGCAAGCTCCCGATCAAGGCCCTCTATTTCCTCTTCCCCGTCGGATATGGGGCACTCCTGAATATCGGCTGGCATGACTACGGTCCTGAGATGACCTAAGAAGTACGGTGTGAGATCATAAGAACCTTCCCGAGGCCCGGGAAATGCGAAAAGGGAGGGCCTGATCAGAATTCAGGAGCACCGATCAGGTGATGTCCAGACCGATGTCGATGTTTCTGACGGTATGGGTCAGTGCGCCCATGCTGATGATATCGGCGCCGGCCCCTGCATAGGCGGCGACGGTCTCCGCGGTGACCCGGCCTGAGACCTCGATCATGATCCGGTCCCTCAGCCCGGCGGCCCTGAGGGCGTCTACGGCTCTGGCCACGCCGGCCGGCGTCATGTTGTCGAGGAGGACGAGATCGGCCCCGGTCCTGGCCGCCAGGACGGCGTCATCGGCGGATTCGGCCTCGACCTCGATTTTGTGGTAGCGGGAATATGCCTTTGCCCGCCGCACCGCCTCCTCGATGCCGACGAGGGCGAGGTGGTTGTCCTTGATGAGGAACATGTCGGAGAGGGAGAAGCGGTGGGGTTCGCCGCCGCCGATCATCGCCGCCTTCTTGTCGAGGGCCCTGAGGCCGGGGGCGGTTTTTCGTGTCGGGGCGACCCGTGCGGCCGGGTTTGCGGCGCGGGCCGACTCTGCCGCCGCGCGCGTGGCGGTGGCGATCCCGCTCATCCTGCCGATGAGGTTGAGTGCCGGGCGTTCGGCCCTGAGGACGGCGCGCGCCGGGCCTTCGACGGTCATCACGACGGTGCCCGCCGGGATTGCCGCCCCGTCCTCGACGGCGGCGACGGCGGCGACGCCGAGGTGGGTGAACAGGAACGCCGCTTCTTCGAGCCCGGCGATCACGCAGGGCTCTTTCGCCCGGATCGCCGCCCGCGTCTGGAGGTCTGCGGGGACGAGGGCTTCTGAGGTGATGTCCCCGTATGGAGCGTCTTCGTGGAGAAACCCGATCAACTGGTCGCGATCGATCATGGGATCATCTCGGCAGGGCGATCATCCGCTCGATGGCGTGCCGCGCCCGGGCGGCGATTGCCGTCTCCACCTGCACCTCGTACTCGCCGGTCCTGAGGGCGTGGAGGACGTCTTCAAGCCGTATCTTCTTCATGTCCTCGCACTCCGCACCCTCGACCGGGTGGAAGGCCGCCTCAGGGTAGAGGCAACTGAGGCGGTAGGTCATCGCCTCCTCGGTGAGCACGGTCCAGGCGGCGTGGTGCGGGGCCTCCCTGACCATCCCGCCGGTCGAGGCGACGAGGTCTGAGGCCGCCTGGACGTCAGGGTTGCACTCAGGGTGGCAGACGACGGTGTCGCCCCGGGCGTGTCCTGCCTCGACGTCAGAGAGGCTGAACCGAACATGGAGCGGGCAGTGCCCTTCAGGGGGAAGGGGGATGATCTGCTTTTCCGGGAGGTGCTGCTGGACGAAATGGGCGAGGTTGGCGTCGGGCCCGAAGAGGACCACATCCTCGGCGAGGGACCTGACCACCGCTACGGCGTTTGCCGAGGTGCAGGTGATGTCGGCCTCGGCCTTGCACTCCGCGGTCGAGTTCACGTACAGGACGACCGCCGCCCCGGGGTGGCAGGCCCGCGCCTCCCGCACCATCTCCGGCGTCAGGGCCTCTGCCAGGGGGCAGGTTGCATCCTGCACCGGCAGGATCACCTTTCGGCCCGGGTTGAGGATCTTCGCCGTCTCGGCCATGAAGTCCACCCCGCAGAAGATGATCACGTCTGCGGTCGTCTCCTTCGCCCTGATCGCGAGTTCCAGGCTGTCGCCCAGGAAGTCGGCGACGTCCTGCACCTCCGGCCTCTCGTAGTTGTGGGCGAGGATCACCGCCCCCTGCTCTGCGGCGAGCCTCCTGATCTCGTCGGCGATCATGTCCCGATCCTCATCGGTTCGCTGAGGTTTTTGAGGAGGGTGATGATGGAGAGGGCCGCAAGGTAACTGGTCGAGGGGTTGTCAGGACTCGGCCGGTTCCGCACGGTGATCGTCGCCTCGCCGAAGTCGCCCTCGATGAAGATCTCGTGGACGTTCCTATCGACATCGGGGTCGGCCCAGAGTTCGACCTCGACGGCGCGCCCGGCTGCCAGCTCCAGAGCGACCGAGACATTGGTGTTCTTCGGGTAGTGCTTGATGCACTCGTTCGCCTGCCCGGAAAAGAGGAGCATGCGCTCGGTGCATTCCATATTGAGGGAACGGGGGTTTTTGGTGGTCCTGAGGAGGAGCTTTGTGATCCCGGAGATCTGCCCGATCTTGAGGTTGTCCAGCCCGAAGATCGCGCCGCTCGGGATGTGGATCCTGCGCCCGAGCGCCGCTGCGCGTCTCGTGACCTCTTCTCTGAAATATTCGTCGGCGAACGCTCCCACGCTCATGACGACGAGATCCTTGCCGTGCTCCAGCACGGAGAGGGCATATTCCTGGGCGGCTGAAACCGATGCCGCTTCTACAACGAGATCAAAATCCTCGCTGAGAAACTCCTCGATATCGCCGAATGCTTTTGCGTGGCAGAGGCGCCCCATCTCCTCCGCACGCTCGGGCATCTGGTCGAAAAGGGCGACAATTTCAACGCCGACATGATTTTTGGCGATGATATTCCCGATATTGCCGCACCCCAGCAGACCTATCGTGAGCATTCATATATCATATGCGGATTGGGTGTTAAGGGTTTTGCTGAAACATTCTGGAATTCCGATTCGCGCCGGCTCCATCCACGAACCGCACGCTTCCCCCTTCTGCAGACTGATATGGTGGGACTGACATAGTGTGTGGGTAATGGAAGGGCTCAGGGAGAGACGGGTGTACATCGAGACCTACGGCTGCACCTACAACCACGCGGACACGCGCAAGCTGGCCCTGATCCTGGAGGGGCAGGGGTGCAGGATCGTCGCCGGTCCGGACGAGGCCGATGCGGTGGTGATCAACACCTGCACGGTGATCGGGAAGACCGAGCGGCATATGCTCAGGCGGATCCGTGCGTTTGCCGACCGCGACCTCTATGTCACCGGGTGCATGCCGGTCGTGCAGGCGGTGGAGATCCTGGCGGCGGCGCCGTCTGCGCGGCTCCTCCTCCCCGAGGAGATCTCGGAGCGGTTTTGCGGGGCGTGCACCGGGGTGGTCGGGGGCGCGGGGATCGTCCAGGTCGCCGCCGGGTGCGCCGGACGGTGCGCGTACTGCATTACCCGGGCGGCGCGGGGGCCGTTACGGAGCAGGCCGAAGGAGGAGATCTGCCGCGAGGTGGAGGCCCTGGTCGGGATGGGAGCCTATGAGGTGCAGGTCACCGGGCAGGACGTGAGCGCCTGGGGGATGGACCTGGGCGAACGGCTGCCTGCCCTGATCGATGCCGTCTCCGGTCTGCCTGGCGATTTCCTGCTCCGCCTGGGGATGATGAACCCGGCGACGGCGCAGGGAATCGCCGTTCCTCTCGCCCACCTCCTCGGGGAGGCAAAGGTCTTCTCGTTTCTTCATCTCCCGGTCCAGTCGGGCTCGGAAGCCGTGCTCGCGGAGATGAATCGTGGCTATACGGCCGGGGAGTTCGAGGCGATGGTCGCCGCCTTCAGGAAGGCATGCCCTGAGGTGCGGATCTGCACCGATTTTATCGTCGGGTATCCGACCGAGACCGAGGAGGACTTCGCCGAGAGCATGGCCCTGCTCAGGGCGATCAGGCCGGAGAAGGTGAACGTCACCAGGTATTCGCCCCGCCCCGGGACGCCGGCCGCCGCCCTGAAGACGATGCCCGAACGGATCGCAAAGGACCGGTCCAGGATCCTGGACGCAGCGGCAAAGGAGATCTACCGGGAGCAGAACGCCGCCCTGGTGGGGGAGAGGGTCGAGGCGGTGGTCACCGGCAGGAAGAAGGAGGGATCGGTGGTGGCGCGGGACCGGGCGTACCGGGAGATCGTGGTCCCGGGGAATTTTCTGCCGGGCGAGCGGCTGAATGTCAGGATCACCGGGAACAGGACGGTGTACCTGACCGGCCGGGCTACATCATCAAATACCGGCACGGCCAACCGTTGAAGTACGGAGCATGAATATGGACGAGATTGAGACTGGATATGAGGCGCTGGTCAGGCGGATAGGGGAGATGGACGCAGAGAAGAAGCGCCTGACCGACGAGGTCGCCGGAAGGCGGGCCGACCTTCTGGCGAAGATGGGAGCGATGGCGGCGCCCCTTATCGGGCAGATCGGGATGAACCTGCTCAAAAAGGGGAAGCAGGACACGAAAGGCGAGATTTTCAACGCCGAATACTACCGCGAAAAAATGATCATCCTGGGCAAGACCGATCCGGTGCCGTACCGCCCGGACGATGCGCAGAAGAAGGTGATCGACCAGTACTGCACCCTCTCAGAGCGGGGTGAGTTTTTCGAGGTGATGTACTCCTCTGACGGCCAGATTGTCGATTCGTATGCCTGCCCGCTCTCGCCGACCGACGCCGTCGAGATCTACGGCGACGAGGCGATGCTGATGCTCTACCGGGCGCTGCGGGAGTACCTTGCCGGGGAGGAGGAGACGGTGGCCGCCCTGGGGCGGACGCTTGAGTTGATCGGGGAGAAGAACGAGGGCTGAGGGGCTGCCTCATCCCCTCCCTGCTGAGGGAGAGGAAGTACTTGGTGGGGGGTGCGCCCTCTCACCCGGTCAGGTGCATGACGACCAGCCCGATCGCCGCGGCGTGCGCGACCATGAACACCGGCACGAGCCTGAACTTCGATTTTGTAGTCTTGTGCCTGAACCGCTGCATGCCGGCCCACGCCCCGAACGGGCCGAGGAGGGAGCATAAGAGCAGCGTGCGCTCGGGGGTTCTCCAGGTGTTTTTCTCTGCCTTTCTCTTGTCGAGGCCGTAGAGAAGAAAGGCGCAGACGTTTAAGAGGGCATATGCGAGCAGGATAACGGCTGTGATATCGATGGTGATCAATCCTCTGGGGGGGACTTTTCCTATGTGATTATGGGGCCGGCCGTATTTTTAGGTTATTCGTTTTTTCGCGGGCTCTCGCGTGAGGGCCGGTACATCGGATACGTCTGTACCGGGGGGCCTCATCCGAAATCGAAGAGCGTCGTCCTCGACGGGTCCACGTCGGTCCAGGTCCAGCCGAGGGCCTCGATGATCCGCTCGATCGGCTGCTTGATCGTCTTCTCCAGCATCGTCTCCCAGTCCACCACGAACTCGGGCGGCACCTGGTCGGCGTACTCGAAGGCGAGGACGTCGGTCTGCGGGAACTTCGCCTTCACCGACCTGATATAGATCCGCTTGGGTTTGCTGCCCCGCTTGAAATCGGTGCCGAGGTTGGCGTTCGAGTAGATCGCCCCCCTGATGTGGGCATCCTGCACCCCGTATTCCTCGAGGGCCTTGCCGATCCCGCCCGGGATCCCGATCTCGTCTAAGGGGTAGCCGCCCCGCCGGTAGGTCCTGATCACCCCGCCCAGGTAGGCCTTCATCTCGGCCAGGCCGGCCCCCTTCAGGATCAGCTCGATCACGTGCTCCTGCACCTCGCGGGTGATCTGGGGCGAGTCGCTCCGCTTCATCTCGAAGCCGACGATATCGATCTTGTCCACGGTGAGCCCTTCCTTCCAGACGAGGTGGCCGGCATAGCGCTTCTTCTTTCCGGCCTGGAAGAAGCGCTCGTAGACCTTCTCGAACTTGATCGAGAAGAAGTGCCGGTCGGCGTTGAGCGCCGTCCTGGCAAACTCCGCGTAACTCTCGTTCAGCCGCGCTTCGATCTCGCGGGCGATCCTGATCGTCTCCTCGAGGTCGGCCTTCGGGAGGGCGACCATGCACGAATCGGTGTCGCCGTAGAGCACATGGTAGCCCATCCCGGCGATCACGTCGCGGGTGTGGGTGATGATGGCGCGGCCGACCGAGGTGACGGCGGCGCCGATCTCCCGGTCGTAGAGCCTGAAGCGGGCGTAGCCCGAGACGCCGTAGTAGGTGTTCATGATCACCTTCATTACGCCCTGCTGGAGGTCGAGGAGGGTGTACTCAGGCGAGCCGAAGGCGTATTCGTTGCGCCGTTTCTTGAGGGCGTCGCGCTCCTCCATCAGTTCGGCCAGGATGCTCCTGGTCAGCCCGTCAGGGCTCTTCCTGAAGCGGATGCCGTTCGGGGCCCGCAGCTCCCCGGCCGGGTCCTTCGTCTCGGGCGATGCGTTGAGGGTCATCATCGCCATCGGGTACAGGGACTTGAGGTCGAGCACGACGACGTTCTCCCGCACCCCGAGGGAGGGCTCGAAGACCGTCGCCCCCTCGAACTCGTCGGCGGCTACGTTCCCCTTCGAAGGGAGGACGAAGCGCCCCCGCGCCTTTCTGAGGATGTAGATATCGATCACGTTCGAAGAGTTGAGGGTCCGGTCCAGGGGGACGCCGACGTAGCGGGAGATCATCCGGTAGAAATCGACGATGCTGTTCTTGGCGTTGATCCGCACGCAGAGTTCGACGTCGGTGGTGTTGTACTCCACCAGGCGCTCGGGGTCTTCCAGCCAGAGATCGGTGATCGTCCCGGCGTAGCGCACCTTCCGCTCGCCGATCTCGTCCTCGGCGACGGCGTCGAGCCTGTACGATTCCTTCTGGCTCGGCTGGAGTTTTTTGTAGGCCGTCAAAAGGTCGAAGACCGCCCGACCCCGCACGGGCGTCCGCTCGGTCATGCCGGGCAGGCGGGAGAGGTCGGACGGGTTGAGCCCGAGCACCTCCATCCGCCGCGTGATGTACGGGAGGTCGAAGTCGGTGAAGTTCCAGCCCGAGAGGATGTCCGGATCTTTCTCCCTGATATAGGCCGCAAACGCCCGCATCAGCGCCTCCTCGGTCTCGTAGGTGCAGACCTGATGCCGGCTCTTCCCCTTCCAGAGGCAGCCGTTCTTCGCCGTCCACTCGTCGGAGAAACCCGGCGAGGTCCCGGCCGATGCGAGGAGTAAGGTGGTGTATTCGTCGTCGAAGGAGTCCCAGCAGGTGATGCAGATGATCCGCTCGCGTGCGGGGTCGGGGAAGCCCCGCAGGTCCTCGCACTCGATATCGATGAAGCAGAGGCGGGCCGGGGCGTCGACCTCGGCGGGCAAGACCTCGGTGTAGTCCACCGTCTCGGCCGGCACCTCTGCGCCGCCGGTGAGTCCGGCGTCGATCATGTAGCGCGTGGCGAACGGGATGTCGGCCTCGTGGTGGTGGTAACGGTCGCGGATGTCCCGCACGTCGGTCGGGCGAACGGTGTAGAGGCGGCGGAGGCGCTCGCCCTTGATCGAGGTGAACGCCGCCTCTTCCACGCCCGTCACCTGCGGCGGAAGGGGGCGGCCGTCCACCTCGTCCGCGGGGGCGTAGAAGTACGGCCTGAACCCGGTCACCTGGAGGTGGACCGCCCGGCCCGAGGGCTCGCGGCCGAAGATGTGGACCACCGCCCCGGTGCCGGCGACGGTGTACTCCACCTGGTTGATCCCGATCCTCAGGCCCCCTGCCTCGCCGGAGAAGAGGGTCGCCTGTGCATCAGACATCCAGGCCCCTGCAGAGTTCTCCGATGAACGACGCCGCTTCGGTGAGTTTTTCCTGCTCCCAGGCGTCGAGGTCCCACTCAACGATCTCCCTGATCCCGTCCCTGCCGATCCGCGCCGGGAGCCCGATGGAGAGGTCGGAGAGGCCGTATTCGCCGTCGACGATGCACGAGCAGGGGATGACCTCGTCCTGTCTCTTCCCGAGGGCCGCCTCGATCAGCCTGATGATATGGGCCGCCGGGCCGAAGACCGTGCCGCCTTTGCCCCTGATCACCTCCATGCTTGCGCCCCTCAGGTCGGCGAGGATCTCCTCGCGCTTTATGGCCGGGACCGCCGTCTCCAGGCGGGAGAAGACCGGCACCTGGTGCTCGCCGTGCTCCCCGAGGACGCTCGCCGGCCCGGTGATCCCCTCTTTTCCGAGCCGCAGGGCGAACCGGGCGCTGTCGAGCTGGCCGCCAAAGCCGATGCACCGGGAGGGCTCGATATCGAGGCACCGGTGGAGATAGTAGTTGTTCACGTCCATCGGGTTGGTGACGGTGATCATGATGCCGCCAAAGGACGGGAGGTGATCGCAGCACTCGTCCAGGACCGGGAGGTTGGAGTTGAGCAGGTCGGCCCTGGTCTTTGTCTCCGGCGACCTGGGCCGGCCTGCCGCAAAGACGCAGACGTCGGCGTCCCTCACCAGGAGGGTGTCGGTCTCGATGCCGACGCCGAAGGAGGCATGAGCGAGATCGAGCGCCTGCGCGTGTTCGAGAGACCTGACGGCGTCACAGATGATGATATCGTCAATAAGTCCCTTTGCAGCGGCGAGGAAGGCTACTTCGCCGCCAATCCGCCCGGTGCCGATCACAGCGAGGCTCGTCATATAATCCCATCTATGGGTATGCTAATAATAAATAACTGCAATCTCTTCTGGATGATAACCCTTCAGCCTGGCGATATCGACGTTGGCGGGGTGACCCTGCGCAACCACCTTCTCCTTGCGGCCGGGGTGCTCGGGACGACCGGCGCTTCGCTCCAGCGGCTCCTGAAACTCGGGGCCGGCGGCGTGGTCACGAAGTCCATCGGCCCGGAGCCGAACGCCGGCCATCACGGCCCCTGCCTGATCAGGACGGAGTGCGGCGTTCTCAATGCGATGGGCCTGCCCAACCCTTCGAAGAACTTTGTCGAGGAGCTCGCCCCCCTGAAGGGCGAGCCGGTGATCGTGAGCATCTTCGGCAAGGACCCGGAGGAGTTCAAGGAAGTGGCCGGATGGTTTGCAGAGCATGCGAAGGCCTTTGAACTGAATGTCAGCTGCCCGCACGCCGCAGGATACGGGGCGGCGATCGGCACCGATCCCGAGACCGTGCTCGAGTGCACGCGGGCGGTGGCGTCGTACGGCGTCCCGGTCTGGGTGAAACTCACGCCGAACGTGACCGACATCACCACCATCGGCCTCGCCGCCGAGAAAGGGGGGGCGAGTGCGATCGTGGCGATCAACACCGTGCGGGGCATGCGCATCTCCACCGCCATGCGGCGGCCGGTGCTCGGGAACCGGACCGGCGGGCTCTCGGGAAAGGCGATCTTTCCGGTTGCGGTGAAATGTGTCTGGGACCTGTATGCGGCGTGCACGATCCCGGTGATCGGGTGCGGCGGCGTCTCGACGGCAGAGGACGTGATCGAGATGATGATGGCCGGTGCGCAGGCGGTGGAGATCGGGACGGCGGTGATGGACGACGTGCGGGTCTTCGATCGGATCGCACGGATACTCTATGCAAAGGACGGTGCTGATCCGGCCAGCATTGTGGGGGTGGCCCATGACTGACCTGCCCATGATGCCGGTCCCGGTGACGATCAAGGCGATCGTCGAGGAGACGCCGTCCATCAGGACCTTCTACTTCGACCCCGGCATCCCCTCCTCTCCCGGGCAGTTCGTGATGGTCTGGGTGCCCGGGGTCGACGAGATCCCGATGGCCCTTTCGTCGACCCACTCGATCACCGTCCAGCGGGTCGGCGACGCCACGACGGCGATGTTCAACCTCGTGGTCGGGGACAAACTCGGGATCAGGGGGCCGCTCGGCAACGGTTTTGCGGTGAGCGGGCGCACGCTCGCCATCGGCGGCGGGGTCGGGGTCGCCCCCCTCCTCAACCTGGTCACGGCCGGGCAGGTGAGCACCTTCCTTCTCGGCGCCCGCACGATAGCCGAACTCCTCTTCGCCCCGGTGATCGTGTCGGCCTGCAGTCTGCGCATCGCCACCGACGACGGCACCGCCGGTCGGCAGGGTTTTGTCACCGACCTGATGGACGAGATCGACCTTGCCGACTACGATCACATCTGCGTCTGCGGCCCCGAGATCATGATGGTGAAGGTGCTCGAGCGGTTGAACAAGGCCGGCGTGGCCGAACGCGGCCAGTTCTCCCTTCACCGCTATATGAAATGCGGGCTTGGGATCTGCGGTTCGTGCTCGATGGACCCGCGGGGGCTGCGGGTCTGCCGGGACGGCCCGGTCTTCACGGGCATCGACCTGCTGGAGACCGAGTTCGGGAAATATACCCGCGACGCAACCGGGAGCCGGGTCCATTTCCCGCCGCTTCACCCGGAGAAGAAGGACGAGAAGAGCGGGGAGTGAGGGGGGGCTCGCACCCTTCCCCGGCCTTTCACCTCTCCGGGTTGCACCTCTCTTTTCCCGTGCTTCATCTCTTGAATCCGGCAATTTCTTTGCTCATCGGCACAAAACTCCCACGAAAATCCCCTGAAGGGGGGCGGCACTTCCATGGATGCACACCGGCGGCTCTTTACGATCCTCTTCGTCTCGGTCTTTGCAGCGATGCTCGGGCTCGGGATCGTCGCCCCCCTCCTCCCGATCTACGCCGAAAACCTGGGGGCGACCGGGATCTGGATGGGGGTGATCTTCTCCTCCTTTGCCTTCTCCCGTGCGGTGTTCATGCCGATCGTCGGCAGCCTCTCTGACCGCCACGGCAGAAAACCTTTCATCGCCGTCGGCCTCCTCGCCTATACCGTGCTCTCCCTCGGCTACATCTGGGCACCGGACATCCTCTCCCTCACGATGGTCCGCTTCCTCCACGGTGCGGCGTCCGCGATGGTCGTCCCTATCGCCATGGCCTACGTCGGCGATATGGCAAAGAGCGGGCATGAAGGCGGGCTGATGGGCCGGTTCCAGATCTCCCTCTTCCTCGGCATGGGGTCAGGCCCCTTCCTCGGCGGCGTTCTCAACGACACCTTCGGCTTCTCTTCGGCCTTCATCACGATGGCCGTGTTCACCGGGATCGCCTTTCTCATCATCCTCGTCTTTCTCCCGAAGGGGAGGAACGGCCCTGCGCTGCCGGCTGGAACGAAGAGTGCACCGCTCCGCTCGCTCATCAGAACGCCGGCCGTCGTCGGTGTCCTCGCCTTCACGCTTTTCAACGCCGCCGGACGGGGAGGGCTGATGGTTTTTCTCCCGCTCTACGCCCCTCATGTCGGCGTCTCCCCCTCGGAGACCGGCATCCTTCTCACCGTGAACATCTTTTTAATCGCCCTCCTGCAGGCGCCCTTCGGCGACCTCGCCGACCGGACGAACAAGATACTGCTCGTCCTCCTGGGCTCGGCGGTCTCGTCGGCCGCTCTGATTGCCCTCCCCCATTCGGGCTCGTTTACGATACTGCTGGCGATCGCCGCCGTCATCGGGATCGGCAGCGCTATTCAGCAGCCGTCGATCATGGCGATGACCGTGATCGCCGGGAAAGAGCATGGCATGGGGTCGGCGATGGGCATCTACAATATGGCGATGTCGGCAGGGATGATCCTCGCCCCCCTCCTCGGCGGCGCGATCATGGACCTCGTCTCCATTGAATGGGTCTTCTACGCCGGCGGCCTCATCGGGATCGCAGGCACCTCTCTCTTCGCCGCGATCCTGCGGTGCGCCCCGGCTGCAGCCGCCGTGATTGCCGACGACGAGTGAGCCGGGTGGTATCGTCTCCCCTGAAAAACCTTTTTTTCTCCTGCAAACAGGGGAGTACCGGCCGGAAAATAGCAGGACCCGGGCCGCTCAGGCTTAAAAAAATAGGGTGTTTTTGCCGACACGCAAAACCGTCACTCGGTCACGGTGAAGAGGATCGCGGGGAGCGCTCTTGCCCATCCGTTGATCACGCTCCAGTTCCGGGCGTCGCCGGGAACGGCCCCGGCCATCTTCATCAACTGAAGATCGGCCTCGCTCATCCCCTCGGTCACGAACTTCCCGGCAAACAGCCCTTCGGCCTGCGGGTTGACGTAGATCAGGACCTCGGCCATCGAGGCGCGGGCCGACCGTCTGATCATGTCGCTCTCCTCTTTCATCGAGTAGCCGACGGCGAAGATTGCAAGAGGGCGTCTCATAAGGTCTATCCTGAACCGCTTGATGAAGTCCACCGCCTCGACGAGCCATTTGCCCATATAGATCGGGCTGCCGGCGACGACGGCCGCATAGGGCGAGACCTCAGAGACGTCCATGACATTCATGCAGTCGACCGCATACCCCTGCTCTTCGAGCGTCCGACCGATCGCCTCAGCGATCTCCTTCGTCGAGCCGTAGCGGCTCGCATAGGCAACAAGAATCCGATTATTCACGTTTTCAACCATTGATCTGCCCTCCTTCGTTTCTCTTTGCCAGATCCTCTTTTTGCGCAATATATACCTTTGCCATATGGTGGGGATGGTAGCGGAGCTTCGCCTCCCGCAAGCCGGGCACGCCGACGTCGGACTCGCGGTTGATGTAGATGTAGTCGGCCGCAAGCCGGTGCGCCGCCTCCTGGTTCGCTGCTCTGTACACCCCGTCGCACTCGGGAAGCCCTTTCTCGAAGTGGATCAGGGCGACATCGTCGTTGAGGGCGTCGTAGATGCTGATACCCCTGATCGTCCCCTCAGCCCGGATCATCAGCCCGGAGAGCCCGAGGGCGGCGAAGTGCTCCATCGCATAGAGGACGGCCTCCTTCTCGCGGGCAAGCACCGGCGACTCCTCGCAGTGCCGCCACTCGCACCACTTTGCGAGGAACTCGCTCACCTCCTCCAGGTCTTCAGGGCCGATCTCCTCGACGATCGGGTTGCACTCCCGCCTGAACCGGTTGAGGTGCCGGCGGATGGTGAGGTAGTGTTTGCCCGGGAGTTCGTCGAGGTCTGAGGAGAGATAGACGTAATCGGCGAAGTCCCGGTCTGACCTGAAGGGCAGCCCCGGATAGAGGGAGCGCACCCATGCGAGCGTCTCCTCGTCGAAGACATAATAGGGAGAGGGGCACCCTTCCCTGACGGCAAGGTCGAGCGTCTCTTCGAGGGCGGCGGGATCGCGCGGTCCGATCGGCCCCCTGAAGGTCGGCTCCCCATCGATGACGCTCATGATCACGACGCCCTCGCCGAGGCGGGCCCAGGCGTAGTTCGCATAATGGTTCCAGCAGGCCATCGTCGTAAAACTCATGTCCGAATGCTGCTGCGGATATCTCCGTAAGAGGTCCAGAAAAAAATCCCGGTCGTCAAGCGTGACCGGGGAAAAATCATCGATCGTGAGCATGGTATTCCTCTAATAACATCGGGACGTGGCCCTCCATGACGGCAAAACCCTCGCGCTCGTAGAAGGGGGCGGTGCCGGGCTGTGCAATCAGCCCGATCCAGGTCAGCCCCCGCTTCCTGCAGAAGGCGACGAGCGCCTCTAAGATGGCGGCGCCGATGCCCCTCCCCCGGCAGGCCGGGAGGACGACGATGTCCTGCAGGTAGGCGTCGGAGCACCCGTCAGAGATTGCACGCCCCATGCCGACCGCCTGTTCGCCCTCGGTTGCGACGATGAAGCAGAAGCTCCCGGCGATCAGGGGGGCGATCCCCTCTGGCGTCCACGCTTCCTTCCACCACCCGCCGGCCCGGTACAGGGCGACGATCTCGTCGGCGTCCCATGCGGAGACGATCTGGAGGGCGGTCATACCGATCAGTCGCCCTCCATCCTATAAAGATGCGGCGGAAAATGGGGTTATTCAGACCGTACGGCGTTTCTGCCGAGGTCGAAGGCCTTCAGATTGAGGTCGAGAGTTTTCGCCGGCACCGAGCGGGCGACCGCCTCGCGCATGGACGATTCTTTCAGCGGGAGGTACCGGGATGCGGCGCCGAGCATCACCACGTTCTGGACGATCGGGTTGCCGGCCTCCGCGGCGAGGGCGGCGGCGTCGATGAGGAAGAGGTCTCTCTCCCCGAGGGACCCGAGGAGTTCGTCCCGCGCCGGCATCGGGAGTTTCTGGGTATAGACCGGCGTCGGGACGACGGTCTGGTCGTTTGCGACGATCGAGCCGCCCGCCTTCAGGTAGTGCAGGTAGCGCACCCCCTCGAGAAGGTCGAGGGCGATCATCAGGTCTGCCCGGCCCGGCGGGATCAGGGGGCCGTGGACCCCGCCGATCCGCACATGGCTCTCGACCGATCCGCCGCGCTGGGCCATGCCGTGGGTCTCCACGCCGCGGACCGGTATCCCCTCGACCAGGCACGCCTCGCCGATGACGTTCGATGCAAGGATTGTCCCCTGTCCGCCGATCCCGACGATCAGCACGTCAAAACTGCTCATTTCCGTCCCTCCTTTACGATTGCACCGGACGGGCAGATCTCGGCGCACACCCCGCACCCGCTGCAGAGATCGTTGATCGCCGCTTTATCGTCGGCGTCGCGGCCTATGGCCGGGCACCCGAAGCGCAGGCAGGCGCCGCAGGCGGTGCAGGCCTCGGGATCGACGGCGTAGCGGCCGCGCCTGACCCCGCTCCTCCGGGCGGTGATGACGCAGGCCTGTTTGGCGATGATCACCTTTGTGCCGCTCCTCGCCTTTGCCGCCTTCAGGGTCTGGAGCGTGCCGGTGAGGTCGTAGGGGTCGACGGTCTCGACGAACGATGCCCCGCAGGCCCGGCAGATCCCCTCAAGGGAGATCGGGACGCTCGGTTCTCCCATGGCGGTCTCGCCGGTGCAGGGGTTGGGCTGGTGACCGGTCATGGCGGTGATCCGGTTGTCCAGGATGACGAGGGTCATCTCGGCGCCGTTGTAGACGGCGTTGAGCAGCCCCTGTATTCCCGTGTGGAGGAAGGTCGAGTCGCCGATGGTGGCGACGACCGGGTGCGTCTCGCCTGAATGGGCGATCCCGCTGCCGACCGTCACCGAGGCGCCCATGCAGATGGTGGTGTCCACCGTGCCGAGCTGGAGGCCCAGGGTGTAGCACCCGATGTCTGAGGGGAAGATGCCGTCGGGGAAGACCCGCTTTATCGCGTAGAACATGGCGCGGTGGGCGCAGCCTGCGCAGAGGATCGGCGGGCGCGGCGGGAGGCCGGCGACCGGCGCAGGGCTCTCGAAGGGGGAAGCGGGGAGGATGCCGGCCCGCACCATCGAGGCGGCGACCGTGGCCGGGGAGAACTCGCCCTCTTTCGGGACGGCGCCGTTCATCTGGCCGAAGACCTCGACGCCGCAGGCGAGCTGCCTGAGCCGCTCCTCGACGATCGGTGCCCCTTCTTCGACGACGAGGACGACACGGTGCTGCTGCACGAACGCCTGCATCCAGTCGCCGTCGATCGGGAAGCACCCGATCTTCATGAAGGAGACGTTGTCCGGGATCACCTCCTGCACATAGGAGGCGGCGATCCCGCTGGCGACGACGGCCATATCGCCGCGCACCTCGGCGGTGTTGTAGCCGAGGTCCATGACGGCCTTCCTGACCATCGGCTGCTTTTCGTTCAGGATTTTATGGAGGACGCGGGTATGGGCCGGGATGACGACGTACTGGCGCGGGTCTTTGACGAAGGCGCCGGTGCGGTGCTCGCTGCTCACCTCGCCGAGGTCGATGTCCCCTTTGGAGTGGCAGATCCTGGTCGTCGGCCTGAAGATCACCGGCAGCCCCACCTCTTCGGAGAGGGCGAAGGCGTCGCACAGCATGTCGTGGGCCTCCTGCACCGAGGAGGGGTTCATGCAGGGGATCTTCGCGAAGTGGGCGTAGCGGCGGGTGTCCTGCTCGTTCTGGGAGGAGTGGGCATAGGGGTCGTCGGCCGAGAGGACGACAAAGCCCCCTTCCACGCCCGTATATGCGCTCGTCAGCAGGGGGTCGGCGGCGACGTTGAGGCCGACGTGTTTCATCGTGACGATCGACCGCAGGCCGCACCATGATGCGGCGAGGGCGTTCTCATACGCCACTTTTTCGTTCACCGACCACTCGATGTAGAACTCCCGCTCGCGCTGCGCCCTGAGGGTGTCGATCACCTCGGAGGAGGGGGTTCCAGGATAGCCGCTCGCAAAATCGACGCCGGCTTCGATGCAGGCGTGCGCGATTGCCTCGTTCCCAAGAAGATATCGTTTTGCCATGGAATGCGTCCCAGTGCTATTTGCTCCTGCGTGCTCTTTAAGGGTGCCGTTCCCGGACGGCCCCGGAGCGGGGTTTCTGGCGCAACCTTTAAATCAGGGACGGTACAACATTTACAGGCACTAATACGAGTGTATTAGGGCCCGTAGCATAGTCGGTGGTGCACCCGGCTGATAACCGGGAGGTCATGAGTTCGAGCCTCATCGGGCCCATTCCTTTTTGAGATTTTGTTTGTGTGGTTCTTTCTTGATCGCTCCTGTTCATGCAGCGATCTGGCCAGGACGACAATCCTTACATCATCACGGCAGTTTTACCGCGGCTTTTTGAAACCGGATGGAATAGGGGGGTATGTGCTGCAAGGGTCTCTCCCCGGCGTGTCGGACCGCCGGGATTTTTTTCGGGTGAGGGATGCCCCTCGATGTCGTCTGCGTTGATGACGAGGATCAACCCCGCGGCGTCCTCGCCGCCCTCATGATGAATGCATGGTCCTCCTCGTTGATCGCCCGCATCGACTGCCCCCCGATATGCTCTGGCCACCGCGTTTTTTCCGTGATGAACCTCAGGTCGCGGATGAGGGGCCGAAACTCCACCGGGGGCTCGAAGATCGCGATCGTCTTCAGTCTGAACCGCAGCGGAAAGACCTCGTTTCCAAGTTTTCTGGGGGCGGTGAAGATCGGTTCCGTGTCCTCGTAGACGCTGGAGACAATCTCGAAGCACCCGAGGATCGCGGGGGGCAGGGTGATGTCCTGATCGATCACCTCATGCCCGGCGTAGAGGAGCAGCGTGTCGCCCGGCCTGATCCTGTTGATCTGGTTGAGGTCCTTCTTTGGGACGCCCCAGACTTCCTTTCGCATCACGACGTCTGCGTTCTCACGGGTGGAAGTGGCGAGCCAGCGTATCATGGAATGGCAATCTATTTTGTGTCTGGAAAAATGTATCGAAGGGTTTCTGAAAAGATGGGAGTTCATCGTTTTAAAAAAGGGTGCGGATCTGTGAGGCTCAGATCAGGGAGGACCGGGAGGCGCCCCGTCCTCTCCTCCTGTAGGCCGAACCGTTCTGCCTCATCGAGACGGCAGAGGGGCCCGCCAGATTCAGGAGAGCGCCTATCGTGGCCCGGAGCCTCAAGGGATTTAACAACCGTCCCCCACCCGAACCTTCAACCCCTCCTCTCCCCCACTCTTGAAGAGAACCTCCTCATGCCCGCCATCGACGACCTCCTGAAAAAATACTGGGGCTACACCTCTTTTCGCCCGCACCAGCGGGAGATCATCGCATCGGTTCTCGAAGGGCGGGACACGGTGGGGATCCTGGCGACCGGGAGCGGAAAGTCCCTCTGCTACGAGGTGCCGGCCCTCTCCCTCGGCGGCCTCACCCTGGTCATCTCCCCCCTCCTCTCCCTGATGAAAGACCAGGTCGACGACCTGAACCTGCGGGGGATATCGGCCGCCGCCTGCACCGGCGCCCTTACGCACCGGCAGAGGGCGGAGATAGAGAGGCAGCTCGAGGACAACACCCTCAGGCTGCTCTTCCTCTCGCCGGAGAAGTGCATGCAGCCCGGCGTCCTCAAATTCCTCGGTCAGTTCCCGGTCCGCCTCATCGCCATCGACGAGGCGCATTGCATCTCTGCATGGGGCCACACCTTCAGGCCCGAATACCGCCAGCTCTCCGGCCTGAAAAGGCACTTCCGAAACGTCCCCATCGTGGCCCTGACGGCCACCGCCATCCCCGAGGTCAGGACGGACATCGCCCGGCACCTCGGGCTCTCCGAGCCCAGGGAGTTCGTCGGCACCTTCAACCGCACAAACCTTCGGTACGCCGTCGTCCCGAAGGAGAAACCGATGGCCCTGCTCCTCGCCTGCATCAACCGGCACCGGAAAGCGTCAGGGATCGTCTACTGCTCCAGCAAGAAAAAAACCGAAGACCTCGCCCGAGACCTCCGGAAATACGGCTACAGCGCCGCCGCCTACCATGCCGGCCTCCCGGCCGCGGTCAGGGAGAAGGTCCAGGACGATTTTCTCTCCGGCCGCGTCCAGGTCGTCTGCGCCACCGTCGCCTTCGGCATGGGCATCGACAAACCCGACGTCCGCTATGTCGTCCACTACGACCTCCCCAAGAACCTCGAGTCCTATTACCAGGAGACCGGCCGCGCCGGGCGGGACGGTCTGGACAGCGAGTGCCTCCTCCTCTACAGCCCGGAAGACTACGGTACGCTCAGGTCCATGCTCGAACACGACGGTTCGGACGGGCGTCAGATCCGCAAGCTGCAGGAGATGATCGGATACTGCGAGACGACCGAATGCAGGCGGAAGTATCTTCTCAGGTACTTCGGGGAGGCGTATGCCGGGGAGACCTGCGGCATGTGCGACACCTGCGAACGCCAGGGGGAGACGATCGACGGCACCGCATACGCACGAAGGATCCTCGGGTGCGTGGAGCAGGTGCCGAAGAGCGCCGGGATCGACCTCATCGTCGACGTCCTGAGGGGCTCGAAAAATGCACGCGTGAGGGAGAAACGCCTCGACCTCCTTCAGGTCTACGCAACCGGCACGGAGCAGAGCAAAAAGCAGTACCGGATCTGGATCCTTGATCTGATCGAGCAGGGCTACCTGGAACAGACCGGCGGCAGGATCAGCCTGACAGAGAAGAGCGCCGGGGTGCTGAAGGGAGAGGTCAGGGTGCTGCTCCCGGCGCCCTCAAAAAAATAAGATCTGTTTCTCCTTACAGCGTCTCGGCCCCGTACATATACGGCCTGAGCGCTTCCGGGATGACGACCGATCCGTCTTCCTGCTGGTTGTTCTCCAGGATCGCCCGGATCGCCCGCGACGTGGCGATGGCGGTGCTGTTGAGGGTGTGCACGTACTGCTTCTCCTTGAACTCCGCAGGGTCGCGCACCTTGATGTTCAGCCTGACCGCCTGGTACGAGGTGCAGTTCGAGCACGAGACCGCCTCTCGGTACATATTCTCGCGCGGCATCCAGACCTCGATATCGTACTTCTTCGCCGCCACCGTCCCGATATCGCCGGTGCAGATGTTCACCACATGATAGGGCAGGCCGAGGCCCTGGAAGATCGCCTCGGCGTTCGCCAGCAGTTCCTCGTGGAAGGCCCAGGACTCCTCGGGCCGGCAGAAGACGAACTGCTCGATCTTGTTGAACTGGTGGACGCGGAAGAGTCCCTTCGTGTCGATGCCGTGCGATCCGATCTCCTTCCTGAAGCACGGGCTGATCCCGGCGAACTTCAGCGGCAGGTCCTTCTCCTCGAAGATCTCGTCCTTGTACATGGCGGCCATCGGGTGCTCGCTCGTGGCGATCAGGTAGGCGTCCTCGCCGTCGATCTTGTACATCACGTCCTCGAAATCGGCGAGGTCGGTGACGCCCTCGTACGCCGCCCGGTTCATCATGTACGGCGGCGAGAGAGGGACATAGCCGCGCTCGACCAGCAGGTCGAGGGCAAAGCGCTGGAGCGCCATGTCGAGGAGCACAAGCCTCCCCTTCAGGTAGTAGAACCCCGAGCCCGCGACCTTGGCGGCGCGCTCGAAGTCGGCCCAGCCCTGCTCGGCCGCGAGTTCGCCGTGGTTCCTGAGTTCGAAGGACGGGACCTTCGGCTCGCCCCACCGCTTCACCTCGACGTTCTCGGTGTCGTCCTTCCCCACCGGCACGCTCTCGTGGAGGATATTGGGGAGGCGCATCAGGTAGTAGTGCACCCGCTCGGTGATCGCCTGGAGTTCGGCCTCGGCCTCCTTGATCTCGCCCGGAATTGCGGCGGCCTCCTTCAAAAGCCCGGCGATATCTCCGCCCGCCTTTCTGGTCTCGTTGATCTCGCGGCCGATCACGTTGCGCCGGTTTCTCAGCCGGTCGACCTCAATCGTGATCTCCCGGCTTTTCTGGTCCTTCTCCAGCAGATCGTCAATCCAGGCGACTTTCTCCGTATATCCCCTCTTGAGAAGGTCTGCCCGGACGATCTCGGGGTTTGCGCGAATGAACTTCAATTCAAGCATGGATGTATCCCTTCTTTCTCGTGGTGCACCGTCACGCCGCATGCACGTCGGCGAGGCGCCGGATCTCCTCTACTCTATTGATTGGGGGATCCGATTAGTATATTGCATCGCAGGTATTTCTGTTCCGCCGGTCAGAATGGTGCCGGCGCCCCCATCCATCAGAGCCGTTTCTTATCCTATTATATCGTAGGACGCCAATTCATCAGTATGGAACGGCTCCATATCGCCATTCTTGCGGCCGGCGTCATCATAGGCGGCGGCATCGCCGTCACCGGCCAGGTATTCATGGGTGTGTCGATCTTCATCGTCCTGGCGACGATCGCCATGTCCCTTCATATCATGAACGACACGAAAAACCTGCCAGACCTCGAATGCCGCCTTGCAGAGGACGCCAAGTCCATCGTGATCAAAAATACCGGGACCGGCCTGGCGAATTGGATCCACGTCGCCCTTGTCCCGATGAACGTCGAGTTCGATATCCGGACCCTCGGCGTCGACGAAGCGTATGCCTATCAACTCCCTGCCATGATCGAGGAGGTCAAGGTGGTCGTCACCTACAGGGACAGCGAGGATAAAAAATTCGGCCGCTCATACAAACTCTCGTCGCTCGAAGAGAACGATCCCCTCCAGCCGATGTTTCCGTTGTTCTCCTGGAAATAATCTCTTTTTTGGGCTTCGTTGAAATCCTATTCTGGCATGCTTGAACCGGGGGACTACGCCCCCGGACCCGCGCGCAGGATAGGTGGGGATACGGCCCGCTCCCCCCGGACATCCGGTTCGCTCTTCCCGGGGTTCATCCGCTCCAATTGGGTGAAACCCCCGGCAGGCAGTAGGGGGAAGGCGGGGGATCCGCACCCCCTCCCTGCGATTACAGGAGAGACATCAAACCCGGTACAAGGGTTTCAAAAGCGCCAGAATTTCTACAAAGCCCTTTTTTGGGCTTTCTAGTATCCCTCGCGGAAGAGCGATCACTTCACGAAGGAAACGCCATAGATATTCTGATCTGGCGTGCCTGTGCCGGAGACGTCGTCCCTCCCCTCACGATTGGGCCGGGAAGGCAGGGTGAGATCCAGACGGGGTTACGCCCACCTCCATCCAACCACCGTTTGGCGGGGCAACCGGCCCCCCCCGGCACCGGCGTATCAGGTCGATCCAGATTGCCGGGGGAAGTAAGACGGGGGTGGTGCGGCCACCCACGCACAGGAGCGAAGGGCCATTTTTCCCTCAGCCAGAACCATTCTCGCCGTCATAGATGCGAGAAGCCTGAAAAGAGCGTGTGTGCCCTCTCATGACCCGTGGCCGTCGGCATGGGAGAGAGGCGATTCCTGGCAGGAGAGGAGGGCGGCAGAACGTATTCAAAGCGATTTTTCTTCCTTCTTTCCCCCACAACCCCCTTCCAGTGCCTCCCTGACCCGCTCGAGGTCGCCGACATGGTTGATGTTCGTGAAGGTGAGAAGATCCGGGTCGAAGGTCCTGAAGGTCTCGACTGAGACAAAGCGGGCATCGAGGTTCCTGATCATCGCCCGCAGGGAGAGGGACTCGTGCTCCTGCAGGTATTCGATCAGGGCGGCGCGGCGGTAGACGGCGTGGAGGGGCTCGTACATATCACCGTCCCAGCATGGGATGACAGCGTCCCGGTCGTCCAGCCTCTCGAAGAGCGCCTCGATCACCTGTCCGTTGATGCAGGGCATATCGCAGGCGACGACGAAGACGGCCTCACCCTGTGCGGCAAGACAACCGGCGTGAAGGCCGCCGATCGGCCCTATCCCCCGCCGCATGTCAGGGATGCAGCGGACATACGGGTAGGGGTCGAACCGGCGGCACTGCTCCTCGTCTCTGGCGACGATGATGATCTCGTCGACGGCACCGCGCAGCGTCTCGAGGAGGCGGTCGATAAAGGTACGGCCGCAGATCTCGAAGAAATATTTCTCCATTCCGCCTGCACGGCGCGCCTCCCCTCCCACCAGCACGATACCCGAGCGCATGCCTACGGCTCCCGGAGCGTCTCGCGGAAATGCACCAGGCGGGTGATGCAGTCGTTGTACGGTGCCGATAGGCCGTGTTTCTCCGCACGGGCGGCGATCGCCCCGTTCATGAAATCGATCTCGGTGGCGTTCCCGTGCAGGATGTCCTGGAGCATGGAGGCGTGGTGCCCGGCCGTGCTCGGGATCTGGACATCGCGGAGAAAGGCGAGATAGTCATCGGCCGTCGGCCAGGGGACATGCACACCCTCCGCGGCCATCACCGCATACGCCTCGCGGATGACGTTCTCGATGACGCCCCAGACCGTCGGGTCGAGGAGTTTGCCGTACGGGACGTTCATCAGGGCCCCGAGAGGGTTTAAGGCCGAGTTGTACAGGGTCTTCGCCCAGAGATCGCCCCTGATATGGCTGCTCGCCTCCACCGGTATGCCTGCCCGCCCCACGAGGTCGACGAGGGCGTCCACCGCTGGATCGGCGCCGTCCGGGAACCGGCCGAGTTTCATCGGCCCGCCGACCACCGAGACGTGGACGCCAGCGTCGCCCTTCCACTCAAACCCGGTGATGATCGTGCCCCCGATGACGCGGTCGGTATATTCGGCGATGATCTCCTCGTTGCCCAGGCCGTTCTGGAGGCTGACCGTATCGGCCCCCTGGATCACCCCGGCGAACTGCTCGCAGATCGACCGGGTGGCGAGAGACTTTGCGGTGATGAAGATATAGTCGAAGTGTTCGCCCTCGGGCACCTCTTCGGACGCCGGGAACCGATACGTCCCCTCGCCCCAGAGCCCGGTCATCACAAAGCCCCGCTGTGCGATCGCATCGGCATGACGCTTTCTGCAGACAGCATGAACCTCGCAATGGGGGGACAGGCGGGCGGCAAGGCAGAGGCCGACCGCTCCTGCACCGAGTATCAGCACCTTCATAGCATACGTATCGCTCCCTGAATCCATAAAGATCATCCCCTTCTGGCCTCCAGAGCGAGCAGGGCCCGTTTCACCTCAATCGACGGGGTGAACCCGCCGATCCCGCCCTTTGCCACCACCCGGTGGCAGGGGACGACGAGGGGCGTCGGGTTCGCGCGCATCGCATTGCCCACGACCCGCGGCACGGTCCCTGCGGCGACGGCGATCTCGCCGTAGGTCGCCGTCCGCCCGTACGGGATAGCCCGGACGGCCCGGTAGATGCGTGCATACACAGAATCGCCCTCGGTCGCAACGCTCGAGAGCCCGGCAAGGGCGTCCTGGTCGCCGGCAAGATAGCGCCGGAAGGCGGGGTGGGCCGGCCCTTCAGCCGGTTCGCGCAGGAAGCGCACCTGCATGACGAGGTCGCCGCTCCAGACCATGTGGACGTGCCAGAGCCCGAACGGGCAACTACCGGTCGCTACGCCCATTTCATCACCAGCCGGGAGAAGCGGTCGAGGTCGCAGATCTCGGCTTCGTCCTGCATCCAGGGCGGCAGGCCGATCCGCACCCCCGGTTCGAGGAACCGCTCCTCTGCGAGCACGAGCACCCCGGTATCCTCGGGCGTCCGCAGCACCCGTCCGAGGGCCTGGAGGGCGCGGTTGATCGCCGGGAGGGTGTACGAGATGAACTCGCCGTCGCGCCCGAACTTGTGGACGTAGTACTCGATCGTCATCTTCCTGACCGAGTTGTACGGGGCGAGCGGGAGGCCGACGACCATCGCCCCCTGCAGCATCTCGCCGCGGTAGTCGAGCCCCTCGCTCCATTTCCCGCCGCAGACCGCAAAGATGATCCCGGCTTTGCCCCGCTCTGGAAGTGAGATGAACTCCTGCAGGGCAGCGGTCGCCTCGGCTGCCTCTCTGGGCTCGGTGTAGACGGTCTTTCCGTTGATGCGGATCCCGCAGGCCTGTGCGTAGGTGTTGAGGATCTGGTACGACGGGAAGTAAACAGCCAGATTCCCCCTCACCCGTGCGAAGGTTTTGATATAGCCGACGATCGCGTCGGTGTTCTTCTTATTCTGGCGCATCCGGTAGGCGGTCGTGACGTCTTTTGCGCAGACGACCAGACGGTTTTCCCGCGGGAAACTGTTCGGGAGGGAGATCGTCCTGACCGGGAGGTCGCCGAAGTAGTATTTCTGGTAGGCGGAGAGAGGCGAGAGCGTCCCCGAGATCAGAACACAGGCGGCGTGTGCTTTGCCTATCGCCTGCATCTTCTCGCCGGGGTCGATGTTGCGGACCTCGAGTTCCACATGCCCTTCGGCTGAACGGTACAGGGGCAGGAAGGTCATGTCGCTGCCGGCCCGGTAGACGCGGTACATGAACTCGGTGAGGCTCTCGACCGCACTCTCCTTGTAGATCCCGGCGCTCTTGTTCTTCTCGGAGACGCGCTCGGCGATCTTAGAGAGGTCGCCCACGATCTCTTCGAGCCCCTTGTAGAGCGTTCCCCGCACCGCCATCCGGTGGAACTGCTCCGGGTCGAACCAGTCCTCGCCTTTCTGGGAACGCTGCAGGGCCTCCATGAAGGCGGCCACGTTCGGGAGCACCTGCCGCACGGCGTTCACGTCCTTCATCGACCTGGAGAGATGGGAGAGTTCGGTCATCGCCGCCTCGAGGGTGCGGTCTTCGAGGACGACGCTCTGGATGCCGGTCACGACGTCGCCGCAGTTGTGCGCCTCGTCGATGAGGAGGAGGACGTCTCTGGGCTCCACGTCGAGGGAGGCATAGAGCTGGTCGCGGATCTCGTCGTTGAAGAGGTGGTGGAAGTTGCAGACCAGGACGTCGGCCCCCCGCGCCGCCTGCATCATCGTCTCGTACGGGCAGAGCCCGTTGCAGAACCCGGCGAGATCTTCGGGTGCGATCGCCTCCTTCTTCACCCGGTCGGCCCTGGTGCGGAGGGTCTGCGAGGGTGCCATCCTGAGGCCGCTCTCCTCCTCGCCCCGGACAAACACCCGGCTCTTAATGAAATAGGGACAGAGCAGGGGGTGCTCCCGGTCCATCTTCCTGATCTGCTCGTTGATCACCCGGTCCTCGGTCGGGACGAGCGAACCCTTCTGGGCCCGCTCCCGCATCAGCGACGATGAGAAGGCCTTCACGCCCTCGCAGCGCCGGTAGGGATCGCCCTCCCCGCCGAGCGGGCACATCGAGCCTTTCCCGACGAGGTACGAGAAGGTCAGGGCGGGCTGCACCTTTCTCACGAGCGCCAATTCCCTGATAAAGGTCGAGAGCTGCGAGATCGTCCGCACGGCGACGATCACCTTTCTGCCGTTGCTCTCCGCCAGCAGCGCCGAGACCACGCTCGACTTCCCGCTGCCGGTCGGGGCGTCGATCATGGCGATCCCGCCTTCGCGCGCCGTCTCTGCGGCGAATTCCAGCATCTCCCGCTGGTTCGGGCGGAAGCCCGGGTACGGGAACCACGCTTCAAGACGGTCCATTGCAGTATTCTATGCCCCCGACAAATATGGAATGTTGGGTCGCGGGGCGGACGTGGACATCGTGCCCGACCCTCCCCCTTTCGCGGGGCGGTGGCGTGCGGCGCCGCTGGAGAGATAGCCTTAAGTACGAGCATATGCGTCTCCCATGCATGGCGGTGGGCGACTTCCTTCAGTTCTTCATCCTCTGTGTGGCGACCCTTGCGGCGTGGGCGGCTTCCTTCTTCTACCCGGACGTCACCCTCTCGCGCCTCGCCCTCACCCTCCTCGTCGTCACGATCCTCTACGCCGTACTCAGGATCGTCCTCCAAAAAGGAGTGTCCCGGACGATAAAAGACGCAAAAACGCGGTATTCCTTCAGGAAAGCGGTCTCGGTCCTGTACGTCGTCGCCGTCGCCGTCGTCGCTGTGCGCATCTGGGTCGATGATCCGCAGAGTCTCCTTGTCGCCTACGGCATCATCGCTGCAGGCGTCGCCATCTCGCTCCAGGATTTTTTCAAGAACTTTGTCGGGAGCATCCTCCTCTTCCTCAGCGCTGCGTATGTGGTCGGGGACCGGATCGCCATCGACGAGACCACCGGCGACGTGATCGACATCGGCCTGATGAACACCACCCTGATGGAGATCAGGGGATGGGTCGACGGCGATCAGCCGACCGGACGGATGGCGATCGTCCCGAACGGGCATATCCTCACGAAAACGGTGATGAACTACACCCGGGACTATAACTTCATCTGGGACGAGATAACCGTCCCGATCACCTATACAAGCGATGTTCCCGCGGCGATCGAACTCTTCCTCGGCATTGCCCGGGAGGAAACGCGGGAGAGCGCGGTGCAGGCCGAGAAAGAGATCGCGGCTGCCGGCGGGAAATATTATCTGCTCCAGCGGGTATTCGAGCCCACCGTCTTTACCGCCCTCACCGACAACTGGGTGAGCCTCACCCTCCGCTATGTCACCGCCGTGGGGGAGCGCCGGGCCGTCAGGGACCTGATCAGCCGCCGGATCCTGGCCGGGATCGCCTCCTCGGAGACGATTGAGGTGGGGTCCTCCACGATGACCCTCTCAGGCAGCCTCTCGGTTGAGAACGACCGGCGGTGATCCCTGCCGCCCCTTTTTTACTGCCAGAAACCCATCATATCCACATATGGCGATCCACCCGATAGACTACCGGTACGGCACTCCGGAGATGAAGGCCGTCTGGGGAGAAGAGAACCGGTTCAGGTGCATAGTGGCGGCAGAGGTCGCCCTTGCGCAGGCCGAGGCGGCGTGCGGCGTGATCCCGGCCGATGCCGCCGAGACGATCGCGCGGTGCGCCGGGATGGCCACCCTTGCGCGGGCGAACGAGATCGAGGCCGAGATCAACCACGATATGATGGCGGTCGTGAAGGCAGTCACCGAGGTCTGCGGCGACGCGGGGCGCTGGATCCATTTCGGCGCCACTTCGAACGATATCCTGGACACGGCGACCGGTCTCCAGATGAAGGCGGCGATGGACCTGATCGAGGCGAAACTCCGGGCCCTCCTCGCCGTCCTCCTCCGTCGGGCCGGGGAAACAAAACACCTCGTCTGCGTGGGGCGCACCCACGGGCAGCACGGCGTGCCCACGACATACGGGCTGCGGTTTGCGATCTGGGCGAGCGAGGTCGGCAGGCATATCGAGCGCCTCGGCCAGATGCGGCCGCGTGTGGCGGTCGGGCAGCTCACCGGCGCCGTCGGGACGCAGGCCGCCCTGGGGGCGAAGGGGCTTGAGGTCCAGCCTGCGATGATGGCGAATCTCGGCCTCTCTCCGGTCGATGTCTCGAACCAGATCATCTCCCGCGACCGCTATGCCGAGTATATCATGTTCCTCGCAAACGTGGCGACGACCCTCGACAAGATCGGGGTCGAGATCCGATCGCTCCAGCGGACCGAGATCGCCGAGGTCGAGGAGGCCTTCGGGAAAAAACAGGTCGGGTCGTCGACGATGCCGCACAAGAGGAACCCGATCAAGAGCGAGCAGGTCTGCGGGCTCGCCCGGATCGTCAGGGCGATGGTCGAGCCGGCGCTGCAGAACAACACCCTCTGGGACGAGCGCGACCTCACCAACTCTTCCTGCGAACGGGTGGTCTTCCCCGAGGCCTCGGTGCTCGCCGATCATATCCTCGCCCTGATGGTGAAGGTGCTGGAGGGGCTGACGATCCGCGAGGAGAACGTCAGGAAGAACCTGGACCTCCTCCACGGCGTCAACCTCGCCGAGTCGGTGATGATCGAGCTGACGAAGCGGGGCATGGGAAGGCAGGAGGCCCATGAGGCTGTCAGGGTCGCCAGCATGACCGCCCTCGCCGAGAAGCGGCCGATCGCCGGCGTGCTCGGGGAGGACCTGACGGTCGCCGCCGTCCTTGACGGTGCAGAGATCGCCGCTCTCCTCGACCCGGAGAATTATATCGGGACGGCGGTCGAGCAGGTCGAGCGGGTGATCACAAAACTTGCGCCGCTCGCGGCCTGATCGCCCTCTTTTTTTGGCTCTTTAACGTGCGGGGGTAGCAGGCGCTCTCGCCTGGATTTTCCGGGAGAATCTCACGCACATCTCACGCGAAGCCCGCGAAAGAGAGGATCAGGGATTTTGTTCTTCGCGAGAACTGGTCAGTGCGCCGGTGCCGGGGCTGTCGAGAAAAAATATGCCCCGGGATGATCTGGATGATGGGGATTACGCACCTGAAGGGGTGAATAGCCCCTTTTCCGGATCGTCACTCCAGCGCCGGGAACGACCGCCCCTCTTCCTGGTCGGCGGCAGGGAGCGAGAAGTGCATCTGGACAAAGCGCCAGCCGTCCCAGGTGTTCATCAGGATAACGGTCATGCGGCCGCGGAGCGCCTGCATCTTCCCGCCGGCGATCGCTGTGATCTCGAAGGGCGCTGCCACCCAGGCGATGATCCCGTCGGCGGCGATGCGCAGGTCGCCGTACTCGATCGAGAGGGTGTCGCACTGGGCGAAGTCCCGCTCCATACTGGCCCGCATCTGCTCCTGCCCTTCGGCCCACTCGTCCTGCTCTGTCCCGATCGCAATGATCTCGGGCGCCATCAGTTCCATGACGCCGTCGGCGTCCTTCCTGTTGTATGCGGCGGCGTAGGCGTACATCGTCCTGACGACGGCCTCCCGCGTCTTGTCGCTGAGAAACATCGGTACTGAATGGCACAGGAAAGGGTTAGCCTTTTGCGGTGCAGCAGGGTGTCCGGGATCGAGCCTATCATTAGCGTTCAGCCCCAAACCCTCTTCTGGATATGACGGAGATGCAGCAGCCGCACGGGAAAGGCACGCCCGACCTCGCCCTGAGCGGGTGGGTCGAATACGGTGGGCGGCGCCTCTCAGGCGACGAGATTTTGTCCCTTCTCCGGGAGGATCCCTGCGCCGCCCTGCACTTCGGCGGCGAGTTCTCATTCACCTGCGGCGAGTGGCAGGGGCGCGACCACTTCGGGATCGCCCCTGGCGACGGACCGGCCGGGACGCTCACCCGCAACGGTGCGTTCATCGGGCGCATCGACCCCGGCTACCCGGCCGGCGACCTGGAGGCGGCGATCATCGAGGCGGTGGCGCTCAGGGCGGTGGACGGCGCCGCCGTCGCCCTCTCCGGTGGGGTGGACTCGGCCCTTGTCGCCGCCGTCGCCCGCCTCCCCTGTGTCGTCGTCGGCCTGGAGGGATCGCACGATCTGGTGCGCGCCCTCGCCCTCGCCGAAGCGCTGGGCCTTTCCTGCGAGGCGGTGACCGTCACCGAACGGGAGGTTGAGGCGGCGCTGCGGGAGGTGGTCGGCGTCCTGGGAGACCCGAACCCGGTCGACGCCTCCATCGCAACGACCGAATCATTTGTCGCCCGCTGGGCCGGGGAGCGCGGCTACCGCCGGATCCTGGCCGGACAGGGGGCGGACGAACTCTTCGGCGGCTACGCGCGCTACCTGGAGAGCCCTGACCTTGCGGCCTCGCTTGCGGCGGGCGTCGACGATATCCCGCGGCAGGTCGCCCGCGACAGCGCCGTTGCCTCTCTCTATGGTACCGCGTTCTCCCTCCCGTACCTGGATCTGCGCGTCGTGGCGGCGGCCCGCGCCATCCCTCCTGCTGAGAAGGTGTGCGGCGGGGTCAGGAAATTGCCCCTCAGAAAGGTCGCAGAACGGCATCTGCCCCTCGAATTCGCCCGCGGAGAGAAGAAGGCGATGCAGTACGGCAGCGGGATCTGGAAGGCGATCGGGCACCTGTCTCGTGCGAATGGTTATAAAAAGTCGGTACAAGGGTACTTAACTGACATGGGTAGGGACATGCATGGTCACTGAATCAGACGTAGCACATATCGCAATACTTGCCGATATCGGGATCGGCAGCGACGAACTCGCCGAGTTTACCGGGCAGTTCAACGCCATCCTCGAATATTTCGATCTCCTTGATCAGGTCGAGGAGAGCGGGCGGCCCGCGGCGGTAACGACAAACATCTTCAGGGACGACGCCGTCGTCCCGTCCCTCTCTCTGGATGCCGTCCTCGAAAACGCCGGAGAGTCTGAGGCCGGTTATATCCGCGCCCCGAAGGTGATGTGATGGGTTTGATCACCTTTGATGCGGAAGACCGCTGGAACGCCTTCATCACCCTCTGCCGCGAGGCCGATCACGGCGACGGCCCTCTGGCCGGCGTCCCGGTGGCGGTCAAGGACAATATCTCGACGGCCGGCGTCCAGACCACCTGCGGGTCGCGGATCCTGCAGGGCTATATCCCTCCGTATGACGCCCACGTCGTCGAACTGCTCAGGGCCGCCGGCGCCGCCGTCGTCGGCAAGACGAACATGGACGAGTTCGGCATGGGCACCACCACCGAATCAAGCGCATTCGGGCCGACCACCAACCCGGTCGACCCATCGCGCGTCCCCGGCGGCTCTTCGGGCGGGAGCGCCGCAGCCGTCGCTGCCGGCATGGTGCCTATGGCCCTCGGCACCGACACCGGCGGCTCGATCCGCTGCCCGGCGGCGTTCTGCGGGATCGTCGGGCTCAAGCCCACCTACGGGCGGGTCTCCCGGTACGGTCTCATCGCCTATGCGAACTCCCTGGAGGGCATCGGCCCGATGGCCCGGAACGTGACTGACGTCTCCAGCCTCTTCTCGGCGATCGCCGGCCCGGACGCCCGCGACGCCACCTCCATCGACCGCCCGTACGCCCACACGCCCTCGTCCGATGGAATCGCGGGGCTCCGTATCGGCGTCCCGGCCGAGTTCTTCGGCGCCGGCGTCGACCCGGCCGTCGCAGAGAAGGTCAGGTCGGCGATCGACTCTCTCGCCGACCTCGGCGCCGAGATCGTGGAGTGCTCGATGCCGAGCATGGCCTTCGCTCTTGCCGCCTACTATGTCACCTGCACCTCAGAGGCCTCCTCGAACCTCGCCCGGTTCGACGGCATCCGCTACGGCCCCGACATCGAGTCGAAGCGCTCGTGGCACGATGCCTACCAGGAGCACCGTCGGGAGCACTTCGGCAAAGAGGTGCGGCGCAGGATCATGCTCGGCACCTTCGCTCTCTCGGCCGGCTACTACGGGAAGTACTATGCAAAGGCGCAGGCGGCCCGCAAGAATGTCGGTGAGGACTTCGCCCGCCTGTTTGCGGACGTCGACGTCGTCGCCGGCCCGACCATGCCCACAACGGCCTTCGCCCTCGGCGAGAAGACCGCCGACCCGCTCTCGATGTACCTCGCCGACATCCTCACCGTTCCGGCCAACCTCGCCGGCGTCCCGGCGATCTCGGTGCCCTGCGGCAGCGTGGACGGTCTGCCCGTCGGGCTGCAGCTCATCGGCAGGCACTGCGAGGAGGAGCGGATCATCGATACCGCCTATGCCTACGAGGAGGTGCGGCGATGAGCGAACACACCGACGTAATCATCGGGCTCGAGATCCACTGCCAGCTGAACACAGAGACAAAACTCTTCTGCGGCTGCTCGACCGACTACAAGACCGACGGCCCGAACACCCATGTCTGCCCGGTCTGCCTGGGCCTGCCCGGCGCCCTCCCCATGATCAACCGGAAGGCCGTCGAGTACGGTCTCTGCGTCGCAAAGGCCCTCAACCTTGAGGTGCCCGAAGAGTCCGAATTCGCACGGAAGAACTACTTCTATCCCGACCTCCCGAAGGGCTACCAGATCACGATGTACGACCGCCCCCTCGCCGTCTGGGGCTACCTGGAGATCGAGGGCGACGAGGGCGAGAAGAAGATCCGGATCACCCGCATCCACCTCGAAGAAGACCCGGGGAGGCTGGTGCACAAGGCCGGCGCCGGCCATGTCGCCTATACCCTGGTCGACTACAACCGCTCTGGCATCCCCCTCATCGAGATCGTCACCGAGCCCGACCTCAGGTCGCCGAAGGAGGCCCGGCGGTTCCTCAACAAACTCCGCGCCACCCTCGAGTACCTCGGCGTCTATGACGGCGAGCGCGAGGGCGGTCTGCGTGTGGACGCCAACATCTCGATCCGCGGCTCAGAGCGGGTAGAGGTGAAGAACATCTCCTCGTACAAGGGGGTGGAAAAGGCGCTCACCTTCGAGATCACCCGCCAGAAAAACCTGATCAGGCGCGGCCTTCGGGTCGAGCGCGAGACCCGCCACTTCCAGGAGGGCCGCGGCATCACCACCTCGGCCAGGTCCAAGGAGACGGAGAACGACTACCGCTACTTCCCCGAACCCGATCTCCGGCCCCTCAGGGTAAAGGACTGGGTCGAGGCGATCGCCCTCCCCGAACTCCCTGACGCCCGGCGCGACCGGTTCATGGCGACCTACGGGATCTCCCTCAACCACGCCCGCACCCTCACCGGCGACCTCAGGCTCGCCGAGTTCTACGAGGCGCTCGCTGCAAAGGCCGATCCGGCGCTTGCCGCCACCTGGACGGCCGACACCCTGCTCGGCGAACTCAACTACCGGGACATGCCGGTGACGACGGTGCCCCTCGACCACTTCGCCGATCTCGTCGGCCTGGTCGGCCGCGGCGAGGTCACCGACCGGGTCGCCGTCGATGTCCTGCGGGCGCTGCTCGACGCCGTCATCGCCGGCGAGACGCCGGTAACACCCTCGGCGTACGTGAAGCAGCACAACCTCGGCAAGGGCGCCGCCGACGCCTTTGCCGCCGTCATCGACGAGGTGATCGCCGAGAACCCGCAGGCGGTCGCCGATTACCGCGAAGGGAAGGGCGCGGCGCTCAACTTCCTGGTCGGCCAGGTGATGAAGAAGACGCGGGGCAAGGCCGATCCAAAAGAGATCACTCCTCTGATCGCCGCCCGTATCACCCCGGAGGAGGGAGCCTGAGCCGTGCACCTGATCGTCGCAGAGAAGAATATCTCGGCCCGGCGGATCGCCGCCATGCTTGCGGGAAACAACCACGTCACGAATAAAAAAGAGGGCGGGGTCGACACCTACGCCTTCGACGACACCGTCCTCGTCGGCCTGAAGGGGCACGTCGTCGAGGTCGATTTCGTAGAGGGCTACACGAACTGGCGGAGCGAGGAGCGCCCTCCCCGCTCCCTCATCGACGCCGGGATCGTCAAGCGCCCGACCGAAAAGCGCATCGTCTCTCTTCTTCAGAAACTCGCGAAAAAGGCCGACCTCGTTACCATCGCCACCGATTTCGATACCGAGGGGGAACTGATCGGCAAGGAGGCATACGAACTCGTCAGGGCGGTGAACAAGGATGTGCGGATCCTGCGGGCCAGGTTCTCGGCGATCACCCCGCAGGAGATCAAACGGGCCTTCTCCGAACTGACCGAACTCGACTTCGCCCTCGCCGCCGCCGGGGAGTCGCGCCAGATCATCGATCTGATGTGGGGGGCGTCGCTGACCCGCTTCATCTCGATTGCGGCACGGCGCGGGGGCGCGAACATCCTCTCGGTGGGCCGGGTGCAGAGCCCGACCCTTGCGATGATCGCCGACCGGGAAAAGGAGATCGAGTCCTTCGTCCCGCAGAAATACTGGATGCTCACCCTCGACACGAAAAAAGACGGCACGCCTCTTGAACTCCGCCATACCCACGGCCGGTTCGTCGATCATGACGACGCCCTCGCCGCCAGGAAACGGACGACAGAGCCGCTCACCGTCACCGAGGTGAAGGAGGGCGTCAAGAACGACCGCGCCCCCACACCTTTCGATACCACCTCCCTCCTCGTCGCCGCAGGACGGCTCGGCTTTTCCGCGGCAAATGCGATGCGGGTCGCAGAAGACCTCTACATGAACGGTTTCATCTCGTACCCGAGGACCGACAACACCGTCTACCCGGCAAGCCTCAACCTCGACGAGGTGCTCGGCGTGCTGAAGACCACCGCCTTCTCGGGAGATGTCGCATGGGTGGAGCGGCACAGGCGTCCAGAACCCACCCGCGGCAAGAAATCGAGCACCGATCACCCGCCCATCCACCCGACCGGGGCGGCGACGCCTGCACAGCTCGGCGAAGAGCGCTGGAAACTCTATGAACTCGTGGTGCGGCGTTTCCTTGCCACCCTCTCACCGGACGCGAGATGGCTCACCATGAAGGTGAACTTCGACGCCGGGGGCGAGCCCTATACGGTCACCGGCGGGCAGCTCAAAGAGGAGGGGTGGCGGCGCGTCTACCCGTACAGCGAGGCGGCCGAACGGCTGATCCCGGCCTGCACCGTCGGCGAACGTCTCCCGATCCTTGGTGTGAACCTCGAGGAGAAAGAGACCCAGCCTCCACCCCGCTACACCCAGAGCCGGTTGATCCAGACGATGGAAGAACTGGGCCTGGGCACAAAGAGCACCCGCCACGAGGTGATTGGAAAACTCGTCTCCCGGCGCTACGTGCAGGGCAACCCCCTTCGGCCGACGCTCGTGGGGCGGGCGGTCGTTGAGTCCCTTGAAAAACACGCCGACACGATCACCAGGCCGGACATGACTCGCACCCTTGAGGCGTCCATGCAGCAGATCAAGGAGAGCACCCGGACGCGCGACGATGTCGTTGGCGAGTCGCGCGCCATGCTCCACTCGGTCTTCGACGATCTCGAAGCGCATGAAGAGCAGATCGGTGCGGAGATCATGGACCGGACCGTCGAGGAGCGGACGGTCGGCCCCTGCCCGGTCTGCGGGAAAGACCTCCAGATCAGGCAGGTCCACGGCGCCTCCCAGTTCATCGGCTGTTCCGGGTATCCTGAGTGCACCTTCAATATCAGCCTTCCCGGCGTGCAGTGGGGCAAGGCGATCCGCCTGGATCAGGTCTGCGAGCAGCACCGCCTCAACCATATCAGGCTGATCAGGAAGGGTGCGCGGCCATGGGACATCGGCTGCCCCCTCTGCTCGCATATCGAATCAAATGCCGCGACCCTTCGGCTGATCCCCCATATGACCGATGCCCTCCTCCAACGCCTGCATGCAAGCCACATGTACACGGTCCCCGACATCGTCCATTCGTCGGCGGCAGACCTTGCCGCCCGCCTCTCGATCGGGTCAGAAGAGGCGGAGAGACTCGTTCAGGAGGCGAACGACGTCCTCGATCTCCTGAGGCGCCGGTCTGAACTGAAGAAGTTCATCCGCGCCGAAGTCCCGCCGCGCCGCGGCCGGAGCCATGCGAAGATCGCACAGAAAATGGCCGCAGCGGGGATCGACGACATAGCGGCGCTCGGATCTGCCCGTGTGGACGTCCTGAAGGAGGTCGGTCTCTCGGATGAGGAGACACAGGGCCTCAGGGCAAAGGCGCAGGCGATCCGGAGCGAACGGCGGCTGCGCGAGGCCGGTCTTCCGGCGGTGAGCGTCAAGAAATACCTCGAGGCCGGGATCGCCGGTCCCGAAGACTTCGCCGCACTTCACCCGGCCTATATCAGCGCGAAGAGCGGGGTGCGGGTGGAGACCGTCTGCAAACATGCAGAGGCCGCCTGCAGCAGCGCCGGCCTCGACACCCCGCCGAAGATCACCCAGAAGCGCCTTGAAAAGGGGCGGGAAGAACTCCTCGCCTTGCCGGGCATCGGAGAACCGACGCTTGAGAAACTCTACCGGGCCGGCATCGTCGACGCCGCAAGTCTTGCCGCCGCCGACCCTGAACGGGCTTCGGCGGCATCGGGCATCCCGGCGGCAAAGATCCGCTCCTGCATTGCATCTATATCGGCGGAAGACAAAAAAGAAAGAGTACGCACATGACTGGCACGCACCTCAAATGGAAAAATTGGGCGCATGTGACGAAACTTGACCCCGACAAGTACCTCGACGCCGCGGCGGTCGAGGCCGTCGCCACCAGCGGGACCGATGCGATTCTCCTCTCAGGCACCCTGAACGTCACGCGTGAGAACCTCGCCGACCTGCGCGAACAGGTCGAAGACTATGGTGTCCCTCTCGTTGTCGAGCCCGCCGATCCGGAGGGCGCCGTCTTCGAAGGCGTTGATCTGCTCTTTGTCCCGAGTGTGCTCAACACCCCGGACGCCCGCTGGGTCGTCGGCAAACACCAGCAGTGGGCGCTCGCCTGCCCTGACATTCCCTGGGAGCAGGTCGTCCCCGAGGCTTACGTTGTCCTGAACCCTGCTTCGGCCGTGGGCCGGGTGACGCGGGCGGTCTGCGATCTGAAGCCCGAGGAGGTTGCAGCCTATGCCAGGTGCGCCGAGCACTACTTCCACTTCCCGATCGTCTATATTGAATATTCGGGGACCTACGGGGACCCGGCGGTGGTGCGGGCCGCCTCGGAAGCGATCACCGGTGCGAGCCTCTATTACGGCGGCGGGATCGATTCGGCCGAGCGCGCCGCGGAGATGGGGCGGTACGCCGATACGATCGTCGTCGGCAACGCCGTCTACGAAAAAGGCGTCGAGACCCTGAAGGCGACGGTGAAAGCGGTCCAGTAAACGGTCCATGCCCGAGATTTCCATTGTCCTTGTCGAACCCCTCTATGAGGGAAACGTGGGCTTCGTGGCGCGGGCGATGAAGAACTTCGGGTTCACCCGCCTCGTCCTGGTGAACCCCTGCGCCCTTGGCGACGATTCCCTGGCCCGCGCCTCGCATGCCCGCGACGTCCTGGAAGGCGCCGCTAGAATGAGCCTCGAAGAGGTCTATGCGGAGAGCGATCTGGTCGTGGCGACGACCGGCGAACTCTCCAAGTCAGTCTGCACCTCGATGCGGATGCCCTATTTTACGCCGGCCGAGATCAGGACGATCCTTGAGGAGGCCGGGGGTTCCGTGAGCATCCTCTTCGGGCGGGAGAACTGGGGGCTCAACAATGAGGAGGTCTCCCGCGCCGACCTGATCTGCACCATACCGACCTCGGAGATCTACCCGATCATGAACCTCTCGCACGCAGTGGCGGTCGTCTGCCACGAGCTCGCCCACCTGCCGCGCGGCACCTATCGCCTTGCGGGGAAAACCGAGCGCGAGAGCCTGATCCAGCACTTCGGCCAGTTCCTTGAACGGATCGAGCACCCCGACTACAAGCGCGCCAACACCCTCCTGATGATGCGCCGGATCTTCGGGCGCACGGCCCTGACCACGCGGGAGGTCTCCACGCTCCACGGCCTGCTGCGGCGGGCCGAGTGGCATCTCGATCACCCGGACGGCGAAGAAGGACAATAACTAACTCCCTGCAGGGAGAATGTTAAATCGATGATTCTTGTCGACTGGCAGATCGAGGACCGGATCAGGAGGGGGCAGATCGGCATCGATCCCTTCGATCCTGGTCTTATCCAGCCCAACTCGCTGGATATCAGGCTCGGGGACCATTTTGTCTGGTACGAACCCTGCGACGATGTGATCGACCCGTACGACCGGGCGAGCGTCGCCTCCCGCGTGCAGGAGACCCGCACCGACTCGATCGTCATGGCGCCCGGTGCCTTTATGCTCGCCGAGACCTTTGAAGCGGTCACGCTCCCCGACAATATCGTGGCGAGCATCGAAGGGAAGAGTTCCATCGCCCGCCTCGGGATCGAACTCCACCAGACCGGCGGCTGGATCGACGCCGGGTTCCGCGGTTCCATCACCCTCGAGATGTGCAACGTGAACCAGCGCCCTGTGCGCATGTATGCCGGGATGCCGATCGGTCAGCTGGTCTTCTACACGACCGAGCGCGCCGATCATCCGTATAATCTCAAGAAAGACGCGAAATATATGGATCAGCGCCAGGCGACCCTCTCGCGTTACCACGAGAATCCACGCGAGATTTGAAGGCATATATAGAGGAACAGAGAATTTTATAAGGGATATCTTATCAGGTAAAGGGGTTTTCAATGCGGCTTCTCTTAATTCATTCAGATCATATCGACTATCAGGCACAGAAGAAGACGCCGGTCGCCGAGGAGGGCGCCGTCCTCCAGGACGAGCTCGACGAAGCGCTCGTCGCCTTCTGCGCCGTTGAATCGGCCGACGAAGAAGATATCGACGATGTCGTGGACCGGACTGTGGCCGAGGTCCTCAAGACCGCCGGCGAACTGAAGACCGACCGGGTGCTCGTCTACCCGTACGCCCACCTCAGTTCCGACCTCGCCGCACCCGAGGCCGCCAAAAAGGCGCTCAGGGCCATCGAGGAAGGGCTCAATGCGGCTGGAGGGCTGACCGTCCGGCGGGCTCCGTTCGGCTGGTACAAGGCCTTCACCCTCTCGTGCAAGGGCCATCCCCTCTCCGAACTCTCCCGCACCATCGTGCCGGGCGGCGAGGAAGAGGCGGCGAAGCCTGCCAAAAAGACCGTCACCCACACCTTCTTTGTCCTCACCCCGGAGGGCGAACGGAAAGAAGCCGAGGCATGCGCCGACGACTCACCCTTCGGCTCGCTCATCAAGAAGGAGCTCGGCCTCCCAGTTCAGGCCGGCGGCGAACCAATCCACGTGGACCTGATGCGCTCCAAGGAGTTCGTCGACTACGAGCCCGCCTCCGATATCGGCCACCTCCGCTGGATGCCCAGGGGCAGGCTCGTGCGCGACCTGCTCGGGGATTACGTCCTGGGGCTCGTCCTCAACTACGGCGGCATGCCGGTCGAGACTCCGGTGATGTACGACCTCGACGACCCGGCGATCTCCGAGCACGCCGCCAAGTTCGGGGAGCGGCAGTACCGCTTCAAGAGCGGGAACCGGAACATGATGCTGCGGTTTGCGGCGTGCTTCGGCATGTTCTCCTTCATGCGGGACATGCACATCTCGCCCAACACCCTGCCGATGAAGATGTATGAGCTCTCGACCTACTCGTTCAGGCACGAGCAGTCTGGCGAGGTGATCGGGCTCAAGCGTCTCCGCGCCTTTACGATGCCTGATATGCACACCCTCTGCAAGGATATGGACAACGCCCTCCGCTGCTTTGAGGAGCAGCTCAGGATGGGCTGGCAGAGCGGCGTCGATCTCGGCACGCCTCTGGTCGGAGCGTTCCGCTGCACCCAGGACTTCTGGGAGCAGTACGAGGACTGGGTGAAGGCGATCGTCCGCGAGTCGGGCGTGCCCATGCTCATCGAGATCCTCTCGGATCGCGTCCACTACTGGATCGCAAAGGTGGACCTTGCCGCCATCGACGGACAGGGCCGGCCGATCGAGAACCCGACCGTCCAGATCGACGTTGAGAGTTCCCTCCGGTTCGATATCTCGTATCACCTGGACGGCGAGGAGGTCCACCCGCCGATCCTCCACTGCTCCCCCACCGGCTCGATCGAGCGGGTGATCTGCGCCATGCTGGAGAACACCGCCTACCAGTCGGTGCCCCGCCTCCCGACCTGGCTCTCGCCGACGCAGGTGCGGTTTGTCCCGGTCTCAGAGCGCCACGCTCCCTATGCGATCGACCTCTGCGCCCGGATGAACGCCGCCGGCGTCAGGGCCGACGTGGACGACCGCGACGAGTCGGTGAACAAGAAGATCCGCGAGGCCGGGACCGAGTGGGTGCCCTATGTGGCTGTCATCGGCGACCGCGAGATGGACGAGGGGAAGCTGACCGTCACCATCCGCAGCCTCTCTGATCCAAAAAAGCCGCACAAGGAGGAGATGACCTTCGACGCACTCGTCGCCGCCGTGAAGGAGGAGTGCGCGGGCAAGCCCTTCCGCCCGATGTACACCGCAAAGCACCTTTCGGTGCGGCCGCGGTTCCTGTAAATTTTCTTTTTTTTCTGCATCGAGGTGCCGGTGATCTTTTCCACTATCTCTGTCCTGAATCATTGATTTTCTCAATCAGTCTGTTTTTACCTGTGTACGATCTGCCAGGCAACTCGCCGTCAGAATATCTATTTATACTCATGAAACGATTCTGTCGAACTCCAGGAGTGGTGCCGGTCAATACCGTGCAATTTCCGTTATAACCGATTTGACCGTATCAAACAATAGTGAACAAATACTCAGGCGAAGGGCAGAAGAGATCGGCCGCAGCAGAGAGATCACCATTCAGTGAGGCATTCCTGTCTGGAGGGAGCGTATCATGAGAGGTAAATCTCTGAGCAAACGTATCGGATCGGCGTGCGCCGTCGTGCTTCTCCTCGCCGTCATCGGGATTTCGGGGGCTGCGGCGGGATCTGAGGTTGTAGGACTCTTTGAACAGCGGGCGATTGCGATACCGATCGGGTTTGGCGAGAGCCTGGACGGCGAGATCACATCGGCCGGCTATATGGGCACCTACACCTTCCAGGCGGAGGCGAACGATCAGGTGTATGTCAGGATGGGGACAAAATCCTCATTTCTGGATCCGATGCTGATCCTGAGGGGGCCCGATGGGGTGGAGATCAACCGGACGTGGGGCTATACGTCGGCCGAACTTCATGAAGTTCTCCGGGCCGACGGGACGTACACGATCCTCGCCGGGGACGACAACGATTACGACACCGGGGCGTACGGTCTTTTCCTTCAGCGTACGAAAAACCCGGGGAACACCGTGGATGTCGTTGGAAAGAGCCTGAACGGCACAATCTCAACGACCGGGGGGATGCAGACGTTTGTCTTCACTGCCGAGGCCGGGGATGCGGCATATGTCCGGATGGGCACAAAATCTTCGTTTCTGGATCCGATGCTGATCCTCTTCGGGCCTGACGGTGCTGAGATCAACCGGACATGGGGCTATACGTCGACCGAGATCCACGAATTCCTCGGGGCCGACGGGACGTACACTGTCCTCGCCGGGGACGACAACGGCTATGACACCGGGGCGTTCGGCATCTTTGCTCAGGTGACGACCGATCCCGTGAATGCCACTCTGCTCCAGAGCGGGGATAACACGACGGCCGCGATCACCGTTCCCGGCGGGATGGACACCTACCGCTTCGCAGCGGCTGCCGGAAAGAGATGTTTCGTCAGGATGGGCACAAGATCTTCGTTTCTGGATCCGATGCTGATCCTCTTCGGCCCCGACGGGGCGGAGATCAACCGGACATGGAGTTATACCTCAACCGAGATGGATGAGATCCTCGAGACCGGTGGGATGTACACACTCCTCGCCGGGGACGACAATGGCCATGACTACGGCATATACGGCCTCTACATCTGGCTGCAGGACCCGCCTCTACCGGTCGTGCCCTTCCCCGGCTATGAAGAGATGCCGACCGATCCCGACGGCGACGGCCTCTACGAGGACGTCGACGGGGACGGCGTGATCGGGCTCAACGATGTGGTGGTGTATTACGCAAATCTCCGCTTCGTTGAGGAGAACGAGCCGCTGGAGGCGTTCGACTACGACGGCAACGGGAGGATCGGGTTCAACGACGTGATCGTGCTGTACGGGGAGGTGCCGTGATGCTTCCATCGCTGCTGCCCTTGATGTCTGAATACTCCTGTGATCTCTGTGATCGGGCCGTGGTGAAAAATATTGGGGCAGTGCCGGGATAATTGGCGCATGGCGTAAAATTAATATTATGGCGTATGACATATTTGAAGAAATTATTAAATATTTTTGGTGTACATGCCATGAATCAGGGAGCAAATAACGCGCAGGATGTATTATTATGGTTCATTTAATCTTTGTTCTGTATTCGCTCTGTGATGTGCACAATCGTGCTGGACGGCGTGGGGATCAGGGCGCTCCCTGATAACGGAGAAATTTTTATGCTACAGATATGTCTGATGGGGGGTATGAGGAGAGCGGCGCTCGTCCTCATGGTGATTCTTTTCACCGCGGTTGGTTGTGCGGCCGGCGTCTCTGCAGGGCAGTACGAAAACCCGGACACTGCCGGGGAAGTATCGGCCGCAGAGATCATGGGGTCCGGGCCGGCGGCGTTCAAAGGGGCGCTGACCGACTATGAAGAGAAGGTATCGACCGATCTGGTCCTGCTCATGAGGGGAGCGTATGTCTCAGGCCCCGAGGGGATCGCGATCGGGGATCTGGCGGACGCGTCGTACAGCCGCAGCATACCGGCGTCGTCGGTCATGACCGATGAGAGCGGGAAGACGAAGGTCTACGTCTATGTGCAGGTCGTGCCGCCGGCGTCGACGACGGTGATCGACGCCTACGCCGTGGAAGTGACCGACCGCGACGAGGAGGCGCACCTGGCGGTCGCATGGGTGGAAGCGGACCGTATCGCCGATCTTGCGGCGCAGCCCGAGATCGGATCGGTGGAGATCGTCTACCCACCGGTCGTCTACAGCAGCGTTGCGCCGAGGGTCGGATCGGTCGAGTGCGAGGCCGACACCATTCTCAGGGCAAAACAGTTACGCGAAAAAACCGGCTACGCGGGTGCCGGGATGAAGGTGGGGATCCTCTCGGACAGTGCCGACCAGTGGCAGGAGGCCGCCGCAAAGGGGGACCTGCCCGCGAACGTGCATATCCTTGCCGACTATAACGGGGACGACGAAGGCACGGCGATGCTCGAGATCGTCCACGACCTGGCCCCTGAGGCCGAACTCTACTTCCACACCGCCTATCCCAACGCCGTCACCTTCACGACCGGGATCACCGCCCTCGCCGATGCGGGCTGCCAGGTGATCTGCGACGATATCGGCTGGCTGACCGAGCCCTTCTTTGAGGACGGGTATGTCGCCTCGCATGTACGGAACCTGCTGGAGAAAAGGGACCTGATCTACGTCTCGGCGGCAGGCAACGATGCCGGCGGCATCCACTACCAGGGGGCGTTCCAGAACAACGGCAACAACTGGCACTCCTTTGCCGCCGGGAGTAATCTCCTGCTCACCCAGATCAATCCGGCATCGGGGGGGCAGTCAAACTCCTTCATGATCGTCCTCCAGTGGGACGATATCTGGGGAAAGTCGTCAAATGATTACGATCTCTATCTGGTGGGAGAGGACGAGGGCAGGTATTATGAGATCATGAACAGCTCGAAGGTGCAGGACGGCGACGACCAGCCGATGGAGATCATCCAGGGGTCATACAGGGGCACGGAAGTCTCGCAGGTGTACCTGGCGGTTAAGGCTTCAGACGGCGCCGCGCCGCGGAACCTTGAGATCTTCATCTTCAGCGGCGGGAAATTCAACGACCCGGTCGCCTCGGACGAGGACACGATCTTCGGCCACCCTGCGGTTCCAGGTGTGGTGTGTGTCGGGGCGATCAAAGCCTCAGATCCGGGCAACGACACGATCGAGCCGTTTTCCTCGCGCGGGAGGGTGACCATCTCCAACCCTGCGCCTGAGGTGAGAGACAAGCCCGACATCTGCGGCATCGACGGGGTGCGCGTCACCGGTGCGGGCGGGTTCTCGAGCACATTTTACGGCACCAGCGCCGCAGCCCCGACTGTAGCCAGCGTGACCGCACTGGTCTGGGGGCTTGATCCCGGGCAATCGTCCGATACGATCAAGGAGGCGCTCTACGCCGGGGCTGTCGACCTCGGCGAGGCCGGATGGGATCCTGTCTTCGGCTATGGACGGGCCGACGCCATGGCAGTGACGCCTCTTTCGGCTAACTTCACCGCCTCTCCTCTCTCCGGCCCTGCGCCGTTGAGCGTCAGGTTCACCGATCTTTCCACGGGAACGATTACGGCGTGGGGATGGGACTTCGGCGACGGCGCGGCCTCGGGTGAACAGCATCCCGAACACATCTACGCGGCCGAGGGGCTCTATACCGTCAGCCTCATGGTTTCCGACGGGCAGGGCAACAGCGACACCCTTGTGATGACCGACCACATCAACGTCTCTGCTGCCCAGATAGAGAACGTCACCGCAGACTTTACGGCCGACGTCACCTCGGGCCAGGCCCCGCTGACCGTCCGGTTCACCGATCGCTCGACCGGGCCTGTTACGGCGTGGGGATGGGTCTTCGGCGACGGCAGCATCTCGAATGAACAGCACCCCGAGCATACCTACCTGCAGGCAGGCATCTACACCGTCTCACTGACGGTCACCGGCGACGGCAAGAGCGATACGCTCACCCGCGAGGGCTACATCTCGGTGCAGTCCGACGGTGAGGTCGATGCGAACCTGACCTTCGTCCCCGCAGGGGCAACGCTTGCACCCGGCACGGAAACCGCGTTCGCCATTCTCATGGACAGGGCAGCGGCTGGCATATCTGGCTACACGATCACCCTATCCCTCGACGACCCGGCGATCGGCGAGATCACCGCCGTTTCATTCCCTGCATGGGCCGGGCTGAAGAGCAACGGCACCCTTCCCGCAGACTCCGTCTGGATCCGGGCGGTCGATCTCGAAGGGAATGCCGGGACCGGGAACATCATGCTCTGCACCGTCACGGTGCGGGGCGACACCGAAGGGACGACGACGCTCTCGATCCTGGACAACGCAACCATCGAGGATAGGGAGGGCGGCATCTACAAACTGGCCACCGTGCCGGCGACCCTGACCGTCGGGGCTGCGGCGGTCCTTCCCTTCCCGAAGCCCGACGGCACCGCCTATCCCGCCCCCACCGATCCGGACGGCGACGGCCTGTACGAGGACGTCGACGGCAACGGCCGGATCGGGTTCAACGATGTGGTAGTATATTACACGAACCTGCAGTTCGTTGAGGATAACCAGCCGCTGGAAGCGTTTGACTATGACAGGAACGGCCGGATCGGGTTCAACGATGTGATCGTCCTGTATGGTATGGTGCCCTGATCGATGTTATGGAGTGAAATCTGATGAAAATCAAAGATCTGGTGCCCTTTATCGGCACCCTATTCCTCTGCGCCCTCATGGTGCAGGGGGCCCTGGCCGTTGCGGTCGGGGACGGAGCGGATGCAGAGAACATCACCATCACAATCCTGCCTGCCCTGGCTGAGGTCGGTCCGGGGGAGACGGCCGATTATGATCTGGTCCTGGATTACCTCCCGGCCGGCATTGCAGGCTACAATATCTCGGTCGGCCTGACCGACGGATCGGTCGGTGAGATCGTCGCCGTGACTTTCCCCCTATGGGCCGGGCTGAAGAGCAACGGCACCCTGCCGGCAGATGAGGTCTGGTGCACGGCGGTGGACCTCGCCGGCGGCGCCGGAACCGAGAATATCACGCTCATGACCCTCACCCTCCGCGGCGATGCCGCCGGGTCGACTGGCGTTGTCGTGCTGGAAGGGGTGGTTGAGGACCGGAACGGGGGCTTGCCCTCTCTCCTGGACGTCGCACCGGCGACCTTCGCGGTGGGGGAGGCCGTGAACGGGGCGGTCAACTTCACCGCCGACGTGACCTGGGGCACCGCACCGCTCACCGTGCAGTTCACCGACACCAGCACGGTTGAGGACGTCACCTCCTGGTTCTGGGACTTCGGCGACGGGTTCATGTCGACGCGGCAGCACCCGCTCTACACCTTCCACGATACCGGTTCCTTCACCGTCACCCTCACCCTGACCGACGCCCGAAATGTCACCTGGACCGAGGCGAAAGAGGGCTTCATCACCATTCTCGATGGGACCGTGAGAGAGGCCGACTTTATTGCCAATGTCACAGAGGGACCGGCGCCGCTGGCCGTGCAGTTCACCGACACCGGGACGATCGAGAATGTCACCGCATGGTCCTGGGAGTTCGGGGACGGCGGCACCTCGGATGAGCAAAACCCGGTATGGGTATATATGGCACCGGGCCGGTACAATGTCTCACTCATGGTGACCGATGTCTGGAATGCCACGTTTTGGGAGGAAAAGCCCGGATACATCACCGTCAATGCGTCAGAAGAGTACGCCGATTTCACCGCAAATGTAACCGCGGGCGAGGCGCCGCTTACCGTGCAGTTCACCGATACGAGCACGGTGCGGAACATCACCTCATGGTTCTGGGAGTTCGGCGACGGGAACACCTCTGAGGAGCAGCACCCGGTCCATATCTACGCCGCAAACGGCACCTATGACGTCGGGCTCACGATCAACCGGGAGTGGGACTCATATTACGAGGCGCGCTCCGGTTACATCATGGTCGGCATGGGCTGAGCAGGCCCTCGCGCATGGAGATCCCGGGTCTGGATATTCTTCCCCCCCCTTTTTTGAGATCGGCGCCCCGGCCCGGGCGGGCCCTTTTCCTGGAGACCACCACACCATCAGAAGAAGGCCCTGGTGGCGCTCTGCCCTCTCATGCCCGGGGCCCGGCCTGAAATCTCGCTTCGAAAAGCAGATTGATTTGGAATCGGTCTATTTCTTTCTCTATAGTTATTTAAGTGGCTCGAAATGCGGTGTAAAAAAGAAAAAGAATATCATGTAGAGAGTGAATCCCTATGCAGTGCATTTCGTTCTGCCTGCCCGGTCTGCACAGGGGGCATGCATCTGGATAATAAGAGGAGATGAAGCAATTTTCACGTGAAATTGGTAAGGGGCGTTCGTTCAACGCGCACCTGATGATCTATGTCATCCTGATCATTGTTTTTGTCATCGCTATTTTATCCTCGTATTCGTATTTTGAGGCAAGAAACGAGATCGTCGAGAAGAACGACCTATTACAGGAGCAAACCGGAAAAAGCATCACCGAATGGATGATCCTCGTCGACGCTGGTCTGGAGATGTATGACGACACCTTCAACGCCCGCATGCGGACCGGGTTTGAGGAGTTTTTGCGGGCGTACGAAGAGGCGGGCAATGACCCCGCACAGATGGACCTCGAACGCCTCAAAGAGGACCTCGGCGGCACGATGGACCTCTACATCATCGATCAGGACGGGGTCATCAAGTATAGCACCGTCAAGCACGAGATCGGGGTCGACTTCAGCGGCATCCCGGATTTCTTTGCCTATATAACACAGATCCGTGAAGGCGATTCGTTCTCGGCCGATCGTGTGGTGCGCGAGAGGACGTCAGGGGTGATCAGAAAGTACGCCTATATGCCGACGCCCGATCACCGCTACCTCCTGGAGCTTGGTCTCATCCCCGAATTGCTCGAAAACAGGAAACTCGGTCTTTCCTATATCCAGACTGCTGAAAACCTCAAAACGCTCAATCAGGACCTCCTGAGCATACGCATCTATGATATTTTCGGGCATATTGTCGGGAATAAGAGTTATGTGGGGGACGACCTCCAGAAAGAACGGATCTCCTCGGTGATCGAGGAGCGGCAGGGGGCGGTGTACGCGGACCTGGTGAACCGCACCGAGACCCATTACCTCTTTGTGGACCTGCGGGACCCGGCCTATGCATCTGATCTGTCCATGGTGATCGAGCTCACCTATACTACCGCATCCCTCGACCAGAAACTTACGTCCCTCTTATTCTCGCACATCATGATCGCCCTCCTTGCGGTGCTCCTCAGCGGCTTGCTCGTTTTTGTGGGCATCTGCCACGTCTCCCGGCCAATCTCCGAGGTCGTCGAGGACATCGACCGGATCGCTCAGGGCGACCTCGACCACCGGATCAGGCATACGCAGGGTCTCGAGTTCTCCCGCCTGGAAAACAGCATCAATGCGATGGTTGTTGCTCTCAAGACGAGCCTCGGGCGCGCGCAGGAGTCTGAACGGGCGCTCCGCGAGTACAACGAAAACCTCGAGGCGATCATCACAGAGCGGACGGCCGAGTTGAAAGCCTCGAACGAAGAGGCGAACCTCTACATCGACATCATGTCCCATGACATCAACAACACCAACACCATCGGCCTCGGCTATCTCCAGATGATTATGGACCATCTCGACGGGCGGGAAAGAGACCTGGCCGAGTGCGTCAGAAACAGCATCTTAAGGAGTTCGCAGATCATCCAGAACGTCTCCACCATCAGGACGATCCATATGCAAAACCTCCCGCTCGAACCGGTCGATCTGAACCTGGTGATCAGGGCGGAGATCGCCGGGAATCACCCTGGCGATATCCATTACGAGGGCGACCCGGTCCTGGTCTGTGCAGACTCCCTTCTTCCCGAGGTCTTCTCCAACCTGATCGGAAACGCCTTCAAGTTCATGGGAGGAAAAGGCGAGGTGACCATCAGGGTCGAAGAGGGAGAGGACGAGGTGCTGGTCTCGGTGGAGGACACAGGGCCGGGCATACCCGACGATATGAAGGAAGCGGTATTCGGTCGTTTCAAGCGGGGATCTAAAAACGTCAGCGGTAAAGGGCTTGGCCTCTATATCGTCCGCTCTCTTGTAGAGCATTATGGTGGGAGGGTCTGGGTGGAAGACCGTGTGGTCGGTGTCTCCGGGGCAGGAGCGGCGGTCAGGTTCACCCTGAAACGCCCTCCCTGCCAGGAGCCCTGAAGCGTCAGGCATAAGAAGTCCGGCGGCGAACTCCAGCAGATGGACCCGATCCTGCAGGTCGTCCTGATCCTGGCCGCCGCGAAGATCGCCGGGGAGGCCGTTGAACGGGCCGGCTTTCCCGCCCTTATCGGCGAGATCGGTGCCGGCATCGTCCTCGGACCGTCCCTCTTCGGGCTGGTCGCCTATGACGGCACGCTGGCGTTTCTTGCAGATGTCGGGATCATCGCCCTGCTCTTCATCAGCGGGATCCAGATGAACATCAGGTCGTTTGTCGCTTCAGAACGTTCGGCGGCTGCGACGGCGCTTATGGGTATCATTGTCCCTTTTCTGATGGGCGCCGGCGTCGGCGTCGTGGCTGGTTTTTCCCTTCTTGAAACGCTCTTTATAGGTGTCGCCCTCTCTGTCACCTCCATCGGGGTCTCGGTGCGGGCGCTCGTCGACCTGCGAAAGATGAACACGCCGTCAGGGACAACCATTGTCGGGGCGGCAGTGATCGACGACATCATCGGCATCCTCCTGCTGGCTGTGCTCACGGCTGTTGCGGCCGGGAGCGGGAGCTCGGCGCTCTACACCATCACGGCCGGGGGAGCGTTCCTTGCGGTAAGCCTGATCCTGGGGCGCCGTTTGCTGCCCGCCGTGATGAGGCGCGCCCGCGCCACCCACACCCACGAGATGCCGTACACCAGTACTTCGCTAATTTTAGAAACCCCAAATCCCCCTCTACCGCCCGAAGCCCGCCCAAAATCGAAAGATCTATATAGATTGCAGGCTTCCCCTCATGCCTTTACCTAAATCGAGGGTGACCTGCAGAAAGAGCAACATTCTGAAACCTAAAGACTGTTGCGCCCCTGTTGTTTCGGCACTGGATCAGCATCTAACCATTCCCATTCAGGGAAAACTCACTCAAACGGACTTGATTTCTTCTCTGGTCGGCATGGCTGTAATGAATCAGTCAGTTCACTCAATCACCCACATCCTGGATCGGGTACCGTGCGAAACGTCCGTTCGCTACCACCTCAAAAAGCTCGATATGGCCGATTTGGAACAGAATAACACCTCGATCCTCACCACCCATATGCACCACGTCCTCAAACCTGGGTACGCCTATCAGTTTGCGATTGACTTTACCAACGATCCGTACTACGGGTCAACCGATGAGGAGAATGAGGCCTATATCGTGCGAAGTAAGCGTAAAAAGTCAACAAATGAGTTTTATTCCTACATCACTCTGTATGTGACCACCAGGAACCGGCAGATGACGCTGGCCGTGTTCCCGGTGCGCCGGGATACCTCGAAGGTCGGATACATCGCGCAATGTCTCGATCGGATCACTGAACTCGGTCTTCGCATCGAAGTTCTCTGCCTGGATCGGGAGTTCTACACCCGGAAGGTGCTCGGGTTTCTGATGGACGTCCAGGTGCCGTTCATCGTTCCTGTCAGGAAACACGGGAAAAGGATGAAACAAGTCCTCCAGGGAACCCACTCCCGGTATGCTGAATATCGGATGCACGGAAAACCGGTGCTGGTCCTGACGATTGCGATTGCCGTGAAGTATGCAAAAGGAAAACGGGGTAAGCGCGGCGTTGAGAATCTGGGTTACGTCGTGGGAAACCTCCGGTGGAATCCCCATCGGGTCCATCAGACCTATCGGTCCAGGTTCTCGATTGAATCGTCCTATCGGATGCGCAACCAGGTGAAACCCCGTACGAGCACAAAAAACCCGGTCATCCGGTATCTCTACGCCATAATATCGTTCCTCCTCAAGAATATCTGGATCGATATACTCTGGAAGCACTTTTCCCCCGTGAAACAGGGACCACAAACCATTGAGGTGCGCGGCTTCCGGTTCAGCTCCTTCATGTGCATAATCTGGGAGGCGATCCGCACATCGATGAGGGGTGCCAGAGCCATTCCTGTGTTAAGGTATCCTGTTTAGGAAAGGGAGCGAGAAACGCCGTTGAATGAAATGAGAGGGAGGAAGGAATTAGAGAAGTACTGTACACGGCGGCGATCGCCATTGCCCTCTTCATGGCGTACCTCTCCCATCTTGCCGGCCTTCACTACGCGGTGGGCGCCTTCCTTGCCGGACTGCTCCTCGGGGACCAGATCAGGGACGACCGCACCCTTTTCGAAGGAATAGCAGATTTTTCGTTCGGTTTCTTCGTGACCTTTTTCTTCGCCTCGATCGGGCTGCTCGCCGCGATCACGCTCGATATCCTCCTCTCCCCCTTTGTTCTCCTCCTGATCCTCGTCGGTAGTGTTTCAGATCTTCTGTAATTCGTCTGAGCCCTGTCTCCTTGTTTGATCATTCCCCCTCCATCGTCAAATATCTTCTGCCGGTCACCCACTCCTCATTGATGTCCATCAGGATGGATCCTGCCAGCCTGAGGAGTGACTCTTCATTGGGAAAGGCCCCTACAACTTTGGTTCTCCGTTTCAGTTCCTTGTTGACTCTTTCCATCATGTTCGTCGTTCGGATCCGCTTTGCGTGCTCTTTCGGGAACGCCGTGTAACTCATAAGTCCCGGGATGAATCTCTCGATCGTATTGGCCGCTTTCCGATATCCTCGTTCGTTCAGATCGTCTGCAAGCTCCTGCAGTCTCTCCTCGTCCCCATATGCCTCCTTCAAGGACTCAGCAACTTCTTTCTGATGTTTCCGTGGAATATTCTTTAAAACCGCCCGGGTGCAATGGACCGAGCACATCTGCCACGATGCGCCGAGGAAGGTGGCTTCCGCCGCCTTCTGGATCCCGGCATGACCATCTGAGACAACCATCTTGACACCCACCAATCCTCGTTCTTTGAGGTCTTCGAACAATCCCGACCAGAACATCTCATTCTCGCAATCAGTGATTCTGGCTCCCAGGATTTCGCGGTAGCCATCCATTCGAACACCGGCGATCACCAGAAGAGCTTTGGTGATGTACCGTGGTCCCTCTCTGACTTTGTAGTACGAAGCATCCACAAAGAGATAGGGAATCTCCTGTTCAATAGGCCTCTGAAGGAATGCATGGACCTGTTCATCGAGGTCCTTTGCTATCCTGGATACTGAAGCAGGAGAGAGTTGTTCGATGCCAAAATGAGCAACAATCTCCTGGATCCGGCGGGTTGAGACTCCCTGAAGGTAGGATTCAAAGATAGCATTCTCAAGAGCCTTCTCAACCCGGGAATAGCGTCCAAATACCTGTGTTTCGAAGGGAAATTCTCGGAACTGCGGTTTCTGGAGGATCGTTTCTCCATATCGGGTTTTCAGAGATCGCTTCTTGTAGCCGTTTCGGTGAGCCTTCCGCGCATCGGTTCGTTCATACTGCTCGGCTCCCGCCTGGTGGAGGGCTTCGAGCAGCATCACCTGGTTGAGGAACCAGGTGATGAGGGTCTTCATGCCATTCTCATTATCGGAAAGATAATCTTCGATTAACGCTAAGGGATCCATGGCCCTGTTTCTCCTTTCTGCAAATCTAGGTTGGATTCAGGGCCAAATTATTTTTACAGAAGATTCGTTACACTGTCTCCTCGTCGCATTCGCCGGTAAGATCCTGGGCGGATGGCTCGGTTCGGTCAGGTTCATGGCAACACACACTGAAGCCCTCGTCGTCGGGATCGGGCTCTGCCCCCGCGGCGAGATCACGCTGGTAGTCGGGCAGATCGGGCTGCTCGCCGGGCTGATCACGGAAGAACTCTTCTCGGCCTTCACCGTGGTGGCGCTCGTCTCTGTCCTGGTCACGCCGGCCCTGATGGCCTGGGGCTACCGGCGTCTGGCGGTCAGAGGTGGCCGGCGATCCGCAGGTGCGCGATGATCATGCAGACCTCGATGCGCCCGACGACCGCGCCGGTACTGTCGACGACGACGAGGACGGGATACCGGTAGCGTTCCATCGCCTCCATCGCCTCCCGCACGGTGGCGGTATGGGGGATCGTGATATGCCCTCTGGTCATGATGTCTGCAGCGACCGCTGCGTCCCCTCTCAGGAGGCAGTCGATGCAGGTGATCCTTTTCCGGCTCCGCACGCCGATGACGTGCCCGACGGCGGTGAGGAGGTCGAGTGCGGTGATAAAGCCGAGAAAACGGTTTTCAGGTCCCGATACGACGAGATCGGTGCACCCGGTTCGGGAAAATTGTTCAAATATTTCGGGCAGCGGCGTGTCTGGGGGGATGGTGGACGGCGCACCCGACATGACGGCGGTGACGGGAATCTCTGTCGGTTCCATTGGCTCTGGAAGTTCTATACGCCGGGGCTGGTATAGATATTTTTGTCAGCGGTCTTCGGACATCAGCACCGCCATGTCCCTTCAGGAAGGCGGATTTCAAAGCATGCTCCCTTTCCTGCCTCACCTCTCTCCGCGATCGAGATCCCGGTGATATCGAGGATCTCCCGTGTGAGATACAGCCCGAAACCGGCATCTGATCCGAAGCCTCTGGAGAAGATCCGCTCCTTGATCGCATCGGGCACGCCGACGCCGTTGTCCCTGAAGGTGATAATCCCCTCAGGACCCTCCGTCCTGAAGGTGACCGAGATCGTGGTGAACGCGCCGGCATGCCTGACGGCATTGTCGATAAGGCTGGAGAAGGCTTTGTGCAGCATCGGATCGGCGTAGACCTCAAGGGTGCCGGTGGAGATGAGAACCTCCGCTCCATCTATTCTCCGGAACCCGATAGCAATGCCGAGAACGTCCCTGACACTCTGCCAGCAGGGCGCCATTATCCCGAGTTTTTCGTAGTCTCTGGTGAAGGTGATCTGCTGCTCGATCTTTCTGGTCGCCGTCTCGATGATCTTCAGGACGTCGGCAAGTTCGGGCCGGTCCTCAAGGTCTTCCCCGAGGAGTTCGATATAGCCGACCAGCACCGCCACCTGGTTGAGGATGTCGTGTCTGGTGACCGAGGAGAGGAGGGCGAGTCTTTTATTGACGTCCCTGAGCCTTTCCTCCTCTCTTTTCAGGTGCGTGACATTCCGTGCGATCACCAGGGTGCCCTGGAACGCGCCGCCGGCATAGAGGGGGGAACCCCGTATGTCCAGGGTCGCATATGCGCCGTCTCTCTTCCTGACCCTGATCTCCCTGCCGGCTTCGTGTACTCGCTCGCGTTCCTCCTCCCCGTCTCCAGCCCTGCGGGCGATCTCCCTGCCGGTGATCTGGTTGTCGTCCAGTACGGCGCCGGGAAATTCTTCGGGCGCATAGCCGACCAGGGTCATGGACGAGGGGGAGACATAGATGATCTCTCCATCCCGGTCGGTGACGAGGATCAGGTCGGTGCAGTGTTCGCCGATCTGCCTGATGGTCCATCCGGGTTCGTCGCCCCCGGAGAGGATCGGTATCTGCGGGAGGTCTTCATCCTGATCAGGCATCCTGAATACCTCTCCTCCCATATGGGATAAATGTATATCCCTGGGGTTATTCTGAATGTCCTTTTTAACAAATAATTTGGATTTCTCATTTTGATATATTCGGTAGCATTATATAACAGAATCAAAAAAGAGGCCCCGGATATCCGCAGCATCAGGGAGGAAAGATCCCGCCGGACCGGCGAATGGCTGGCCGGGGCAGTCCCTCTAATTCTTTCCTGTCGTCCCGCTCTCCTCGGCAAAGAGTTTGTCAACGCCGAGGAGGGTGTTGATCCAGCGCGTCTCGTCGCTGCACTGGACCATGATCAGGAGGATGAGCGTGATCGGGATCGCGAAGATCATGCCGGGAATACCCAGGATCCATCCCCAGACGATGAGGGAGATGATGACGACCAGAGGGGGAAGATCGAACCGTCTCGATGCGATGTAGGCGAAGATAGGATTTTCAACCAGGGCATTGAGGATGACGACGATAATCATCACCGCAACCGCTCCCGGGGCGCCGTACTGGAGCCATGCAAAGAATATTGCCGGGATTGCGGCGATCAGGAGCCCGATATAGGGAATGAATGCGAGGATGAACGTGAGGATGCCCCAGAGGAGAGCGGCGTGTATCCCCATCGCCCAGAGGGCGAGGCCGAAGAGGGTGCCGTGGATGATATTCGCCTCGGTGCGCACGATCACGAACTCGATCATGAGCCGGCTCATTCTCCCGATGCCGAACCGGCTCTCCATACTCGATCCCAGGATCCGTTCAAGACGCCCTGGTATGTTCGGCGCTTCGAGGAGGGCGAAGCAGGTCGTCATCATGATGAAAAAGAGATAAAGCACTATCTGTCCGAAATTGAGGACATACGGCTCGATAGCCGTTACCACACTGCCGAGGCTGATCGACGAGGGCGAAAGGGACGCCGGGTCGATACCGATCGTGTCGAGCAGAAGAAGCAGTTCGGCAAGTCTCTGGTTCAGTTCAGCCTGGTACATGGGGAGATCCTCGATCAGAACCTGGAAGGAGTGCATCGTCAGCAGCAGCAGGCCCAGGATGGCAATGCCCGAGACGGCGGTGATCATCCCGACGGCGATCCCGTCCGGCATACCCTTTTTTCTCAGAAGATCCATCGCGGGCAGGGTCAGGATCGTGAGTATAAGTGAGATGACCAGGAGATTGACGATATACGCAGTGATCTGCATTCCGATGATGAGAATGAGGAAGATCGCCGCGGCCAGAAGATAGTTCCTGGTTTCTCGCATTTCTGATAGACGGCTCATAGGTTGATATCCCCGTTGAGAGTCGGCGTGGCTGGATAAGTTTTTTGGGAAATTCGTCGCGCCGGTCCCCTCTCCAGGGATGGGCTAATGTGCCAGTACCGTCATACAGGTGGAGGAGCATGGACGATCGCAGCGTAACAATCGGGCTCGTTCAGACGGCGGTCTCGGAAGACCCGGCATGGAACCTGGAGCGCACGCTTGCAGCGGCGGAGACGGCCGCGGCGCGGGGCGCCCGCATCATCTGCCTGCAGGAACTCTTCCGTTCCCCCTACTTCCCGCAGTCGCAGGGCGCCGATGCAGCCTGTTACGCCGAACCGATACCGGGCGAATCGACAGAGGCCTTTGCGGCGTTTGCCCGCCGGCACCATGTCGTCGTCGTTGTCCCGGTCTTCGAGAAGGGGGAGGACGGGCGGTTCTCCAACGCCGCCGCCGTCATCAACTCTGATGGTTCTCTGATGCCGCCGTACCACAAGGTCCACGTCCCGTACGACCCGCTCTTCTACGAGAAGGAGTATTTTTATCCGGGCGATTGTTACCGGGTCTACGAGACGACCTATGGCAGGATCGGCGTGCTGATCTGCTACGACCAGTGGTTCCCTGAGGCTGCGCGTTCGCTTGCCCTCGACGGGGCAGAGATCATCTTTTACCCGACGGCGATCGGGCGGATCCGCGGCATGGAAGACGCCGCCGAAGGGGACTGGCGCGAGGCCTGGGAGACCGTCCAGCGCGGGCACGCGATCGCCAACGGCGTCCATGTCGCCGCCGTGAACCGGGTCGGAGAGGAGGGGGAGATCCTCTTCTGGGGGAGTTCGTTCGTCTGCGACTCGTTTGGGAACATCGTCGCCCGCGCCGGGGAGGGAGAGGAGGTGCTCGTCGCCACGATCGATCTCTTGAAGAACCGGGAGGTTCGGGAGGGCTGGGGGTTCCTGCGCAACCGGCGGCCCGAGACCTATGGCGCCCTCGTCCGCCCGGTGGCGGCATCTTCGGGGGGCTACCGCTGCCCCGCGGGGCGCCGCCCGGCCACCCCGAAGAAGTGCGGCTATCATATGCCCGCCGAGTGGGAACCGCACGAGGCGATCTGGCTTTCGTGGCCCCACGACCCAGACACCTTCCCGGATCTCGAGGAGGTGGAGGCGTCCTATCTCCGCATTGTCGAGGCCCTCCACCGGGACGAGATCGTCAACCTGCTCGTCACCGACGAACCGATGCAGGGGCAGGTGACCGCTCTCTTCGCCGCTGCCGGCCTCGACCTCGCCCGGATCCGCTTCCACCGGGCCGAGTATGCAGATGTCTGGTTCAGGGACTACGGCCCGGTCTTCGTGGTGGACCGCGCCGGCGGCGCCCTTGCGATGGTCGACTGGATCTTCAACGCCTGGGGGGAGAAGTATGAGGAACTGATGCGCGACTCCGGCGTTCCCTCCACGCTGAACCGATGGATGCACCTGCCCATCTTCTCGCCAGGGATCGTCCTGGAAGGGGGATCGATCGAGGTCAACGGGAGGGGGACGGTGCTCACCACCCGGCAATGCCTCCTGAACCCGAACCGGAACCCGGATCTCTCGCAGGAGGAGATCGAGGAGTACCTGAAGGAGTACCTCGGGGTCTCCCACGCGATCTGGCTGAACCAGGGGATCGCCGGGGACGACACCGACGGCCATATCGACGACGTCGCCAGGTTTGTCGACGTGCGGACGGTCGTCTGCGCCGTCGAGGAGGATCCTGAAGACGAAAACTACGCGATCCTGCAGGAGAACCTGGAGATCCTGCGGCGTTCGACCGACCAGGACGGCAACCCCTTAACGATCGTCCAGGTCCCGATGCCCGGCCGCGTCGGCGACGACGAGGTGCGCCTGCCTGCGAGTTACACGAATTTCTATATCGGGAACAGGACGGTGCTCGTCCCGGTCTTCAGGGACAAAAATGACGGGCGGGCGCTCTCCATCCTGAAGCGACTCTTCCCGGATCGAGACGTCGTCGGGATCGACTGCCGGGCGATGGTCTCTGGCCTGGGCACCATCCACTGCATCAGCCAGCAGCAGCCCTCGGTGTGAGGGGTTCCTGTCTATAGCGTGCGGTTTTCGATCCCTCCAGCGGCCCTCTCTTCAGAACCGCTCCGCCTCGCCGCGCAGTTTCATGACCCGGTCCCGCAGCTGGATCGCCCGCTCGAACTCGAGGGCCTCCGCGGCCTCGTGCATCTGCGCCTCGAGTTCGATGATCAGGTTCGGGATCTCGGCCTTCGGGATGTGCTTCATGTCGGTTAGTTCGACCTCTTTTGCCGCCACCGGTTTTCTGATCGTCTGCGGGACGATCCCGTGCGCTTCGTTGTAGGCGACCTGCATCTGCCGCCGGCGCTCGGTCTCGGCGACCGCCGCCCTGATTGAGTCGGTGAGGGTGTCGGCGTAGAGCACCACATGGGCGTTGGCGTTCCGCGCCGCCCGCCCGATGATCTGGATGAGGCTGCGGGCGTCCCTGAGGAACCCCTCCTTGTCGGCGTCCAGGATGCCGATGAACCCGACCTCGGGGATGTCGAGCCCCTCCCTGAGGAGGTTGATCCCGACCAGGACGTCGAACGTCCCCAGGCGGAGGCGGCGGATGATCTCGGTCCGCTCCAGGGCGTTGATCTCCGAGTGGAGGTAGCGGGTCTTGATCCCCTGCTCTGCCAGGTAGTCGGTCATCTCCTCTGCGAGGCGCTTGGTGAGGGTGGTGACCAGCACCCGGTCGCCCTGCCCGATCGTCGCCTGGATCTCCCGGATCACGTCCGCGGTCTGCCCCGCGATCGGCCTGACCTCGACCCTCGGGTCCACGAGGCCGGTCGGCCTGATGATCTGCTCGACGACCCGCGACGAGTGGCGGAGCTCGTAGTCGCCCGGCGTCGCCGAGATAAAGAGCGTGTTTCGCAGGTAGCCCTCGAACTCGTGGAACTTCAGGGGGCGGTTGTCGAAGGCCGACGGCAGTCTGAAACCGTATTTGACGAGTGTCTCCTTCCTGGAGCGATCGCCGTTGTACATCCCGCGCACCTGCGGGAGGGACTGGTGGCTCTCGTCGATGACCATCAGGAAATCGTCAGGGAAATAGTCGAGGAGGCAGTAGGGTTTCTCGCCGGGTTTCCGGCCGTCAAAGTGGCGGGAGTAGTTCTCGATCCCCTTGCAGCTCCCGGTCTCCTCGATCATCTCGATGTCGAAGAGGGTGCGCTGCTCGAGACGGTGCGCCTCGAGCATCCCGAGGCCGGGCAGGCTCTCGGCGAGCTCTTTCTCGATCGAGGCGATCGCTCGCTTCATCTCCGATTCCGGGACGACGAAGTGGCGGGCCGGGTAGACGTAGAAGTAGTCCATCGCCTCTTTCCGCCGTCCGCTCTGTTTTTCGATCTCGGTGATCCGCTCGATCTCGTCGCCGAAGAGTTCGATCCTGATGATGTCGTTGAAGTACCCGGGTATCAGGTCGATCGTGTCGCCCTTCACCCTGAATCGTCCGGGCATCAGTTCGATGTCGTTGCGCTGGTACAGGATCTCCACCAGGCGTTCGAGGAGATCGCCCCGCCTGATCCGGTCGCCGACCTTCACCTCAAAGCCCATCCCCTGAAAGTTTGCGGGGTTGCCCAGGCCGTAGATGCAGGAGACCGAGGCCACGATGACGGTGTCGGGCCGCGAGAGCACCGAAGCGGTGGCGGCGAGGCGCATCTGCTCGATCTTCGGGTTGATCGCGGCGTCCTTCTCGATATACTGGTCTTTCGCCGGGATGTAGGACTCGGGCTGGTAGTAGTCGTAGTACGAGACGAAGTACTCCACCCGGTTCTCCGGGAAGAAGCCGGCGAACTCGTTGTAGAGCTGGGCAGCCAGGGTCTTGTTGTGCGCCAGCACCAGGGTCGGTTTCTGGACCGCCTCGATCACGTTGGCGACCGTGAACGTCTTTCCCGACCCGGTCACGCCGAGCAGGGTCTGGAAGCGTTCGCCTGCCGCGAGCCCGTCGACGAGCCCCCTGATCGCCGCGGGCTGCGAGCCCTTCGGCCTGAAATCCGCCTTCAATTGAAATGCTGTCATGCCGTCATCGCCTTCCCGCGCAGGAGCCTGTTGTAGGTGATCGCAAATCTGTGGGCCTCGTTCCTGATCTCCTGCACGAAGAGGGAGGCCTTCTCATCCCGGCCGACCGGGATCGGGTGCGGGAAGCCCGGCACATAGATCTCCTCCTCGCGCTTTGCGATCGATATCACCGGGATCCGCACGTCGATCTCTTTGAGCATGTCCATCGCCGCCGAGAGTTGCCCCTTCCCGCCGTCGACGATCACCAGGTCGGGGTAAGGGCCGCCCTCCTCTTTGAGCCGTTTGTACCGGCGCCCGACCACCTCGGCGATCGCCGCGAAGTCGTCGACGCCCTCCACGCTCCTGATCCGGAACCGCCGGTAGTTCCGCCGGTCAGGTTTCCCGCCCCTGAACATCACCATCGACCCGACCATGGCGGTGCCTGAGAGGTGGGAGATGTCGAAGCACTCGATCACCTCGGGGGGTTCGGGGAGGTGCAGGGCCCGCTGCAGCGCCTCGATCTTCATGCGGTCGCCGAAGAAGGTGAGTTCGATGTTCTTTGCCGCCAGGTCGAGGAGTTTTTTCTTGTCGCCGCGCTGCGGGACGGTGACGGCGACGCGCGACCCCCGCCGTTCGGCGAGGTATTCGGCAACCGCCTCGCCGACCTCCTCGGGCAGGACCACCTCCTTCGGGGGTTCGTGCTCGCCGTAGTACTGCACGAGAAACTCCTCGAAGAACCCGTCCGAAGCCTCGAAGACGAACTCCTGCTTCTCGGCGAGCGTCCCCTTCACCACGGAGAAGATCATCAGGTAGACGTTCCCCTCTTTTGCCATATAGGTGATGATGTCCTCGTTGTGTTCCGGCCTCCGCACGATCTGCTGGCGGTCAGGGAGGTGCTCGATGGCAGCGATCTCGTCCCTGAGTTCGAGCGCCTGCTCGAACCTGAGGTTTCTGGCGTGCTCTTCCATCTCCTCCCTGAGGGCGGCGACGAGTTCCTTCGCCTGCCCCTTCAGCACGGCCCGCGCCCTTCTGACCCGTTCGGCATAGGCCGCCTCGTCGATCGCCCCGGCGCACGGGGCCGAGCACGTCCCGAGGTGCGACCGCAGGCACGGCCGTTTCGGGATCCGGCGGCAGGAGCGGAGGCCGAAACTCTTTTTTACGACCGAAAGCACGTAGTCGCGCTCTTTCGCCGAGACGAACGGCCCGAAGAACTCCCCGCCGCCGCCTGCCTTCCGGGCGATCCCGATCCGCGGGTAGGGGCCGGCGCTCAGGTGGATGTAGGCATAGCTCTTCGAGTCCTTCAGGTCGATGTTGTACTTCGGCTGGTGCCGTTTGATCAGGGCGTTCTCCAGGATCAGGGCCTCGGCCTCGGAGGCGGTGACGATGTAGTCGGCGGCGGCGATGGCGGCGATGAGGCGGAGGGTCTTTGGATCGTGGTCCTGCTTCTGGAAGTAACTGGAAACCCGTCTCCTGAGGTTTTTCGCCTTGCCGACATAGATCACCGTGCCGGCGGCGTCCCGGTAGAGGTAGCAGCCCGGCGCTTCGGGAAAGACGGAGTAGTCGATCATCGGATCATTTGATGGGTTTTTTCACCTCGCCGCCGCTGTCCGCCACTGCATAGGCGAGTACTGCCGGCGCCGCTCTCTGCCGTTCGAGCAGGGGGCGGAGGAATTGGCCGGTGTAACTCTCCTCGACCGCCGCCACCTCTTCGGGCGTGCCGGTGGCGATCACCTCGCCCCCGGCGTCCCCGCCCTCAGGGCCGAGGTCGATGACGTGGTCTGCCGACTTGATGATGTCGAGGTTGTGCTCGATCACCACCACGGTGTTCCCCTTCGCCACCAGGTCGTCCAGGACGCCGATCAACTTCTTCACGTCGTGGAAGTGGAGGCCGGTCGTCGGTTCGTCGAGGAGGTAGAGCGTCCTCCCGGTCGCCCGTTTGGCGAGTTCGCGCGTCAGTTTGATCCGCTGCGCCTCCCCGCCCGAGAGGGTGGTGGAACTCTGGCCGAGTTTGATGTAGTCGAGCCCGACCCGCGAGAGGGTTTCGAGTTTGTTCCTGATCGACGGGATGCTGGCGAAGAGGTCGTTTGCCTCCTCCACCGTCATGTCCAGGACGTCGGCGATGGACTTCCCGCGGTACTTTACCTCGAGCGTCTCGGCGTTGAACCGTTTCCCCTTGCACTCGTCGCACTCCACGTAGACGTCGGGGAGGAAGTTCATCTCGATCTTGATGACGCCGTCGCCCTGGCAGGCCTCGCACCGCCCGCCCTTGACGTTGAAGGAGAACCGACCGGGTTTGTAGCCGCGGACCTTCGCCTCCTTTGTCTCGGCAAAGACCTTCCTGATCTCGTCGAAGACCTTGGTGTAGGTGGCCGGGTTCGAGCGGGGCGTCCGGCCGATCGGGCTCTGGTCGATGACGATCACTTTGTCCACCGGTGTGTCGAAGGTGAGGGTGTCGTAGGCGCCGGGCGTCGTTCTGGAGCCGTAGATCTCCCTGGACATCGCCCCGTACAGGGTGTCGTAGATCAGGGTGGACTTGCCCGAGCCCGAGACGCCGGTGACGACGGTGAACGTCCCGATCGGGATCGCGATGTCGATGCCCTTGAGGTTGTTCTCCCGGCAGCCGGTGATCCTGATAGAGTTTTCAGACTGTCGCCGCTGTTCTGGCACCGGGATCGAGAGGGCGCCCGAGAGGTAGCGCCCGGTGATCGATGCGGGGTTTGCCGCTATGTCGTCGGGCGTCCCTTCGGCGATGACGTGACCGCCGTGCACGCCCGCACCCGGCCCGATGTCCACCACGTGGTCGGCCGCCCTGATCGTCTCCTCGTCGTGCTCGACGACGATGAGGGTGTTGCCCAGGTCGCGGAGCTTTATGAGCGTCTCGATGAGCCGCTGGTTGTCGCGCTGGTGCAGCCCGATGGAGGGCTCGTCCAGGACGTAGAGCACCCCGGTGAGGTTCGAGCCGATCTGGGTGGCGAGCCTGATCCTCTGGGCTTCGCCGCCCGAGAGGGTGCCGGCGCCCCGCGAGAGCGTCAGGTAGCCGAGCCCGACCTCCTCGAGGAAGGCGAGCCGCGCCCTGATCTCCTTGAGCACCTGTCTGGCGATCCCGGCCTCCTTCTCGGTGAGTTCGAGTTCCTCGAAGAAGTGGATCGCCCCGGAGACCGGGAGGTCGGTCACCTCGACGATGTTCTTCCCGCCGACCCGCACGGCGAGCACCTTCTCCTTCAGCCGTTTCCCGGCGCACTTCGGGCAGGGCGAGACGCGCATGAACTTCTCGAGTTCCTGCCGGCGGTACTCGGACTGGGTCTGGTGGTAGAGGCGGTCGGCCTGCGGGAGGAGCCCCTCCCACGTCCCGGTGTGCGACCAGCTCGCATCGCCGCCTTTCGACTCCATCGAGAACCTGATCCGCTCGGTCGAGCCGAACATCAGGGCATGGTACTGCCCGGGCGTGAGGTCGCGGATCGGGGTTAAGATCGAGAACCCGTAGTGGCGGGCGACGGCGCCCAGGAACTGCGCCCGGTATCCGTCGACGAAGTTGCGGTACAGGGCGACGGCGCCGTCGGCGATGCTCTTGCTCCGGTCCGGGATGATCAGGTCCGGGTCGAACTCCATTTTTATCCCGAGGCCGTTGCACTCCTCGCAGGCGCCGAAGGGGGAGTTAAAGGAGAACATCCTGGGCTGAAGCTCCTCGAAGGAGAGGCCGCAGACCGGGCAGGCCATTGTGGCCGACCAGGTTTCCTCCCGCCCGTCCTCGCCGACGGCGATGACGAGTCCACCCGATTTTCCGAGTGCCGCCTCCACCGCTTCGACGAGGCGGGAGCGTTCGGCCGGGTCGAGGCGGTCGATGACGATCTCGATGTCGTGCTTGACATAGCGTTCGAGGGGGTGCTCCTCGTCGGTCCGGACGATTGCGCCGTCCAGGCGGACGCGGGTGTAGCCGTCGGCGTCCAGGTCCTTGAGGAGCTGCCCGTAGGTCCCCTTCTTCTGGCGGACGATCGGGGCGAGGACCGTCACCTGCCCGGAGAAAGAGTCGGCGATCGAGTCGGCGATCGCCTCGGGGGATCTGGACTCGATCCTGGTGCCGTGCTCGGGGCAGTACGGGACCCCGATGCGGGCGTACAGGAGCCTGAGGTAGTCGTAGATCTCGGTGACCGTCCCGACCGTGCTCCGCGGGTTCTTCGAGGTCGTCTTCTGCTCGATGGAGATGGCAGGGGAGAGCCCCTCGATCGAGTCGACGTCGGGCTTTTTCATCAGGCCAAGAAACTGCCTCGCATAGGCGGAGAGCGATTCCACGTAGCGCCGCTGCCCTTCGGCGTAGATGGTGTCGAAGGCGAGGGTCGACTTTCCGGATCCGGAAACGCCGGTGAAGACGATGAGTCTGTCCCTCGGGAGTTCGACCGTGATGTCCCTGAGGTTGTGCTCCCGGGCACCTTTGATCACGAGGTTTTTCATCCTGCATGATCCTCTGTCGCCGCCCCTAATATGCCTGCGGACCGTGGCATGAAAGTGTTTGGGCGTGAGGAACGGCGGCGCCGGGATCACGCTCCCGCCCTACTTTTATTCCCCTGCAGCCCAACAGAGGTGGTACATGGCAGATGACCGGGAGAAGAGATGTGCGGTCTGCGGGGCGCCTGCGATCGGGACGCAGGTGATGGGCTGCTGTGCCGCCGAGGTCTGCGCCGCCCACGCCCACCCGTCCCTCCTTGCCCTTGCGCCGGGCGAAAGCCGGGCAGAGGGCGATTGCTATTTCAGGAGGTACCCGGCGCGATGAGCGGCGGGCTCCCGCCGGTCGCGGGCGAGGTCCCGACCATACTGATCCTGGGGAGTTACCCGAGCACGCTCTCCCTCCAGGCCGGCGAATATTATGCGAACCCGAGAAATGCCTTCTGGCGGGTGATGGAGGCGGTCTTCGGGGTGCCCGCGCACCTCTCCTACGGCGAGCGGACCGCCGCCCTGACCGCCCGCGGCGTCGCCCTCTGGGACGTCCTCTCGGCGTGCCGGCGGCAGGGGAGCAGCGACGCCTCTATCAGGGACGGCAGGGCGAACGACATCCCGGGCTTTCTGCGTGAGCACCCCACGGTCAGAACCGTCGCCCTGAACGGCAGGGCGGCAGAGTCCTGGCTGCGGCGGGTTCATCCCGGCCTCTGGAACTTTCCTGGCGTCGCCGTCGCCGTCCTCCCATCCACGAGCCCGGCGCACGCACGCCTCAGCCTGGAAGAAAAAGTTCGCATCTGGCGCGAGGCGCTCGCCCCCGGGAAAGATTGATGTGCCGGCGCCCCCTGTAAGGGGTGATCTGCAATGGACCGTAAGGGATACCTGCTTGCCTCCTGCATGGCGGCGCTCTTTGTGATCGTCTCGGTAGCGGCCGTCATGCGCGGCGGCGCACCCCTTGACCTCGCTGTCCGCCTCTTCGCCCTCAACGGTTTTGTGGCCCTCGCCCTCGCCGCCTCCATGTCGCCGTTTCTCCGTGAGATCAGGCAGGTCTTCGGCCGCCCGTTCATCTATGTCCACCATACCTTCGCCGCCTTCGGGCTGACCGCGATCCTTCTTCACCCGGTGGCGGCGGCGGTGATGGCTGGCAGCCTCTCGGGCTTCATCCCGGTGTTCTCCTCCCTCCAGGCGTTCCTCGCACTGGGCGGGCGCGTTGCTTTTTACCTGATCCTGGTCGCCGTGGCCGCGGCCGCTCTCAGGAACCGCTACCCTGCCGCATGGCGTCCGGTCCACATGCTGATGTACGTCGCCCTCGCCCTTGGCCTCGTCCATGCCGTGCTCATCGGCACCGACCTCGTCCACCCGGTGGTTAGAGGGGTCCTGTACGCCCTCTTCGTCATGGTGGTGGCGGCCCTGCTCCTGAAGCGGCGGCAGCGGCACGTCCGGGGATCGAGGGAATAATACCCCTCCCCGAATGGATATCTTCATCTGTCCCCCGCTCCATCAGAGATTATCCATGGAAGCCGGGGACGCTACGCTCTTTCCTGAGGAACAGGTGCGCCTCGAAGAGGCAATCGCCTCGTTCTCTCCAGCAGAGCCCTCACATGTCGCCGTCGTCTCCGAATACCTCGCCGGCAGGACCCCGTTCGTGCAGGCGCTGATCCCCGGGTATGGCGACCGCATCGCCTTCATGCCCCTCTACTCGGTGGCGTACGACACGGGTTTTCTCGACGACATCCGCCGGGGCCCGGAGATCATCGTCCTCGGCGACTGCCAGAACCTCTTTCTCAGGCGGATCGGGGGGTTCGAGAACCTCGATGCATTCCTTGCCTTTGCCGCCCGCACCGACCGGATGCTGATCACCACCTGGAACATCCATGCCTGGAACTATCTCGTGCAGGCGCGCTCGATCGGCGCCTATTTTCCGGTTCAGATCGCCCTCCCCCGCCTCGGCGCCGGAGCGATAAAGAAGGCCATACTCTCGGGCTATTCCCGCGAGATCAGGTTTGTGGAGGACGCCCCTACACGAACGCCTGTCCTCCTCTCCCTGGGGGAAAAAGAGTTCACGCTCCCCTTCGGCGGCGGCACGACCGCTGTTCCCTGGCCCGATATCAACCTCGCCCCCCTGCGGGCCCGCCTCTCCGGCAAAAAGGAGGAAAAGGTTGCGGTGGAAGACCTGGTCTTCGAGCGGCTTGTCCAGATCGCCCGCGGCAACATCGGCGTTGCACGGGCGGTCTGGGAGCGGTGCGTGGACAGGGACGAGGTGAGGGTCAGCACCATCCTGGATCCCTCTCCTGACATCAAACTGACGGTCGACGAGTCGTTCATCCTGCTCATCATCCTCTCCATGGAGCAGATCGCCCGGAGCGATCTTGCGCGCGTCCTGGAGCCCGAGATCGACCCTGCCCCATCCCTGTTCAGGATGAAATCGCTTGGCATCATCAGCGAGGACCGCCAGGGCATCGCCGTCCTGCCCGGCGCCCTCGGAACGGCGACTGACCATCTGAAAAAAATGCGGATGGTGTGGTAGATGGCTGATACATTCAGTCTTCCGTTCAAAACCATCGACCCGGTGACTGTTCTCTACGTGGTCTACGTCGTTGTTGCCGCGTACCTCATTATCAGAATCGCTGCCTATCTCCTCGCCCGCCTCTCAGAGCGGAGCGGGCAGTACAGGATCGGGGTCGTCACCCTGATCCCCCTGACAAAGGTGGTCGTCTACGCCGTTGCCTTCTATCTGGTGGTGACCGCCTTCGTGGAGCCCTCCCTCTCAGAACTCGTCGCCTTTGCAGGCTTCTTCGGCGTCGGCGTCGGTTTCGGCCTCAAAGATTTTTTTGCCGATATCATGGGCGCCCTCGTCATCACGTTCGAGAGGCCCTTCCAGATCGGGGACAAGATCGCCGTCGGTGATAAGTATGGCGAGGTGGTCGATATCGGGATCAGGTCGACGCGGATCATCACCCCGGACGACAGTCAGGTCTCTCTCCCCAACTCCCTGATCTTATCGAGCGCAGTTTCCAGCGCAAATGCAGGAAGCCTGGCGATGATGGTTGTCATCGACCTTTTTGTCGACACGGAAAGCGATCCCGAAGGTGCGCGCGCGATCCTCAGGGACGCCCTCGTCACCTCAAAATATGTCTATATCTCAGAAGAGCACCCGTACACGATCCTTATTGAGGATTTCCCCTGGTACCTCCGTGTCCGGGCGAAGGGCTATGTCACCGACCTCAGGTTCGAGTTTGAATTCATGTCAGATGTGACCGGACGGGCATGGGCGGAGTACGCCCGCCAGGGGATCAAACCGCCCCGCGTCGTCCCCGGCATCGCCCTCTCATGAGGCGCCACTTTCGACCTTCGCATAGGGATCGAGGAGGATACGGTTCGGCAGGCCCCGGAGCGCCACCGCCGCAAGGGCGCCGATCACGCCGCGGCCCCCGCAGAGGAGGACCCCGCTCCCTTCGGCGACTGCACGCGCCTCATCCTCGCTGAAGGCCTCGCTGCGCGCCCTGATCCCGTAGGAGCTCAGCTCGGGCAGGATCCTGAAGCCCTGCCTGACGGCGATCCCCCATTCTGGAGAGAGCGCCTCTGACGAGACGAAGCGCTGCGCCCTCCCGGCAATCTCGGATAACGATCCGGGTTCGGCGGCGAACTCGATATAACTGCACGAGTTCCCGGTCGTCCGCTCGGGAAGGTCGGGCTTGAGCATCGCCACCCGGTGACCGATCGGGATGATCCCCTCGCCGGTGCTGAGGTGCTGCAGGAGGGCGAGAGCGAGGGCGAAGGTCGCCCCGCCTCCGGGGGCGTCGGTGTCGTCGATCCCGATCCCGACGTGCATGAGGGCGCGCGTCCGCACCTCGCCCTCGATGATCCCGTCGGTCTTCTGTGCCGCCACCGAACAGACGCCCTCGGCCTCGGCCATCTGGTCGGTGAGGGAATAGGCCGGGCCGCCGATGCACCGGATCGTCTGGACGATCTCGTCCCCTTCCCGCCTGATGGCGGCGATACCCACGGCGGATTTTGGCGGAAGCCCGATCTCGACCTCGCTCTCGGTCAGCACGCCGCACTCCCGCAGGAGCGTACCGTCGCGCTGGACATGGACGAGCGCCCCGCCGGCCAGTGTATGGTGATACTCGCAGAAGGCGGCGCACCCGCTGCTCAGGCACTCGTGATAGCATTCGACGCGGTCGCCATCGACCGTTGTAAAGATCCGCCGGCACGCCGAGACCGGCAGGGCCGACCGCGCCGCAAAGGTCGCCGGGTGCCGGCCGTGCCGCTCCTCCTTCTGGAGGATGCATCCCTCGTCGAGGAGGCGGGTCACCCAGTCCTGAAGGGTGCTCCGCGGCAGATAGCAGCGCTCCGCGATCTCCGGGATCGTGAAGTATCCCTTATCGATGGTCGCCCTTCGCATCTCGGCGAGGATCTCGCGCCGCCGCTCAATCACCCTTGACATGACAATCCCTGATGAAGAGGAGGTCCCCGATCACGGCGCTCGCCGTCTCGACCGAGCCCGCACCCTTGCCGACCTGCGTGATCGCCCCGGCCATGTCGGTGACGACGGTCACGGCGTTCAGGGTGTCCCTGACAACGAGGGGATGTTTTTTCGGCAGGATGCGGGGCGAGACGCGGAGGAGTTTTCTCCCTGGAATGACTTCACCGATGAGGCGGATGGTGCAGTTCTGGCTCCCGGCCAGGGTCAGGGCCTCGGCAGTCAGGAGATCGATGCCGGTGCAGTCGACGTCCCTGAGGGTGATGCCGTTTTTCCAGATAGTATTTGCAAGGATGACCAGTTTGAGGGCGGTATCGATCCCTTTTACGTCGAAGGTCGGGTCGGCCTCGGCATAGCCCATCTCCCGCGCCTCGGCAAGGGCCTGATCGTAGGTGAGCCCTTCGTCCGCCATTCTGGTGAGAATATAGTTGCAGGTCCCGTTGAGGATGCCGTAGACGGCGCGGACCTCGTTGCCGGCAAGGCCATGCTGGAGCGTCTGGATGATCGGAATCGCCCCGCAGACCGTCGCCTCATAGCGGAGCTGAACGCTGTTCTCCGCGGCAAGGTGCATCAGTTCGGTGTAGTGGAGGGCGAGCGGCCCTTTGTTGGAGGTGACGACGTGCTTCCGCCTCGAGAGGGCCGTCCTGATCGAGGTGAGGGCGGGTTCGCCGGTCCTGATATCGGTCGGCGTCACCTCGACCAGGACGTCGTAGTCTCCATTTTTGACGATATCCTCCCCCCGAATTGAGGGATCGCCGCAGAACCCGGTCTTCGCCTTCTGCTCCAGCACTGCCTGGAGGTCGAGCCCCGCCGGGTCCATGACGCCCCCCCTGGAATCGGCGATCCCGGTGACGACGATGCCCAGGTCCTTCTTCGCGAGCATCGAGACGACACCTCTTCCGACCGATCCGAGCCCGAGAATTGCTACTTTCATATGCTCTCCTCCATCGGTTCGACGAGGAGCAGATCTTTCTTCTTCGCCACTGCCCTGAGGATCTCCATCGCCGTCTCCATGTGCGCCGCATTTGTTGCAGAGACGGTCAGCAGGGCAGAGGAACGCTGGGCGATCCCCGGCATGGTCATATGGATCTCGACCACCTCGGCAAAACCGGTGCAGTCGATCTGGTCCACGGTGTCGGAGAGGTCGGTGTGCATCAGGTGTCCGATCATGATGACGCTCCGCTTCATCAAAAGCCGCTCTTCGCCCATCCTGAGGATGGAGACGCCTCTGGAGGTGAGACTCTCCACAAGGCCGTCGACCCGGTCCTCAGGGATGTCGAGGACGACCTGGACGATTCTGGTCTTCGAGCGGAGGGTCGGGTCCCACTCGTGGATGACCGCAATGATGTTTCCGCCAGCCTCGGAAATCGGCTTGAGGGCCGCCACCAGCTGACCCGGGGCGTCCTTCACCTCGATCTTCATGGAAACCTGCAACAAACCACCTGTGTAGTATTCTCACGCCGGCAAGATAAGCCTTTTATCGTTCTGGGGCGTCAGAGACCGACCGCTGACGGCAACCCCTCCCCGGGTGTATCAAAGGTATAATATATTTATAATGTGGCCGCATACGATCAGGTATATCAGGTTAAGTGGTCCCTGCTTACCGTCCGAATGCAAGAATTGTCTTGTTTATGGCCACCCGAAACGGGTGTCCCTCTGATTTGGATGGGGTTTGGCAGTGCACCTGCATCGTCGACAGTGTTGTCGTCCTGTCTTGGGACCCCTCGATCAGCCCTCAGCGGAGGCGTTCATGGATCAGGAAATACAAAAACCGAAACTCGTTATTCATTCTCTGTATAAAATTTTTGGCAACCGCCCGAAAGCGGCCCTCTCTCTTCTTGAAATGGGCCGCTCAAAAGAAGAGATTCTGGAGGAAACCGGGCAGACCGTCGGCCTTCAGGCGATCGACCTCGAGATCCTCGAGGGCGAGATCTTCGTGATCATGGGGCTCTCGGGTTCAGGGAAATCTACCCTGCTCAGGTGCCTCAACCGTCTTATTCCTCCGACCTCCGGGAAGATCCTTCTTGACGGGATCGATATCGCCTCCCTGGACGAGGCGGCGCTCCGCGAGGTGAGGCGGAAGAAACTCGGCATGGTTTTCCAGAACTTCGCCCTCCTGCCGCACCGGAGCGTGGTCGAGAACGTCGCCTTTGGACTGGAGGTCCAGGAGATCCCGGAGAGCGAGCGGCTGGAAAAAGCGCGGCAGACCCTTGAAATGGTCGGGCTCTCCGGCTATGAGGAGAGCATGCCCGACCACCTCTCCGGCGGGATGAAGCAGCGTGTCGGCCTCGCCCGGGCGCTTGCGAGCGATCCCGATATTCTGCTCATGGACGAGGCGTTCAGCGCCCTCGATCCCATAATCAGGGCCGGGATGCAGGACGAACTCCTCGACCTCCAGAACGCCCTGAACAAGACGATCGTCTTTGTGACCCATGACCTCGACGAGGCCCTGAAGCTCGGGAATCGGATCGCTCTGATGAAGGATGGCCGGATCATTCAGGTCGGCACTCCAGAGGAGATCCTGACCGCCCCGGCGGACGAGTATGTGGCAAGGTTCGTTGCCGGCGTCGATATGACCCGGGTGCTCACGGCAGAGGGCGTCATGAAACCCCCTGAACCTACCGTCTGGATTGAGTCCGGGCCGAGGGTCGCGCTCAAACTGATGGAGGAGCATGGCATCTCCTCAATCTTTGCGGTCGGAAAGGGCAAAGTCTTGAAGGGGCTGATCGTCGTGGAAGATGCTGTGAAGGCTGCAAAGGAGAAAAAAAGCCTTGCGGAGATCCTCATCACCGGGACCCCGGTGACGGCGCCCGAGACGCCGGTGCGCGACCTGATCGGGACGGTGGCCACCAGCCAGTACCCGGTTGCGGTGGTCGACACCTGCCATCGCCTCAGGGGCGTCATCATCAGGGGTTCGCTCCTTGGAGCCCTGGCGATCTCGGGTGCGCCGGATGAGGAGGAGAGTACATGAACCTCCCGAAGGTTCCCATCGGCGATGCCGTGGAGGTGCTCGTCTCCTGGATCGAGGGGACGTTTGGCTGGCTCCTGAACGGGATCAGCGGTGCCCTCGGTTTTGTCATCTCCCTCCTCAGGGACGCCCTGCTCGTCCTGCCCCCGCCGGTCTTCATCGTCGTTGCCGCTGTCCTGGTCTGGTTTATCAGCCGCCGGAACACGCATCTCGCCGTCGGTTCGGCCCTCGGGCTGCTGCTCGTCTGGGACCTGCACCTCTGGGATCTCTCGATGGAGACGCTGGCGCTCGTGATCGCCTCGACGCTCCTCGCCCTTCTCATCGGGATCCCGACCGGGATTCTGGCAGCGCACTCTGAGATGGCGAACCGGGCGCTCAAGCCGGTCCTGGATCTGATGCAGACGATGCCGGCGTTCGTCTATCTGATCCCGGCGGTCATCTTCTTCGGCCTGGGCAACGTCCCCGGCATGATCGCCACGGTCGTGTTTGCGATGCCGCCGGTGATCAGGCTCACGGCGCTCGGCATCCTGCAGGTGCCTCGCGACCTGATCGAACTTGCCGAGGCGTTCGGGACGACCGAACGGCAGAAACTCATCAAAGTACAGCTCCCCCTCGCCATGCCGACGATCATGGCCGGGGTAAACCAGTGCATCATGATGGCCCTCTCGATGGTGGTCATCGCCGCCATGATCGGTGCGCGGGGGCTCGGCTACAAGGTGCTCGAAGGGATCCAGCGTCTCGATATCGGCACCGGCTTTGAAGCCGGGCTTGCGATCGTGATCCTGGCGATCATCCTGGACCGCCTGACCCAGAGCCTCATCGCCGGGCGAGAGGGTAACCAATGAAACGGAGTATTCATATGAAGCGAAAAAATTTGTTAGGAACTGTCCTTTTAGGAATTGTTGCAGTGTGTTTTGTCCTGACGGCAGGATGCACCGGATCCGACGGCGGTGCATCACCGTCCGAGGATAAATCGATCAGCATCGGCTACGTCCTCTGGGACTCTGAGATCTCGAGCACCAATGTGCTCAAGCAGGCCTTCGAGGGGGCGGGCTATACGGTGGAGATCACCGCTGTCGATGCAGCGCCCCTATACCAGGGGCTTGCGGCCGGCAATTTCGACTGCACGGTCTCGTCGTGGCTGCCTGCCACACACAAGACCTACATGGAAACCTATGGCGATTCGATCGTGATGGTCGGGAAGAACCTTGAAGGGGCGAAGATCGGTCTTGTCGTTCCGGCCTATGTGACCATCGACTCGATTGAGCAGCTCAATAGCGTCTCAGAACAGTTCGACGGGACGATCGTCGGTATCGAACCCGGTGCCGGCATCATGTCCGCCACCGAGACGGCGATCGCCGATTACGGCCTGGATTACGAACTCATCTACAGTTCAAGCGCCGGCATGGCCTCGGCCCTGCGCAAGGCGATCAACGAGGAGAAGTGGGTTGTGGTCACCGGATGGACGCCACACTGGATGTTCGCCCGCTGGGACCTGAAGTACCTCGACGACCCGAAGGGAGCGTACGGCGGCGAGGAGTACATTGCCACGCTCGCCCGCGCGGGCCTGGAGCAGGATAAGCCCGAGGCCTATGCGATCCTGGAGCGCTTCCACTGGACCACTGCCGACATGGAGTCGGTGATGCTCGATATCGAGAACGGAACCCCGGTGGACGACGCCGCGAAGCGGTGGGTCGACGAGCACCAGGACCAGGTCGATGCCTGGATCGGCAAAGCATAACCAGAAGAACATCCTCTTTTTTCCCATGAATGTCCGCGTCATTGCATGCGGGAACCCCTATATGGGCAACGACGGCGTCGGCCCTGCCGTGATGGCGCGGCTTGCGGCTGACCACCCTGATCTCGATATCGTCGACGGGGGCCTGGGCGGGTTCGGGCTCATCTCCCTGATGGAGGGGTGCGACCGCGTCGTCATCGTGGACGCCACGACCGGCATGGGGGAGATCGGCGAGGTGAGAGTCTTTCACGAGGTGCCGCCGTCGTCGCTCTTTCCTATGTCGCTCCATGACTTCGGGATCGCGGAGGCGATCGCCGTTGCCCGCGAGACCGGCATCAATGCCGAGATTGTCATTGTCGGGATCGAAGGGGGAGAGATCGAGGCGTTTTCACAGGAGATGAGCCCGGAAGTGCGGGCGGCCGTACCGCTCGCGTGCCTGAAGGTGCTCGAAGAAATAAAAAGAGAATAGGGTTCAGACCGAACCCGGCGCCGAAGTGACGATCTTGATCGTCTCGGCGATCTCAGGGAGGAGCTCTACCGGGATGCCCATGACCATCTCTTCTTCGGCAATCCCTGAGAACTTGCGCGACCCGTCGCAGCCGAGCGAGAAGTTCACCCGCCCGTTCAGGTAGGTCTGTGCGGTGGTGTCGGCGCAGATAGACTGGATCCCGGCGAAGTTCGCCTCGATCCTCCCGCCGAGTTTGTACAGCACGCTCTGTGCGAGTTTGAGCATCGCCCGCGGCGTGGTGACGATCAGGACGACCGTCGGGGTGAAGGGCGTCTTCTCCAGTGGTGCATACATCGTCGCATAGGTGGTCCCGGACTCGACGTGCGGCACACGGTCGATGGTGCGCTTGCACCCGGCCCAGGTATCGAACTTGCCGAGTTTATAGTAGAACTCGCCGCTCTTCAGGCTCGGCGTGATCTCCTTGAGGCCGAGCGCCCATGCCCCGCCCTGGCAGGTGTGCTTATCGGCGGTCGCATAGAAGATCTTCCCGTCCTTGCGCGCCCAGCTGACCATCTGGCAGTGGCGGGCGGCCTCGTCGAGCGCCTCCATGCCCTCGGGGATCTGATCTTTTGTCTGTGCGAACTTGACCGCCACCGGCGAGCCCGAGAGGCCGAGATAGTGCTTCAGCGTTTCCGAGACTTCGGCATAATTGATTGGAGTTCTTATATCACTCATTTTCGATTCCTCCACTCCTGTATGCTCTCCTGCAGAAAAGATAAATCTGTGGTTCTCCGCAAGGATCAGAGGTTGTGGAGTTTCTCCCGCACTTTCAGGAAAAAATTCTTGCCGGCATCGAGAAAGATGGCAGGAGCGTCGGATCTCCGCACCGAGATCTCCGCCCCGCTGCCAAGCGTGAAATCCCCTCTGCCGTCGAGGACGAGCTGGGCCGGCTTTGTGCTTTCGAGCCTGATCTTCAGGTTCCTCCCGCTGTCGATGAGGTGCGGGCGTGAGGAGAGCATATAGGGGGCGAGGGGCACCAGCAGAAATCCGTCGAACTTCGGGTCGACGATCGGTCCGCCGCCGCTCATCGCATAGGCCGTCGAACCGGTCGGCGTGGCGATGATCAGGCCGTCGGCCCTGAACTCCTCGACCTCGATGCCGTCGATGATGATCGTGAACCTGAGCATCTTCGCCGGGCGGGCGGTAACGATCACCGCCTCGTTGAGGGCCTCGCCGAGGTGTTCCCCTTCATGGAAGAGCGAGATGCGCATCCGCCGATCGAGGCGCATCCCTTCGCGAAGATTCGCGAAAAATGCCGGCACCTCTCGGTCTTCGAGATCGGCAAGAAATCCGACGTGTCCCCTGTTGATCCCGATCACCGGGATCTGGCGCGTCATCATCTGGACGGCGAGGAGGACCGTGCCGTCGCCCCCGACGGCGACGACGATCCCGGCGTCGGTCTCGCCGAGAGACTCGCCTGTCTCGCCGAGGGCGTCTGCGGTCCCTTCTTCGAGGGTGACGGTATAGCCGAGGGAGAGGAGAAGGCGCCTGATCTCGTCCGCATAGGCGAGCACCTCAGGGGTATCGATCCTTGACATCAGGAGCGCCTTCATCTCTTTCACCTCAGGTATTCGATGATCTTTGTATGGAGGACGGCGTTCGTCGCGATCAGGCAGCGGCCGGCGCTCACGTCGTCGGAGAATTTCACCGGCAGGCCGTCGACTCCGCTCACTTTTCCTCCGGCCGCCTCGCAGAGCACGATGCCGGCCGCGGCGTCTATGACGCGGAGGGTGTTCCTGGTATCGACAAAACCGTCCAGTCTCCCGCAGGCCACATAGGCGAGTTCAAGGGAGGAGGCGCCGAGCAGCCGCCAGCGCCGGATCTTCTCTCCGAGGGGCAGCACCGTCGAGGGATCGAATTTTCGCCCGTATATCGAAAGCGCGCTCTCCTCGAGGAGTGCGGTCTTTGAAACCCTGATCGGCTGTCCGTCCAGGTATGCGCCCCTGCCCAGCACGGCCGAAAACGTCTCCCCGTTGCAGAGGTCACGGACAAAACCCTGCTGGAGAACACCGTCCTCGCCGTAGGCGATCGAGATCGCATAGAACGGTATGCCGTGGACTGCGTTGTAGGTGCCGTCGATCGGGTCGAGGTAGACGGCGCCTTTTTCCCCGCCGATATCGACGATCCCGAGTTCCTCGGAGATAAGGCGGCTGCAGAATGGGTTCTCGCGCAGCGCCGCCACCACGCACTCCTCTGCAGCCTGGTCGATCCGTTCAGTCGGCGTCCCGTCTGCGCCCATCCTGATATATTGTGCACCCTCAGGGCTGTCGACAAGATCTTTCACCGTCTCCCCGACCTGATCGGCAAGGTCTCCGCACCATTTGATGAAGTCCATGAATACGCCTTTGCGTTGTATTTATCTATTGCCATAAAGATAAATTACTACTGCGAGCGTGAACTCAATGAAGGAACAGACTGAGACTGGAAAATTAAAGGAAGGCCGCTACGTTGTGGTCGATGACGAACCCTGCAAGATCCTCACGATTGCCACCTCCAAGCCGGGCAAACACGGTGCCGCAAAGGCCCGTATCGATGTGGTCGGGATCTTCGACGGCCAGAAGCGTTCGATCGTGCAGCCCGTCTCGACCAAGGTCTATGTGCCGGTTGTCGAGCGGAAGATGGCGCAGGTCATCTCGATCGCCGGGAACGTCGCGCAGCTGATGGACGTCAAGGACTTCACGATGTTTGAGATTGCGGTTCCCGAGGACCAGATCGCCGCGATGGTGGCCGGAGCCGAGGTCCAGTACATCGAGGCCCTCGGCAAGAGGAAACTGGACTTCTAAACGCATAGTGTGGAAGTTTATCCCAATACTCTTTTTGCCTGATGCTCATTCAGGCTCCACCGACATTATCGGTTCTTCACCCTTTCACCTGAGTGGCCCCCATCCTGATCCAATCGCTCAGGTCATTGATGGTGTCTGGAATCAACCACGTTCTGCTGGGTGTTCTCCGGGGGTTGCACCCCCGGACCCCCGCATGCGATTGCCCTGGATATGCGAGGAGGGGCTGGGCGGAGCATCGATCGATGAAAATGATGGATGATCGGGCCAGAGTGGTTTGTCCATCCCTGCCCCAATCGCAGGTCTATGGGGCGGCAGGCCCCCCGGCACCAGGGCGGCAATCCTCTTTTTCGATCGACCGCTTTCCTGCAGCCCGCGCCGGGGGCTCTGCCCCCGGACCCCCGCGCACGATTGGATCGGGAAGGCGGGAGGCGATGTCCAGGGGAGGAGGTCTGCCGTCCTGCATCAATCGTATTTTGCGGGGGACCAGGGGGCAGCAGGCCCCCCGGCACCGGCACGCCGATCTACCCGTCGACATGTTCGTCTTGAGATACTTCCCGCCTCTAAAATCGTCGTCTTTCGCGTATGATACCCCCGTTCACCTGAGGGGGTCAGATGAAGGTATCATGGCTACCCACACAAAGGAGCGAAGAGCCGAATCGTCAGCCTATGGCGTCAGACCTTCGTCTCGGTTTCCCTGAGCGGCGCCAGACGACGGTATCATGCACGTTCACGCAGAAGAGCAGGAAAAAAGTGCGGGGTTATTCCTCGGCCCCGGCGTAATAATACTCGCCCTTCGAGCGCTGGTCGCGGTCCAGGAAGGATTCTGGTTTATTGATCCGCGGTCGCCCGCTCTTGTCCCGCCTGAAGGTGACGCCGAGGCCGGAGAGGAAGAGGTTCATGCCGTCGCGCATCGAGAACGGCCCTTTCGCCTCGCCCGCCACGCCAGGTTCGCCGTCGAAGACCACGATCCTCTCGGAGATCATGTCGATGAGGTAGATGTCGTGGTCGATGACGAGGACGCCGCACTCTTTCCCCTCGGCATGGTGCTTGAGCACCCGCACCAGGTTCATCCGCTGCTCCACGTCGAGGTGGGCGCTCGGCTCGTCGATGATATAGAGGTCGGCGTCGCGGGAGAGGCAGGCAGCGATCGCCACCCGCTGCAGTTCGCCGCCCGAGAGGGTGTCGACCGGCGACTGGAGGATCGGGCCGAGGGCGAGGGGCTCGATCACCTCGTGCTGATAGTACGACGAGTCGAAGCGTCTGGTGATCCGCCGCAGCATGAACTCGACGGTGTCGGACGAATCGGCGCTGACGTATTGCGGTTTGTACGAGATCGTGACCTTCTCCGCAAGCGGCCCGCCGTCCGGCTCCTCGACGCCGGCGAGGAGTTTTGCAAAGGTGGACTTGCCGATGCCGTTCGGGCCGACCAGGCCAAGCACCTCGCCCTTCCTGATCTCCCCTCCCCTGACCGAGAGCCTGAAGCGGTCGTAGGTCTTCGACATCTGCGGGAAGGTGAAGAGTTCTTCCCTGACGGCTTCTTTGGTATGCGCACGTTTCTCGAAGACGACGGCGTAATCCCGGAAACGGACGTTCTCCTCAGGGAGGTAGCCTTCGAGATAATCGTTGATCCCGACCCGCACGCCCTTCGGCCCGGTAATCACGCCGAACACGGCGGGCCGGCCATAGGCGACGTGCACGGTGTCGGCGAGCATGTCCAGGATAGCGAGGTCGTGCTCCACGATCACCACCGGACGGTGCTCTGCCACCTCCCTGATGAGGTTTGCTGCCGCCATTCTCTGGTAGATGTCCAGGTATGGCGTGATCTCGTCGAGGAAATAGAAATCGGCGTCGCGGGCAAGGCAGGCGGCGACTGCCACCCGCTGCAGCTCGCCCCCGCTGAGGTTCTTGATGTCGCGGTCCAGGATGGATCCGAGGGCGAGTTCGTCGACCAGGTGGTCCAGCGCCCCGCGCTCGTCTGTCTTCGAGAGGAGGTCCCTCACCGTGCCTGAGAAGGCCTTCGGGATGTAGGTGATATACTGGGGTTTGAGAGCGACTTTGATCTCTTTTCCTGAGACGTGCTTGAGGTAATCGAAGAGTTCTGTCCCGGCGAACTGTTTGAATATCTCGTCCCATGAGACCGTGCTCTCAAAAATGCCCAGGTTCGGCCGCATCTGCCCTGATAGGATCTGGATGGACGTGGACTTGCCGATACCGTTCGGGCCGAGAATGCCGGTGGCCTTTCCCTCGACCGGTATGGGAAGACCATACAGGGCAAACCCGTTCACGCCGTAGCGGTGCGTTGGCTGTTCGAGTTCTTCGGGAAGGTTCACGATATCGATCGCGCCGAAGGGGCACTTTTTAACGCAGATCCCGCACCCCACACAGAGTTCCTCGGATATTACCGCCTTTTCATCCTCGCCGAGGGCGATGGTCTCGTCGCCGCTCCGCACCCTCGGGCAGTAGAGAATACACTCGGTCCCGCACTTCTTTGAATGACAGTTGTCTTTATGAACGACGGCAATACGCATGACTGATCACACCGCTGATGTGGTGAGCATGACGGCCCACGCGATTAACCAGAAGGAGAAGGTCATAAACGCCTGATAAAACCAGTCTTTTCCCCCCAGTTCGGTGTAGTCGATCTTCATGAGCATGAATATGTGCTTCTGGAAGACGACCGCGGCCATCAGGAAGAGGACGCCGATGATCTGGTTCTGCTGCATCCCTGTTGCAGGGTCAACGGCACCCGAGAGATAATATGAGAGCATTCCTGCGGCGATACCCATAAAACATGCCACAAGAGTCCGGTGTATGCGCTCTATATGCTCGGTCCGTTTCTGTGCCTGATTCTTTTCACCCTTCTCTTTAGGTGCATCAGGTTTGATCTGTACGTGCTCCTCCTCGCTCATCATGCATCAGTGGAGTATTTTTAGTGCTTGAGCCATATTTAATTTGGTATAATCAATGGCAAACAAACAGGGGATGAGCGGGATTGACGTCAGGGCGATGGTAACAGAACTCTGCGGCCACCTCCCCCTCTGGATCGGAAAGATCTACCAGTACGATACAAAAACGCTCGGCATCAGGCTCAACGGCGAAGGAGGGGTGAAGCGCCAGTTTCTCATAGAGACCGGGAGGAGAGCGCACCTTGTCGCCTCTCTTCCCGAATCCCCGAAAACGCCCCTGGGATATGCGATGTTCCTGCGAAAGCACCTGGAGGGCGGACGGGTCAGGGGGATCGGCCAGTACGGCCTCCAGCGAATATTCTATATCGATATCGGAAAGAAAACAGGCGTGTTGAGGCTGGTGATCGAACTCTTCGACGAAGGAAACGCCGTCCTTCTCGACGAGGGCGGCGTGATCCTCAAGCCGCTCTGGCACCACCGCTTCAAGGACCGGGCGGTCGTTCCGGGCGAGGCCTATCTCCTCCCCGAGGGAGCGGACTGTAGCGAGATGGACGAAGGGGCGTTTGCAGGCATGCTCGCCGCTTCGAATCGCGATCTGGTCAGGACACTCGCCGTCGGCTGCCTGCTCGGCGGCACCTATGCGGAGCTCGTCTGCAGCAGAGCCGGCGTCGATAAGGATATCCCTGCCTCTTCGGCCGACGCGGGTGCGGTCTATGCAGCGTTCCAGGGGCTGATCCGGGATGTGGAGGCGCATCCCGCGCCGGTGGTGACGGAGAGCGGGTGCTGGCCTGTCCGCGGCCTCGGCACGGTGCAGCAGGCGTTTGACACCTACAACGCCGCACTTGAGTCGTTCTATCCCGAGGTGCCGGCCTCGGTCACAAAAGCGGAGGAGAAGAGGCCGAAACTCAGCCGCGAGGAGGTCATCCGGCTTCAGCAGGAGACCGCGATCAAGAAGTTCGAGGGCAAGATCGCCAGGGCCGAGAAGGCCGTCGAGGCGATCTATACGAACTATCCCCTCGTGCAGGAGGTGATCACCACACTCCAGCGGGCGAGCCGGAGTATGTCCTGGCAGGAGATCGAAAAAATCCTCAAGTCGAGCGACCTTCCGGCAGCGAAAGCGGTGGTCTCGGTTCATCCGGCCGATGCCGCCGTCGATGTCGACGTCGGGATACAGGTGACGATCCATGTCCACGAGAGTGTGGAGGCGAACGTCGAGCGCTACTACGACCAGATCAAGAAGTTCAGGAAGAAGAAGGAAGGGGCGCTCGCGGCGATGGAGCGCGGTGTGCCGAAACAAAAAGAGAAACCGAAGGAAACACTCCACCTCCTGAAGAAGAAGTGGTTCCACCGGTTCAGGTGGTTCTACACCACCGACGGCACCCTGGTGCTCGGCGGGCGGGACGCCTCCCAGAACGAGGAACTGGTCAAGCGCTACATGGAGGGGAAGGACACCTTTGTCCACGCCGACGTCCACGGCGGTTCGGTGGTCATCGTCAAGGGGCCGACCGAACACCTTGAGGACGAGGTTGCCTGCTTTGCCGCCTCGTACTCGAATGCCTGGAAGGCCGGGCACTTCGCCGCCGACGTCTATATCGCCCGTCCCGACCAGGTGAGCAAGACGCCGGAGTCGGGCGAGTACGTTTCCAGGGGTGCGTTTATCGTCAGGGGCGAGCGGCATTACGTCAGGGACGTCCCGCTCGGCGTGGCGATCGGGGTGCAGCTGAAGCCCGATGTGACGGTCATCGGCGGCCCGACCGCGGCGGTCAGGGCCCGTACCGATCACCTTGTCGAACTCATGCCCGGCACCTTCGGCCCCAACGACGTCGCGAAAAAGATCGGCCGCGTCTTCAGGGAGCAGGTCGGCGACGAGATCTGGAAGAAGATGAAGGCGGCGCTGAATACCGAGGCGATCGCCGCCTTCGTCCCGCCTGGCGAGTCGGACATCGTGGGCGAGCATGAAGGCTGAATACGGTGAACTCAAGGGGCCGTACGGCGAGATCCGGCTCTTCCCCGAGTCCCTCGACGACCTCTGGCACCTGGAACACCTGATCACCCCCGGCAACCTCGTGTTTGCGACGACCCTGCGGACCGTCGATATGGCGACCGACAAACTCCGCCCTGAAAAGGCCGAGAAACGGCCGGTCCGCCTCGGGATCAGGGTGGAGCGGGTGGAGTTCCATCCCTATGCGAATCGCCTCAGGGTCGGCGGGGTGATCGAGTCCGGGGTGGACGTCTCCTCGTATCACACCCTCAATGTCGAGCCCGGCTACGAGATCTCGGTCGTCAGGCACTGGCGCGGCATCGATCTCGAACGGGTGGAGCGGGCGGTCGGGGCCTCCCTCCACAATGTCGTGCATGTGATCACGATCGAGGAGGGGGAGGGCGAGCTCTTCAGGATCAGGCAGTACGGCCCCGAACGGGTGGTGACCATCACCGCCGGGAGCGGGAAGGGTGCGGAGATCGATGGAAAAGCGGCGTTCTTCTCAGACGCCCTGGCCACCCTCAGGGACGTGACAGGCCCGGTCGTCGTGGCCGGCCCGGGTTTTGTCAAAGACGACTTTGTCAGGTTCCTGAAGGCGAAGAATCCCGACCTCGGCGAGCGGGTCGTCACCGTCGAGACGCGGCGGATCGGCCGCGGGGCGGTGCAGGAGGTGATCGGGCAGGGCGTGCTCGAGCGGCTTGTCGGCGACCTCCAGCTCGCCCGCGAGGTGACCAGGATGGACGAGGTGCTCAAACGGATCGGGACCGGCGGGGCGGTGGCCTACGGGAAGGCTGAGGTGAGAAAGGCGATCGATTATGGCGCTGCAGAGGAGGTGCTCGTCTCCGACGCCCTGATCCGGGACCCCGGCATCGCCCGCCTCCTCGAAGAGGCCGAGCGGATCAACGCACGGGTCGTAGTATTCAGCTCAGAGTTCGAGCCCGGGGACCGGCTCAACGCCCTCGGCGGGATCGCGGCGCTCCTCCGCTATCCCCTCGGGTGAGGGGCGGCGCTCTCTTTTTTCGGGTCTCCTTATCTGCGGATCGTCGTCTGATCCTGCCTGGACGAATCGGGATTGTGGGTGTGTCTCACGCTGGCACGAAGGTGTGGGGGATTTTCACGCCTTTGCGTGAGCAGACGGTTGAAGAGAGGGGCGGTGCCGGGTGGCCGGCTGCTTCAAAGATCTGCGATTGAGGAATGATGGATGATCGCCTCTCCAGCCCGACCGTTCCCTCGTCTCCGGGGGTGCAACCCCCTGGCCAGAGGCGGACTTCGCTCTTCGTTCTATCGTCTCTTCGCATCCAGAACGTGAGGGTTCTTGATAACCGAGCAGCCCTTGCCGGGGGCCTGCCGCCCCGCAGAATTGCGATTGGTGGGGATGATGGATGATCGCCTCTCCGGCCCGACCGCCCTCGCACGTCCGGGGCAATCGTGTGCGGGGGTCCGGGGGTGCAACCCCCGGCGCGGGGCTGGCGTTGCGTGAGTGTACGGGAATCGGGGTTCTGCCTCTGCCGGGGGGCCTGCCGCCCCATAGACCTGCGATAGGGGCAGGGACGGGCAGCCCACGCCATCTGATCACCCATCATTTTTCATCGACCGGTGCTCCCCTGACCGGGCGGGCGATTGGATGGTATGGCACGGCGATGGCCTCAAGCACGCCAAACCAGAAATGTGACTGAAAAAAAAGATGAGTTTATTCTTCTTTCACTTCGGCCGGCATCTCCGGGCGCTTGAAGGTCTCGACAAAGACGATGTCCTTCACCTCGGGGATGTACTCGAAGATCTGGTGGACGACGATGCCGCGGGCCATGACCCAGCGCTTGTCGTAGTTGATCCCGGCCGGAAGGTTCAGGGTGAGCGTGCCCTCTGCAAAGGAGAGGTCCATCTTGCGGCCTGAGAAGAGCTTGATGAAGCCCTGCGCCTTCTCCTCGACGGCTTCGACCATGCCCTCGATCGTGAAGGTGTAGGTGAGCGTCTTGCCGGCGAGCGGGTGGTTGAAGTCGACGACCGCCTTCTTGCCGAGCACGTTGACCACGACACCCTCGCGGTCGCCCGACTGGATGCGCATGCCGAACTTCGGCTTCTCCCTGAACTGGTTGGTGTTCACGGACTCGACGAGCTTCATGTCGTGGGGGCCAAAGCCCTTCTCGGCCGGCACCTCGACCTCGTACTGCTGGCCGATCTCCTTGCCGACGAGCGCCTCGTCGAGGCCCGGGATGACGTGGTTGCTCCCGACCCGGACAACGATCGCTTCGTAGTCTTTCTGCGGGTTCTTGATGCCTGCTTCCTCAGCGTCAGCCCCGATGGTGGTGTCGAAAATCTCGCCCTCCACCCGGCCTGTATAGTTGAGTCTGATGATGTCTCCTTCGTTAATTACCATGAGATACACCTTGTCTATATTAAGTCTCGACGAAAATACTTAAATTGGTGGGATTGGATGTTTGAAGTCGAAGCAAAGATCCGGGTTCCGGATCTTCCGAAAATACGTGCGCGTCTCGTCCATATCGGCGCGGCCTCCCCGGTATCGACCGATCAGCGCGACGTCTATTACAACCATCCGGTCAGGGACTTCGGCACGACCGACGAAGCCCTCAGGCTCCGCTATGAGGGTGACCGGTGCACCGTGACCTACAAGGGGCCGAAGATGATCGGCAGAGGTTCGAAGACGCGCGAGGAGTTCAACGTCGTCGTCGAATCCGGCGAGATCATGGAGGACGTGCTGCAGCGCCTCGGGTTCCGTCTCCACGCCTCTGTCAGAAAATACCGGGAGGAGTTCGCCCTCGGGACGGCGCATGTCGCTCTCGATGTCGTCGAGGGTCTCGGGAGTTTCGTCGAGATCGAGGTGATGGCCCATGAACTGGGCGGGGACGCGGAGAAACAGATCGAATGGATAAAAGGGGAACTCGGGATAGAGGGTGACCACATCCCGCAGTCATATCTCGAACTGCTCAGACCCTGAGCAGCTCGATCCCGATATCCTTCGGCTCGTCGCCGAAGTGGATCATGGCGCAGTAGCCCTCTGATGCCGGGCCCGGGTTGACGACCTTGACGCCGTCAACCTCTTCCACGCCCCTCTGCTCGTGCATATGGGCGCAGCAGACGAGGTCGAACTCCTTCATATGGTTTTTCACGCTGGTGCTCCCCACATGCTCTTCCCCGGCGAGGTCCAGGACCCCGTGGGGCGGCGCATGGGAGACCAGCACATTATGGACGTTTTTGTCCATATGTGATGTGGCCCGTACAATCAGGCGCTCAATTTCAGGTTCTTGCAGTTCAAACGGTGTATCAAATGGCGTCGGATTTGAGCCGCCGATCCCGGCGAGGGACACCTTTCCGATCGAGAAACTCGATCCGTGGAGGTTGACGCAGTCCGAGTGTTCAAGCGCATCGCAGATATCACATGGATCACAGTTGCCCGGTACCGCAAAGCACGGTACGTCGATGAGCGCACTCATCTTCCTGACCATGTCGCATGGCCCGAACTGTGTGAGATCGCCGGCAATAATGACAATGTCGGGCTGGAGATCAAGGAATGCCTCCATCTTGCCCAACTGGCCGTGGAGATCTGCCAGCAAAAGCACATCAATCATGATAGAAAATTCTCTAGCGATTCCTATAAAATCTTCTCTCGGGATCGTTCCAGGAGCCTGAAATTTTGCCTGCAAGAGCGAGTCTCCCGAGATCGCGCTGCGTTTCCGGCAGGAGATCCCGTGCTTTCATGCCGGCCATGGGGGTGCCCGGCAGCGGGATGAAGAGGTGGACATGCGCCCGGCCGCGGCGCGTCACCTCATGGACGAGGCTGAGCGTCGCCCGTTCGTCCTCGTCCTCTTCGCACGGGAGGCCGACGATGAAGTCGACGACCGGTGTCAGCCCGGCGTCCCTGCAGAGGTCGAGGGCCCCCTCCACGTCCGCAACCGTGTGGCCCCGGCGGAGCATCTTCAGCACCCGGTCGCTTCCGGACTGCGCCCCGAACTGGAGCCTCCGGTTGGCGCAGTAGGTGGTGATCAGGTCCAGCACCTCGCCGGTGACGAACTCGGGCCTGACCTCTGACGGGAACGTCCCGAAGTAGATCTCGTTCCGGTGAAGAGCGCGGAAGAGCGCCTCGATCTTCTCCGGGCGCGGCCTGATCCCGTCGGAGCCGTAGGCGAGGGCGTTCGGGGTCACGAACCGGGCATCCCGGAAATGCGCCGCGGCCCGCGCGATCTCGTCCACCGGGCGGTGGCGCATCCTCCGGCCGAAGAGATTCGGGGTCTGACAGTACGCGCAGCCGTGCGGGCACCCCCGCGAGATCTCGATATATCCCTTGAACTGCGAGAACGGCGGGTACGCCGGGAGAAAGACCGCATGGTCCCGGGGGCAGAGCCCTTCCCGGGTCGCAACGCCCGGTACCGGACCGGGCGTCCGGTTCTCGATCGCCCTGAGGAGGCGGGGGAGGGTGTACTCCCCTTCGCCGACGACGACGTAATCGGCACAGGCCGCCATCTCCATCGGGCAGGCGGTCGCATGGGGCCCGCCGACGATCGTCGTGCAGGGCGCATTTGCGATCTCCTCCATAAAAGCCGGGGCGTTGATCGAGTTCAGGCTGTAGCAGGTGACATCGCCCTCAGGCTCCTTCACCGGGCGGAGAGCGTAGCCTTCGGTCTCGCAGGCGGCGTACAGCGCGGCGAACGAGTTCTTCGCAGCAGTGATCTCCCGCCAGTTCACCTGCATGGATGTCTGCCCCTCATTCCTGCCATGAGACCGTGCCGGCATCGGCGTCCACGGTTACCTCTGTGCCCGCTTTGAGCGCAGGGAGCGGCGCCTCGAGCCGGTCGATCATCGGTATCTTTGCGATGATTGCCCCTGTGGCGATGATCGGTTCGGCCTCCCTGTTGATGATCGCCGCCGGGGCCTTTCCGTTTCTGGCAAGGGCGTAGATCACGTATGAGCCCACGGTGGAGCCTTTCCCGTACGGGAAGGCAAAGACCCGGCCGGCGATCGACTCGCCCTTCAGGGGGTGCCCTTCCTCGATGATCACGCCGCTCTCAGCATCGACCCCTGAGAGGAATGATAGCGGTGCATCGGATATCAACAACGCTCCGGTCGCTGATCCCCGTGCAATCCCACGTCCTTTGATTATCACATCCACACCTAATAAATGTATAAAGAATCCACTATATTAGTGACATGGAAGACTCCGTGATTAACGTCAGCAATGACAATGATCTGTATAAACTCCAGGTCCAGGAGATGAAGGCGAAAGTTCTGGATCTGAAGATGCAGAACGAGTTGCTCCAGAAAGAGGTCAATCAGCTGAGGAGAGAGAACAACCAGCTCAAACGCGTGCCTCTTTTTGTCGCTGCCATCGTCGATAAACTCGGTGACGGCGAGGTATATCTCAGGCAGCAGGGGAACAATCAGGAGTATATCACGAGGGTCAGCCCTGAGCTCTACGACACGATCAAGCCCGGGATGAAAGTGGCGGTGAACAACGCTCTTTCCATCGTCAAGACCGTCGGCACCATCTATGACTCGCGCGTGAGGGTGATGGAACTCGAGACCGCGCCGAATATCACCTTCGAGCAGATCGGCGGGCTCCGGGGAGAGATCGAGGAGGTCAGGGAAGCGGTCGAGTACCCGCTCACCCGTCCCGAGATCTTCGAGAAGGTCGGCGTCGAACCCCCCAAGGGAATCCTCCTCTTCGGCCCGCCCGGCACGGGAAAGACCCTCATCGCAAAGGCGGTGGCGAACAACGCCCATGCAGACTTCATCAGGATGTCAGGGGCCGAACTGGTGCACAAGTTCATCGGCGAGGGGGCGCAGCTCGTCCGCGAACTCTTCACCTTTGCCAGGGAGCACGCACCGGCGATCGTGTTCATCGACGAGGTCGACGCCATCGCGAGCCAGCGGACAAACGACGGGACGTCAGGGAGCGCCGAGGTGCAGCGGACCCTGATGCAGCTCCTGGCGGAGATGGACGGTTTTGACAACCGCGGCAACGTGCGGATCATGGCGGCGACGAACCGGATCGATATCCTGGACCCGGCGATCCTGCGGCCCGGAAGGTTCGACCGGATCATCGAGATCCCGGTGCCAGACGACGACTCCCGCCGGGAGATCTTCAAGATCCATACTGCGAAGATGAACCTCTCTGGCGTGGACCTCGAGGCCCTGGTGCCGCTCACCGGCGGGATGACCGGTGCGGAGATCCAGGCGATCTGCCGGGAGGCCGGGATGCGGGCGGTCCGCCGGAACTCGGATGCGGCAGGGAACGACGATTTCCTTGAAGCGGTCAGGAAGGTCGCCCGGAAGGAAAAGCCTGCCGACCTCAGGATGTATATCTGAGGTATGCGCCTCATCCTCGTCCAGCGGGATGGGACTGACCTTTACACAACCCTTTTTTCGTCTGAGACGAGCCGCGAGATCCTCCGCTTTTACCGTCCTGAAAAGACGCCGTATGGCGTGTCCGTCCGTGTCATCTCACTCGGTGCGGCCCTCGCCCTTGCGGCGGAGCTGCGGTGGTATCTCAAACGCTATGTCGCCCTCGCCCTCTTCGAGATGGCGCCGGGCCGCTGCTGTACTCTCGCCTGTGCGCATGCGATTGAACAGCGGGAGGTCGATCCCGACCGTCCACCTGACCGGCGCCTTTATATCAGGTTTCAGGAGGGCCGCCCCGTGGTCACGGAGGGGCCGGACGGCGACCTTGAGGTGTGGGCGCTTCCCGGGGAGACGATCGGCGAGCGGTGAGATGGGCCTTCTCCGCATTCTTGACCGGGGGCTCTGCCCCCGGACCCCTGCACACGATTGCTCCTGGATGTGTGGGGACTGGCAGGGTGGAGCGGTTGCCGATGAGAAATAATGGATGGGCGTGCTGGGGTTGTTTGCCCTTCCCCGCCCCAATCGCAGATCTATGGGGCAAGCAGGCACCCCGGTACAGGTGCACTGATCACCCGTATGCTCCCGGAAACCGCCGGGCGAATAAAGAACAGCCAGAAAAAAAGGGTTATTTTTCCCTTCAGGCGAACATCTCGCCGAAGGTGTTCTTGAGGGTCTGGCGGTTGAACCCGGTGGAGACCTTGTGGAGCGCCCTGACAAAGTCCTCGCCGCTGACCTGCGAACGTTCGTCCCTGATGGCGAACATCCCGGCTTCCATGCAGATCGCCCGGAGGTCGGCGCCGTTACGGCCTTCTGTCTGTTTGGCAATGTCGAGGAGGTCGATCTGCGATTCGAGGTTCATCCCCTTCGTGTGGATCTTCAGGATCGAATACCGTCCTTCTATGTCCGGGAGCGGTATCTCGATGATCCGGTCGAACCTTCCGGGCCGCAGGAGTGCCGGGTCCAGGATATCGATCCGGTTCGTGGCGCCGATGATCTTCACGTCGCCCCGCGCCTCGAAGCCGTCCATCCCGGCCAGGAGCTGCATCAGGGTCCGCTGCACCTCGCGGTCGCCCGAGGTGACCGACTCGGTCCGGTGCGCTCCGACGGCGTCGATCTCGTCGATGAAGATGATTGCAGGCGCCTTTTCCCTGGCGATCCCGAAGAGCTCCCGCACCAGGCGCGCCCCCTCGCCGATATACTTCTGCACCAGTTCTGATCCGACGACCCTGAGGAAGTGGGCGTTCGTTTCGTGGGCGACGGCGCGGGCGAGCAGGGTCTTGCCGGTGCCGGGTGGGCCGTAGAGGAGAACGCCTTTTGGCGGGCGGATCCCTACCTGCTCGAAGAGGTGCGGCTTTGTGAGCGGGAGTTCGACCGCCTCCTTCAACTCCTGGACCTGGGCTTCGAGCCCGCCGATATCGGAGTAAATCTCCCCGGGCCGCTCTTCGAGTTCCATCCCGTAGATCTGGGGGTCGTAGTTGTTCGGGAGCACCTCGATCAGGGCGAGAGACTGCTGGTTGAGGGTGCAGCGGCTCCCTGAACGGAGATCCTTTGGATCGATGAACTGCGATACCCGGACGAGGAACCTGGGACCGGCGCTGCTTCTCACCACAACGCGGTTGTTGTCGATGATGTCGATGATCTCCCCCACGACAAGGGGCGGGCTTCTGAGTTGTTCGATCTCGCTCCGCAGTTTCCGCATCTCCCGTTCGTACCGGATCTTCTGCGTCTCCACGTACCGCTTCTCAGACTCCATCTGCCGCATCCGCTCTCGCAGTTCCAGGTTGCGGTTTTCAAGGTTGGTGATCCGCTCCAGCAGGTACTTGCAGAGTTCTTCGCTGTTCTGCGGTTCCGTTATATCACAGCCGCTGTCCCCCATCGCTCCTCCTCGAATAGGTATATAGTATAAAATGACTTAAATGTGTTTGCGAGTAGTATGCAGTGCGAATTATGTGGGGATACGATACATGGATCCCCAAAAAGAGTAAACATCGAGGGTGCGGTGCTTCAGGTGTGCCTGAAGTGCGCACGTCTGGGTGTAGAAGTGGCACAGCCCCGCCCGGCTGCACCAGGGCGGAGAGCACCTGCTGCACCTGCCGCTCCGCAACGCAAAGGCCGCGATGTCTTTGACCTGATGGTCGGCGAGGTCGTCGACGACTTCGGCGAGAGGATAAAAAAGGCCCGTATTGAGAGAAACTGGACCCAGAAGGACCTTGCAAACGAGATCAAGGAGCGTGAGATCCTCATCAAAAAGATCGAGAAGGCGGACCTCATTCCTGAAGACCAGGTCCGTGTCAAACTCGAGAAGGCGCTCGGCATCTCACTTCTTGACGTCTCAGACGATGAGATCACATCCCGGAAGGGCGGCAAAATCTCAACGACTCTCGGAGATATTATAAAGATCAAGAGGGAGTGACCATTATGGCTGAGCCTCTTATCATCGTCAACCTGAAGGCATATGCCGAGGGGATGGGCGAGGGCGCCGGGATCATCGCCGCCGCCGCCGAGGAGATCGGCGAGGAGAGCGGGGTCACGATCGGCGTCGCCCCGGCGTACACCGATCTCCACCCGATTGCGATGCATTATGCGGTCCCGGTCTATGCGCAGCATATCGACGGCGTCGCTCCGGGCGCCTATACCGGCCACGTGACCGCAGAGCAGGTCAGGGCGGCCGGCGCTTTCGGGACGCTGATCAACCATTCTGAGCGGAGGCTCACCCTTGCAGCGATCGAGGCGAGCTGTGCTGCCGCCCGGAAGTCAGACCTTCAGACGGTGATCTGCACGAACAACGCCGCGACGACCGCGGCGGCTGCGGCGCTCTCTCCAGACTATGTGGCAATCGAGCCGCCCGAGCTGATCGGCAGCGGCGTCTCTGTCTCGAAGGCCGATCCCGGGATCATCGAGCGATCTGTTATGGCCGCAAAAAACGTGAATCCCGGGGTGCGGGTGCTCACCGGTGCCGGGATCAGCACCGGCGAGTGCGTCAGGATCGCCCTTGAACTCGGAACCGATGGCGTCCTTCTCGCATCGGGCGTCGTAAAAGCGAAAGACCCCGCCGCTGTGCTGCGGGACCTCGTCTCCCTGATCTAGACGATCAGCGTGATCAGGTCGTGTTTGGTGATCAAACCCTTCACCCTTCCTTCCCCGACGACCAGCACGGCATGGTGCTGCTGGAGCAGGTGGACGACGGTCTCGATATCGATATCCGGCGGGATGGTCGGGAAACCCGACTCCATAAAGTCTTTCACTTTACGGGTATGCGCCCGCGCGATCCCTGTCTGCTCGATGGCATTCACAATCGTCGATTCGGAAACGCATCCGATGGGGATACCGTTTTCGATCACCGGGAGTTGTGAGACGTCTTCCTGTCTCATGATCCCCACCGCCGTGGTGATGGCGTCCTGCGGGGAGACGGCGTGAACCGGGGCGTGCATCACCTGTTCCGCGGTGATCGACGGGCTTTTCGCGACCTTCAGCACCTGGATGATCTTGTTCAGGGTGCTCACCCGCGGGTCGACGGTTCCGGCCTCGATCCTGGCCACCATCGACTGGGATATCCCGGCTTTTCTGGCGACGTCTGCCTGACGGAGGCCGAGCATGATCCGCTTTGCCCTGAGTTCCGCGGGCGTGGGGATATACATCGTATTACTCAAGGTGATTGGATCCGATATAAACTATGCAGGCCCGTCAGGTACATGAAAAAACCTGCAATTCTGCGACGATCTGGAGGGTGCGCCGTCAGCCGAACGATGCTTCGACCATTTTTCAGGTCTGAAATTCGGGAAGAATAAGATGTGGAGTCGGAGGAGTAAGCCCCCTTCTGTTCTGTGCGGCATTCAGCTACGCGCCATACCCGGACAGGCCCAGGCGCCCTTATGCCCTGTTCTTGGCTTGCACCCGCAGGGATTCACCGTTTCATCGGTTCCCGCCGCTACGTTCAACGGGTTAACTCGCGCAACCTATGTGCGCTTCTCGCCCGAAGGCTCGGCCGTTTCATCACTGACGGCGGGGCGTGTCGTTTCTGTGTCATTGCCGTGACTCTCGCCACCCGCACTTGCATGCGGCTGCGTACCTGGTCGGTGGGGGGACTTTCCTCAGCAGCCCGAAGGCCACCGTCGGCCGCACTCTCCCTCTCCTCTTAATAGTATAGACGCACGTGAATATATCAGTAATGATTGCGCTGACCAGTGAGGAGGGCGGGACTGCTGTGCACCTTGCACGCACCGCCCTCGAAACAGAACTCAGGGGAGGGACATTTTCCCTCCCTCCCCTCCCCCGGATCTTTTCTGAAATGCGGGGCGTATTCGTCACACTCACCGAGGACGGCGATCTGCGGGGCTGCATCGGCCTGCCGTACCCGGTGATGCCCCTCGGCGAGGGGATCGTGCACGCGGCACTCTCCGCAGCCCTTGAAGACCCGCGTTTTTTGCCGGTCCGGGCAGAAGAACTCTCCGGGATCAGGATCGAGGTGACCGTCCTCTCAGAGCCCGAGCCTCTCACCTGTCCGCCGTCTGAACGGCCCGACCACGTGGAGGTCGGGCGGCACGGCCTGATCCTCTCCGGGGCCGGCAGGAGCGGGCTTCTGCTCCCGCAGGTGGCGACGGAATACGGCTGGGACGCCCTGGCGTTTCTCGACCACACCTGCACCAAGGCCGGGCTTCCGCCCGGGTGCTGGCGGCAGGAGAGTGTTCAAGTCTTCACCTTCGAAGGGCAGATCTTCCATGAGGAGGAGGCGTGAATGGGCATCTCGTTTGAAGTCCTCCAGAAGGACATCGCCGGCAGGATCGGTCGGCTCAGGGTAGGAGAGAAGACGGTGAAAACACCGGCCCTCCTCCCGGTCGTCAACCCGCACCTCCCGATCATCACGCCCCGCGAGATGCAGGAGATGGGGGTCGAGGCGATCATCACCAACGCCTACATCTTTTCGAAGAGCGCCGACTTCAGGGAGCGCGCCCTTTCAGAAGGGCTCCACTCGGTCCTCGGTTTCGATGGCATCATCATGACCGATTCGGGCTCCTTCCAGTTGATGGTCTATGGCGAGGTGGAGATCACCAACCTCCAGACCCTCGGGTTCCAGAAGGCGATCGGCTCGGACATCATCGTCCCTCTCGATATCCCGACTACGCCGGACGCCGACCGGGAGCGGGCAGAGCAGGAACTTGCGATCACCCTGGGCAGGATCAGGGAGGCCCGGGCATTCCTGGGGCCAGACGCCCAGCTGGCAGGCCCGGTGCAGGGTGCCCTCTTCCCGGAGCTGCGGCAGTATGCCGGCAGCGCCGTGCAGGAGATCGGCTTCGACTTCTGCCCGATCGGTGCGGTCGTCCCCCTGATGGAGAACTACCGCTACAAGGATCTGGTCGATGTGGTGCTGGCGGCAAAGCGCGGCCTCTCGCCCTCGACCTGCGTCCACCTCTTCGGGGCCGGTCACCCGGCGATGTTCGCCCTCGGCGTCGCCATGGGCTGCGACATCTTCGACTCGGCCGCCTACGCCCTCTTTGCAAAGGACGGCCGCTACCTCACCACCTACGGGAGCCTGAAGGTGGAAGAGCTCAGCGAGCTCCCCTGCCCCTGCGCCGTCTGCCGGAACCATACCGCGGATGAGTTGAAACGGAGCCCTGACCGTGAGCGGCTGCTCGCCCTTCACAACCTCTATGTCACCCTGGCCGAGATCGCGCGGATCAGGCAGGCGATCACCGACGGCACGCTCTGGGAACTGCTCGACATCCGCTGCCGGAGCCACCCCCGCCTCCTCGAGGCCTACCGCGAGTTTCTGCGGCACACCGGGGAGCTGGAGCGTAATGACAACGTCTCCAAGCGGCGCTTCTTCTACCAGGGCTCTGAGAGCTGCATGCGCACCGAGGTCGTCCACTACCAGCGGACGCTCGACCGCGTCTCGCTCGGCGGACGCGTCCTCGTCACCCTGACCGGTTCGTCGCCCGGCGGCTACGACGACGTGCTCTTCTTCAAGCCCCCGTTCGGGCCGTACCCGCAGGGGCTTTCCGAGACCTTCCCCATCGGCCAGTCCGAGATCCCTTACTGGGACGACGATATGGTGCGGACCGGGTGCCGCGGTATTGCCCGGCTCGCAGAGAGCCACCCGGAAAGCGCGATCACCGTGCTGTGCCCTGCTGAATGGACTGCCTTTGTCAGGAACGAACTCCCGGAGATCGAGGTGCTGGATGAGCATGCAGTTTGATGTGAGGGGAAGGGACGGGCTCGCCCGTTCCGGCACCGTCACCATCAGCGACGTTTCCTTTGCCACCCCCTGCCCGGTCGAGATGGGAGAGGTGTTTCCCTCGCTCTCCGTCCTCGGGCATGCGAACGTCCCGCTCTCTGCGGACGCGGAGTTCGTGACGCAGTACTTCGTCCAGCCCGGGGGCGGCCCGACGCTCGTCCACCCGCTGCAGGGCGGCGGCGAGTCGGGCGGGTGCGCCCTTGTTGCGAACTGGCAGACCACGCTTGCAAACCCGCGGAAATACGTGGACTATCTTTCGTCCCTCAGGGAGCGGGTGGCCCCGGACGCCGCGTGGTACGCCCCGGCCTCCGCCCTCCCGTCGAACGCCTGCCTCCTTGCCTGCACCGGCTTCGACCTCTTCGATTTCACGGCGGTCGACCTCATGGCGGCGCGTGGGCTCTTCTGCACGCCCGAAGGCGTCTTCCCGGCAGCAGAGATCGAGGAGGGGGCGTGCCGGTGCGCCGGCTGCGAGAGCGGCGACCTCCGTCTCCATAACCGCCTGGCCCTCCTCGCCGAGTGCGCCACGGTCCGCCGGTTCATCGCCCGGGGACAGGTGCGCGAACTGATGGAGATGCGGTGCCGGATGGACGCAAACGCCGTCTCGGTCATGCGCTTCCTCGACCAGGAGTATCACATGGCCGAGGCGGCGGCGCCGATCGCCCGTTCGGTGCGGATGCTCGCGAACTCCTCCGAGTCGATGTACAGGCCGGAGATCAAACGGTTCGCCGACCGCGTCGTCGAACGCTACGCCCCGCCGAGGAGCGACGTCGTCGTCCTCCTCCCGTGCGCCGCCCGCAAACCCTACTCGGCCTCGCAGAGCCACCAGAAATATATCGCCACGGTCTCGGGGCGCGCCCACGAGGTGATCATCACCTCGCCGATCGGGGTCGTCCCGAGAGAACTCGAAGCGGTCTATCCTGCCGGGCACTACGACGTCCCGGTGACCGGTTACTGGGACCGGGAGGAGTGCGCCTTCCTCTCAGACATCCTCGTCCGTTACCTGAAGGCCCATCCCTACGGGCGTGTGATCGCCCATCTCGAGGGCGGGGCGCTGGCTGTGGCGGAGATGGCGGCGAAAGAGTGCGGGATCGAACTCGAACGCACCTGCACCGCCCACCCGACCTCGCCGGCCTCCCTGCGCTCCCTCGACGAGGCCCTCGCGGGCGAACGCGCGATGCGCCCCCCCCCGATCGCCGGCATGCTCGCATGGCAGTTCGGCGAGACGGTGGCGACGAAGGGAATGCAGGTGAAGGGAAAACCCGGCCGGCAGGCTGTCTTCAAGGGAAAGACCATCCTCTTCAACATCGATGCCGGGACCGGGCTGTACAAGCCCACGTTTGAAGGCTGGGAGTACCTCAGCGGCTACCGCGTGGAGATCGACAATTTCGTCCCGCACGGCGACGTTCTCGCCCCCGGCGTCATCGGCGCCGATCCCCGGATCCGTGCCGGTGACGAGGTGCTGGTCGTCGGACCGGCGGCATCGGCGACCGGACGGGCGATGATGGGGGCCGCCGAGATGACGCGGTCGCACCGCGGCGTGGCGGTAAAGGTGCGTAAAGTAAAGAGCACCGAGCGCCAACCTTGAGAGAAGAAGAATGATCCGAACTGGAGTGGTATAATTTGTATCAGGTTGAGGAGGCAACGCAGCTCGCTGACAGGGTATTTCAGATGTGGATCACCGCGCCGCAGGTGGCGCGGCACGCGCGGGCCGGGCAGTTCCTGGTGATCAGGGCCCACGAGAATGGCGAGCGCATACCGCTCACCATCTCGGCGGTGCGCGGGGACGCCGTGCGCGTCATCTTCATGTCCGTCGGAAAGACGACCGAGTACCTTTCCACGATGAAAAAGGGCGACGCCCTCTCAGACGTCGCCGGTCCCCTCGGAAAGCCGAGCGAGATCAAGAACTACGGCACCGTCGTCGTCATCGGCGGCGGCGTGGGGATTGCGAGCACCCCGATCATCGCCCGCGAGGCGAAAGAGGCCGGGAACCATGTCATCGGGATCATCGGGGCGCGGAACAAGGACCTGCTCATCCTGGAGGACGAGATGGCAGCGGTCTGCGACGAACTCTTTGTCACGACCGACGACGGGAGCAAGGGCATCCACGGTTTTGCCGCTTCGGTGCTCGAACAGCTCCTCAAGGAGCGGAAAATCGACTGCGTCTGGATCGTCGGCCCGGCGATCATGATGAAGGTCACCTCGAACGTGACCCGGCCGTACGGGGTGCTGACCTTTGTCTCCCTCAACCCGATCATGGTCGACGGCACCGGCATGTGCGGGTCGTGCCGGGTCACGGTCGGCGGGGAGACGAAATTCGCCTGCGTCGACGGCCCTGAGTTCGACGCCCACCAGGTCGATTTCGACAGCCTGATGCAGAGGCAGCGGATGTACGTCGACGAGGAGAAGGCCTCGGTCGAGCACTACCATCATCATGGCGGGTGCGGGTGCTGCGGGGGCGAGCACCGATGACGGGGTCGCCTGCGGGGAAAGAGGTGCGGGACTTCAACGAGGTCAATAAGGGTCTTTCGGCGGAGAACGCCGTTCTCGAAGCCCTCAGGTGCATGGAATGCGTCAGGCCGACCTGCGTCAAGGGGTGCCCGGTCGGGATCGATATCCCGGCGTTCATCCAGCAGATTGCAAACCAGGATTTCGCGGGTGCGGCGGCGACGATCAAGCGGGACAACATGCTCCCGGCGATCTGCGGCCGCGTCTGCCCGCAGGAGAACCAGTGCGAGGGCTCGTGTATTCTTGCGAAGAAGGAGAAGCCCGTCGCCATCGGCGCACTCGAGCGCTTTGTTGCCGACTATGAGCGCGAGCACGGCATGACCCTGCCCGAGGTGGCGCCGCCGTCAGGGAAGCGTGTGGCGGTCGTGGGCTCCGGCCCGGCGGGTCTGACCGCCGCCGCCGAGATGGCGCGCCTTGGCCATGCGGTGACGGTCTTTGAGTCCCTCCACGAGGCCGGCGGGGTGCTGACCTACGGGATCCCGAACTTCCGCCTGCCAAAAGAGATCGTGCGGGCGGAGATCGAGCAGGTGAAGCGCCTCGGCGTCGAGATCAGGCTCAACCACCTGGTGGGCCGGAGCCTCTCCACCGAGGAACTCCTCTCGTACGACGCCGTCTTCCTGGGCACCGGCGCCGGCCTCCCCTACTTCATGGGGATAGAGGGCGAGAACCTGAACGGCGTGTACTCGGCGAACGAGTTTCTCACCCGGGTGAACCTGATGCACGCCGACCGTTTCCCCGAGTTCGATACCCCGGTGAAGCGCGGCTGCAACGTCGTCGTCGTGGGCGGCGGCAACGTGGCGATGGACGCCGCGCGGGTGGCGCGGCGCCTCGGCGGGAAGGTGACCCTGGTCTACCGCCGGCGTGAGGAGGACCTCCCGGCCCGGGCCGTCGAGGTCGAGAACGCCCTGGCCGAGGGGGTGCAGCTTGTCTGCTGCGCCAACCCGGTCCGGGTGATCGGCGAGAAGACGGTGCAGGCGGTCGAGTGCGTGCAGATGTCGATGTGCGATCTCGACGAGAGCGGGAGGCCGAAACCCTCATCTGTTGAGGGGAGCAATTTCCTGATCGAGGCGGACGTCTTTATCGAGGCGATCGGGCAGGGCCCCAACCCCCTGCTGGTCTCGATGCTCCCTGACCTGAAGCGGGAGCGGCGGGGCAACCTGGTCGTGGACGCCGACGGACTGACGACCCTTGGCCGCGTCTATGCGGGCGGGGACGTCGCCACCGGCGCGGCCACGGTCATCTGGGCGATGGGCTCTGCGAAGAAGGCGGCGGCCGCCATTGACAGGATGCTGAGGGAAGAATGAACGAAGTGCGGCATGGTGAGGAGCGTAAGGCCGTTCTCTCTCTGGCGGACGTGAACGAGAAGGAGGTGCTCGACATCGGGGCGGGCCCTCTTGCGATCATGGCCGTACAGGACTACGACTGCTTTGTCACGTCGGTCGATCTGGATGCCGATAAACTGGCCGAGTTTGAGGGTCTGGCCGCGGATGCCGGGGTGGCCGAGAAGATCAGTTTCGAGGTGGCCGATGCGTCTAACCTCCCGTACTGCGACGACGCCTTTGACATCGGCATCTGTTTCGGCGCTCTTCACCATGTCCCGGCCGAACGACGGGAGCAGGTGATCTCAGAACTCGCCCGCGTCTCGTACGAGCGCTTCGTGATCGCCGAGTTCACGCCTGCGGGTTTTGCCGAACTGCACGGCGGCGATGCCTTTGCGCCGGTGGATCTGGCCGAACTGGAACACCTGCTCAAGGGGATGGGGAACGTTTCCGTCCACCAGGTCGGGAAGATGGCGGTGTACGTCTTCGATAAAACCTGCTGATCCCTCACATTTTTTTGGTTCGTTGTCCTTTGCAGGCTGATACTATCTTATCCCTCAGGCGAGCCTCTGTCCCTCTCCTGGCAGTTCTCCGCGAGGCTCCTGTCCTCGGCGCCGGGGGCTCTTACCGCCTGACCCCCGCACGAGGATTGCCCCCGGACATGAAGGATCGGTCGGGTCGGAGAGGCGATCATCCGTCATCCCCTCAATCGCAGTTTTGTGGGGCAGCAGGTCCCTCCGGCACAGGCACACCTGATTTTCCGTTCCTGCACGCGAAGAGGCGAAGGCCGCGAAGAAACAAGGTCCTGATCCACTCTCCGGTAATTTAGCGTCTTTTCGCGGCTTCGCGTGAGAATCTCCCCAAAAACCCTGCGACCGTCCAGGAACGCGCCCCGCATCTCCACATCATGCCGTGCAGGATCATCTCCATCATCCAGATCCGCCCGGCGAGCAGTTAGACGAAGGTGTCCTCTCCACCCACACAGAGGAGTGAAGCACCCAAAAAAAGTGACGGTTATTTTTTGGTTTTTCTCAGGAACCCGGCAACGACGAGGGCGGCGCATGCCCCTGCAATGACAAAGCCCGGCGCCCCGGTCGGCGCAGGCGTCCCGCCATCGGGCAGGAGGGCGAACGAGACCAGCCAGCCTTCGGCGCTCCCGTTCATCCCGGTCCACCCGGAGGCGGCGACCTCTCCTGATGCCGAGATTGCCACGGAGGTGAGCCTGCCCTTCCAGGCGTCCCGGACCAGCCCGTCGAGCACGTTGCCGTCATAGTCGATGACCTGGACCTGCGGGGCCGAGCCCCAGCGGCCGGCAAGCGCATAGCCGGTGCCGGGCACTTCGGCCATCGCGTCGATCTCGGCGCCGGGCACCTGCCGCTCCCATGCGAGGCTGCCGTCACCGTCGATCGCCGCGGCCCACGCATAGGTGGCGATCATGGTCCCGTTCTCGCCATAGGGCTCGGTCATTGTTCCACCGACCAGGTATCCCCCGCCGCTCACCGGCAGGGAGGTGAGGATTGTGCGGTTGACCATCTCTTTCGTCCAGAGTTTCGTTCCCGAGGCGTCCGCCTTCATCAGCCACGAGGCGCCGGTCGTCTCGATGACCGGGCGGTAGGTGCCTGCAACGAGGAACGAACCGTCAGGCGAGGGTGAGAGGGTGTGCGCCGCTCTGCCGCCATAGGTCGCCGTCCAGCGCTCGGCGCCGGTGGGTTCATAGACGCCCAGGAATGCATCGCTCTCTCCGCCTGCTATCCAGATCCACCCGGCGGCGGCAATCGCCCCGTCAGGGAGGGCGGCGAGATCGGTGAGGCGCACCCCGTCCAGGGTGGTGCGCCAGAGGGTCTGTCCGGCGGCGTCGAGGCCGACGAGGTCAGACGAACCGGTGGCGTTCTCCCAGTCGGTGACGGCCAGGAATCCGCCGTCCACGGTGTAGGTCGCAACAACGGCCCCGCCGTCCTCCAGCGCAAGGAGGGCGGCGACGCTGTCCCCGCCGGGTGCGGCGCTCCACCCCTCGACGCCGTCTGCATCGGTCTTGATGAGGAGGGCGCTCTCCCCGGCGGTGCCGTAGCCGAACCCGCCGAGCAGGTATCCGCCGTCGGCCGCCTGACTGAGGGCGAAGAGATCGGTATATGCTCCTTTGTGGAAGGTGAGGTTCAGTCCAGCAGTCTCGTCGATAGAGACGGCCCCCGCGGATACGATGAGGAGGCTGATCAGGATGAGGGCGCAGAGCCCCCCTATCATATGGTTGCGTCTTTTTGCTCTCATGTGGCACCTCGACCCCGGCCGGGGTCAGTGATAAACTCGTTCTATGGTTGTGCTCCCTCCCCCTTATCCTTCATGGTGCGGTCCAGGCAGGGGGGCGAGCAGGGCGCTGCCGGTGATCGGTGCCTGAATGCAGTTGAAAAGGTCTAAATACTGCGGCATATATCCGCTCTTCTATGGAGAGAGTGCGGATCCTCGGCGCCGGCCCTGCGGGTCTCTCGGCGGCGATCACGCTGGCCCGCGCGGGCTGCGATGTCGATATCTTCGAGGCGAGGGGCGATGTCGGGACGCGCTTCCACGGGGACCTCCAGGGGCTTGAGAACTGGTCGAGCGAGACCGACGTCCTCGAAGAGTTCAGGGGGATGGGGATCGGGACCGGCTTCGAGTACGCCCCCTATCGCGATCTCTCTGTTTCGAACGGGCAGGAGGTGCTGGACTTCTCCTGCGGGCGACCTGCGTTTTACCTTGTCAGGCGCGGCTCCTCGGGCGGCAGCCTTGACACGGCGCTCAGGGACCGGGCGCTCGACGCCGGGGCAGAGATCCATTTTTTCCGGCGGCGCGCCGAAGAGGAGGCCGATATCGTCGCCACCGGGCCGGTGAGGGACGGGCTCGTGGCGATTGCAAAGGGATTCACCTTTTCCACCTCGATGGAGAACACCGCCGTCGGGATCATCGACCAGACCGCCTCGCGCAAAGGCTATGCCTACCTGCTGGCGATGAACGGCCGCGGCTGCATCGCCACGGTGCTGATGGACAACTTCCAGGACGCCGGCGCCTGCCTGGAACGGGCGAAGGCGCTCTTCGCCGGGATGACTGACCTCGATATTCGCGACCCTGCACCCTGCGGCGGGGTGGGGAGCTTCAGGACGGCGACCAGGTACCGCGACGGCGACCGCCTGTACGTCGGGGAGGCGGCCGGCCTCCAGGATCCGATGTGGGGGTTCGGGATGCGGTTTGCCGTGCGGTCGGGCTATCTTGCGGCGCAGAGCATCATCGAGGGCACCGACTACGAGCGGGCGGCGTCTGAGGCGTTCGGCGACCTGATCCGGGCCGGCACCGTGAACCGGTATCTCTGGGACCGGTATGCGGTCAGAAACTATGCCTTCCTCTTCGAGCGGCTGAAGAGCGTCAGGGATCCCCTGAAACATCTCAGGTCGTTTCATTCGTTCAACGTCTACCAGCGCCTTCTCTACCCGCGGGCCAGGCGTTACCTGAATGCAGAGTATGAGGAGAAGAAGGAGGGCCCGTCGCCTGAACTCTGAAAGGCGGGATCCGTCCCCCTTATGGTTTCCGGCGTCAAACTGATTGGCAATGGGTGAGTATTTCATCGGCGACGTGGTCCTCGCCCCGGTTCTCTTCGATGGGTGCGGGAACGTCAAGCGCCGCCCCGCGATCGTCGTCGCCCGGGAGGACGGCGGCCGCCTGCGGGTCTGCCCGGTGACAAGCCGGGCCTCCCCTGATCTCCTGTCGGTGCCCCTGGACATCGGCGATTTCGCCACCGGCGGGCTCGACCTCTTCGAGGAGAGCTATGTGCTGCCGTCATATCTCACCACGATCCGGAGCGCCGATGTCGTCGGAAAAAAAGGGCGGGTCAATGAGGACTACCTGAAGGAACTCTCCTCTACTCTCAGGAGCGCCGGGCATGGAGGCGGCGGGAGAGGCGATCGCCTGCCAGGTAGATCAGCACGGCGGCGACGATCCCGTTGACCGGCGGGATGCCCGGCGTGAAGGCGGCGACCGCCGAAGCCCCGAGATAGGCGACGATGCCCGGGATGTTGAAGGCGCAGGCGTCCGCCCGTTCGAGCGGCGGATAGGCGCCCCGGTGCTTCAGGAAGAAGTCGGCGGCGATCACCCCGCCGATCGGCGGCACCAGGGTTCCCAGGATCTCCATATACGGGACGAGCCAGGTGTACATCCCGAGCAGGGCGAGGGAGGTGCCGAGGCCGGCTCCGGCCAGGGTGATCAGCCGCCGGCGCTCTGTCCTGAAAAGGTCGCAGCCAGCGACCGAGACGTTGTAGATCGTGTTGTCCTGCGTGGTCCAGATGTTGGCGAAGAGCATCACCACGCCCCATAAGAGCAGGCCCTGCAGGGCAAGGACCTGCACGATGTCGGGCTCTCCGTACACGACAGCGCCGTACGCCCCGACAAAGACCATCAGGCCGTTCCCGGCACAAAAAGCGATCATTGTTGCGATGACGGCGTTTTTCGGCGTGTCGGAAAACCGCGTCCAGTTGGTCGCCTGCGTGCCCCCGGCGATGAACGTCCCGACGACGATGGTCACCGCCTCCCCAAAGCCCATCGTCGCCGCGGGGGCGATGGCCAGGACCCCGCTGATCCCGCCGGCGTCCCCCGTGGCGATCGCCGCGCTCACCAGGATCAGGGCGCACATCAGGGGGACCGAGACGGTGGAGAGGCGTTCGAGCCCCCGGTATCCGATAAATGCGGTCCAGCAGAAGGTGAACCCGAAGAGGAGCATGAGCGGGGCCTGCCAGCCCGTGTCGAGGTTTAAAAGGGTGGAAAAGAGGATCGCGATCGTCGCCGTCCCCCATGCGTACCACCCGACCTGCGTGACGCCCAGGAGGAGGTCCACCCACCTGCCCCCGATTGTTCCGAAGGCGAACCGCCCCATCAGCACCGTGTTGAGCCCGCTCTTCTGGGAGACGTAGGCGAGCACCGCCACGTACAGGGCGAGCAGGAGGTTTCCGCAGGCGATGACGGCGAAGAGGTCGGGCCAGAGGGGAAAGGCGACGCCGATCGCAGCGCCGCCCCACATGGTTGCGGAGAAGAAGGTGAACCCCAGAAGAATGATGGTGGTGGGCAGGAGCCCCCGCCGGTCTGAGAGGGGCACCGCGCTGAGCGGATAGTCCTCGTTCGCACCGTCTCTCCCCTCTCCAGCCATCCTGTGCCCCTGTATTCTGATACATCCTTGTTTGTATGATATTTTGAGGATTGTGATCTGGCAATTGAGAAGTCTCCCCGGCGCCGTCGGTGCACCGCAAGAGAATTATAGGGGGAAAAACCCCGGTTCATGGTAATGGCCGGGAACGTCCGCTCCCTCCTCCGCACCGATATCGAGACACCGGACGGTGTCTACACCCTCACCCTCAGGGCCGAGGACCTCTCTTCTCTCTATCCCGGCATGGTCCGCTATCTCCTCCACCTGGCGAAGGGGGACGAGGTCGTCGGCACCTTCCTGACCAATACCTACGAGTACTCACCCACGGTCCCGCTCGATGCGGAAACGGTGGCGCTGCAGAAGGCGGCGGCATGGGAGCGCGAACTGCGGACCAACCGGGAGCGGTTCCTCTCCGTCGTCGGAAAAAGAATGCCGAGGCGCCCCTTCACCCTCCAGCCCGCAGACGTTGTGGTGGTCCAGGGGAGCCCGCGGGCCGACGGCAACTGCAGCATCATGGCCGGATGGGCGGTGGAGGCGGCAGAGGCGGCTGGAAAAACCGTCAGGGTGGTGTACCCGGACGACCTCGACATCCATCCCTGCATCGGGTGCTACCGCTGCTACAATACCGGCACCTGCACCTTCGACGACGATATGGGCGATGTGATCCACCTCATCGTCCACGCCTCCCTCCTGGTCGTCTGCTCCCCGGTCTACACGAACACGGTGCCCGGCGGGCTGAAGGTCGTCATCGACCGCTGCCAGGCGCTTCATGCAGCACGGACGCTCGGCGCCAGGAGGGCGATGCCTGCCGGCCTCCTGCTCGCCGTCTGCGGGAGAGAGGGGAGGTCCAACTTCGTGTGCCTCACTTCGGTCATGGAGGCGTTCATGGGCAACCTCGGGATCAGGCCGGCCGGTGCGGTGCTGGCGGACGGCATCGATCGGGTGAGGGACGTGAGGCTGGTCGAGGGGCTGGAGGAGCGGGTGAAAGAACGCGTCCGCTCATGCCTCCTCCCCTCACGCCCCTGAAGGTCTCAGGCGCCGGTCTGCCCCTCAGGGACGCCGGGCGGCGATGCCAATCATTATCTCCTGCGCCCTGCGATCATTCCTTATCTGGAGTGCTGGCAATGTTTCGAAAGGTGCTGTTCCCCACGGATTTCTCCGACTGCTCGTATAAGGCCCTCGAGTGCGTCAGGCAGATGCGGGGTGCGGGCGTGGAGGAGGTGGTGATCGTCTCTGTCCTTGACGAGCGGGATACCGACCTGGTGACGACCGGGATCGGGTGGCTGAGCGGGGACCGCATGGTCGAATACGACGCCGGGATCGAGAGGCGGATGCGCGAGAACATGCAGGAGCGCCTCGACGGGATGGCGGGCGTGCTGCGGGGGGCGGGCATGAAGGTGAAGACAGCAATTGAAAAGGGTGTCCCTTCCGTCGAGATCCTGGCGATTGCAAAGCGGGAGAGGGCGTCTCTGATCGTCATGGGCTCTCACGGGAAGAGCAACCTCGCCGGCGTGGTGGTGGGTTCGGTCTCGGAGGAGGTGCTCAGGCGATCGAGTGTGCCTGTCCTGATCATCACGCGCGAGATGCAGGGCGGGTGCCGGAGCCAGGGGGAAGAGTAGTCCGGGAGATGGGACGCCCCGCCGGCATCTCCCGGTGCGCAGGTCGGTGGTGCTGAAGGTTCGAGAGAGGCGGCGTCCGCGTTTGCATGCCGGCAGACGCATATCTCACATTCTGATCTCTACGGTTATGGACGATCCCTTCTCCCGGTGCCGCCTCCGGGAAATATATGAGGTATTTTTATATATCTCGGGCCGGCATTCACATCATGGACCCTCTGATCCAGGTCACGCCGCCGGGCCCACGCGCCCGTGCCGTCCTTGAGCGCGACGCCGGGGTGGTCTCGCAGTCGATGGTGCGGGCCTACCCGCTGGTCCTCGAGCGTGCGGAGGGCACGAACCTCTGGGACGTCGACGGGAACCGTTACCTCGACTTCACCGCCGGGATCTCGGTGATGAACGTGGGCTGGAACCACCCGGCGGTCGTCGGGACGGTGCGGGAGCAGGTCGGCCGCCTCTCCCATGCCGCCTTTCTGGATTTCTGCTCCGAGGTGCCGGTGCGGTTTGCCGAGGAATTGGTCGGGATGCTTCCGGGCGGGCTCGACCGCCTCTACTTCTCCAACTCCGGGGCCGAGACGGTGGAGGCCGCCCTCAAACTCGCCCGCCACCATACGAAGCGGAAGTATTTCATCTCTTTTTACGGCGGTTTCCACGGCCGGACCTACGGGGCGCTTTCCCTGACGGCGGCGAAGGTGATCCAGAGGAAACACTTCGGGCCGTTTCTCCCGGTGGTGCATGCACCCTATCCCGACCCCTACCGTCCGCTCTGTCCGTGTGCGGGCGACGAGTGCGCCCTCGATGCGATCAGGTACATTAAAGAGGAGATCTTCAGGACCGAGGTCTCGCCCGAGGAGGTGGCGGCGATCGTCGTCGAACCGGTGCAGGGGGAGGGGGGCTACATCGTCCCGCCCCGCCCATTCCTGCGGGCCCTGCGGGACCTCTGCGACGAGCACGGGATCCTCCTGGTCGCCGACGAGGTGCAGAGCGGGTGCTACCGGACCGGGCGGTTTCTCGCCTCCGAGCATTCGGGCGTGGTGCCCGACATCGTCTGCCTTGCCAAGGCGCTCGGCGGGGGGCTTCCGCTCGGCGTCACCGTGGCCTCCGACGAGGTGATGACGTGGCCGCCGGGCTCGCACGCGAGCACCTTCGGCGGGAACTGCGCCGCCTGCGCCGCAGGGCTGGCCGTGCTCTCGGTGATGCGCGAGGAGGGGTTTGGCGAGCGGGTGAGAGAGACCGGGGAGCACCTCCTCGCCGGGCTGCGGGGGTTGATGGACCGGCACCGGATCGTCGGCGACGTGCGGGGGATCGGGCTGATGGCGGCGATAGAACTGGTGCGGGACAGGGAGACGAAAGAGCCCGCCCGCGAGGAGCGGAACGCGATCCTCAGGCGGGCGTTCGAGGCCGGGCTCACCCTCCTGCCCGCGGGCGAGTCGGCGATCCGGTTCTCTCCGCCGCTGACGATCCGGCCGGCCGAGATCGATGCCGGGCTCCGGGTCCTCGACCGGGCGATGGAGGGATACTGAAAGAGAGGTTTGGAAAATGAAACAGAAGATCACGTACGTGAGCCTTGAGTCTGATGCGAGCATGCACGTCTCGTACGAGGCGGCGCTTTCCGGGTTTGAACGGAACTTCGGCCATCGGTATCCGCTCTATATCGGGGGGAAAGGCTTTGAGCCGGCCGGGGATTTCGCGGTGCGCTCGCCGATCGATAGGGACATCGTCATCGGGTATTTCCAGGAGGCCGGAGAGAACGAGGCGCACGCGGCGATCCGCGTGGCGAAGGAGGCGTTTCCCGCCTGGAGCGGGACCGACCCCGCAGAGCGGATCGGGGCGCTGCGCAAGGCGGCCGATCTCCTCGAGCGGCAGGTCTTCGATCTTGCCGCCCTGATCACGATCGAGGCCGGGAAGACGAGGGGGGAGGCGGTGGCCGAGGTCGGCGAGGCGGTGGAGATGATCCGCTACTACGCCGCGCTCTACGAGAAGAGCGATCATTTCACGATCAGGCTGCAGCCCGAGGCGCCGGGCGGGGTGAGCCGGAGCGTCATGCGCCCGCACGGCGTCTGGGCGGTGATCTCCCCCTTCAACTTCCCGCTCGCCCTCGCCGCGGGGATGGCCTCCGCCGCCCTCCTCACCGGGAACACGGTGGTGATGAAGCCGGCGAGCGCCACCCCCCTGACCGGGATCCGCCTCTACGAGGCCTTCATCCAGGGCGGCGTGCCTGCCGGGGCGGTAAACCTCATCACCGGCCCGGGCGCCCCCTTCGGCGAGGCGGTGACCTCGAGCCCTGACGTCGACGGGATCGCCTTCACCGGATCGCGGGAGGTGGGGATGTGGCTCCAGCGCGCCTTTGCGGTGAAGCAGCCCTACCCGAAACCGTTCATTGCCGAGATGGGGAGCAAGAACCCCTGCATCGTGACCGACAAGGCCGACCTGGATAAGGCGGTTGATGGGGTGGTGCGGTCGGCGTTCGGCTACGGCGGGCAGAAGTGCAGCGCCACCTCGCGGGTCTACGTCCACCGGGACGTGGCCGAGGCGTATGCGAGGGCGCTTGTTGCGCGCACCGAGGAGTTGAAGGTGGGCGACCCCCGCGAGCGTGACGTCTCCGTCGGCCCCCTGATCTCGGAGGCGGCGCAACGGACCTATGAGGCGGCGGTGGCGCTCGTCCTGAAGGACGGCGGCCGGGTGATCACCGGCGGGGGGGTCTGCTCTGAGGGCAGCCGCGCGCGGGGCCATTACGTGCGCCCGACGATCGTCGCCGGGCTGGCGCAGGACCATCCCCTGATGCGGGACGAACTCTTTGTGCCGCTCCTCTGCCTCAGGACCTTCGCCTCGCTCCCCGAGGCGGTCGGCCTCGCGAACGAGACTGAGTTCGGGCTGACGGCCGGGATCTTCTCCGAGGACGAAGGGGAGGTCGATTACTTCTTCGATCACATCCGTTTCGGCGTCTGCTATGCGAACCGGCAGGGCGGGGCGACGACCGGGGCGTGGCCGGGCAGACAGTCTTTCGGCGGGTGGAAGGCGAGCGGCTCGACAGGCCGGGGGGCCGACGGGCCGTATTACCTGTTTTCGTATCTCAGGGAGCAGGCGCAGACCAGGCTGTGATCCCCGCGTCACCTTTTTCCCTTCCGGTGCCCATCCCCCTGCATGACGCCCCCGGAGAGATGGGCGCTCCCCGACCTCGAGGCCGCCGCGGCGCGGTGCAGGGAGCGCAACGCCGCCGGGATCAGGTGCATCCTCTCCCCCCTGGGGGAGTATGCCGGGGACGGGGCCGTGGCCGACCGGGCCGGGGTGGCGTACCGTGCGGCGATAGGGCTGATCGCCGCGGAGGGCCTCGATGCCGCCGTCGCCGTGAAACTCTCGGCCCTCGGTGCGGGCCTGGAGGATTGGGACGACCGCCTCGGGCGTATCGTGGACGAGGGGCGACGGCGGCATGTGGGGATCGAGATCGACATGGAAGGGGCCGCCCTGGTGGGCCCGGCGATCGCCTCGGCAGAGGCGGCGGCGGCCTCCGGCGCCCCGCCCGGCCTTGCGGTGCAGGCCTACCTGGACCGGTCGCCGGAGGATCTCAGCCGCATCCTGCGGGCCGGGATCACCCCGCGGCTGGTGAAGGGCGCCTATCTCGGGGACACCGGCGATTTTTCTGATATTCAACGGCGGTTTCTCGACCTCGCCGCCATCGCCCTGGAGTCGGGGCGGCCCTTCTCGGTCGGCACCCATGACCCCGATCTCCTGGGCCGGATCGTCCAGACCGCAGATCGCCGCCTGGTCGAGTTTGGTTTTCTGATGGGGCTTGCAGACGGCGCGAAGGTCCGCATGGCCCGGGAGGGGTGGCGGGTGGCGGAGTACGTCCCCTTCGGGGAGGAGCGGGCGGCATATGAGGGGCGGCGGCGGAGGTACCTCAGGTCGATCGCCGCTCTCGGGCGGTCTCCGGTGCTGTAGGGTTGCGATACGCTCGCGCAATGGGAACGGGTTGTTTTTGTTGTGCTGATGGGAAGACTGGTTGTTCTCAAGATATATCTTCGACAGGAGGTGGTTTTATGCTGGCAAAACTGTGATCGGGGCAGGTATGGCCGGTTTCCCTTTTCCTGATCTCGCCCAGGCCTTCCCGGTCCAATACCCGCGGGGATGCGGGGCGGGCGGTTGATCTGCATGCTGGTGGCGGGGGGCCTGCCGCCCCCCGGTCCCCCCGCAAAATACGATTGGTGCGGAGATGGCAGACCTCCTCCCCTGGACTTCGCCCTTGCCTTCCCGGCCCAATCGCACGCGGGGGTCCGGGGGCAGAGCCCCCGGCGGGCAGCGTGGGGAAGGCAGTCGATCGGTACGCTGTGTTCGGGAAGAGGATCGGCATGCCGTTGGCGGGGGCCTGCCGCCCCCCGGACCCCCCGCAAAATACGATTGGTGCGGAGATGGCAGACCTCCTCCCCTGGACTTCGCCCTTGCCTTCCCGGCCCAATCGCACGCGGGGGTCCGGGGGCAGAGCCCCCGGCGGACAGCGTGGGGAAGGCAGTCGATCGGTACGCTGTGTTCGGGAAGAGGATCGGCATGCCGTTGGCGGGGGGCCTGCCGCCCCCCGGACCCCCCGCCGATTGCGATTGAGGGGATGATGGATGTTCGCCTCTCCGGTCCGACCGTTCCCTCAGGTCCTGGGCAATCGTGTGCGGGGGTCCGGGGGTAAGAGCCCCCGGCCAAGAATGCGGAAAGGGAAAAAAAAGATTCTATCCTCAGGCACCGGTCACATACCGCTCCGGCACCAGGATCTGGAGGGTATAGGACTTGATCGACCTGGTGTTGATCACGAGCCAGTAGTCGCGGCCACCCTCAAAGAACCGCTCCTTCCATGCCTCCCTCCGAATCGCCGGATCGAAGTCCTTACCCGTAATAAAGTCAGAGTCTCTCTTCGTGACGATCCTGACGAAGCGGTTCGGGTCGGTCGCATCCATCACCTGGATGTTCAGAAGGGAAAACTCGGTGTTGTAGGCCTCGGCGTCGTACGCGAGCTCCCAGTAGGGGTACGGGATGGAGATAATGTCGGTCGTCCCGCTCCCCGACCCCCTGACGACGGCATAGACCGCCATCGCCTTTGAGGGGGCGCCCTCAGACGGCGGCACCGACATCGCCGCCTGCGGCGCCGAAGCATTGATCCCGTACGAAGCCGGGTCCACGAAACCGACCGTCTTCGCCCGCCCGTCCCAGGCCGGGACGGGTTCGGGTGTCGGGACGGCTGTCGTCCTCGGAATGGCCGTGGTCGAGAACGTCGTCGCCGCAGCCCCCTCCTCCGGCGCCAGGAACAGGACGGGCCCGTCAGAGAGCGCCGGTTTTACGACGAGCGCCACGACGACCACGATCGCCACGGCGGCGATCAGGCTGATCAGGTCTTCCCTCTCCATCTTCCAACCAGTATTTCTGCCATGGGGATAAATATGCTTCCATCCTCGAATATCTGATTATATCTCTCGATATTATGAATAAACATGGCATACCCGTTATCGACAAAATAAGTTAATTTATATAGTATGACAATAAGTACATTATCAGGAATGTTGGATGGGTCCAGCGTTCACTGATCTACAATTGGGTGAAGTATTATGAAACAGTACAGAAAGAACGATGAGGCATTCACCGGTCTCGAGGCTGCGATCGTGTTGATCGCATTCGTCGTGGTGGCCGCTGTGTTCTCATATGTGATGCTCGGCGCCGGGTTCTTCACCTCCCAGAAGAGCCAGGAGGTTGTGCACACCAGCGTGGTACAGGCCAGTTCCAGCATGGAAATCCGCGGTGATGTCTATGGTCTGAAGAACTCGACCACTGGTGATATTTCGGCGATTCAGTTCACAGTTGCCCTCACTGCAGGCGGATCCCCGGTCGATATCAACAAGACGGTATTGACCTATATGACTGCTGATGTAGTTTCGACCCTTAATCGTACTGCGACATCTGTGAGTACTACAGAGGGTAACTGGACAGTGTCCGAGAAACAGAACGCAGACACTGACTGGCTCCTTGATAGTGGCGAGCAGTTTGTGATCAAAGCATACCTCCCGACTAATTATTATCTCCCTGCTAACATGCCATTCAGCATTGAGATCCGCCCCGATGTCGGTGCAGCCCTCGGTCTGAAGAGGACCGTCCCGGCCCAGATCGACGCGGTGAACCTCCTCTACTAACCCCCTTTTTTTTGAGGTCAAACTCTGAAACAGGGAATGGTGACGTGGAATGTCGGTGAATCAGTCACAGGTTGACCAGATCCTCGGGGCGGCGTCGGCCGACGACCCGGAGGCAAAGCTCGAGAACCTTGAGCGGGAGGTGGACGTCCTCAAGGCCTCGGTGAAGAAACTCTTGATCGATATCCGGGAGCGGATGAACGAGATGGAGAACCCCTTCACCCTGGGCGTGCAGGGAGGGTTCCGGCCTGCCCCCGTGGAGGAGGCGCCCGCCTCCCCTGAGGAGGAAAAGATCGAAGAGCCCGCGGCCCTCACCCAACCGGCGGCGAAGACGCCGGCGCCCCTCCCGCAGCCCCAGCAGGGGATCCCGGCCGATCTCCTCGCGGGCCTCCAGGCCCAGATCGCCGCCGCCGACGCCCTGGTCCCGAAGGCGCCGGCGAAGGCGGAGAAGCTCCGGCTCCAGAAGGTCCACAACCTCTTCGAGTGGACCGGGAAGGCGGTCAAAAAATACGGCTTCGACCGCCTGGAGATGATGCTCGACTCCTATGCCACGATGGGCTACTTAGAGCGCGACGAGGTGGCGCAGGTCAGGGAGATCGCCCGCCTGATGCCGGCCTCCCTGGGAGAGGCCGACGAGATGAAGGCCGAGGACTTCGTCTCAGAGCTCTATGTCCTGAACCGGATCCTCGACCCCACCGACACCTCCCTGGACCGCGACATGATCGCCGTCCTGATGGACAACAAACGGGCGAAGGGGACCCCGGCAAAAGAAGGGCGCAAAGAGAGGGAGCCTGGCGAGGACTGGCTCGAATCCCTGGAAAGGATATGATGAATGTCGAGCGAAACCATCACCACCGCCATATTCCTGATCACCGCAGTAATAGCGGCGGCGGTGCTGGCGAACGCCATCTTTCCGATCATCTACACCGTCTCTGACACCGCCGGCTCCACCGCCCACGCCGCGGACCAGCGGATCCGCACCGACATCAAGATCATCAACACCTTCGCCTCGGGCGGTTCGGCCGACATCTGGCTCAAGAACATCGGTTCGGCCAGGATCTCGGCGAACGAGATCGCCGGCGCCGACATCTTCATCGGCGCCCCGGGGAATTTTGAACGGGTCTCCTACGGCACCGACTGGACCTACACGATCCTGGACGGCGGGACCGACTACTGGACGACCGGCAAGACAGTGCACATCGAGATCGACTCGGCGATCATCCCGACCGGCACCGGCGACACCGTCTACTTCCAGATCGTCCTTCCGGGCGGGTCGGTGAGATCGACCGAATTCACGGTGGGGGGCTGACGGGATGAGTGCAGGTTCCCTCATCGCCTCCGCCGTCGCGATCATCATGATCGTCGTCGCCGCCTACGCCGTCATCGGCGGCACCCTGGTCACCGCCGAGGTGGTCGCCGGCGCCCAGTCAGACCAGGTCCGCCAGCAGGAGGCGCGGCTCCACACCGCCGTCGCCATCGTCGGGCACACCCTCGACGCCGGCGCCTCGACCCTCTACCTCGACGTCGAGAACACCGGCAGCGAGACGATCCTTGCCTTCGACGAGATGGCGGTCTTCACCCTGGCCGGCGGTTCGGCGCCGGTCTACTACGCCTATGGCGAAGGGAGCGGGACATGGTCGTGGCTCTCCATCGAGCCCGACACCGTCCACCCCCACGCCCTCGACCCCGGCGAGGTGATGAACATCTCGGTCAGGTACGCAGGCGGGGCGCCCGAATGGGCGCAGGTGACCACGCCGAACGGGGTGTACGACTCCGCATATCTCTGAGGTGAACATGAACGAACGAGAGGACAAAGGAGGCGGCGTTACCGGGGACGAGGGCAAGAAGATCCTCTCCACCGGCAACTCAGAGCTCGACAAAAAGATCGCCGACGGCCTCCCCCTCGAGTCGCTCACCCTCATCGAGGGGGAGAACGACACCGGCAAGAGCGTCCTGACCCAGCAGATCATCTGGGGGGCCATGCGCCAGGGGCTCAACGCCGACCTCTTCACCACCGAGAACACCAGCAAGAGTTTCCTCACCCAGATGGAATCGATGAGTCTGGATATTTCCGACTACTTCGCCTGGGGCTACCTCCGGATCTTCCCCCTCCACAGCGTCGGCTTCGAGTGGAAGAAGGACGAGATGCAGGGCGTCCTGCAGGCGCTCATCACCCATATGCAGACAAGCGTCGCCGAAGTGATCGTCATCGACTCCCTCACCCTCTTCACCGAGTACGCCTCCACCGACATGATCCTGGCCTTCTTCACCAACTGCAAAAACCTCGTCGACCACGGCAAGACGATCCTCGTCACCCTCCACACCTACGCCTTCGAGGCCGAGACCCTGGTGCGGATCCGCTCCATCTGCGACGCCCACCTCTTCATGAAAAAGGCCCTCGTCGGGAGCAAATACGTGATGATGCTCGAGGTGGGGAAGGTGCGCGGCGCCCAGAAGACGACGGGCAACATCATCAGCTTCGAGGTGCACCCCGGTTATGGCATGAAGATCATCCCGATGACCTTTGCGCGGGTATAATTATGGCCTCCACACTGTCCATCCCGATCATGCTCCCCTTCAAGCCCGAGCCCAACGAGGACCTGAGCGGATGCCTGGCCGATCTCGAATCTTCCTCCCTCTTTCGGATGCTCCCGAACAACGCCCGGGAATATGTCCGCAACAGCCCTCACCTCCTCGAGTACCTCAACATCCTGCCGGTGAACACCTACGGCATCCCGCTCTTCTTCCCGGAACTGACGCGCGAAGCCAAAAAAATGGAAAACTTAAACCTGATCTACCCGGCCGGCTCCGACACCTTCATCCACATCCTCCAGGACCCAAACGACGTCCGGAACTATTACATCCCGATCGAGCCCTCCTTTCTCCACAGCGTCACCTCCCTGATGCCGGCCGTCGAGCGCCGCCTCATCGACCTCCTGGACGCCCTCGAAGAAAACCCGGGCACTGAGGAGGAGCGCATCGTCGTCCTCAAGCGGCTGGTCGGGGAGATCATCTATGTCAAAAAAGAGGGGGAAGATATCGGAAGCCTGCTCGGCGGCGGGGGCGGCCGGTCCCTGAAGGAGCGGGTCGTCACCTTCTTAAACACCGATTTCACCGCAAAGAAAAAACAGGGCGAAGGGGACGACGACGCCGGGATCACCAGGCTTTCTGACGGCCGGATCGTCGTCAGCCAGCAGGAGTACAGCGCCCTCGAGTACATGCTGCTGCGGGACAAGATCGGGATGGGCGTTCTCAAGCCTTTCCTCTCAGACCCGTACATCGAAGATATCACCTGCGACGGCGTCGGCCCGATCTTCGTCGAGCACAAGATCTTCAGCGGGCTCAAGTCAGTCGTCGGCTTCACCAACACCCACGACCTCGACATCTTCGTCATCAAGATGGCCGAGCGGATAAAACGGCCGATCACCTACCGCAACCCGGTCGTGGACGCCACCCTCCCTGACGGCTCCCGTATCAACATCGTCTACGGCACCGATATCAGCCGCCACGGCAGCAACTTCACGATCCGTAAGGTAAACGAAGAGCCCCTCTCCGTCCTCCACCTCATCGAGTCGAACACCTGCGACTACACGGTCGCCGCCTACCTCTGGATCTGCCTGGAGTTCGGCATGTCCCTCTTCGTGAGCGGGGAAACGGCCAGCGGAAAGACGACGAGCCTCAACGCCATCACCACCTTCCTCCCGCCGGAGAACAAGATCGTCACCATCGAGGACACCCCCGAGCTGACCGTCCCCCATAAAAACTGGACGCGGGAGGTCGCAAAGGCGAAGGGAAAGAGCGAGGGCGACGGTTCAGAAGTGACGATGTTCGATCTCTTAAAGGCGGCCCTCAGACAGCGCCCCAACCAGATCCTGGTCGGTGAGATCCGTGGCGTCGAAGGGAGCGTCGCCTTCTCGGCCATGCAGACCGGCCACCCGGTCATGAGCACCTTCCACGCCGCCTCGGTCGAGAAACTGATCCAGCGTCTCTGCGGCGACCCGATCAACATCCCGAAAACGCACGTGGACAACCTCAACATCGTCATCATCCAGAGCGCCGTGCGCCGCCCCGGCGGCGGGACGGTACGACGGATGCTCAGCATCAACGAACTCGTCGGCTACGACCCGCAGACGCAGGGCTTCTCCTTCGTCGAGATGTTCCACTGGGACCCGGTCACCGACCAGCACGTCTTCACCGGGAACGGGAGCAGTTTCCTCCTGGAAAACAAGATCGCAACCATGCTCGGCATCCCGGAAAGCAAGAGGAACGAGATCTACTATGAAGTCGAGAAGCGGGCGAACATCCTCAAACGACTGCATAACGCCGGATACATCAGGTTCTGGGACCTCTTCCACATGATCGCCAAGATCAAGAAGCAGGGTCTTCTCACTATCGAGGTCTGAGATGTTCGAATCGCTGAAGGACAGGGTGAGCAAGGCGAACGGGGGCGAAATCCCCTTTGAGGACCAGATCGACGGCGTCAGAAAAAAAATCGAGACGCTCTCGGATAACAAAAAGATGGAGGGCGACCTCGTCTTCATGACCACCTATATGGCCTCGGCGATGACCGCCAACGTCTCGCGGCCTGAACTCTTCGAGTACACCGCCCGCAGGCACGAGTACATCTCGACCAAATATATCCGCCGGGTCGTCGATTTTGTCAACCAGTGGCATTACAGTTACTCTGAAGGGCTCACCATGGTGGGCGAGCGGGTCGAAAACCCCATGCTCAGAAACATGTTCAACCGCTTCGCCAATGCGATCGACTCCGGCGTCCCTGACGGCGAGTTCCTGGCAATGGAGCTGAACACCGCCAGGAGCATGTACCGCAACACCTTCGAGCAGGGCTTTGAGATGCTGAAGAAGTGGGGCGACGCCTATATCGCCCTGCTCTTCTCCTCCATGCTGGTGGCGATCATCATCATGATCTCGGTCGCCATCTATGCGCCCAGCGGGATCGACTCCGCCCTGAACACCTCGTATGCGCTTGTCCTCCTGACGGCCGGCTTCGGCGTCGGCCTGATGTATAAGGCCGTCCCGGTCGACGAGAAGACCCTCGACCGCTCGATGAACGGCTGGTGTTCGCGGGAGCAGGCGATGATCCGCCGCCTCCAGACACCGGTGCTTGCGATCACCGCCGTGGCCGCTCTCCTCCTCCTCCTCATGGGCGTGAACACCGGCATGGTCTTTCTCCTGATCGGCCTCCTCTTCGCTCCCATCGGGATCATCGCCTACGTGGACAACTACAACGTCGTCATGCGGGACGAGGACTTTCCCGCCTTTATCAGGGGCGTCGGCTCGATCATGGAGGGGAAGGGCACGACGGTGGTCGAGGCGATCCGGGAGATCGACCGCAAATCGCTTGTCACCCTTGAACCCCTGATCAACTCGGTCTATACGAAGCTGAACCTCGGCCTCGACGAAGCGCTCGTCTGGGAAAAATTCATCGGAGACTGCGGGACAAACCTGATTGCAAAGTACATGAACATCTTTCGGGACTCGGTCGCCCTTGGCGGCGCTCCCGGCGTCATCGGAAAGATCGTCGGTTCCTCCATGCTCTCGCAGGTGCTCCTGCGCAGAAAGAGGGACATGGTGGCGACGGGCTTTATCGTCCTCCTGATCCCGATGCACATCGCGATGATCGGCATCTTCCTGACGCTCTACGAGGTGCTGCACACGATGTCCGAGGCGATCGAGAGCGTGATGTCGACCCTCGGGGAGAGCGGGGCGGCGCTGAGCGGGTCCGGATCGGTTGCGGGATCGATGACCGGGTCGATGAACCTCTTCGTCAACTTTCCTGAGGACAAGATGGTCCCCTATGTGATGACCATCTCCCTGATGATCACGGTGGCGAACATCTTCGCCGGCAAGATCGTGATGGGCGGCGACCGCTACATGTACTTCTTCCTCTCGGCCGTCCTATTTACCCTCACAGGACTGCTGGTGCTGATCGTCCCGCCGCTCATCAGCAGCTTCTTCCAGATCCCCCAGTTCGGAGCGGTGTAAGCATGAGAAAACCAGAACTTCCATCGATAAGTCCGAAAACCCGGCGAACGCTGATCTTTCTGGTGACCGTCGCCGCCGGCTCCCTCCTCATCCTCTACGACCTCCCCACAGAGTACCTGCTGGGAGGGACGATCGCCGCGGGGTGCATCGTCCTCCTCGCCTTCGGTGCGATCAGACTCTCTGACTTAAGGCCGAAGAACATCAGGGAAGGGCTGAAGGCGTGGGTTGCCGGGAGAAAACAGCGGCCGCAAAAGAAAGACGCCCCGAAAGAAAAGATCGGCAGCAGAACCACTGCAGCCCCGGAAGAAAAAGGCGGGAGAGTGCGTGCCGCACTGGCCTCACTCTCAGGCGTCGTCCACGGCGGTGCAGGGCGGTTAAAGGCCTCGTTGTTCCACAAAGACGAGACCTTCAAGAAAATCGATACGATCCTTGACGCAGAGATCGCCGGCGGTGCCGCATCAAACGGGCCCGATACCTCTGCGGCGGTTCAGGGCGGAGAGAACGCTCCGGCCCCACTTTCAGGTGCGGCCGATCCCTTCTTCGACATCAGCGAGGAAGACCTTGAAAACCTCACGCTGGACGGCGAGGAAATCGACCAGACTGGATCTCCCGTCGATATAACGCTGGACGATGAGATCCCGTCGCTCGCCTCGAACGATTCGATCGTCTCCGAGATCTTCCGGGCGAATGCCGCCGAACTTGAAGAATTTTCAGAGCTGGGGGACATCAGCGAACTCGACGAAACGCTCGGGGAGATCGGCGGTGTCGATCTCGACGCTCTCGATCTTTCTGAGGAAGATCTCTCGGAGATCACGCCTGATACCGGATCCCAAGACGACGCCCCGGAGGATGCCCTGGCCGACAACGCCTCGATCCTTCCCGAAATCCCCGAGGAGCCAGAAGAGGAGGAGGCCCCTGAAGAGGAGAACCTGGTGGCGTTTGCATCGGGCGGCGGTTCCGACTCACTCATGGACATCCTCAAGAGCGATGTCAAACAGAGGAAAAAAGGAGATTACAACAGTCTTCTGCGGGGCATGAAAGGGATGAAGATCAACGCGGACGATCTGGTCGACGAACTTGAAGAGACATTGAAAGCGCTTGAGGGCGGATCGACGGTGAAGAAACATGGCTAGCGTTCCGGTAAAAATTGAAGACGGGGATCGGTGGGCCGTAGCAAAGGTCTCGATCGAGAAAGACGGGCTGAAGGCATCTGGCGACGTGACGCTGGACATCCCGTACAGGTCCATCATCGATCTGGAAGCAAAAGGGAATGTCCTCATCATCACCACAAAAGAGCGGGAGAATCAGCCCTACAGGCTTGCATCGGTGGAAAAAGTGCTGAACGTGCTCAAGCGGCAGATCCTCCTCTCCTGCAGCGCGTACCGTCTCAGCACCTTCTTTATGTCCCCGGCGATCAGGGGCGGCGTGCTCGTCCAGAACGCCGTATGGGAAAAAGGAGGGATCGCCGTACTAAAATCCGGGATCTGGTTCTTCTCGCAGGATCACCAGATCTGTGTCCCTCTCTCCGACGTCGCCTCGATCGAACTGACAACGCGTGAGGTCCAGGGCAAAGACCTCGATGTCGTGAAGATCGACCATATTGAGGATACCGACGTCGTCACCAGTTTTGTGCTCTGTCCGCTCACGACACTCCAGGTGCTCTATAATTTCCTCAAGGAATCCACGAAAAGCATGGACATGGACGGTGCCGAACTCGACCCGAAATCTGCGCAGGTCGCCATGCTCGTCTACAGCGGGATGGACACCGCGGCGATCGAGAACATGCTCGCCATCTCGCATAAAGAGGTCGACCGCGTCTACGATGCCCTGATCGGTCTTGGCCTCGCAGAGGTCGTGGTAATACGCAGGGAGATTAAACTGACCACGAAAGGAGTCAGATATATCACAGATGCGACAAAAGTATAAAATTTATGGCTTCGTTGAAACCCTCCAGTAGTCCGGTTCCGCGCTAAAGCAAAGATCTATAAGAATCGTTGCTCCTTGAGTTAATGACCAAACCAACACCAAGGAGCAGAGATAGTGTCAACGAACCGGTATATCAACCTTATCGAAAGCATCTGTTCAGTACTCCGATCTTCCCATCTGCCTCTTTATTCCTGCAAATACTCCCGGAAAACGTATACTCAGCATCAACTCATGGCTATTCTTCTCTTTCGTGAAGCTCTTCGCACTGACTATCGCTCGACCGTTGAGCTCATCGATCTAATGGACGGAGTCAAAGAGATCCTTCAGCTTGATCAGGTCCCCCACTACTCAACCATCCATAAGTTCATGGCCCGTATTCCTTCTGTTTTCTTCTCGATACTCCTGAATAAAACTCTGAAACTCTTCTATTCCTGGGGTGAAATCATTCCAATAACCGCCATCGATTCTTCAGGTTTCACCAGTTCGTACGCCAGCCATTATTATTCCTGGCGGACTGGAAAGATGCGGAAAAACTTCGTGAAAACCACGATAGCGATAGATACGCTCAAGCAAGTGATCATCTCCTTCAAGATCTCGCTCAAACCGGTACATGATGTAAAACATGCAGAGCCACTTCTCAGGCAGTGCCGGAGGACGAGAAAGACCGGGTGCTATGTGATGGATAAAGGATACGATTCAGAGGAACTTCATCGCCAGATCCGGGAAGAGATTGGGGCTGATTCAGTGATACCAGTCAGAACATGGAACGGAAAGATCTATTCGGGCAAATATAGGCAAGAGATGTATGCTTCCTTTGACGCTGAACGGTATGCTGAGAGAAACAAGGTCGAAACAGCGTTCTCGGTCATGAAAAGAAAGTTTGGAGAGGGGCTGAAAGCACGAATATTTTGGTACCAGATCAAGGAGATCAAGATCAAACTGATACTCCATAACCTCACGAAGGCGATTCAGGCGATCGTGGTTCTTGTAGTGGTCGAGGAATTCAACAAAGCCAAATTTATAAAATTTCGATGATGTGAAAATAATAATCTATTTATTCTAAACTGATCAATTATTTTTAGAGCGCATTATGGGTAGAATTCTTGTCGTCGACGACACACTGTTCATGCGGACCCTCCTGAAAAATATCCTCTTCTCGGGGGGCCATACGATCGTGGGAGAGGCTGAGAACGGCGATGACGCCATCGCAAAATATCAGGAATTGAATCCCGACCTTGTCACCATGGACATTGTGATGCCGAAGAAGAACGGCATCGACGCCTTAAAGGGCATCAAAACGATCGACCCGAACGCAAAGGTGATCATGTGCACCGCGGTCGGCCAGGAACAGATGGTAAAACTCGCCGTCAAGACCGGCGCCAGAGGGTATATCGTCAAACCGTTCCAGGCTCCAAAGGTGCTCGAGGAGGTGAAAAACGTCCTTGGGGCTTGATCATGATCAGGGTACTCATCGTCGATGATTCAATATTTATTCGCACAATACTGAAAGATTTCCTCAGCAAATCTCCTGACATCGAGGTCGTGGGGACGGTGTCCGACGGTGTCGAGGCACTCTCCCTGATCGACGATCTCAAACCCGACGTGATGACGCTCGACATCGAGATGCCCAGGATGACCGGGATCGATCTGCTCAGGAAGATGCCGGACCTGAGCCACCGCCCGAAAGTGCTGATGCTCAGTTCGCTCACCTCGAAAGACGCCAGCCATACGAGAACGGCCCTGGCCCTCGGGGCAGACGACTTCATGCTCAAACCGCAGGAGATCTTCAGGGTGCGCGGGATCCAGGAAGAACTCGTCGCAAAGATCCTGCATCTCATCCATATCGGCCCGGCGGTCAAACAGGACGTCTCCTCGCGCGGTCTTGCCCGCAGGCTGCTGATCTTCGGCTCCTCGGCCGGGGGGCTCCAGCAGCTCGACCTCATCCTCTCGACAATCTCCCCTGACCTGGACGCCGCCGTCGTCATCACCCAGCATATGCCCGAGGGGTTCACCGCGGCCCTCGCCGATCGGTTCAACCGGATCTGTCCGCTCCCGGTAAAGGAGTCTGAGAGCGGGTGCATCCTGAATGCCGGTGAGGTCGTGATCTCCAGGTCCGGCGTCCACTCGATCGTCTCGACATTCCTCACGCGGGACGGTCACTCCGGAGGAAAAATCGTCCATTCCACCGCCCCTCCGGTCCACGCCGTCAGGCCGGCGATCGACGTGACCTTCTCGACCGCGGCAAAGATCTTCGGCGGGCGGACACTTGCGGTCATCCTGAGCGGCATGGGCAACGACTGCGGCGACGGCGCCGCAGCCGTCAAAGCGGCAGGAGGCCAGGTGTTTGCATGCAGCGAGGAGGACTGTCTGGTCTACGGGATGGCGCGCTCCGCAATGAAAAAAAATAGTGTCGACAGGGTCGTTCCTCTCCGGAGGATTCCCGACGAGGTGCAACGGGCGATCACTGCAATGGAGGGGTAACATCGTGTCAGATATGGAGGAATACAGGGGTCTGTTTGCCGTCGAGTCGCGGGAGAACAACGAGGCGATTGCCCGGGCTCTTCTCACCCTCGAAGGGGGCGAAGACCGTGAAATTGTTGACGAGATCTTCAGGGCCGCTCATACGATAAAAGGCGCCTCGGCCTCGATGGGGTTCATGAGGCTCGAGCAGCTCTGCCATTCGATGGAAGACGTCTTCGACCTGATCAGGAACGGTGAACTGCGGGCGAACGCCGCTCTCACCGATCTGCTGCTGGCCTGCACCGACCAGATCGATGCGATCCTCGATGCCATTGAGGCGGGCAGAAGCGACGACGGGGGGACCATCGAGGAACTCGTCTCGGCACTGGAAGTCTGGGTCAACGAGACGTCGTCTGAAGACCTGCCGGTCTCGGGCGACCTGCCCTCATCTGAGGACGATGCTCAGGCTCCTGCCGGGGGCCCCTGCTACCAGGTCCTTGTCACGCTCGTCCCCGACTCATCGATGAAAGATGTCAGGGCGATGATCTCACTCTCGAACCTCGAAGAGATCGGCCGCATCCTCTCGACAAACCCGGACAAAGACGGGATCGAGAACGGAAAATTCGACCGCACCTTCGAGGTGGTCCTCGAAAGCGCCGCCGGGGCCGATGCGGTCAGGATGGCGGCATCAGGCACCGACATCCAGGAGGTCGCCGTCAGGCCCTGGACCGGCGCGGCAGAGAACCGGAAGGCCGAGGGCGCGGTGCCGAAGGTCGAACACCATGAAAAGAGCCGGGAGATCAAAAACATCAGGGTCGACATTCACCTCCTCGACCAGATGATGAACCTGGTGGAGGACCTCGTCATCAACCGCGGCCGCCTGAAGCAGATTGCACAGAAAAATCAGATCAAGGAACTCGATGAAGCCCTCAATATGGTCGGGAGATCGGTCTCGGATCTCCAGAACCTGATGATGCATATCAGGATGATCCCCCTCAACCACATCTTCAACAGGTTCCCCCGCGTCGTCAGGGACGTCTCCCAGCACGACAACAAAGAGGTGGAGTTCATCATCGAGGGGGGCGAGACCGAACTCGACCGGAGCGTCATGGACGGCCTCAACGACCCGCTCCTCCACCTGATCAGGAACGCCGTCGACCACGGGATCGAGCTCCCTGCCGAGCGAAAAGCGGCGGGAAAACCCGAGAAAGGTGTGCTCCGTCTCTCGGCACGGCGCGACCGGGACAACGTCCTCATCAGGATCGAGGACGACGGCGCCGGGATCGATTACGGGAAGGTCAGGAAAAAAGCCGTTTCTCGGGGTCTGTACACCGCGGAGGACGCCGACGCCCTCAGCGAGGACGACCTCATCGAGGTGCTCTTCAACCCGGGCTTCTCGACCGCCGACGCCATCACCGACATCAGCGGCCGCGGCGTCGGGCTGGACGTCGTCAGGTCGGCGATCGAATCCCTGAAAGGCTCGATCAAGGTCTCGTCGACGCCGGGAAAGGGCACCTGTTTTGAACTCGTCCTGCCCCCCACCATGGCGATCGTCGACGTGATGATGGTCAGGATCAACGGCAAACGGTGTGCGATCCCGATCAACAACGTGGTCGAGGTCGCCATGATCAGAAGGGACGCCATCCACCGGGTGGGGGCCACCCGGGTGATCCTCCTGAGGGACGAGGTGCTGCCCCTTTTTACGCTGGACGATATGTTCGGCGGTTCGAACGGTGGCGACGTCCTTGTCGTGCTCCAGAACGGGCATAAGAAGTGCGGTATCGTCTCTGATGTGGTCGAGGGCCAGCAGGAGGTTGTGGTCAAACCGCTCAGTTCTCTCATCGGGATCTGTCCGGGTGTGAGCGGCGTCACCATTCCCGGCGACGGCGAAGTGGTCCCGGTTCTTGATGTAAACACGATGATCTAAGGAGTTCTCATGAAATTAACAGATATCCAGTCGGACGCACTTGGCGAACTCGGCAATATTGGTGCAGCGCACGCAGCAACGACACTTTCGCAGATGTTGATGACCCAGATCGATATGGACGTCCCGAAAATTTCCATCATCGATATCGCCGAATGCTACCGCTGTATCGGGGAAGAGCGTGCTGCGCTTGTCGCTTTCGGCATCAAGGGTGAAGTAAAGGGCGAGGGTTTTATCGTCCTGTATATGCCGCAGACCTCGGCGATACGCCTCACCAACACGATGCTCGGCATGACCGAGATGGACCGCGAGATGAACGAGATGGACCAGAGCGCCATCATCGAGATCGGCAACATCATGGTCTCCGCCTTCCTCGACGCCACCGCGGAACTCCTCGGTATCGTGATGCTCCCCTCCCCGCCATCCCTCTGCATGGACATGGCCCATGCCGGGATCGAGGCCGTCATTGCCGAAGTGGCGGTCAAGACCAACGATGTCGTCATCTTTAAAACGAACCTGACCAGCGACCAGTACTCGATCGACGGGGCGCTCCTGATGTTCCCTGACCCTGACCTGATCTCTGAAATCCTCGGCCTCCTTGACGCACTCACGGCACAGACCCCGGTTTGATAAGAGGGAGAAGGAATAATGGTGGAGTTTCGACCGCTTGGCATGAATGCACGCTTTATCGGGATCGGCGACTACTATGTGGGCCGCGACCCGATGACGACGATCGGGCTTGGATCGTGTGTGGCGCTGGTCCTCCACAACGAGCGCTTCGCCGTCGGAGCGATGGCCCATATCATGCTCCCTGAGAGCAAAGGCCAGGTCGAATGCCCGGGAAAATTCGCCGATACCGCCGTGACCGCGCTTCTTCACGAGATCGGAAACTACGGATCGCGCAACGGCAGTCTCTGTGCGGTACTGATCGGCGGTGCGAATATGTTCTGGTTCAACGACAACCACTTAAACATCGGCGACCGGAACATCGATGCGGTCCGCCGGAGACTGAGAGAAGAGCGGGTCTCGATACGGGCGGAGGACGTCGGCGGGAGAATCGGGCGCTCGGTCGTGTACGACCCGCAGAACCACGGCAAGATTACGATACGGCGGGCTGACGGGTCATGCACCGATCTCTGATCGCCATCGTTCTCCTTCTGGCGGCGCTCTCGCCGGCATCTGCATCGATCGTCCTGTTTCAACCGGGAACAGGCGGGATCGCCACCACATCTTTTAACGACTGCGCGAGCGGCCCTGAAGGCGAGGTATTTTTCGCCACGTCTGCCGGGCTGATGCTCTATAACGGCACCTGGACGGTCTACCAGGCCCCTCTCAAAGACGTTCCCGGAACCCTCCTCTCGAACACCGTCCTTTCCGTGGAGTTCGGGCCGGACGGTCTGCTCCGGGTGGGCACCTCGATGGGCCTCCAGCGTTTTACCGGGTCGGGGTTTGAGACGGTCGGGACGCAGGCTGCATTGAAAAACCCCTCGGTGATCGCACTGCAGCGCTGGGACGATGCGATCTGGGCCGCAACGCCGAACGGGAATGTGCACCGGATCGAGGGAGACGCCTGGCAGTGGTACAGGCCGTTTTGCGATGGGCCAGGGTGCTATGCCGTTGACGACATGGTGCTGGACCCTGAATCCTCGGTCCTCTACTGCGTTTCCGATAAGGACGGTGTATGGGCGATCGATGCAAACCAGACCGCCGGTTTCTGCATGGTCGCCGACAACGGTCTGCCGCTGAAGGGATATAGTGAGGCAGAAACCGATCCGCTCGGCGGGATCTACCTCTTTAACCGGGAGTCGGTGATGCACTACCGGGTGCCCGATGGTCTTGAACACATCCTTTCTGCCGGGGATCTCGGCCTCCATGTCGGATGGATCAACGACGTCAGCGCCGCCCCTGACGGTTCCCTCTGGATCGCCACCGATTACGGGATCTTCTGCTGGGCCGACGGGGCAGTGAAGGATCACATCTACCGTGCGCATGGCATCTGGTCGAACGTGATCAAAAGCGTATATCTGGACGCCACAGGGCGCTGCTGGTTTTCAACCCAGTCTGCGATCGGGTATTACCGGCCTGAGAACCAGACGATGGTGCGGATCCCCATCGCCGCCCCGGGCGCCTGATCCTGAAGCGTCACGCCCTACTCGCATTTCATGATCTGCCTGACGTAATCGTCGACAGAATCGAGGAGGGCTTTTTTTGCTTTGTTTGCCCGGGTTTTCTCCCCAGAATAGATGTCGTGGGCGAGATACCTGAGAAGGTCCAGGTAGTATGCACTTGAGGGATATTTTCGTTTCATGTCCTCAAGCCTCGCGAACGATTCGCTTTCGAGCCCTGAGAAGAGGGAGAACGAGAGATCAAGGAGACCGAGAACATAGGGCGGCATCCCGTTCTCCGCCGCCTGCTTTCTGAAGGTGTGATAGCCGGATTTTGTCACCGTTCTAAAGGAGAGGAGCATCCCATAGTAGAACGGTTCGACGCTCTGGGGGTACTGCTGGATCATCAGTTTCACAACCCCGGCCGCGTCGGTTCCGTTCCCTTCCTCAAGGGCGAAAAGAAACGCCTCCCTGAGAAAGACCATCTCATTGTAGAAGCGGTTCTGGGCCACGTCCAGGATCTGCCGTCTCATCTCGCGATTTTTGTCGGCCTTCGCCTTCATCAACCCGATGCGTATGAATGCAGGCTGGCTTGGAAACCACTCGATGGCGCACGAGATCATCAGCCAGAATGTCCGGTCCAGCCAGGGTTCTGCCTTGAAGGGGAGGTTCTGCGCAACGCCGGCGTGGATGCGGGCGAGTTCGATCATCTGCTCTCGCGCCCGCAGCTCCATATCGCTTGGCGCCTTCATGTCCCTGAACTTTGCAACCTCATTGAGCGAGAGGGCATAATAGCAATAGGCAAGACCTGTATGGAGCAGGATATCCTCAGAGCGATATTTTTTCAGATAGGGGATCGCATGGACGAAGTCGCCCGACTTCATCATTTTCAGCCCCACGCTGATCTCAAGGCCCCTCTGCGGATTCTTCCCTTTTTTCAGTCGCAACGCGCTCTCGATTACTTTTTCCGTGTATCCTGACTCTCTGGTTCTCGTCGCGGCGTCGAGGAGTTTGAAGGTGATGGCGTCGATAAAGGCATCATAGGACTCCACATCGAGATCAGGAAACGAAGAATCGAGCGCCGAGATGACATGGCCGTAAAAAACAGGTAATTTATCCTCTATTTTGGAGATATTGCTCTCGATGTACCCGGAGAAATCCAGCCTCATTTGATCGAGCTTCTCGTACTGGATCGCATCGGTCAGCATCTCGCCGCGCATTATATCAAGATCGTGATGCGGATGCTATTTTAATAATGCGTTTTCTCTCTGATCTCCAGGTTCTCTCTCAGATCTACGCCTTTTTCACGACCACGCCGGGATAGGAGTCCAGATACTCGTCTCTGGTTTCAAGGTCGACCCTGAACGCCGCGTAACTGCTCTGAATGACCAGGTAAAATTCTTTTCCCGAGATTTCCTGATTTTTAATGACCTTTCCCGGCCCTTTCAGTTCGGCACCGTCAATGATGATGCCGGTCTCTTTTTCGATGAGCATCATTTTGAATCGTGCATTCTCGGGCTGCTCCCCCTTGCTGACGCTACAGTTGAGCCTCCAGACCGGATAGGAGACCGAGAAGGGATCGGTCACACCGCCGTATGATCCTTCAAGATAGGCAAAAGAGGTAATGTTCGCTCCTCTCCACGGCGGATCCGACATCCCGAATGTGGTGAGGTTGTCCGGGATGATATAGGTCTGATATTTTATGACCGGCTGGTGTGCATATTCGATCCTGACGGGTACGAACGTTTTGATCGGTGCCGGCGCTGCAGGGGTGGTCACGGGCAGCGTCGTCATCGGCGTCGGCGCTGTCTCGCCCGCGGCGGCGTCGGGAGCGGCCCATGGCGGATGCACGATGCAGACCATGATCACGACGATCCCGATCGCCGCCGCAAAGCTCAGGATATCGCCTGAGTTCATGATCACTCTATGGCGATGTTGATAGATATACTCTCAGTTATTGTCCTGTTCTGAAAGATTTATCACGCCCTTTTCCGGGTGTCGTTCTGTCAAAATCTTATTCTCTCGACCTCCGGAGGGGGGGCCGCCTGTCCGGAATGGTGCCACCGCACTCTGAAATGTCATATTGGGGCTAATATGCTGCATATTCTTGCCATAATATCATTTATCCTGAAAAGATTAGTATTTAAATTTTGAATATATGAAAATCTATTTATTAAATGATGTAACTTTAATGAATATGGATCTCCCCGAATTCAGGACCTGGGTATTTTTCTACCTGATCTCATCAGTCGCTCTTCTCTGGGCAGCATTTCTCTCTGCACAGGGTTTGATGCTCTGGGTGAGTGTTCTTCTGGTCCTTCTGGTGATCGGGACGAACTGCGTCTGTGTTCTTGCAGAGATCCATAAATATGCCAAAAAAAGGGAGATCATGAAGCGCCTTTCAGAGATCGAACCTCCGGCATCCGCGATCGGTCAGAAGTGACGCCGGGCATGCAAACGCCCGGAGCGCGGTTTTACTCATCATTTTTCAGGGGAAAAATATGGCCCTTCCTCCTTTTATGTGGGTTGGCCCCCTCCTGATCCCCTCCCTGCGGTCAGTCCCCGTCATGCTATGTTCAGGTTCTCTCCACATCCGGGTGTACCGGTCCACCGCCTTCCCCACGCAGCCCGCCGGGGGTTTCACCCCATTGGAGCGGATTGGCCCGGGAAGGCACCCACGCGATCCCGAAGTGAGTGGTCCTTCTCTCTCCCTATCGCAGGTCCGCGGGGCAGCTGGCCCCCCGGCATCGGCACGCCGATCAACCCGTCGACATGTTCGTCCTGAGATACTCCCCGCCTCTAAAATCTCGGTCTTTCGTGTATGATTCCCCGGGTCGCCTGAGGGGAGTCAGATGAAGGTGTCGTGGCTACCCACACAAAGGAGCGAAGAGCCGAAACTCCTGAAACATTCCCTTTAAATTCGCAGCTTCGCGTGAGACTCTCCTGGAAAATCACGCAAAGCCGCGAAGAAAAAGAAGCCCTGATCCGATTCCTATACCTTCGCAGCCTACCCGGTGAGACCATCCCCTTCATCCCGATCCGCCGAGCGGAGATCAGACGACGTTGTCAAGAGACACCCGCACAGAAGAGCGAAGAGCCAAAAATAGTTTGTGCGAGGTGCGCCGGCACCGGGATTATTGCGCCGGGCTTTTCCCGTAGATCTTCTGCATCGAATCTACCGGGGTGAACAGCCCCTCGCTCTCCCGCAGGAGGTACTCCGTCTTCCCCATCACATAATAGCCCCCCTGCGAAAGAGCCTGATAAAACAGAGTTGCAAGATCTTTCTTCTGTTTTTCATTGAAATATATGGTCACGTTCCGACACGAGACCAGATCCAGAAAACGCGCTGCAGGAACGCCCGACATCAGGTCATGGTGGGAAAAGCGGACGATCTCCTTCAGGGTCGGCTTCACCTCGTACTTCCCGTCCTCCCTGAGCGTAAAGTACCTGCGGATCTGCTGCTCGGTGAGATTTTTAAGGGCTTTTATATCGTAGACCCCCTCCCGTGCCCTGTCCAGGACGACCCTGTCGATATCGGTGGCATAGATCGTGGCGTCGACAGGGTTCATGCGCATATATTCCCTGACCAGGATCGCATAGGAATAGGCCTCCTCGCCGGTGGCGCACCCTGCACACCAGATCCGTATCTTCTTCCTCGTCCCCAGAACGTCCGGGAGGACCTTCTGGCCGACGGCCCTGAAGACGTCGGGGTCCCGGAAAAACTCCGTCACGTTGATCGTGAGTGCGTTTTTGAGGCTCTCTTTCTCCCCATTATCCAGAATGAGGAAGCGGTGGTAGTCCTCAAACGTCTCCTTGCCCGAGATACGCATGCGGGAGAGGACGCGGCGCTTGATGTAGTCCTCCTTATACTGGGACGTCCTGATCCCGACAACCCGTTCGATCGTCCTGTTCAACGAGGTGAAATCGTCCATATCAGTTTAGTTTAAACATGTCCATCTTGCGCTTCAGATCGGCGGAAAGGCTGGCGAGTTCGTGTGCGGCACTCCCGACCTCCTGCGTCGAGGCGCTGACCTCCTCGGCGAGGGCGGCCATGTCTTCGACCCGCGCAAGGTTCTCCTTCGTCCTGGAGGCTGCCTGTTCCATCATATCCATCACATTATTGGTCGCATGTGCCTGGTCCTCGGTGGCCCGCGTGATCTCGGTGATCGCGTTTGCGGCGTCGTTGATATCGGCGCTGATCTTGGTCAGGGCATTGATCGCCTGTTTGACGCTGTCGATCCCCTCCCGGATCTCCTTGTGGGAGGAACGCATCGAATCGGCGGTCTTCTCGCTCTCTTTCTGGATCGCCGCGATCAGTTCTTCGATATGCTGGCTTGCCTTCCGTGAATCTCCTGCAAGGTTCCTGATCTCGCCGGCGACGACGGCGAAGCCCCGCCCGTGTTCGCCCGCACGCGCCGCCTCGATGGCCGCATTCAGGGCGAGCAGATTGGTCTGGTTCGAGATCTCGTTGATGAGTTTGACGATCTTGGTGATCTCGTGCATCTGGGCGTTCAGGTGCACAATATCCGCCACCGTCTGCTCTGAGATGGTGCCGACCGACTCCATCTTATTATAGGCAACCTTCCCGATCTCAGCACCTGCAGCACCCTCCTGCGATGAATTGACCGCTTTCTTCATCACTTCCTGTGTCGTGCTGGCGATCTCCTCGATCGACGCCGAAAGGTCGGAGATCCCTCGTGTCACCGATTCGATGTTGCTGAGAAGGTTGCGGGTCGCCTCGGAGGACTGCTGGGTTGCAAGAGCGACCTGCTCTGTTGCCTTTCCGATATCGGCGGCTCCTCTGCTGGTCTCCCGCGCATTTTTCTCGACGATTGAGGCCACGCTGTTTACCTCCTCGATCGTCTCCTTAAACCTCTGGATAGAACTGTTATAGTCCCTCTTCACCGTTGCAAGCAGGTCGTCTTTTCCGATCCTGGCCTCCTGCGAAAGATCGCCCTGCGCCACAATCTCCATCACGGCTCCCAGTTCGGCGGCGTTTTCTTCGAGTTTTTTCCCTCTCGCCTCAACTTCCGCCAGGATACGCTTGATCTCGTCCTCCTTTTCCCGCCTCTTTGTGATATCGTTATAGACGACAAGGAGGCTCTCCAGATTTCCGTCTTCGGAGATGAACGGGATGCCGTACTGTTCGAGGATATGGATCCCCGAAGGGAGCTCGACGGTCACCTCTCCGTAGCAGCGTTTTTTCAGCTGGACCGCCTGTTTGAGCCCCTCACCTTTCTGCTCGACGATCGTGAAGGAGCGTGCGTTCATGCCCACCAGGCGTTCGAGCCTGATCCCTGACATCGAGGTATAGGCCTCGTTTGCAGAGGTGACCGTGAAAGAGGGATCGAGAAGGAGGATGGGCATCGGGTTCTGTTCCACGATGACCTGGGAGCGGCGCTGGAGCTGCTGGACTGTGTCCATCTCCTCTTTGAGTTCCTCCTCCTTCTTCCGCTCCTCGGTGATGTCGTTATAGACGACAAGGAGGCTCTCCAGGTTTCCGTCTTCGGAGACGAAGGGGATGCCGTACTGCTCGAGGATGTGGACCCCTGACGGGAGATCGACGGTCACCTCGCCATAGCAGCGCTTCTTGAGCTGGACCGCCTGCTTGAGCCCCTCACCCCGCTGTTCGAGGATCCTGAAGGACCGAGCGCTCATGCCCTTCAGACGTTCGAGGGCGATCCCCGACATCGTGGCATAGGCCTCGTTTGAAGAGGTGATGGTGAAATCGGCGTCGAGGAGGAGGATGGGCATCGGGTTCTGGTCCACGATGGTCTGGGAGCGGCTCTGCAGTTCGCCGATCCTGGCCTGTTCCTCTTTTAACTCCTGCTCTTTTTCCCGCACCTCGGTGATGTCGTTGAAGACGAACAGTGCCCGGGTGACTTCCCCGGTCTCGTCAGGCATCGGAATGCCGTACTGCTCGAGGATCTTCTTCGCATTGCCGACGACGATCTGGAGCACGCTCCGGGTTTTTCTGCCTTTTGAGAATAAAACCTCTGTTTTGTCCCCTGAGAGCAGTTTGATCTCTGCCTTTCTCCCGGTCCCGGCGAGGAGGCGTTCACGGGAGTCTCCGATCAGGTCGCAATACGCCTGGTTGAGATCGAGGGTGTTCAGGTCGCTGTCCACCATCACCATCGCCATCGGGTTCTCGGCAAAGACGATCTGCTGCCCGGCCTGCGCTGCCCGGTGTTCGTGGATCGCCCTCGCGGCACGGTTGACCGCTTCGGCCAGGTCCCTGAGGCCGGCCGGATAGATCTCGGGATCGATCCCGGCCGGACTGCCGCCTGCAATGGCGTCCTGCAAAACTGCCGCAATTTCTGCGATCTCCAACTCTCTTCCCGGCACCTCTGCAGCCTTCTCAAAACCATTCCCGTTCAGTGCCGCAGGGGCGGCGAACAATGCCTTTCTGCCCAGTTTCTCTGTCATCATCATCCCCTCATTTCTTCCAGTGCCCGACGGTCGATGCAATCTTCCTGTAGGCCTGACCGGCCGGACAGTCGGGTGCATAATGAGATATCGGGAGACCCTTGCGCTGTGCTGCCGGAACCTCTGCAGAGAAGGGCACTGTTTCAACCATCATAAATGACGCCGAGAGGCGCTCATCGATCGCCTCCGGCTCTATCCTCTTTTCCCGCTGAGATAGGAGCCCGAGAATTGCGTCGATAAGCCCCGCTCTCTGCCCCTGCACAGGGCTTTCCTGGCTCATGATTGCAATCTCTGCCCTGACATCCCCGCCGACGTTCTCGCGGATGTCCTGGAAGATGGCGTTCATCGTCTCGATCCCTTCGAGGGCGAAGATGCCCTGGTCAAGGTTTACTATCGTGTGATCCGCCGCCACGAGACCGTTGATCACAAACTGACCCATGCTCGGGGGAGTATCTATCAGGACCACATCATACTCAGGAGAGATTTCATCGAGCGCATCTCTCAGAACAGTTGCCCGGCCTTCAGACTGGTAGAGATAGGGTTCGGCACCGACAAGGTCCAGGGTGGAGGGCACAAGGTCGATCCCGGATGCCGTCCTGACGACCAGATCCCTGATGGATACTTCTGGAAACCCTTCGAACCTGCTCATAAAGAGGTCATAGATGCTGGTCTCCAGGCCGGTCGGGCTGACGCCAAGACCCGAGGTTGCATTTGCCTGGGGATCGCAGTCCACGACCAGGACGCGTTCTCCGGACTTTTGAAGATAGCCTGCAATATTAAGACAGGACGATGTCTTTCCTGTTCCCCCCTTGTGATGGGCAAATGCAATACGCGTTATGGTCTCACCCTGATATGTGAATTTTACATGAAAGATTATAAAGATTTATATTTTTGTTGTTTCCAGAATATCTTTATTTTATTATTGTGGCTGCATATTAATTGTTCTACAGATATTGCCGGGTGATACTTCTCACTTGAAGATTTCAGTTGGTCTACGCCGTCCTGAATACGGTCACGCGGCCTGCCTGATCGAGGGTGAAGGTCTTCGCTTCACCATCTCTTCGGCAGAAGGCAATGAGATCGAGCATGTGCCTGAGCCCCTCTGCCGCCCTATCGTTCTGGAGCAGGTCGAAGGAGGGTTCGAGGAGGGGGCGGGGGAGAAATACGATGCACTTTGCACGGGCCCGCGTCACCGAGACATTGAGGCGGTTCCTGCTGTAGATGAACGCCGCCTCCCGCAACGCCGTCTCATGATCGCTCACGCCGTAGGAGACGATCACCGCCTCGCACTGCTGCCCCTGCATCTTCTCGACCGTCTCCACGAAGGGGTCGGCCTCCCAGGCCCGTCGCCCTGCCAGTTCGTCTCTGATCGCCCTGATCTGGGCGTGGTGGGGGCTGACGATGAAGAGCCCCCGCCGCCAGAACGCCTCGTCGCCGGCCCGGCCCCCCGGGTAGGGGCCGTCTCCACCGGGTTCGAGCATCCGCTCGCGCAGGGCCGATGCGACCCCTGCGACAAGGGCCGCCTCGGCGCTGTTTTTCACGCTCGCCCTCACCTCTTCGAGCACCACCACGGTGAGGGGATGGTCCGGGTCGAGCACCGCCTCGATGAACGGGTCAGGGGAGGGCTGTGGGGCGAGCCTGATACGCTGCTCGGCCACCGAAGGGTTCGCCGGCCGGTAGCCCGGGCCGTACAGCGTTTCGGCCGAGAAAGCTGAGAGTGTGGCGTTCATCCGCCAGTTCTCCAGGAGCTGGCAGGTGTAGGGCGCCGGCCCCAGGTCGCGTCTTCGCAGCCACCCGAAGACCGAGTCTAAGACGTCGTCAGCACCTTCGGCGCCCTCACCCGCGCCCTCCCCCCATATGGGCGGGAGCTGGAGGTCGTCCCCGGCGAAGACGAGTTTCCCGCCGGGCTTCAGGAGGGGCAGGAGAAGGGCGAGTTCCCCGAAGGTGACCTGCGAGGCCTCGTCGAGGACGAGGACGTCGAAGGAGGGGAGGTATGTCCGGTGTTTATGGAATGCCTTCGCCGTCCCGCCCAGGACGAAGCGGTCGGGGAGGCGGGTCGCCGCCGTCAGGACGTCGCGGGAGAGCACGTGCAGGTTCCGCCCTCTCGGCGTCGTCGTCCGGTCCAGTTTGCCGACGGTGAGGCGGAGGGCCATCGAGAACCCGGCGGCGTCCTGGAGTTCGAAGAGGAGGTTCTCGATCGCCGCATGGGTGAGAGCGCTGACGGCGATCCTGACCGGCCCGTCGGCCGACGAGACCAGCCCGAGCATCGCATGGGCGAGGAAGTGGGTCTTGCCCGTTCCCGGCGGACCCCATACGAGGGTCAACCTGTTCGCCAGGATGTGGCGGTACGCCTCCTGCTGGCTCGGGGTGAACCCTGCATGAGCCTCGCCGTCCGGCACCGCCGCCGCCCCCTGCCCGGCGAAGCCCTGCGGCTCCCTCATCAGGGCCAGGAGGTCGCCGTCTGGCCGCCGGTCCCATTCGAGGACCTGCTCGACGATCGTCGCCGTCGTGAAATCGATGGCCCGCGGGAAGAGAAAGGCCTGATCCCCGGGCGAGAAGGCGTCCTGGTCGCCGGTCGCGCGCGTGGCGAGACGGAGGCGGGTGACCTTTCCGCGGGACTCCGTGGTTCCGGCGATCCCGGCAAACCTGATCTCCCCGCCCGGCGGTGCGGTCTTCGAAGCGTAGAGCCCGTCGTCGAAGGCCTGCGCCGCGGCGACCCCCTCAGGGGTGTCAGGGACGAGAAGGAAGTTTAACAGGCCGTTTGGCTGGCCGAGCGCTGCGGGATCGGTGCGGGAGAGGACGTTCCACTCGTCCCCGCCCAGGCACCTGATGCAGATCCTGCCGCCGATATCCTCGGCCTCCTTTGCCGGGAGGCACCTGAGGCGTTGCGCCTCTGCCGCCGCCGCGGCCGCCGACCGCCGCAGGGCGGCGATGAGGGCTGCATACTCCGGGTGCTCGATCGCTTCAGGCGAGGTGAGGCGGAAGCGGTCAGGCCAGCGCCGCGGGGTCATCCTCTCGCGCAGAGCGGTGAGGAGGTCGCTGCCCATGCGCAGGCGCCTCTGGATCTCGTCCTGGACCCACTGCACCGCATTGGCATGGCCGCTGTACCAGGCGCGGTAGACGGCGTCGGCCTTCATCCCGTTGCCCAGGGCGGGCCAGAAGAGATCAGAAGGGGGGTGGCCTGGCCCTTTGAGGGCAGCGAGGGCGTCGGGCATCCTGCAGAATATCGGGTCGGGGAAGGCGGCATACTCGTGTGCGGTCTCAGAGAGGACGACGACCGGGACCTTCGTCCGCCCCCCTTCCCTGCCCTCGCCGGTATAGTGCCTGAGCAGCGCCGCCGCCTCCCCGCTCCCCCCGGCGCACTCCTCCAGGATCTCGAGGAAGAGGCGGTGCTCCCGCCGGTCGGCGACATAGGTCTGGAGCGACCGCTGTTCGGCAAACGCCTTCCCTTCGTTATAGGCAGAGAGGACGGCGAGTTCGTCGTAGAGCGCCTGCACGAACCCTCCGGTGACCGCCCCGCACTCCTCCTCCCCGGCGGCGACGCCGATCCACTCCCTGGACGGAGCGTCGTAGACGTCCTTTCCCTTGAATCGCCTGAACCCGGCGGCGCAGACCCTGCCCCCGACCGGTTCGCGCTGGAGGGTGATCATCACCCCGACCGACTCGTTGACCGGGAGCGAGGGCGAGGCGCCGTCGAGCGGCACGACCTTCCCCTCGCGGACGGCGCGGACCTGTCTGCGGAGGACCTCGCCCTTCCCCCTCAGGGACCCGCACGTCTCCAGGGCCTCGTCGGCGCCCGGCGAGGAGAGAAAGCGGTCGAGGTCCTGGAGGGTGTCCACGCCCGCACCCTCCCGGAGGAACTGCCTCCCTCCCGCGGTGAGGCCCGGGATGAGGGAGACCGACCCGGTCTCTTCGGCCTCTCTCCTGCAGGATAGATAAAACGGGCACTGTTCGCATTTCGGCTGGAGATGCCAGGGCAGCGACGCCGGGGGCGCCGCCATGATCGCCCCGAGGTCGTCGGCGAGAAAGTGTTCGAGCACCTGCAGGTCGGTGCCGATCTTGAGGATCTCGGGGGTGTCGGCGTCCTGGAGCCAGATCCCGGCAGAATTCCGGTCTGCAACGGCCGGGATCCCTTCGTCGGCGATGGTGGCGTCCAGGATCAGGGCGTAGAGCCCCACCTGGATCCGGTGGGACGTTTTTAAACTGTCGGTCGCCTTCAGGTCGATGACCCTGAGGAGGCGCTCCTCCCTGTCAGGGAGGCACCAGATCAGGTCGGGCCGGCACTCGTGGAAAGAGCAGACCTCAGGGTCCAGGCCGTAGCGCCGGTAAAACGACGGCGGGACGATCAGGGTGACCTGGTACGCCCCCGATCCCGCCTCCATCGACGAGAGCACTCCAAGGCTCTCCTCCGCGGAGAAACGCCGGTCGTGATAGGCACCGACGCCCGGCGCCATATGGACGAGGCCCGGTATCTTTCTCCCGACCACCTCGTCCTCCCATGCAAGCCCCTTTGCGGTGAGGAGTTCTGAGACCTGCGTGTGCTCCTCGACGGCGTCCGGGATGCCGAGCGCCCGCCGGTCCGCCACGGGGACCGCCGAATACCGGAGAAAACGCTGGCATTCATGATGGAAGAATCGGGCGATGAGGGAGGGGCTCAGGTTGTGCCGGGGCATGCGCGCTATTGATCTTCGGTCTGGATCCTAAAATAAGTGGGTGGACGGGGGGCCCCTCAGGCCGGTCCGGCGTGCTCTTCCAGGAACCGGGTCACAACCCACTCGTTCCTCACCTCGGGGTGGAAGAGCACCCCGTAGACCGGCCTGGATACGTGGCGGATCGCCTGCACGCCCCCTTCCGAGACGGCGAGGACCTCAAAACACGCCGGCGGGGCGACGGCGAAGGCGTGGAGTTCATACGCCTGGAACAGTTCCTTCCCCGCGAAGATCCCGTCCGGCCTGAGGACGCTGACGTCTGTCATCCCGATCCTGAGGTCGGGCTCGATCCGCCCGCCGAAGACGGCGGCGACCGCCTGCATCCCGGCGCAGATCCCGAGCACCGGGACCGGGCAGGTGCGGAGCCACGCAAACCGCTCGACCTCTCCGGCGAAGCGGTTGTCCTGCAGGGCGGTCCCGCAGAGGATGACGGCCGAGACGCCGTCGAGATCGCCCTCCTCGATCCCGGCAAAGTGCCGCGTGACCGAGGGGAATCCCGCCCCCCTGACAATCCCCTCGATCGGCGAGACAAACTCGTACCGGCTCAGGGACTCCTCTTTCCAGCAGAGGTCGACGATCAGGATCATTTCGGCACCAGCACGGCTTTTTCTATTCTATAGGTGCCGTTATAGTTCCGGTATTCGCTCGACGCCTCCCTGACCTCGATCAGCCGTTTGAAAAACGGTGCGTCGGTGACGAAGGTCTCGATCTCCCCGCCCTCCCCGGTGAGGGTGATCCGGTACTTCGCCGCCATCGCCTTCAACTCCGCGACGGCGGCGGCGTCGATCCGGCGCCCGAGCCATCGCTCGTCGAAGGGCGCCGAGTACACCCCGGCGACGATCACCGCAAAGCCCTCTTCTATCAGGCTCTGCATGTACGCCTCCTGATCGGCGTGCCAGAGCGGGTTGAAGCACCAGAGCCCGAGGTCATGGCAGATCCGCTGCACCCGCGTCGCCTGGTACACCGAGAGGATCGCCCCGGTGACGATCCCCTCGATCCCGTGGCGCTCTCTGGCAATCTCGATCGCCCGCCTGAGGTCGTCGAGTTCCTTCTCCTCCACGCCGCCGCTCTCCACCTCGACGAGGGGGAGTGCTGCCGCTTCGGCCTGCAGGGCGGCGAGGCGGACATTTGGCGTGTGGAACATGTAACTCTCCGGGTTCGCCGGGACGACCGTGATCAGGCAGACGACCTCCTCCTTCTGCATCGCCCGCCAGCACGCAAAGAGCGAGTCCTTCCCGCCTGAACAGAGTACGCCGAGTTTCATTGAATCCTTCTGGTTTTTGTGGGCGGTGGGAGAAATACGTTCTCCTGGATCAGGGTATGTGATATGCACCAGAGCGACTGCTGTGACAATCACACGAACAAAAGTGAGAGGGAACAGAATTGTTCCCTTTTGATACGCCCCGGCCGGGATTCGAACCCGGGTCGAAAGCTCCGGAGGCTTTCAGGATATCCACTACCCTACCGGGACCTGCCTATACCCATTAACCTGAGAGGTTAAAAAGGATTGTGCCTCTCAGGGGCGGCGGAGGTGATAGAGGCTCCAGATCTTGCATGCGCCCTCGTGGCCGACCATGCATGGCCCGACCGGCGTCCTGGGCGTGCAGACTTTCCCATAAAGGCGGCAATCGGTCGGCTGCGCGATCCCCCGCAGCACCCGGTCGCAGATGCACCCGGTCGTCTTCTCGACGTGTTTGATCTCGATCCCGAACTTCTCCTTCGCGTCATAGCGCGCGAACTCCTGCTTCAGCCGCAGCCCCGACGCCGGGATCACCGGAAAGCCGCGCCACTCGACGTCGGCCGGTTCGAAGACCTCGTACATCAGTTTCTTCGCCTTCTGGTTTCCCGTGCGGTTCACGGCGCGCGGATAGGCGTTCTCGACCTCGTGGCGCCCCTCGTTCACCTGCCGCACCAGCATCAGCAGGCCGAGCAGGATATCCTCGGCTTCAAATCCGGCGACCACTTGCGGGACCGGGAACTGCTCGTAGTCCTCATAGCCGGCGACCACGCAGACGTGCCCCGGCAGCATGAAGCCGTCGAGCGAGGCCTCTCCCTGCTCGAGGAGCCATTTCATCGCCGGCGGGACCAGGCGGTGGCAGGAGAGGATGGAAAAGTTCTCAGGTGGTTCGGTCAGCAGGGTGGCGGCTACCGTCGGCACCGTCGTCTCGAAACCGACCGAGATAAAGACCACCTCTTTATCGGTCTTCTCCGCGATCTCCACCGCCTTGTGGACCCCCTGCACCACGCGCACATCGCCGCCGCTCGACTCGAGCGAGCCCCTCGTGCCAGGCACCCTGAGCAGGTCGCCGTAGGTGGCGACGATGCAGCCCTTATCCACGAACTCGATCGCCGCGTCGATCTCGCCCTGCGGGGTGATGCAGACCGGACACCCCGGCCCCATCACGATCTTCAGCCCTTCAGGCAGCACGCTCCTCAGGCCGGTCCGCGCAATCGCCGCTTCGTGCGTCCCGCAGATATGCATGAAAGTGTAATCGCGGTCCACAGAGTCGCGGAGCGCCTCCTTCAGTTCGTCTCCTGTCGCCATGCAATCCTTATAGTTAATATAAGTTCCATGGCATAAGTATACCCCATGGGAAACATCCCCTACTCCCTTCTCCTCCTGTTTGCCGGAGTTTTTGGATCGGTCGCTCTCTACTGGCTCTATCACTGGCTGCTGAAGCGGGCGGCATCCACCGAATCGAAGATCGACGACATCCTCATTGCGGCGACCGGAAAGCCCCTCATCATCGCCGTCCTCGTCGTAACGGTCTATTTCTCCATCGTCTATTCCGGACTCATCCCTGACCGTTATGCATACGTCCTCGATTCAAAATACCTCACGGCGTTCTATATCCTCCTCGGCACATGGATCGTATCGAGTTTCACGTACAATTTCATCCATCTCTATGGCCGCTGGATGGCGGTGCGGACCGAGAGCGAGGTGGACGACCGGATCATCGACGTGCTCGAGATTGCCGTGAAATACGTCGTCTGGTTCATCGCTTTCCTCCTCATCCTCAGCACCCTTGAGATCGATATCACGCCGCTCCTTGCCGGCGCCGGCATCGCAGGCGTCGCCGTCGCCCTCGCCGCCCAGGACCTCCTCTCCAATTTCTTCGGCGGGGCGCTCATCGTGATGGACAAACCCTTCAAGGTGAACGACCGGATCAAGATCGACGACTATCTCGGCGACGTCGTCAGCGTGGGGCCGCGGTCCACCCGGCTCCAGACCCTCGACTACCAGCTCGTGACCATCCCGAACTCCAAGATCGCAAGCTCGGTGATCATCAACTACGCCCTCCCTGAGGTGCGCCTGAAGATCAAGATCCCGGTCTCGGTCGCCTATGGCTCAGACGTGAAACGGGTCAAGGAGATCCTCCTCGAAATTGCCCGTGAGGCGGTGGACAGTTCGATCTATGTGCTCAACGACCCGGCCCCGAGTGTCTACTTCCTCGAATTTGCCGATTCGAGCCTTAACTTCACCCTCGTGGTCTGGGCCAGGGCATTCAATATGGCCTGGGACGTGCAGGACTTCATCAATACCCGGATCGACGAGCGTTTCAAGGAAGAGGGGATCGAGATCCCGTTCAACCAGATGGACATCCACATCAGAAAAGATTAGTCATGTTTCGGGAGGAAAAATACCCCCCGTTCCCCGGTTTTTCTGGTGATCTCTCCCGACTCCAGCAGAAACTGGATGTACTTGTTCACCTCGTTTTTGTGCAGTCCGGTAGCGCGGGCGATATCGTCTGCCGTGGCCGGACGGCGCCTGACCATCGCCATGATAAAGTCGGCGACCTCCTCGTGGAAGCTCGCCACCGTGTCGCGCGACGGGAGCGCCGCCACAATCTCCACCGGGGCGCCGGTGATAAGGGCGGCGATCCGTTTCAGGGTGGCCTCGTCGGCCGGTTCCACCCACGCCACCGCACCCGGGCGGTCGAGGGTGTTCAACTGGACCTTGTCCGGCCCGATGGCCGTGATCGCCGCATTGATCAACCCTATCTCCTCGTCGCTGTCATTGATGCCGGGCACGATGAAGACCTCCAGCCAGATGGCGCCCTGAAACTCTCTGGCAAATGCTGTGATCCCTTCGATGACTGCCTTCTGGGTGATATCCCGGTGCGGCCGGTTGATCTTCCTGAACGCAGGTTCTGAAACGGCGTTCATGGTCGGGATCACGAGGTCCGCCTCCATCAGGTCGGCCCTGACCCCTGGATCGGAGAGGAGGCTCCCGTTGGTGAGGACGGCGACGCGGTACGCCGGGAACTCGGCCTTGAGGAACCCGATGATCTCCCCGATCCCGGAGTGGAGCGTCGGCTCCCCCGAACCGGCCAGGGTGATATAGTCGAGTTCGGGCGAGGCGCCGAGGTACTCCCGCAACTCTTCGATGACCTCAACTGTATTCACGTATTCCCGCCGGTCGGTGGTGAGGTCCGTCGTCTTCCCGCACTCGCAGTAGATGCAGTTGTACGAGCAGGTCTTGTGGGGCACCAGGTCGATGCCGAGGGAGATGCCAAGCCGGCGCGAGGGCACCGGGCCGAAGAGATGATGGTATGCCATAGATTCCAGTCCTGCAAATTTTTTTTATCTCCGGTGATCTGCCGCGGCGAACCGGAAGCCGTGATCGATCTGATCTGTCACTGCCAAAAGAATAATCTGCGCATATGAGTAATAACCCTGTAGATATCATGAAAATCTGTGTAACTGCAAAAGAAAGCGGCATCGATGCCCAGGTTGAAGAGCGGTTCGGTCGTGCACCCTATTTCGTCTTCATCGACGAAGAGACCGGGGACGCCGCGACAGTCCTGAACACCGGCGCCGGTGGCGCGGGCGGTGTCGGGATCAAGTCTGCCCAGATAATGGTCGACAACGGGGCAAAGGTCGTGATCACCGGGCAGGTCGGCGGGAACGCGAACAGCGCCCTCTCAGCCGCCGGTATCGCGGTCTACACGTACCGCGCCGGCGGGTCGGTGAAGGACGCCGTTGCGGCATACCAGGCCGGAACACTCCAGCGAATCCTCTAAAGGGACGCATCCCATGCAGATCGTGATTGCAAGCGGCAAAGGCGGGACCGGGAAGAGCACGGTTGCGGCCAATCTTGCCTGGAGCCGCGCTCAGGAGGCGCCGGTCACGCTGGTGGACTGCGACGTGGAAGAGCCCAACCTCCACCTCTTCTTCCCGGGCGGCCACACCGACACCCCGGTGACCAGGCTGGTGCCGGCGTTCGACAGCGAACGCTGCACCCGGTGCGGCGACTGCGGGCGGTTCTGCCGGTTTGGCGCCATCGCCGTCCTCAAAGACCGCGTGCTCTTCTTCCCTGAGATCTGCCATTCGTGCGGCGGCTGTGCGCTCGTCTGCCCGAATGCGGCGATCACCGAGCGGCCGATCTCTCTCGGGCGGATCGAGGAGCGCCACCCCCTGCCCGAACTCAGGCTGATCTCGGGCGTGATGAACGAGGGGGAGGCGGTCGGTATCCCGGTGATCCAGGCCGCAAAAGAGGCGGCCGCCGGCGATGCCGCGATCATCCTGGACTCCTCGCCCGGCACGGCCTGTCCGGTGATCGAGACGGTGAAGGGATCCGACGTATGCGTCCTGGTCACCGAGGCGACCCCCTTCGGGCTGCACGACCTGAAGCTGGCGGCCGAGGTCGTCTCCTCTCTCGGGGTGCCGGCCTGCGTCGTCATCAACCGGAGCTGCGGGGACGAGGATGAGACCGAGGCCTTCTGCAGGGAGCAGGGGCTCCCGGTCTTTCTGCGCATCCCGTTTTCGAGGGAGATTGCCGCCGTCCAGAACAGGGGCGGGCTGATCAGCCGGGACCTCCCGGACTGGCAGGCGGCCTTTGCCGGGCTGTACGAACAGGTGATCGCGCTCGCGGAGGTGCAGCGATGAAGCGGCTTGCGGTGGTGAGCGGAAAGGGCGGCACCGGAAAGACGACGGTGACGGCGGCGATCGCCGACCTCGCCCACCGGGACCTTGACCTGGTCATGGCCGACTGCGACGTGGACGCCGCCAACTTAGAACTCCTCTTCAGCCCGAATGTGCAGGAGACCATCCCGTACTACGGGATGAAGTGCGCACAGATCGATCCCGACATCTGCATCTCGTGCGGCGCCTGTGCCGAGCACTGCCGGTTCGGTGCGATCCGGGAAGAAAAAGCGATCTATCGCGTTGAACAGGCCGACTGCGAGGGCTGCGGTGTCTGCGAGCATGTCTGTCCGGCCGGGGCGGTGACGTTTGTCGAACGGAAAAACGGCGAGATATATTGTTCTACGACCGAACTCGGCCCCCTCTTCCACGCCCGCCTGATCCCGGGCTCAGGCACGAGCGGCCTCCTGGTCACCGAGGTGAAGGAGCGTGCGCTGGAGGCGGCGGCCGACCGCGACCTCCTCCTCATCGACGGCCCGCCCGGCATCGGCTGCCCGCTCATCGCCACGGTGACCGGGTGCGACGCCGTCCTGATCGTCACCGAACCGAGCATGTCAGGTCGGTCTGATCTCGAACGGCTGGTCAGGGTCTGCGAGGGGTTCCGCGTCCGCATGTTCCTTGCGGTGAACCGTTCAGACCTCGAAGAGGGGATCACTGCCGATATCCTGGCCTTCTGCGCCGAGAAGGGGATCACCGTCGCCGGGCTCATACCCTTCGACGATGCGGTCCAGCGTGCGGTCTGCTCGCATCAGCCGCTCACCCGGACGCCCTCTCCGGCGTCTGATGCGGTCGCCGCGATCTGGGCCGTGATCAGAGACGGGATGGGCCTGCCATGACCGGGGACGGGGTCTGCCGGCGGGGGCGGAGACGGGCCGAGCGGATCATCCGCGGCCCGCCGGGGTGCTCCTGCTTTTTCCCCCAGTGCGCCCCTGATGCTGCAGAGCAGGTGATCCTGAGGCCCGAGGAGATCGAGGTGCTCAGGCTCGTCGACCTGCTCGGCATGCAGCAGGAGGCGGCGGCGGAGGCGATGGGGGTCTCAAGGAAAACCCTCTGGCGTGACCTCCACGAAGCACGCCAGAAGGTGGCCGGGGCGATTGTCCACGGCAGGGCCATCATCATCGAGGGATGCGGCAGGAGGGGCGGCGGAGGGTGCCGTTTCGGGGCAGGCGGCCCGCCCGACCGGGGTGCCGGACCGGAGTGAGCAGGGCCACACCTTTTTTTGATCTCCTGCACTATCCCTCTCCCATGTACGGCATCTCCACCTATGCGCTCCAGACCCGCCCTCTCACCGAGGCCCTCGAGATGATCTCCGGGCTGACCGGATATGCGGAGGTCATGGACGAAGGCTGCCATTTTCTCGAGAGTTCCGAACCCCTCCAGTCATACAGCCTGCGCTATTCCATCCACGCCCCTTCGCGCAGCGTCAATATCGCAAGCACGCTCGAACCGATCAGGAAGGCGAGCGTTGAGGTGATCGACGACTGTTTTGCCATCGCCGCAGAGGTCGGCGCTGATGTGGTCATCCACCCGGGGTATTTTGCATGGGAGGCCGACATAGAGCGGGCGCGGCGCCAGTTTCACCGCTCCATCGAGGAGCTCTCCGGGATGGCGCAGGAGCGCTCGATCCGGTACTATGTCGAGAATATGGCCTGGGAATACTTCCTGCTCAGGACGCCCGACGAACTCCCCCTGCCCGAGGGCCCGGGGTTTGCTCTCGATGTCGGCCATGCGCATATCATGGGCTGCCTCCCCCTATTCCTGAAGGAGCGGATCGATCATTTCCACCTCCATGACAACGACGGCCGGTCTGATACCCATCAGGCAGTGGGGGCGGGCACGATCGATTTCGCCGCGGTGATGGAGGCGGTCGGCATGAGCGGCATCGACCCGGTGATCGAGGTGGGGAGCATCGAAGGGGCGATTGAGAGCCTTATCGTCCTTGGCCAGATCTGCTGAGAGATATTTGACAAATATACTTTTGAGATTATTTCTGGCCGTTCCGGCACGAACAACATCTTTTTTATAGAGGATTCACTCACTATTGTAATGCATCTGTGGTTCCGTCGGCAGAACCCGGCCTTGAAATGGGCAGGGAGTTTTCCGGACGCAGCCCGGTGTGTATGAACGCCTCGGTGGCATAGCGGTATCGCGCTTCCTTGGTAAGGAAGAGGTCGCGGGTTCGATTCCCGCCCGAGGCTTAATCTCACCTTTATTTGAGTCCTCATGCCCTTAGTGCTTTTATTCGACCGCGAAAATGATTAACATTTCGGTCTATCATCGCCACAATTTACCGCCGCAGGGTCAGGCGTTGCGCCCCCGGGGAAAAGAAGCGATTTCTAAGCGATATAGACGGCCCACAATGCGACCATAGCGGCGGCCTGTAGATTCGGTCAGGCGGCGGAAAAAAAGAGCGTTAAAGGTTGCTGACAATCCACCCACGTGGCTCAGGGGCGCCCTTCGCGAATTTGATAGCGTTCAGACAGATCACCCGATCTCCGGGCACCGGGCGGCCCGCTTTCCTGAGAACCGCCGCGGCCCTCGCCTCCGCGGGCGTGCTGAAGATCGTTTCGGTGGGCGGCACGGCGGAATCGGGATACACGGCGCTGATCGCCACGCACACAACCCCGGTACCGTTGCGCCCTTCTTCAACCGCCGCAATGCGTCGCTTTATGGCTTCACTGACGGCCATGTTTCGCCTCCGCTTCAAGTGCTTCGAGACGTTCGAGGATCTCCGCAAGGTCGGCATCCCTGAGGATCGCGTTTGACGCGGTCGCAAGGTGCGTGAATGCGCGACAATACGAGAGAAATTCTGAATCGACCATCGAAGGCTGGAATCTCTCAGCGCTCAAACGAAGCCCCATTTTTCTGAGAATCTCGCCCACCGCGGCGAGTAGTTCGCCCCGGGTTAATAAATCTGGTTTCGTCATGATTTAAGCCCCCTGCATTTTCGATTGGTATTTTCGCCGCATTAGGTTTTTCAACATCCGCTCTTTCTTCGCTAAGCGGCAAAACGCATCAAAGCGATCACACATCAGGGTATATCGCATCTGTACCCATTCGGCGCATACGTCCGCTTCGGGTCGGTAAATGACCGTTGCGCCTGGTATGGGCGGGGCGTCGTCCCGCAATTGGCTTATCACCAAAAACGACCACACGCCGGTATCTTTGCTCTTGAACGCCGCCATTGTGTGTGGTTCTACTCCGGGCGGTCGGGCAAGCGTAAACGCAAATTTACGCGTATGTCGCCGCGCGGCATCGAAGGTTTTGTATGACATCCGTCCCGCCACAATCTGGAATCGGTCGGTCGGTTCCGGCGCAAGATAGTAATCATGCACCATAGTCGAACACCACATATCATCTATCGCTTCGCCGCCATCGAGCGGGTTGTATCCCGGGATAATTTCAATCCGTTTCATTTTCTTACCTCATCTCTGTGTTCTCCCGGCCACCCTTCGCGAATCAGACGGTCCATGAACGCATCCGCGCCCCGGGCAACCGCCGCAAATTCATCAGCAGTCACCGGGACCGCCCCGGGAAGAAGATCCTCTCGCCGCGGCTTTCGCACGATAATATCAAACGTCCATTCCTCGGCGTTTTTCTTCCGATACATGCGAACGCATCCGGCGACGCCGTACCAGGTCCAGAACGCACGCTTAACCGCCGCAAGTGCCTTCTGGTAATCTGTGTGTGTCGTCGTTCCTGCAAGGCGCTGATAGTCGTAATACGGCTTAACGTCGCTTATTTCGCTCCAGATGGACGAGCATCCGAACGCTTCAATTTTCCCGTTGCCGGACGGATCGAAGTTCAGGACAATGGTAATACCAGAGTCCATTTTATCAGTTTTTTTCAGTTTAGACATTTATTTTCTCCTTTATTTAGATTCTGAGAATTCTCAGAGGATATAGAGGATTTAGCCCATATCAAAATGGGCTCCTGTGGTACACATAGTATCAAAATTTTTTGAAATGGTATTCAAGAGAGAAGTAACGGAGGGGAGCCCATTTCCATGTGGCAAATATCCTCTGTATCCTCTGGTTTCTTCCATTTTCAAAAAATATTTGATTTTTTGATGCATTTTCCTATTTCCTACCTTAAACGGAGTCCGTGATACACCATGCACCCATCGGCGCCCATTTCCTTGATGTATCCTGCGGCGGCTAAATCACGGCCGAATTTCTGAATTGTGACCGGGTGAAGCCCCCTGAAACGACTCCACAGCGTGTATGCCTCGTAGAGCACCGATGCCCCCGCGGAAGATTGCCGCGACTCGATGCAACATTCGTCGATGAAATCCCGCATCTGGTCCATCGATCGCCGGTATGTTTCGGCGGCGACCTGCACGCACGGCGGATCTTGAAGCCCCCCGCGCTGATATTCAAGGCAACCCGCGACAAGCCAGGCAAGGATGCCCTCGGCTTCTGCGAGAAGCGCGTCAGACAGCCCTTTCTCCTCTTTGCGTTCATTGTCGAACGTCGGTTCTGGGACAAAGGATAGAGGAAATTCGATGCACCTGACGCGATACCAAAACGCCTTATCCGCCGCATCCGCGACCGGCGGTGTGTTCGTTTCGAGAACAATCATATGTGAAGCCGCAAATTGCACCTCGAAGCGGCCATACGGCGCACGCCCCGTCAGATCGGCCCCGCCGGAAAGATCCTTGATGCGTGCAACGTCAAACGCGTGTCCGTCGCCGTTTTCCGCCGCATAGACAAGCCGTTTTCCTCGAAGGCCCATGATTTCGGGACTTGGCGCGCCGGCGGACCGCATGAATCCACAATCAAGTAAAAGCCCAGCCCCCACCTTGCCGCACAAATCGCCGCCTAAAACCCGGTTAAGGACTTTCAAGAGCGTATCTTTGCCATTGCGCCCTTTACCTACAAGCAAAACGAGATATTGCTTGTGTGCGGCGTCTCCTATGAGCGTCATACCGAATAGGCGCTTCAGGTATGCGACCTTCTCGGCGTCACCGTCGAAGATTTCGAGTAAGAACCGTTCCCACCGCGGCGCTTTTGCTTCAGGGTTGAACGGGACCGGGCAGACGGCCTGTAAGTAGTCAGTCGGCGCCCCGGGCCGAAGCGTGCCGGTCCGAAGATCGAGAACGCCATTGGCGCATCCAAGAACCCACGGATCGCGATCCCATTCGTTTCCGGTGATCGCGAGCCACTCGCCACTTGTAGCGGCGAATTCAACACAGGACTTACGAAAGCCGAGGTTCGATAGATTTCTATCCATTGCATACAACGCCTTAGAATCAGCATTGAGGCGTTTTTTGCGCTCTTTGAACGCTTCTATTTCCTTCTCGCTCTGTCCAGTCGGATCCCATGCCTCGGTGATCTCTGCAATCTCCCTATCAACGGCGATAGCGGCGTTTTTGATCTCTTTCTGGATCGGGTCAAGCGCCTTGATCTGCTCGGCGATCGTCTGTTTGACCCACCCGACACCACCGAAGCGATACCATTGCTGTTCCGAGGCGTCGAATATATAAGTCCCGCGATACAACCCTGTATAGAGTTCGGCAATCCCGCGCTGACCTCCATATGCCGCCTTCGTGAGCCTTTTGAGAACCCGGCGGGCCTGTGCGACGTTGTCGGGTTCTTCGTCCGTTTCGCCGGGCTCCTCTTCCCCGGCCAGAAGCACTGAAGCGATTTCTTCACCATAGATGCGCCTGCGCCCCTCCTTTTCGAGTTGGGTTAATATTTCGCTCATTATCCGGTCGTTATTTAACACGCCGGGCCGCCCCTCCTCACATCGAACAATTCCCCGGGTCACGGCGAAGGCGAGAAGTGCATCCCCGCCGCTATTACACCGGAAACAATGCCATGTCCCGGCGGATGGGTTTATATAGAGGTTATGGCCGGTGCGGGAGCCGTGTATCGGATGAACGCCGAAGATTTCATTTCCTGACCGTTTCGGGTTCTCTGGCATCAGGAATTCTTCAACGGTAAGCCCGCATTCGTCAGAAAGCCGTTTCCCGGTCGCAATTGCTTTTTGAGTCCCGGCATCGTTGCGCGGCCGCTGGATTTCGGCTTCGCCCTCCTGTGCGGCGATCCACGCGTGAAGGTCGTCCCATGACACATCAACGATTTCGCCCGGGTCATTGAGAACCTCATAGCGGCGGTTCGTTGCTTCGTGGATCGAGCCCGGCCCCACGACGAAGAAGTGCGAATCCGGCCCGCGCATATCGCCCCGGCTCCCGAAAACGAATTTCGCGGCGGGCGCGTCAGGACACCGGACGTAAACATGGAACCCCCCGGGACCGTCGCGGCCGCTCTTGACGACAAGCGATCTTTTCCACGCTTCCGGGATTGCATCCCACAACTCTTCAGAGTCACAATCGATAACACAGACGCCGTTTTTCGCCATGACGCCGTAATTCCCGCCGTTCTCAATCCAATTCAAGAGTTTCGGGTCGTCGATAGCGTAATTCGCGACATCCGGCCAATCTTTTTCAATCGCCCGTTTGCTGGCCTTCCCGACAAGATTGAACCGACAACCGGCGAGCGTTTGCGGAATTACCGACATTTGGACCCCTGCGCTTCCGCGTCACCCTGAAGCGTCCAGCGGCCTTCAGCGATGAAGCACTGAGCGACGATCCTTTCAACCGGATCGAGCGCCGCAATCATTTCTGGTTTAACGATTCGCCGGTGCGCCATTCTCGAATCCCGTTTTAATGAGTTCTTCTACATACCGTGAGCGTGGGATAAGTCCGCGCTCGTTATCGATGCGCGCCACAAGTGCGCGGTCGATGCTCAGGCCGATGATCGGCCTGTTCGGATGATTGCCACCCATACAAACACATCGAAGCGTGGAAATATTAACATAGCAATCCGATCAAAATAGTGTATGCGCCGTGTAAATGCTGAAGAGGCGTTTTTGGCCCGGGTCCGGGATGAAACATTCTGGATTTACGAAAAGTGCCCTATCGGCGTTTCTCCTGAAGTGTGGGAGCGCGAGAGATCGCGGCAATACCTGATTATCGAGTATCCGTTTTTCGCGGCCCTACAGGACGGCAAAATAACCGTTAGCCGGTTTAAAAACCCACAACACCTTGAACTTGTGAAACTGAGACTTGCCCGCGCCCGGGTCATCAACCTTTCCAGAGACGGCGATCTCGGCGTGCCGTTGTCCAGCGGCGAGATTCAAGAAACGATCTGCGAATGGTGCGGCGGTCCGTTTGCGGACGGCCTCGGCCCCCGGGAAACGGGGAAGCGTGTTTTCTGTTCTGACACCTGCAAGCAACGATTTAGAAGTTTCGAGCGGCATTACTCAAAATTGGCCGAATCGGGCGATTTAACGGAAAACCTACAACTCCTGCATGACCTCGGCGTGCCGGGCATTGAGTTGATGAAGATCCTCCGCCCGCGGTGCGCACATTGCGGCGGTGTCATCGGTGAGGACCGGCCTATCACGGCGCGCTTCTGTTCGGACAAGTGCCGCTATGACTTCCACAACGAAAAGAAAAAATCAGGAAAGTGATTGTAGCGCCTCAATCTTCCGTTCGAGGTCCGCAATCATTTTCATGAACCGTTCGTCGGCGCGAATCTCCGCTTTCATCTCATCAAGTTCGAGGACCGTTTCTTTTGTCAGAGGATGACCGCACACGCCGCAAAAGTTGCGGTCCGGTTGGTTTACGGCATGACACCGCGCGCATATCCGGTTTGCGAGCGGTTCCGCGGCGGTTTGCGTTTCGGTAAGGTCTATTCCGGCGTGCCGGGCATACTCGGCGTCGATATCTGCGTTTACCAGGTGCGTGTATCGTGCAAGTTGTTCTGAGGTCAGGCTTCCCCACGCAACCATTTTAACGGTGCTTTCCCCGAACCCTTGCCGGATCATGTTTGTGATGCGAGAATGCCGGAACAGATGCGGCGTGATGTGCTTCTGTATGCCTGCGCGCTCTGCGATCCGCTGGAGAAGGTTTTTCGTGTAGTTGTAAGTCAGCGGTTTTTCCCGGGCGGTGATGAATACAAAATTCGCCCCCGATGCCTCGCCGGGATACGCGCTTCGCCACTCGGCAAGATAGCCGCGGGACGCGGTGAGCGGGATATATCGCGGCGTGCCGGTTTTTCCGGCCGTGTTTATCTTCACGAAATGCGTATCGAATTGAACGTCTGACCATTTCAGCGCCGCCACTTCGTGAATCCGCATTGCGGATTCATAAAGCACGCTGATAAGCGCCCGGTCCCGCGCCGCCGTGCTACTTGTGCATGAATGGATCATCGCCCGGATTTCGTCTTCGGTAAGCATCTGTTCGGCGGTCTTTGTCATTCGTTTTGCCGCTGGAGGCTTTATTTTGGCGATTTTGTCGGCGGGGAGGGTTACATATCCTTCTTCAATCAACCAGAGGTAGAAACGCTTCAGGAACGTGATATAATCCCGCTGTGTGTCCGGCGATAGCATCCCGCCGCCGTTGTTCCCGTTTTTTGCCGCAATCTTCTTGCCGCGTTTTATGGCGGTAACGGCAAGGTAAATATCCCCGATGCGGTTTTCTACCAGCGGCGTTTTGCAGAACCTGGTGATGTTGCTCAATGAGTTGGTGGTTTTGTATGCCCGCGCATCGCCTATATTGCCGTTCGCCCTCTGGTGTGCGACAAATTGCCGGATCAAGTCGGCATCTTCCGGCGTCATATCTCCCGCGTCAATCCGGCGCTGTATGCCGCGTTCGGCATATATCTCAAGTTCCTCGGCGGTCTTTCCGAAACTGACTATTTTTGCCATCGTTGTTCTCCATCCTCCTTGAACGGGAGGCGCAATAAACGGGGCAAGCGGCAAAAAATCGTGTTTTTGCCGTGTAGGACTCAAACAAAAGTGATTTTGCGCCCGCCCGAGGCTTAAAGGATCTAAGTTATCATTCCCGCATAAAAAATAAGTCCAGATTAGTCCTCTTTTGTGAACCAATTATTTTGCAAAGTTTTCGTGGTGTTTGTGCCCTGCGTCTTTATCTGTTCCGTAAACCGCCAGCGATTCTTCGGCGGCCCGGGGTCGTGTGATCATTCCGCTGTTGCCGGGGATATCTGAACATGGGGTGATACCTGCCAAGAAAAATAAGCGTTTTGCTTCGTTTCTCCCTGCCCGCAGAGCCTGGGCGCACCGGCTGCGGGTCGGGTTCCACTTCGGCTTCTTCGCATAGGTGAGATTTCGGATGCGCCGGCGGCCGATGGTGTCAAGTTTCTTCGCGTCGGCCGGGAGCGGCTCGCCGGCGGGGATGAGTATCCCTGTGTGGGGGAGACACATCGCATCTTTGTGGTGTGTGGACGGTGCGATCTGCTGGAAAAGACCGCACCTTTCTCTTTTGGTCTAATATATTTTGAGTGCGTAGGGAGATTGCCTTTTGCAAACGCGGTGCTGAAGTATCCGCCCACCACAAGTGATATTTTAAAAATGTATCTCTAAATGCCTCGATCGCCCTACGGCCCGCACAATGGGTGCGCAGTAGTTAGGCAAAAGATTATAGAGGCTCTTCGCTGTTTCATGTGGGTGATTCCGACATGATCCCCTCCCTGCAGTCAGTCCCCGGCATGCCGTGTTCAGGTTCTCTCTCCATCCTGGCGTACCGGTCCCCCGCCTTCCCCACGCTGCCCGCCGGGGGCTTTTGCCCCCGGACCCCCGCGCACGATTGGACCGGGAAGGCGGGAGGCGATGTCCAGAAGAGGAGGTCTGCCGTCCTGCATCAATCGTATTTTGCGGGGGGACCGGGGGGCAGCAGGCCCCCCGACACCGGCATGCCGATCCTCCTTCCCGAACACAGCGAACCGATCGACCGCCTTCCTGCATCCCGCGCCGGGGGCTCTGCCCAGCTGAGCGGATTGGACCGGGAAGGCAGCACAAGGAGTCCGAATGGATCACCGCTATCTCTCCCGATCGCAGTTCTGCGGGGCAGCTGGCCCCCCGAAACCGGCACGCCGATCAACCCGTCGACATGTTCCTCTTGAGATGCTTCCCGCCTCTAAAAATCGCGGTCTTTCGCGTATGATTTCCCCGGTCATCTGAGGGAGTCGGATGAAGGTATCATGGCTACCCACACAAAGGAGCGAAGAGCCATTATAGATCCCTGATGTCCTTCAGCGCTCTTTGCTTTCATTGAAGGCGGACAGGGGCGGGCTCATGCCCCTCTCGGCCTCCTGGTAGGACCGGTAAAAGTCACGATAGAGCGGGATCGTATCCTTTTTCTTTTTCAGCAGGGCACTCTGAAAACCGTATTTCAGATAGAACCTCTCGGAGTCCGGCTTGGAATCGACCGTGATCATCCGGCACCCCACATAGCAGGAGAGCCTCATGGCGATCGCCACTGTCTTCAGCAACATCGCTCGCCCGATGCCCCGGCCCTCGTACTCCTGATGTGTTGCCAGGCGTGCGATCTTCAGCGCCGGATAATGCGGATAGGGATACCACTCTTTCACCGTCATCTTCGCTGATGCCTTTCCTGATGATGCAGTCATTGGTGAGCGTGAAAAACCCGGCGATGCGTCCCTCGTATGAGACGATCCGCGTGACAGATAACCGGGTGGCCTGGTTATCGAGTGCGTCCTCGATCAGGAACTCGGTCAGGTCCGGCTCTCTGCACTGGAACGATGAAACGTCGGTGTCTTCGTTGAGAAGAGAAAAAGATAGATTATCGAAGGGTATTTTCGTGTTCAAAGTCGCATCTCGCGGGCGAGGATGGCGGCTTCGCGGATCAGTTCGCGGCCGTCATCGGTGTCGGTGGGGTGGTCCAGATAGCGCTGGAACCGCCGGGCGTCTTCCCCCTCCAGGACAAGCCCAAGTTCGATCGGTTTTGCCATCTTCCTTCCCTCCTGATCGTATAATATCCCGGGGCACATAAAAATAGGTTTCTCTTGGACCACCCATATCCCGGCCCGGGCGATCACCGCGTCCCCCGGCTACATCTTTTCACCGCCGGGCCTTCTGTAAGGTCTCCAGGGCAAGGGCCGGGTTCTCGGCGGGAATGACCCGCAGTTCTGCAAGGATCCCCTGCGCCGAGTCCTGGGCATCGGCGGTGAGACCGATCCCGCACTTGCCGCAGAAGCGGGTACCGGGCGGGTTGACAAAGTGGCACTGTTCGCACTGCACCGGCTCGGTATCCTCGTTCTCCCGGGTCCGGCCGAGGTCCACGCCGGCGAGTTCCGCGAAGGCATCGTCCACGTCTTCACCGACCAGGTGCGAAGAGCCTTCTATATTCCTTTCATGGGTCATTTTTCGGTTTTTTTGAAAAAAAATCCCATATAGTGCCCCCTTTACCCCTTTCATCTGTACAAGATTTTTATGTCACATGGGTCGGCCCCGGCATACCCCGCGAGAGGATGGATCTACCGGGCTCATCTCCGGCGGTGAAATCCGGAGCGGGCGAAAAATTATATTACTTCAGGTATAATCCTCTGCAAATGAGCGGGTCTGACCATTCTGACGGGGCGGTTTCCTCATTGCAGGCAAACCTGCTTCTCGTCGCCCTTGCGATGATCCTTGCGGTCCTTGTTCTTCTCATGTTTCATCTCCCGTCCCTCGATCTCGACATGATAGGAGCGCCCTGCATCTTCGAGATCGTCGCGATCAACCATATCGATGATGGCACACATACGCTCAACTACGATAGCCGCGTCACCCTCAGGTACAACAGCACACCGGCCTCCATGGACATCAGCGATCCCATCGATCTGATGCGGTGGTACCTCGGAACCCCCGAGGACAACGCCGACCGGACCAGAGAGTACGACAAGAGCGACCTCTCAGCGCATTTTTTCAGGAACGGCGAGCCGATATCCGCCAGCATTCCGACGATGTATGCGCATGAGTTTATATCGACGCACCACTACGGCGTCCAGACCATGAACGGCGAGAGCAGCCGCTGGTATCCGGGCCGACCTATCACCATCGACTTCACCGACGGCACCTTCAGACCCGGCGATGTCGTGCGCGTCGAAATCTATTCGAACACCGACGGCCGGCTCATCTCGGCCGACACGTATACCGCATGACGGCACGGGCGGCCAGGCGCGCCACCCGCAGGGGCTCGGGCACTCTTCCCTCCAGGGTGAACGCATCGACAACTCTTCCTGCCGTATCGTCGTCGATCCCGGCCGGTCTGATATACGCGGTATACCCGTTTGAAAGGTGAAGAGGCAGCCTCCCCCCGAGGCGGCGGTATGCCGCCACTCTCTCTTCATCGCCTGGAAAATGGGCGGCGATCTCCTCCTCCAGCCCCTCCGAATCCTCGTAGGTCACCACCACGACCGGCACCCCGGTGGCCGCATGCACCGCTGCCGGGTCGATGATATTGTACCAGGCGATGATGCAGCCCGAGAGCATGATCAGGTTGACGTCCTCCCGCTCGAAGGCGAAAAAAAGGGCGATCACCGCTGCCGTTGCATCCATGCCGCCGACCGTCACCTCCCCGATCTCGACGCCATCGATCACACGATCCCTGCGCATCACCACGCCGGCCAGCACCGATCGGTCCCGTCCCCTGAAACTCTCCGCGATCCCGAGCACGCGCAGCCCTTTCTTTGCGACATGCATGGAAGCACTTATGATTATGGATTTTTTAATAATACCTCAATGGAGATCGAAAAAGATCAGGTGTGCATCCTCATCCCCACCCTCAACGAGGCGCCGACGATCAGGGACCTTGTCCGGGCCTTTCGCGACCGGGGCTACCGCCGCATCCTGGTGATGGACGGCAACAGCACCGACGGCACGGCCGCGCGTGCCGAAGAAGCCGGGGCAGAAGTCCGGCTCCAGAGCGGGAAGGGAAAGGGCAACGCCGTCATTGAAGCCGCCGGGATCATCGATCTCCCCTATGTGCTCATGCTCGACGGCGACGGCACCTATCTTCCCGAAGATGCCGAAAAGATGCTCCTCCCTCTCTTCTCAGGTTACGACCATGTCATCGGCAACCGCCTGGCCTTCCCGGATTCGCGCGCCTTCACTCGCCTGAACCTGACCGGAAACCACCTCATCAACCACTTCTTCAGACTCGCCCACGGGCGCGATCTCAGCGACATCCTCTCAGGCTACCGGGCCTTCACCCTCGGGTCACTCAGGCAGATGAACCTGCGGGAAGCCGGATTCGAGATCGAGACCGAAATGGCGGTACAGGCCGTGAACCTCAACCAGCAGATCGCCGTCGTCCCGGTGAGATACCAGGAGCGGCCGGGCACGCCGACCAAACTCCATCCCCTCCAGGACGGCATGCGGATCCTCTCGGCGATCTACCGGTTCGCAAAGACGAACAACCCGCTCTTTTATTTCGGCCTGATCGGCGCCTGCCTCACCCTTGCCGGCGGGGTGCTGGCGATCTACGTGCTCGTCGAGTGGCTCAACCACATCGAGCACATCCCCCTCACCATCCTCACCGTCCTCTTAATCATGGTCGGGATCGAGATCTTCATGTTCGGGGTGATCGGCGACATGCTCCTCGCCTTTCACCGCGAGGTGGTCAGGGAGATTCAGCGGATGCAGCCGCCGAAAAAACCTGAATAGGCGATCACGCGGCAGGCGTGCTCGGCAAGGGAGGTATAGAGATACGCCTCTTCCACACTCTTTCCTGTAGCAAACGTGCCGTGACCGCGCGCGATCACGAGACGGCCGTCCCTGCCGAGCGCCGCCGCCACGTTGTCGGCCAGCTCCTGCGTGCCGGGCGCACCGCCGACCACCGGGATCACCGGACAGAGCATCTGCCCCTCGGAGTCACGCGGGACCACCCGGTCAAGGGCAAGGGAAGCCGCCACCGCATAGGGTGGGTGGGCATGCACGATCGCCCGGTGCTGTGAACAACGGTAGATCGCCTGGTGCACGCGGTACTCGCTCGATGCTCCGGCCGGTGCCGGCCCCTCAAGGGGTGCAAGAACCAGGTCGCCCGGATCGTCGAGGTAGGTCCCGGTCCCGGTGATCACAAACCCGTCCTCTTCTCTCCTGCTCATATTCCCGAAATTTCCACCGACAAGCCCTTCGGTAAAGAGCCTCACGCCAATTCTTACAAAATCTTTATCCTGCATTCTTCGCACCTCTTTTTTCCGCAGAACTCTTTTGCATACTCGACGATCCAGCCGTGCGCCTGTGCGTGGGCAGTCGCCTCTGCCGGCAGCACCCGCTCGAACAGATCTTTAAGATCCCGGTACGATCCTGAAATCCCCATGCACCCGCAGATGCGTCTGGTATATGCATCGATCACAAACGACGCCCGGCCAAACCCATAGCAGAGGATGCTGTCCGCCGTCTCCTCGCCGACACCGTGCACCGCAAGAAGCGCCTCCCGCAGGTCTGCCGTCGGCATCTCTCCAAGCGTCCGGATGCCGCCCGATTCCTGCACCATCAAAGAGACTGCCTTGAGACGCCGCGTTTTCACCCGGTAAAACCCTGCCGGGCGGATCTGCTCCTCGATCACGGCAGTATCGGCGGCGGTAATCCCCTCTGTCGAGCAGATACCCACCTTCCCGAGGTTCTCAAGCGCCTGCTCCACATTCTCCCAGCGGGTCTGCTGGGTGAGCACCGCACCGATGATCACCTCTTCAGGAGAGGCGTCCCACCAGACGATCCTGCCGTAGCGCCGTCTAAGAAGATCCAGAAGCACCGATACGCGCTCTTCCGGGCTCATATAAAAAATAAACAGGTTTTTCCGGCCGTCGCGGTCCGGTCCTTACTCTTCGATCAGGGGTTTGAGGATCTGCTCGAGGGTGTCGGCGCGGGTAACTCCTTCGAGTTTATGCATGACAATGCCGTCTTTCTCGATGATCAGCGTGGGGACCACCCTGATACCGTACTTCGTCGCCGCCTCCATGTTCTGGTCCACGTCCACCTTCCTGATCTCGACGCTCTCACCGAGTTTCTGTCCGAGTTCCTCGAGGATCGGCGTCTGCATCTTGCACGGCCCACACCAGGTCGCAAAAAAGTCCGTCAGTACTGGTTTGCTCATTATTCTCCCTCGGTTATGCATGATCATCGATCAGAGAAGTTAAAATTGTTTCGAGGGTCCCGGCGTCGGTGAGGCGTTCAAAGCGTTTCACGACCTGTCCGTCTTTTTCGATCACGATCGTCGGGACGGTCACCAGCTGGTATTTCGCAATCAGGTCCCGCCTCTCGCCGACGTCGATCTTCCTGAATTCAACTGCATCCCCGATGCGAGCCGCCAGTTCGTCGACGATCGCCGTCTGCCTTGTGCAGGGCTCGCACCATGCCGAGAAGAAATCGATGAGCACCGGCCTTCCCATGATCTGCCGGGTGGGAAAAAAGAGAAGATAAAGGTATCAGATCTATTTCGAGAGGATCGCCATGATGATCTTTCCGTATGCAGGCCTTGTTACCAGCACGCCGATGAGCACGCCCAGGATCGTGATGATCGCAAAGCCCCGCAGGGTCGAGAGGTCCATCAGAGCAAGCGGGAGCATGGCGATGAAGGTGGTCGACGCGGCCACGACGATGATCCCGAGGGCCCGCGCCAGCCTCTTCAGATAGACGCTCGGCGAGGGCACCCGTCCCTCGTAGAGCACCTCATCGGTGATGACGACGAGCTGGTCGATGCCCGTGCCCATCACGGCGATGATACCGGCAATCGAGGCGAGGTCCAGCTGCTGGATATAGCGGGCAATCCCGAGGAGGATCACGATCTCGGCGAGGTTGATCGCGATCATCGGTAACACAATGCTCGGCTCGCGGTACCTGAAGTAGACCACAACACCGACGACGATCAGCGCAAGGGCCGCCGCGGCAAAGGCGACGATCTTGAAGTAGTCCCCGAGCGTGGCCGAGACCGAGCCCGAGCCCGCCACGGTCACATCCACCGGCAGGGCGCCGGCACGCAGGTGGATCTCGAGGTTCAGGGCGTCCTGCATACCCGCATCCCCGGTGCCGGTGGAGGCGCGGAGTTCGCGGATCGGTTCCGCTTTCAGTTTTGCGGCAAGGTTCGGGGAGAGCGGCGCCGAGTAGACCGTGGTGTTGTCCAGGAGCATGATCAACTCGTGGTTCTCCGGGTCGTTGACGGCGTTAGAGGAGATCGCCGCCTCTCTGAAGGCTTTTGCTCCTGCTTCGCTGAGAGTGAACCCGACGCCCCACATATCCGATCCCGGCGGGTAGACGGTCGGGACCGACACACTGGTGACGGCGTCGCCGAAGAGCACATGCTGGCTCTCGCTGCCTGTGGTCTGGACCCTGATCTCGAACTTGCCCTGCTGGCCGACGACTTCGTTCGCCGTCGCCATGTCGACGCCTGCAAGTTCGACGCGCACATAGCGTGTGACCCCGTTGAGGCCGGTCAGGATGTTCACCCGGGCGTCCTTGGTGCCGAGACTGTTGACCTTGTTTTCAAGGATGCGTTTCACATCCTCAGCAGTCTCCTTTGAGACGCCGGGGTTGTAGGTGACGATCGTCGCACCCTCTGCCAGGAGGATTGGCTGGAGTTCTTCCTGAGAGAATTTCTTTCTGATCTCAATCTGATCGTCTGCGGCGACGATCACCTCGGTGTCCAGGGTCCGGCTGAGGTTCTCTGCCAGACGGTCGATGGACCGGTCGGTCTGGACGGTGAGCACCTCTGCCTGGAACTCCATCTGGAGCCAGGAGCCTTCCTGGAGGTCGAGGCCGTACTGGAGGTTGGTCGTGAATTTCCCGTCCTCAAAGTGGGGTCCGATGGCGACGATGGAAGCGGCGACCAGGATGACGACGAGGATGACACGCCAGTCACTCATCAGTTTTCTGAGGGTATCGTTGCTCATGTGCGTCTCCCCTGTTTCATTGCGTAATCCTTGAGGATGCCTGCGTTGAGCACCCAGGTGTTCATCAGGTCAACAAAGAGTCCGATCAGCAGGACCGCCGCGATCTGGAAGATCACCTCGACCTGACCGATGGCGGTGACGACCAGCATCGCAATGACGGCGGCGATGGTCGTGGTCGTCATGATGATCCCGGTCCTGTAGGCGCCTGAAAGTTTCTCTTCGATCTTTCCCTGTCGCTTTAACAGGCGAGTTGTAAGGAGGACGTCGCTGTCGACAGAATACCCGATGAGCATCAGGAGCGCAGCGGTCGTTGAGAGGGTCAGCGGAATGCCGACGACGTTCATGATCGCTGCCGTGATGGCGATATCGGAAAAGGCCGAGAGCACAATGGCGACCGATGGGACGAAACTCCTGAAGGCGATGAAGACGACCAGTGCCATTCCGATGAACGAGAAAACGAGCGCAATGAGCGCCTGCTGCTGGAGCGCGGCGCCGAAGGCCTCGCCGATCTGGTCGATCTTCGCCTCGGGGTAGCGGTCGCTCACCATCTGGCTGAGAGCTCTGTACTGGTCATCGGACATCGGGCCGAATTTGAGGTATTTGCCGCCGCCCAGTCCTTCACCGACACTTTCCAGAGGGAACCCGGAAAAATAGCTCTCGATCTCTGCGACACCGTCGTCCGTTATGATCGTCACCGCTGTGCCGCCGGCGAAATCTATGCCCGGCGTAATCGGCATCCCGGTGATCGCCCAGTTTACGGCGAGCAGGCCGAGGGCCAGCAGAAGCACGATGAGAGGAACCGCCACCATCTGCTTCGGGGGATATTTATTGACATCATAGGTAGCAAAACCCATATCTACGTACTCTGCCGTATAGGGGATTAAATATTTGGATAACCTCTGTTGAACCGTTATTATCAGGAATTCCAGAAGATCAGATCGGCATTATTCAGGTTTTGGGTTGTTTTACGTTCCGGGGCCCGGAAGGATTGAGACGAAATAAAAACCTATTTATACTGTACTATTCTACACTCCGTCATGCGGTCCCCGGCCGATTTCAAGAAGGAGATTGAGGCCCGCCTGAAGAAATATCTCTCCCGGGACAGCACGGGTATTCGCCACGAGGTGCTTGCCTTCTTTGTCAGGATAAAGTCAGCGACGATACCTGAACGGTAGTGTTTCAGATCTTCTGTAATTCGTCTGAGCCCTGTCTCCTTGTTTGATCATTCCCCCTCCATCGTCAAATATCTTCTGCCGGTCACCCACTCCTCATTGATGTCCATCAGGATGGATCCTGCCAGCCTGAGGAGTGACTCTTCATTGGGAAAGGCCCCTACAACTTTGGTTCTCCGTTTCAGTTCCTTGTTGACTCTTTCCATCATGTTCGTCGTTCGGATCCGCTTTGCGTGCTCTTTCGGGAACGCCGTGTAACTCATAAGTCCCGGGATGAATCTCTCGATCGTATTGGCCGCTTTCCGATATCCTCGTTCGTTCAGATCATCTGCAAGCTGCTGAAGTCTTTCCTCGTCCCCATATGCCTCCTTCAAGGACTCAGCAACTTCTTTCTGATGTTTCCGTGGAATATTCTTTAAAACCGCCCGGGTGCAATGGACCGAGCACATCTGCCACGATGCGCCGAGGAAGGCGGCTTCCGCCGCCTTCTGGATCCCGGCATGACCATCTGAGACAACCATCTTGACACCCACCAATCCTCGTTCTTTGAGGTCTTCGAACAATCCCGACCAGAACATCTCATTTTCACAATCAGTGATTCTAGCTCCCAGGATTTCCCGGTAGCCATCCATTCGAACACCGGCGATCACCAGAAGAGCTTTGGTGATGTAGCGTGGTCCCTCTCTGACTTTGTAGTACGAAGCATCCACAAAGAGATAGGGAATCTCCTGTTCAATAGGCCTCTGAAGGAATGCATGGACCTGTTCATCGAGGTCCTTTGCTATCCTGGATACTGAAGCAGGAGAGAGTTGTTCGATGCCAAAATGAGCAACAATCTCCTGGATCCGGCGGGTTGAGACTCCCTGAAGGTAGGATTCAAAGATAGCATTCTCAAGAGCCTTCTCAACCCGGGAATAGCGTCCAAATACCTGTGTTTCGAAGGGGAACTCTCGGAATTGTGGTTTCTGGAGGATCGTTTCTCCATATCGGGTTTTTAGAGAGCGCTTCTTGTAGCCGTTTCGGTGAGCCTTCCGCGCATCGGTTCGTTCATACTGCTCGGCTCCCGCCTGGTGGAGGGCTTCGAGCAGCATCACCTGGTTGAGGAACCAGGTGATGAGGGTCTTCATGCCATTCTCATTATCGGAAAGATAATCTTCGATTAACGCTAAGGGATCCATGGCCCTGTTTCTCCTTTCTGCAAATCTAGGTTGGATTCAGGGCCAAATTATTTTTACAGAAAATTCGTTACACTATCACCTGAACTCTATACCCGGCTTTCCGAGACCTTTGCGATCAGTTACCACTCTGTGGCCTCGATGGTTGGTATCATCGCTTCGCGGATGGGCATCCTGCACGTGAAGAGAGATATGGACGGAGCAAATGCGGTCTATCAGATCAAGGAAGATTATGTGTGCATGGTCGCCCGTCTGCTCAAATGCGGCTGACTCGACGATCAGAACTATTTTACCTTTTCCGGCGTCCAGATATAAAGGATGATAAGGCCCCGGAGAGATTTCTCTTCTGAGAAGATCACGGTTTCAGACGATGTTATCACGTATATCGAAAAAAAGAACTCGGATTTCAGGGTTTCCACATCCTGCGGCGGCCCGATCCTCATGCCCGTCTCGTTGAAACCGCCGAAAAACACCGACGTGCAGATCAGGGCCGGGCGCCACCGCATCTATGTCTCGATGTACCAGGCGCCGTATCTCGATACGATCGACATGGCGCTTATTCCATTCTATGAGCATGACTGACCATGCCGTTTGAAGAACTGCCCCATCAGGCCGATGTCCGTGTGCGCGTCACGGCAGATTCCTGCGACGCTCTCTTTGCAGAGGCAGCCAGAGCAATGTTTTCTATCATGTACGTCGCCTGTGAGGAGGGCGGGATCGAGCGCCGGGTCTCGGTGAGCGCCCCCGACATGCCCCAGATGATGGTCGACTTCCTCTCAGAGCTGCTCTTTATCGCGGAGGTCGAACGGGTGGTCTTCTCGTCGTTCGAGGTCACGGTGAAGGGCACCGCGCTTGAGGCCGTGGCCCGCGGCGAAGCCTTCGACCCCGACCGGCACCGGGGCGGGATGGAGATCAAGGGAGTTTCCTACTCCGGGCTCAGGATCTTCCGTGACGGGGAAGAATTTTGTAGTGAGATACTCTTTGATGTGTGAGGTGTGCTGATGCTTGCGGGGATTGAGAGGATCGATGAGGTTGAGTGGGAAGTACCGATTGGTTACGTCCCTGGCATGCGGGTTCCAGGCCGTTTTTTTCTCTCGGAAGACCTATCCGAAACCCTTGAGGCCGGGGCCGTCCAGCAGCTGGCAAACGTGGCCGTCCTTCCCGGGATCGTGCGCTATTCCCTTGCCATGCCTGATATCCATTCGGGATACGGTTTTCCCATCGGAGGGGTCGCGGCATTCGAGCAGGAGACCGGGGTGATCTCGCCGGGGGGCGTCGGCTACGACATCAACTGCGGTGTGCGCCTGATCGCCACCCCGCTGACGCCTGACGACATTACAAATCCCCGCGCCCTGATCGAAGCGCTGTTTACCACCGTGCCGACAGGGGTGGGTGCGGAGAGCGAGATGCGCATATCCCCGCACGACCTCGAGGAGATCATGGTCGAGGGCGTCGACTGGGCGGTTGCCGCAGGCTACGGCACCGAAAAGGACGCCGCCCACTGCGAAGAGGGGGGGAAGATGCCGGACGCACATGTTGCGCCGGTATCGAAAAAAGCCTGCCAGCGGGGAATGCCCCAGGCCGGGACCCTCGGATCGGGCAACCATTTCCTTGAGATCCAGACGGTGGACGCCGTCTATGACAACGAAGCGGCGCAGACCTTCGGCCTGAGCGCAGGGCAGGTCTGCTTCATGATCCACTGCGGTTCACGCGGCCTTGGCCACCAGATCTGCACCGACCACCTCCGGACGCTTGAGTCGGCCACGCGGCGATACGGGATCGAGATCCCTGACCGGCAACTCGCCTGCGCCCCGTTGCATTCGCCTGAAGGAGAGGCGTACTTCGGGGCGATGGCGGCGGCCGCAAACTATGCGTGGGTGAACCGGCAGGTGATCACCCACCAGGTCAGGACGGTGCTGAACCGGATGTACGGGATCGACTACGAGGAGATGCCGCTGGTGTACGACGTCGCCCATAACGTGGCCAAGATGGAGAGGCACACCACCGATAAAGGTCGCCAGACACTCTGTGTCCACCGGAAAGGGGCGACACGGGCGTTCGGGCCGGGCTGCCCTGAGGTCCCGCAGGACTACCGCGCCGTCGGCCAGCCGGTGATCATACCCGGGAGCATGGGAAGTGCGTCCTATGTCCTTCATGGGACGACGACCGCCATGGAAAAGACCTTCGGAAGCACCTGCCACGGGGCTGGCAGGGTGATGAGCCGGACGAAAGCAAAAAAGGCGACGCCGGGCAGCGAGGTCAGGAAAGAATTGCTGAAACAGGGGATCATCGTCAGGGCGACGAGCGACGCCTCAATCGCAGAAGAGGCCCCTGATGCCTACAAGGAGAGTTACAAGGTGGTGGATGTGGTGCGGCGCGCCGGCCTCTCGCTGCCGGTGGTGCGCCTCCGCCCGATCGGGGTGATCAAGGGATGATAGCAAAGGCAGCGATCCTCTGGGACGAGCCCGGGACCTTCAACCGGTTTGTGAACGAGTGTTGCGGGATCTGCTGCGATCACGTCAACCAGCACCTGATCGCCTCCCCCTTCTATCGAGGGCGCTATGTGGCGCTGGTCGTCCCGACGGGGTTTGGAAACCCGCGCTATTGCCGCCTGCTCCCGGGCCTGCGGGCGGCGGCCCCGCGGATCAGACGATTTGTCGAGAACGGCGGGCGTCTCCTGGTCTTCGGCGCCGCAGACGAGCGGCCCGGCGCCTACGACTGGCTGCCCTTCCCGGTGGAGTACAGGCACGAGTACAGAGAGAGAGCACTCTGTTTCCCGGGCAACACGCCATATGCCTCTCTCATCGACGGCTACGATGCCGGGGCCGTCGAGACCGACGGTATCTTTCCTGTCCACGGCGGCGAGACGGTCGCCGAGACGCCTGAGGGCGAGGCGGTCATCATCGCAAAAGAGATCGGCGATGGTGTGATTGTTGTCGCCGCAACCCACGAATACCCGTCGGCAAAATTTATGGGCGCTTTCTGCACTGCGGAAAGAGAAACCTTATTTTAGAGAAGAGAGATGGAGTGTACAGGTGTAATCATGGATCAGTATATCATCGCTGCCTCTTCCACCCCCGAGGATCTTGTGCCGGTCGTTATGGCGGTTCACTCCATTCTCAACCGCCTTCCGGTGACAGCGCGTTCCCGGGACCGGCCCGGCATTCGTGTCGAGGAGGGACGGGTGGTCGATGACCGCTACACCGGTCCGGTGCTCGAGGATGCCATCGCTGAGAACGCCATGAAAAAGACGGTCCCGGTCTCCGGGCCGTATCGCGGCGTGCCTGTGGTCGTCGCCCCGGTCAGGGACGGATCGGGTGCAGCGATCGGCGCCATCGGCGTCGTGGACATCACCGGTATCTTCGACCTTGCCACACTCATGGAGCACCATTCAGCGATCCTCCAGCAGGTCTGCGGGAAGGACCCCTGTCCTCTCCCGACAGAGTCTGTCTCTGCCAGAAGGTAATAGCCATGAACGACACGATACAGCAGGTCTTCAAAATTCTTGAGTCTGCCGAGGGCCCGATCACGGCCGATGAGATCAGCAGGGAGCTCGGGATCCCCAGATCGACGGTCTCCCACCATATCAAGGAGCTCAGGGAGAGCGGCCATGATATCGAGTCATCCCTCGATGCGGGATACCTTCTTGTCAGGAGCGCCGGCCCCATCACGCCTGAGGCGATCAAAAAAGTGCTCAGGACCTCCTTTGTCGGCATCGACACGCGCTACTACGAGAGCGTGGGGTCCACGAACTGGGCGGCGAAAAAACTCTGCATGGAAACCGATCCCGCCCTCCTCAACGGGACGGTGGTGGTCGCCGAAGAGCAGACCGGCGGGTTTGGAAGGCTCGGGCGGGCATGGGCCTCACCGAAAGGCGGCATCTGGGCAAGCATCATCTTAACGCCGAAGATGCCGGTGGACTCGCTCTTCATGATCATGATGGCGGCCTCGATCTCGGTGGCCCGGGCGATCAGGCGGAAATACGATCTCGGCGCCCTGATCAAGTGGCCAAACGACGTATATATCGGGGATAAAAAGGTGGCCGGCCTGCTGCTCGAACTCTCGGCCGACGGCGACGAGATCCATTACTGTCTCCTCGGCATGGGCATCGACGCAAACGTGGACGTCGGGGAACTCTCTCCGGAACTGCAAAAGAGCGTCACCTCGATCAAGGCCGAACTCGGCCACGATATCGATCGCGCCTCCCTGCTTGCCATGATCCTGCGGGAGTTTGAGAGCCGGTATATGATCGTCCAGAGCGGTGAGTATGAACCGATCATCAGGGAGTGGAAGAGCCTCTCCCTGACGCTGGACAACCGCGTCTCGATCCGGACGGCTCGCAAGTCCTTCGAGGGCGTGGCGATCGATATCGACCAGCACGGCGCCCTGATCATCCGGAGGGACAACGGGCGCATCGAAAAAGTGATCGCAGGGGACTGTGTGCATCTGTAAGGGTTGCTGATGTACGGAGACGAGCGGCGTTCCCGGATGATCGCAGAGTCGGCAGGCTTTATCGCCCTGATTGCCGCGGGATCCTGGGTCTCCATCCCTTTTTTCCCGGTCCCGCTCACCCTTCAGACCTTCTTTGTCCTCCTCGCCGGTGCGGTGATGAAGTGGCGGGCGGTCGTGCCGGTCGGGCTGTATGTGCTGCTCGGCGCCCTGGGCCTCCCGCTTTTCCACAACGGGACGGCGGGAATCGGGGTTCTTTTCGGGCCGACCGGGGGTTTTATTCTCGGTTTTATCGCTGCCGGCCTCGTGGCGGGAATTGCCTATGAACATCGGTCCGACCGGATCAGGATCGCAGGGCTTGCCGCCGCATCGCTTCTGATCTATCTCTTCGGGGTCTCTTGGCTCGCCTTTTCGACGGGGATGGGGATCGCGGCGGCGATCGTGATTGGCATGGCTCCGTTTCTGCCGGGCGACGCCGTCAAGGCGGCAGCGGTGTTTTATGTCGCCAGACGGTTGCAATGATCGCACTTACGGACGTTCGCCACCAGATCCTCGCCATCCCCTCCCTCATCCTTCCTGAGGGAACGACCGCACTCATCGGCCCGAACGGGAGCGGGAAGTCCACGCTGCTCTCCCTGCTTGCCGGGCTGCATCTCCCGCAGGAGGGGAGCGTCCGCTTCGACGGTCAGTCTCCCAGGGAGGTCGAGATCGGATGGGTCGACGAGTTTCCTGATCAGAGCATCCTCTTCACCTGCGTCTTCGACGAGATCGCCGGCCCCTCCCGGTTTGCCTGCCTCTCCTGCGGGGAGACGGAGCGGCGTGTCCGCGAGGCCGCCAATCTGGTCGGGATCGAGGGGCTGCTTACGCGGACGGTCAGGGATCTCTCTGGCGGCGAGCGGGCCCTTGTGGCCCTTGCAACCGCCCTGTCTTCCCGCCCTGAGGTGCTGATCCTCGATGAGTTCGACTCGCACCTTGACGAAGAGACGGCACGGGCGGTGGAGCGGGCGATCGGCGCCTGCCGGTGCCCGTATGTCGTCAGGTGCACCCAGGACATGGAGGCGGCGTCCCGCGCCGATACGGTTGTCTTCCTCAAGAAAGGGTCGGTCGTCCATGCCGGTCCGCCCGCAGAGGTGTTTCTGGCACTTGAAAAAACCTGTTTCTACCCTGACCTCTGGAGGTGCGGTCGTGCAGGTGGCGCTTGAAGAGATCGCCTTCTCCCGCAGAGCGTTCACCCTCGCCTGTTCTGGCGTCTTTGAAGAGGGGATCCATCTTGTCACCGGCAGGGTGGGGAGCGGGAAGACGACGCTTGCTCTCCTCCTCACCGGCCTTTTGCAGCCAGACGCCGGGAGCGTGCGGCGCGAAGGCGTCGGGACGATGACCCTCTCCTTCCAGAACCCCGAGTACCATGTCACCGAGGCGACGGTCAGGGCCGAGATCGCATCCTATGGTGCGGACCCGGACGCCGTTGCCGGACGGTGCGGTCTTGCCGACCGTGTCGACGACGACCCGTTCCACCTCTCCCGCGGCGAACTCAAGCGGCTTCACCTCGCCTGCCTCTTTGCCCGCGCATGGGATCTGCTGATCCTCGACGAGCCCTTCAGTTCACTCGACTGCGTGCAGAAACGGCATCTCTGCCGTTGGCTGGAGGAGGGCGATGCCGGCATCACCGTGATCTTCACCCATGAACGCCAGGTGCTCCCGCGGGTCGACTATATCTGGGAGGTCGCAGACGGCAGGGCGGCGTGTCTCGGCCCGGTGCCCGGGGCGATCGGCCGCTGGCGGTATGCACCGCCGTACCTGAAGCGTGCACTCGAAGAGGGGCGCAGGCCTGCCAACATCAGGTTCGAGGACGTGAGGGAGGCGAGATGAAAGATGCACGGCTGAGAGTCTTCTGCACCCTCGCCCTCTCGCTTGCCGCCTTTACCTCGGTGGCCGGGGCGGCCCTCGTAGGCCTCTGGTGGGTCCTTTTCAGCCGGCGCCGGGAGTCCCTGCCCGCCCCGAAAACCATCGCCCTCGTCGCCGTCCCCCTCGTCGTTGCCGCCGTCGCCACCGAGATCGCCTCGGGGGGCGGGCTCTCCTATCTTTTCCGGCTCTCGGCCGTATTTCTCGTGGCGTTCTGGGCATATGGCGAACGGGTGCAGGGCGAGCTGCTCGGCGCAGGGGCGTCTCTCGCCGGCAACCGCATCGGGTTCGATCTCGGTCTTGCCGGGGAGATGGGCATGGAGGCCCTCGCCTCGCTCGAAGAGGATATCGCCCGGATACGCATGGCCCTCGAGCTCAAAGGTAAACGATGGGGCCCGGGCATGATCGTCCCCTTCGGGCGTGCGATCCTGCACGCACAGATGCGGCGGTCGGCTGAGCGCGCTGCTCTTCTGGCCGTTCGGGGATACCGGGGCGGGGGTTCGATCTGCCCTTCTTTCACCCGCACGCGAGCCGATTGCGCTGCAACTGTTCTCGCAGGAATCGTTGTATTTCTCTCTTTTGTACCTCTTAGTGATGTATTTATATGATCAGAATGAAAAATTGAGAGGCTTGTGGATATTTGAGAGCCCCGAGGTATTCAGATGAGTGCTGCCAGTCCTAAACGAGTTCATATTACCGATACGACGCTCAGGGATGCCCATCAGTCGCTCATCGCCACCCGAATGAGAACAGAGGACATGCTCCCTCTGGCTCGTAAGATGGATGATGTGGGCTTTTTCTCCCTTGAGGCATGGGGCGGGGCGACCTTTGACAGTTGTATCCGCTTTCTGAACGACGACCCCTGGGATCGCCTTCGCGATCTGAAGGCCGAACTCGACAAGACGCCGATCCAGATGCTCCTGCGGGGCCAGAACCTTGTCGGCTATCGCCACTATCCAGACGACGTCGTGGAGCGGTTCGTGGACGCCGCATATAAAAACGGCGTGGATATTTTCAGGGTCTTTGACGCCCTCAACGACGTCCGGAACATGGAGAAGGCGTTTTCCAGCGTGAAAGCGGCCGGCGCCCATCTTCAGGGGACGATCTGCTATACGACGAGCCCGGTGCACACGACGGCGAAGTTCATCGAGATGGCCGAGGACCTCTCGGCCCGCGGCTGCGACTCGGTCTGCATCAAGGATATGGCCGGGCTGATCATGCCCGGAGCGGCCCGCGACCTCATCGCCGGGATCAAGGAGCGCATCGATCTGCCGGTCTGTCTCCATTCCCACTCGACGAGCGGCGTGGCGCCGATGAGTTACCAGGCGGCAATAGATGCCGGCGTCGATATCGTTGACACGGCGATGTCGCCCTTCGCTCTGGGCACCTCGCAGCCGCCGACCGAGAGCGTGGTCGCATCGCTGATGGGGACCGACCGCGAGACCGGGATCGACCTGCACGCCCTTCATAAGGTCAGGGACCTCTGCATGCGGCTGCGGGAGAAATATCAGGGGCTCCTCGACCCGATCTCAGAGCGCGTCGATTCCGACGTGCTCATCTACCAGCTGCCCGGCGGGATGATCTCGAACCTGGTCTCGCAGCTGAAAGAGCAGGACGCCCTTAACCGCCTCGAAGAGGTGTTTGTGGAGATCCCGCGGGTGCGCCAGGACCTCGGCTACCCCCCGCTGGTGACCCCGACCTCCCAGATCGTCGGGACGCAGGCGGTGCTCAACGTGCTGATGGGCGGGAAGCGTTACGGCAACGTCACAAAGGAGGTCAAGGACTATGTGCGGGGGCTGTACGGGCGGTCTCCGGCACCGATCTCCGATGAGATCAGGGGGATCATCATCGGGACTGAGGGCGTGATCACGGTCCGCCCGGCCGACCTTCTTGAGCCGGCCTATCAGAAGATGCGCGAGCAGGCCGAGAAGGACGGGCTTGTCCGCAAGGAGGAGGATATCCTCACCTACATCCTCTATCCGGCGATCGCCCCGTCGTTCCTGAAAGGGGAGCGCAAGCCCGAGGGGATCCCGGAGAGAAGGGCGGCCGCCACTACCTCCTCTGCCGATATCCCGAGCTTCATGGAGGTCGAGGTCGACGGCGAGATCTTCTCGGTCAGAATCGTCTCGGTGGAGGGGAGTGCGGTCGACTCAGGCTCCAGGGCCGCCGGGACCGAGCTGCCCAGAGGGGAGATTGCAGGCGGGATCAAGTCCAACATGCAGGGCATGGTCCTCGAAGTGCGGGTGAGCCCGGGCGTGCAGGTAAAGAAGGGCGACGTCCTTCTGGTGCTTGAGGCGATGAAGATGGAGAACCCGATCTATGCCCCCACGGATGGGAAGGTCAAGGAGATCTTCGTGGACTCAGGGGATGTCGTCCAGAACGGGGATGTCCTGATGGTGGTCGAATGATGCTCTCTCTTTCTGTGGTCCTATGAGATATTTTGAGAAGGTACTCATCGCAAATCGCGGCGAGATCGCGATCAGGGTGATGCGGGGCTGCCGCGAGCTCGGCATCGAGACGGTCGCCATCTACTCGACGCCGGACAAAAACGCCCTTCATGTGAAGTATGCGGACGAGGGGTTCTTTGTGGGCGAGGCCCCGCCGCAGAAGAGCTATCTCAACATGGAGCGGATCGTCGAGATCGCCAGAAAGTCTGGCGCCGAGGCGGTGCATCCTGGCTACGGCTTCCTTGCCGAGAACGCGAAGTTTGCGAAGATGGTCGAGGACGAGGGACTGACCTTCATCGGGCCGTCGTGGCGGACCATCGAGATGATGGGCTCGAAGATCGAGAGCAAGCAGAAGATGCGGGAGGCCGGCGTGCCGGTGCTGCCGGGGACGCCCGGCGGGATCGCGAGCATCGACGAGGCGGCGCGGGTCGCCGAGGAGATCGGCTACCCGGTGATCGTGAAGGCGAGCGCCGGCGGCGGCGGGATCGGGATGCACATCGTCAACAGCCCGGAAGAGCTCGAGGAGGCGATCAAAGGGAGCATGAAGATCGCCGAGTCGGCCTTCGGGGATGCGACGGTGTTCATCGAGAAGTACCTGGTCAAACCCCGCCATATCGAGTTCCAGGTGCTGGCCGACAACTACGGCTCCACCCTGCACCTCTACGACCGCGAGTGCTCGATCCAGCGCCGCCACCAGAAACTGGTGGAGGAAGCGCCCTGCCCGATCATGACCGACGAACTGCGGGAGCGGATGTCGGCCTCGGCGGTGACGGTCGCAAAGGCGTCGGGCTACCGGAACGCGGGCACGGTGGAGTTTCTCTACTCGGGTGGCGAATACTATTTCATGGAGATGAACACCCGCCTGCAGGTGGAGCACACGATCACCGAGATGATCACGGGCATCGACCTGGTGAAGCAGCAGATCGCCATCGCATCGGGGCAGGATCTCTCCTTCGGGCAGGAGGACGTCTCGATCCGCGGGCACGCGATCGAGTGCCGGATCAACGCCGAGGACCCGATGAACAATTTCCAGGCTGATACCGGCAAGATCGTCCGGTACCGCTCGCCCGGCGGTCCCGGGATCAGGGTAGACTCCGGGATCCATATGGGCTATACGATCCCGCCGAACTACGACTCGATGATCTCGAAACTCTGTGCCTGGGGCCAGACGCGGATGGAGGCGATCGAGCGGATGCGCAGGGCGATCTACGAGTACGTGGTCCTGGGGGTGAAGACGACCCTGCCCCTGCACCATGCCCTCATGCACAACCGAGAGTTTGCGCAGGGCCGGACGCATACCCATTTCCTCCAGGAGGAGCATATCGCCCAGAGCCTCCGCCGCTCCCTGCGCGAGGAGGAGACCAGGATGGCCACGCTCGCCGACTCTCTGCGCCAGGGGAAGGAGATGGCGGCGATCTCCGCCGCGGTGAACGTGTACATCAACAGCCGGAAGCGCTGATCTGCTCCCGGCCACAACAACCTTTATTAGTGAATCCATCATTGTTATACTGCACTTAGGTGCAAACAACCGCGCTGCGGTGGCCTAGCTGGTTAGGGCGCCAGACTCATAGGGTTTTGAGCAAAAAACGAAGCGCCCGGATCTGAGACATCTGGAGGTCGGGGGTTCGGATCCCCCTCGCAGCACTTTTACGGCATTTTTGAGTTCCAATTTTGAATTGCGACTTTTAGAAGGCTCCATTTGATATCTTGATCTTCGGTCGAGCTATATAACCCTGTCGATGGTGGGGGTGGGGGTTGATCGGTGGCGCGCAGGGGGGTGCCATTTGATGAGGTGGAGGCTGATCGGATACTGCGCTTGGATAGTCATGGGTGGGCAGTGAACACAATTTCCAGAGGTTGATTTAGAGCAGGGTGATGATTGGTGGGTAAGTACATGCCTGACATTTTCCTTATCTAGGAAAAAGAAACCTCGGGTTTTCTAATATTATATCATGTGGGGTCTATCTTTGAAAACAAACATGGAAAGATTTTAGTTTCATTTATCTCAAGTTTTCTAAAATCTGAAATATTTCTTGGAAATGTTTGACACTATCTGAAAAGAGAGAGAAGAAATGATTCTATTTATAATACGGAGCGTGGATTTATCAATATCAACAAATAAATAGTTCATTATGCCTCTCCCGCCCAAATATTCTCCTCAAATCCTTCGTTTTGTGCATACCGCCGATCTCCACCTTGGAAGCCGGGTCCTGCGTCTCCCAGGAATGAATGCGGAGAACTCTACGGACCCAGTACTTCGCTAATTTTAGAGACCCCAAATCCCCCTCTACCGCCCGAAGCCCGCCCAAAATCGAAAGATCTATATAGATTGCAGGCTTCCCCTCATGCCTTTACCTAAATCGAGGGTGACCTGCAGAAAGAGCAACATTCTGAAACCTAAAGACTGTTGCGCCCCTGTTGTTTCGGCACTGGATCAGCATCTAACCATTCCCATTCAGGGAAAACTCACTCAAACGGACTTGATTTCTTCTCTGGTCGGCATGGCTGTAATGAATCAGTCAGTTCACTCAATCACCCACATCCTGGATCGGGTACCGTGCGAAACGTCCGTTCGCTACCACCTCAAAAAACTCGATATGGCCGATTTGGAACAGAATAACACCTCGATCCTCACCACCCATATGCACCACGTCCTCAAACCTGGGTACGCCTATCAGTTTGCGATTGACTTTACCAACGATCCGTACTACGGGTCAACCGATGAGGAGAATGAGGCCTATATCGTGCGAAGTAAGCGTAAAAAGTCAACAAATGAGTTTTATTCCTACATCACTCTGTATGTGACCACCAGGAACCGGCAGATGACGCTGGCCGTGTTCCCGGTGCGCCGGGATACCTCGAAGGTCGGATACATCGCGCAATGTCTCGATCGGATCACTGAACTCGGTCTTCGCATCGAAGTTCTCTGCCTGGATCGGGAGTTCTACACCCGGAAGGTGCTCGGGTTTCTGATGGACGTCCAGGTGCCGTTCATCGTTCCTGTCAGGAAACACGGGAAAAGGATGAAACAAGTCCTCCAGGGAACACACTCCCGGTATGCTGAATATCGGATGCACGGAAAACCGGTGCTGGTCCTGAAGATTGCGATTGCCGTGAAGTATGCAAAAGGAAAACGGGGTAAGCGCGGCGTTGAGAATCTGGGTTACGTCGTGGGAAACCTCCGGTGGAATCCCCATCGGGTCCATCAGACCTATCGGTCCAGGTTCTCGATTGAATCGTCCTATCGGATGCGCAACCAGGTGAAACCCCGTACGAGCACAAAAAACCCGGTCATCCGGTATCTCTACGCCATAATATCGTTCCTCCTCAAGAATATCTGGATCGATATACTCTGGAAGCACTTTTCCCCCGCGAAACAGGGACCACAAACCATTGAGGTGCGCGGCTTCCGGTTCAGCTCCTTCATGTGCATAATCTGGGAGGCGATCCGCACATCGATGAGGGGTGCCAGAGCCATTCCTGTGTTAAGGTATCCTGTTTAGGAAAGGGAGCGAGAAACGCCGTTGAATGAAATGAGAGGGAGGAAGGAATTAGAGAAGTACTGGGACCTGTCCGATGCAACCTACAGTGCCTGGAAAGAGATAATAGACCTCTGTATCAGGGAAGCGGTCGACTTCCTCCTGATCGCAGGCGATGTCTACGATAGTGCAGACCAGAACATCCGGGCGCAACTCCAGTTCAAAGAGGGTCTTAAACGGTTAGGTGAGAACGGCATCACCGCATACATCGTCCATGGCAACCATGACGCCGACGACGCGTGGTCAAAATCGATCGCAATGCCAGAGAATGCCGTCATCTTCTCATCCAAAAAACCGGAGTCCGTCATCCATCGTGACAAGGAAGGCAGACCCATCGCTGCTATCATAGGAATGAGTTTTGCAACAGCCCATATTCGCGACAACCTTGCAGAACTCTTCCCCCGACGGGAGATGAAATGGCCTTACACGATAGGCCTTCTCCACTGCAGCGTCGGAGGAGGATACGGCCATGAACCATATGCCCCCTGCAGTATTCAGGATCTCAGACGTTGCGGGTACGACTACTGGGCACTGGGCCATATCCATCAACCCACAGTCATCGATGATGGTGACTCGCGCATTGTCTATGCCGGCAACCCACAGGGACGAGACATGGGAGAGACTGGCGAGCGGGGGTGCCGTCTCGTGACGGTTGGTGCTGATGGCACCATAGAGGTGGAGGTTGTCAGGACCTGCGGATATCTCTGGCAGGAGATCGAGATCGATGCCAGCGGGTGTGAAGATCTCGGGATCCTTGAGGACCATATCCGAATGGATCTCTCCATTTTATCTGACAGAGAAGGAGTCCCTCTTGTTGGTCGACTCGTCCTCACCGGTGCGACAGTTCTTCACCACGAACTCGTCGTGGGAGGCGGGGTTGTTGCACTCACAGGTCGGCTGAGAGAGGATCAGCCAGGCGGCCGGTATCCTGTCTATCCAGAACGGATCATTTGCCAGACAGTCCCTGTCATCGACCGCAATGTAGCCCTTGCCCGTGACGATATCCTCGGAGAGATCTGTCGGCAGAGCGACGCGGCGGTATCAAAAGGGGGAGAACGAACCCGCTTGAGAGAGGAGATATCCTCCCTCTATAGATCCTATGCCCAGTCATATACGAGCGAACCAGATGACGAGGAATTCGACACGATCATTGGTGAAGCCGAGGCCATGCTCCTCTCATGTTTGTCTGAAGGAGGGAAAGAATGAAGATCTCATCCCTATACATTGACGGATTTGGGAAATTCCAAAACTGGAAGCCCTCCACCTCCTTTGGCGACGGCTTGACAGCGATCGTCGGTTCGAATGAGGCAGGAAAAACAACTCTCCTCACCTTCATTCGCCGCATGCTCTATGGTTTTCCAGATGGAAGGAAGAAAGATCTGAACCATTACACCCCGATCAATGGTGGGACGATCGGGGGCAGGCTGGAGATCCAGGGAGAAGACGGCAGGGAGTACATCCTATCCCGCACCGGTATTAGAGGCAGTCCCTCTCTCACCTATGCCGACGGTACCACCGCGAGGGGCTCGACACTCTCCTCCCTTCTTGGCCCCTGTGACCAGATCTTTTACGAGAACGTCTGTGCGATCGGGCTCGGGGAGTTGCAGGAGATCTCGACACTCAGAAGAGATGAGATCAGGGACAGACTGGCTGCTGCAGGTGCCGGAAACCTCCCTGTCCGGGATGTTGCAACCTCCCTTCAGACCTCTGCAGATGAGATCTATGCGGTCCGGGGAAAGAAAAAAAGGATCAATGCCCTGGTATCAGACCTGAAAGAGGTCGAGGCGAATATCAGCACCGTAAAGAAGAATCAGAGGGAGTACGATCAGATCAACGAGGAAATCAACCGGATGAGAGGGGCGGTTGCAGAGGAAGAGAGGAAGCAGAAAACTGTCGAAGAAGAGATTACGTACTTCAAGGCTCTCGGGCAGGCATGGGAGGCATTTACCGAACGAGAAGATGCCCGCAACATTCTGAGCACAATTCCAGAGACCGAGCCTTTTCCGGGCGATGCCCTGGAGAAAATCAATCAGGCAGAGAATGAGGTCCGGAGACTTGAAACGGAGTATGATGACCTGACTAAAGAGCACACCGGTTTAAAAGAAGAGATTGGCCACTGCGTGGTCAGGGGAGAGGTTGTCGATCAAGCCGACACCATACATGCACTTGAACCGAAGACCGAGTGGTACCGATCTCAGATGGCCGATCTAAATACGATCTCTAAAAATAATCAGGGTATATTTTATCCACAATTTACTGCAAAAACCAGATTCTTATTTTCTGCCTCTCCCCGGGGCCATGTCTTCAAGACAGGGGTGTTCCGGTAGACGGTGGCCTTGCCGGCGGTGAGGAGGATGTAGGCGCCGTGGTAGCGCTCGGGGTCGTATTGGTACCTCCCGGCGGGGAGTTCGGGCAGCCGCTGGAAGGGGACGCTCTGGCGGAGGTCGCCCGAAGAGACAATATTGAAGATCTTCATGCGAGGAGAAAGGATGGGGCCTATTCCCTCAGATACTTTCCGCCGATCGGGACGAACCTCTTGGGTTTCTGGACTGTTTCATACCGGCGGATCTTCTCCAGTTCGAGGGCTATCCAGGCTTTCTTTTTTTCTTCCCCCTTCCTGACCCGGACATCCTTCCAGCGCTCCTGTTTCTGGACGTATGCCTTCACCTCCTCCCGCGTGAGGAAGACGGCGTCGCCGAAGGTCTCGAAGAAGGTGAGGGGGTCGTCGGTGATGATGACCCGTTTGATCCTGGCCTCGCCGACATAGCCGGTGTCCTCGTGGGACTGGTAGAAGACGAGTCGCATGCCGGGCTTGAGTTCTTTGAAGACGGTGGCCGGTTTGATGAAGACGGTCTTGCCATCCTCGAAGAAGCGGGCCATGTAGGGTTTTGGGATGGGGAAGGTGACGCCGGTGATCTCGGTCATAGATTCTCTGTTTTTCATGCCCACCCATAAATCTGGCGTTCACGATCCCTGAGAGCCCCAAAATCAGCAAAAAACGCACTGCCCCGAACCAATCCATGGAAAAATTCCGATGAGTGCCCGAACACGGGTTCCATTATTATCCAGCGCATGGATTTATCAATAACCCCGAATAAATAGTTTCATATGGCCAATCCCCCCCGGGCCTCTCGCCGCCCCCTTCGCTTTGTGCATGCCGCCGACATCCACCTCGGAAGCCGGGTCTCGCCCCCCCCTGGTATGGAACTGGAGACCGCCGCCGACCTTATCGATGCTACCTATGCCGCCTGGAGATCGATCATCGACCTCTGTATCAGGGAAGAGGTTGACTTCCTGCTGATCGCAGGCGACATCTACGAGAGTGCAGACGGCAACATCCGGGCGCAGCTCCAGTTCAAAGAGGGGCTCAATCGGCTCAAACAGAACAACATCACCGCATATATCGTTCACGGAAACCATGATCCCGACGACGCATGGTCTAGATCGATTGCCATGCCAGAGAATGCCGTCATCTTCTCCTCCCTGGAACCGGAGGTCTTCATCCATCATGATTCGAAAAATAAACCCCGTGCGGCGATAGTGGGGATGAGTTTTGCATCCGCCCACATCCGCGAGAACCTTGCCGAACGCTTTCCCCGCCGGGACAAGAAATGGCCCTATACGATCGGTCTTCTCCATTGCAGCGTCGGAGGCGGGCAGGGGCACGAACCCTATGCCCCGTGCACCATCCAGGACCTCAGGCAGTGCGGCTATGACTACTGGGCCCTGGGGCACATCCATCAGCCCACCGTCCTCGATAATGGTGACTCCCATATCGTCTACGCAGGCAACCCCCAAGGGCGAGATATGGGGGAGACCGGCGAACGTGGCTGCCGTCTTGTGACAGTCGGTGCCGACGGCGCCGTCGAGGTCGAGGTGGTGAGGACCGGAGGATACCTCTGGCAGGAGATCGAGATCGATACGGGAGAGTGCGGGGACCTCGGGGATCTGGAGGAGCGTATCAGGCACGAACTCTCCGTCGTCTCCGAGAGGGCGGGGTGTGCGATCATCGGCCGGATCATCCTCACCGGGGCGACGGCACTTCACCACGACCTGGTGGCAGGGGACGGTGCCGCCGCCCTTGCCGGCCGTTTCATCGAAGATCCTCCGATCGGGAGGTACCCGGTGCATCCGGAACGGATCATCTGCCGCACCCTCCCGGTCGTCGAGCGTGAGGCGGTGCGTGCCCGCGACGATGTGCTGGGGGAGATCTGCAGACAGAGCGATGCGGCATTTGAGGACACGGAGGTGCGGGACTACCTGAAAGAGCAGTTGTCATCCATATCCTCATCCACTGCCCGCCCTTATCTGAGCGAGCCGGACGACGGGGAGGTCGACACCATCATCCGTGAGGCCGAGGCCCTCCTCCTCTCCTGGTTGTCTGAAGGGGGGAGACCATGAAGATCTCATCCCTCTATATCGACGGATTTGGAAAGTTCCGGGACTGGAAACCCCCCGCCCCCTTCGGCGAGGGGCTGACGGCGATCCACGGCCCGAATGAGGCGGGGAAGACGACCCTGCTCGCCTTCATCCGCCGGATGCTCTATGGGTTCCCCGACGGGAGAAGGAAAGATCTGAACCATTATTCCCCGATCAACGGTGGCACGATCGGCGGCAGGCTGGAGATTCGGGGAGAGGACGGTCAGGAGTACGTCCTCTCCCGCAGCGGCGTCCGGGGGGATCCCCTCCTCACCCGTCCCGACGGCACGGCGGTAAGGGGGATGTCGCCGTCGTCCTTGCTCGGGCCGTGTGACCAGGTATTTTATGAGAATGTGTGTGCGATCGGGCTCGGCGAACTGCAGGAGGTCTCGACGCTCAGTCGGGACGAGATCAGAGAGCGTCTGGCCGCAGCGGGTGCCGGCAACCTCCCGGTCCGTGCGGTTGCGGACGCTCTTGAGAGTTCTGCGGCCGAGATCTATACGCTCAAGGGGAAGAAGAAGCGGATCAATACCCTGGTCAAAGACCTGAAAGCGGTCGAGACAGAGGTCCGCAGCATCCAGAAGAGCCAGCAGGACTACGATCCGATCAACGACGCAATCCTCCAGAAGAGGGAGGCCGTTTCCGAAGAGGAGAAGAGACGGAAGAGGATCGAAGATGAGATCGCCTATTGCACCGCCCTCGGGCAGGCCTGGGAGGCGTTTGCCGAACGAAAGGAGGGATGTGATCGCCTCCGCTCCATCCCAGAGATCGAACCGTTCCCTGATGGTGCCCTGGAGGACCTGGGCCGGATCGAGACCGATCTCCAGCGGCTCGGAGAGGAGCGTGACGACCAGAAGGCGGACTGCGAACGGCTGAAGGGAGATATTGGCTCCGTCGTGCTGAGGGATGAGGTGCTGGAGCGGGCCGACGCCATTCGTGCACTCGAACGGACGGTCGAACGCTACCATACGCAGGAGAAGGAACATACCAGCACCGCAGCTGAACTGGAGCAGAAGCAGGACGACCTCGATCGGGCGCTCCGGGACCTCGGTGAGGGCTGGAACGCGGAGAGTGTCCTTGGATTTGATACCTCGGTCCCGGTCAGGGAGGAGGCGAAGGCACTCCGGGAACGGCTGGCAGGGAGTGCAACCGCCTGTGCTGCTGCGCAGTCACGCCATGAAGCGGCAGAGGCGGAGGCCAGGGAGAAAAGGGAGAATCGTGAGGGGCTGCAGCGGCAGCGGGATGCGATCCCTCCGAGTGCGCTACGGGATGCGGTGCTGGACCAGGCCGATAGGATCCGCACGATCGAGCGTACCGTTGAACGCTACCTCGTCCAGGGAAAGGACCTGGGGGGGCTTCAGAGCGAATTGCGCCAGAAACAGGGCGAACTCGACAGGATGCTCCGGGACCTCGGCGGCGACTGGGACGTGGAGCGGGTCACCGGTTTTGATGCCTCGGTTCCTGCCAGGGAAGACCACAAAAATCTCCGCGATCGCCTGAGTGTGAGTGCACAGGCCCGTGACCTCGAGGGCTCCCGGTGTGAGGCGGCAGAGAAGGACGTCGCTGAGAAGAGGGAGCATCTGGGGGACCTGCAGAAACAAAGGAACGCATTCGGCGAAGTTCCGGACCCGGCGACGGCCCGCACACGGTTAGGTTGGTGCCGGGAGATGGTGGATGGGGTCCAGCAGCTCCAGGACCTGGAGGGGCGGCGTCAGTCGATCCTGCAGGAGCAGGCGAGGGCCCGGGAGATCGTCGCCTCGCTCGGCGCCGCCCCGGCGCTCCCCGCATGGCCCGCCGTGCTGGTGGTGCTCTCGGCCGTTGTGGTCGTCGGATGGGGGTATCTTGGCGGGGCGCTCCAGGCTGCCGGGGTCGTCGCTGTTCTTCTGCTCGTGGCTGCAGCCGCCCTTTTCCGTGCAAGAGACGGCAGGGCTCCTGCCCCTGGCGCGGAGGGAGCGGCGGAGCAGTATGCCGGGGAGAGAGAAACGCTTGCCGGGCAGCGGCGGCATGTCGAGGAGGAGCGGGAGAACCTGGAGGAACGGATACGGTCCCGTGCCGCCATGCTCGGCGTCGGTCCCCTCCCCTCACGGGGGGAGGCCGGCGAGGTCCTGCACGCATGTGAGGATGCGGTCACTGCGGCGGACAGGGCATCTGATCTCGATCGCGATATCGCCCATGCGGCTGAGGTTTCAGAGCGGGCGGGCAAAACGCTTGAAACGAGGCGGCAGGCCCTGGAAGAGGCCCACACCGAATATCTGGCCGCCCTGGACGCCTGGAAGGGCTGGTGCCGGCAGCGGGCTCTCCCGGAGACGATGAACCCGGATCTTGTGCCAGACCTCATCGCCCTGATCCGGCAGGCGGCCGCCCTTGCCGCCGGGATCCAGGAGATGAGGGAGCGAGAGGCGATCCAGGCTGCGGAGGTCCGGGGCTTTGAAGAGGAGGTGCAGGGGGTCGTCGCCATCTGCAGGGAGGTTGCGGACGGTTCAACGGAGGCCCCGGGAGCTATCGCTGGAGTTGAGTCAGACCGCGGCGGTGATGCCACCCGCCGGGCGGCCGAGACACTGATCCGTCTTATGGAGGACGCCAGCGCCCAGGCGGCGAAGGTGTCTGCCCTCGATCGGGATATCGTCCGTGCGGCGGAGGCCTCAGAGCGGGCGGAGGTATCGCGTGAGGCGGCACAAGCGGCCCTGACACAGGCCCGCACCGAACGCCTGGCCGCCCTGGACGCCTGGAAGGATTGGTGCCGGCAGCGGGCCCTCCCGGAGACGACAGACCCCGATCTGGTCCCTGACCTCATCGCCGGGATCGGGCAGGCCGCCACTCTCTGCGCCGGGATCGAGGAGGTGAAGAGGAAGATGGCGGGACAGTCCGGGGACATTCGCTCCTTTGCAGAGGAGGTCGTCTCGGTGGCAGATGCCTGCAACGAACCGTCGGACGGGCCCCCTGACACCGTCCTGGAGGGGCTGATCCGGGTGCTCAACGTCGAGGAAGAGGCGAGGAGAGAGTATGCTGCCCTGGCCAGACAGCTGAAGGAGAAGGGCGAGAAACTGGAGAGGACATCTGTCCGATATGATGCGAAGAAGGCGGACCTTGAAGCCCTGCTCAGGGGACAGGGCGCAGAGACGCTGGAGGAGTTCCGCAGGCTGGAGGCCCTCTCACGTCAGAGGGCGGAGGTTGCGAGGGGTATCAAGGACGCCGAATCTGCGATCCGGCGGATCAGCGGGGAGGAGCGCTACCCTGCGTTCATGGCTGCGCTTGAGACCTATGATCCCGTCGGGATGCCGGTGTATCGTCAGGAGAAGGAGGCGGAGCTGGCGGCGGTCCGCGATCGGATCAGTCATTACCACCATGAGATCGGGATCCTGACAGAACGGTGTTCGGGGATCGAGAGTGATGGGGAACTCACCCTCCTCCTCTCCCGTGCGGCCGCCTTGGAGGAGGAGATCCGGCAGGTCTCCAGGCAGTGGGCGGTCTATACCGCGGCTTCCGGGCTCCTCGGAATGGCGGTGGAGACCTTTGAGCGGGAGCGTCAGCCCGAGATTCTGAGGGAGGCGCAGGCGTTCTTCTCCCGGATCACGGATGGCAGGTATACGCGGGTGGTCAGGCCGCTTGACGGTTCTGAGATGTATGTCGAGGAGCGGAGCGGGGGGCGGAAAGGGATCGACGAACTCTCCAGGGGGACGGCGGAACAGCTCTATCTTGCGCTGCGGTTCGGGTATATCCGGGACTATGCGACCTCGTCCCTGGCGGTGCCGGTGATCTTTGATGATATTCTCGTGAACTTCGATCCGGTCCGCCGGCAGAATGCCTGTCTGGCGATCGCCGATCTGGCGGAGACCTGCCAGGTCCTCTATTTCACCTGCCACCCGGAGACGCTCGAGAGCCTGACGGCGGCGGTCCCTGATGCGGTGGTGGTGGACCTCTGCGGGGGTGTTTAACCCCGCGGCGTCTCTGCCGCTTTCATGATATACGTGTAGTCCTCTTCGGGGATCGCGCGCATCGCCTGCCCCCTGATATGCCCTGACCACTGCTTTTTGTTGGTGATGAACTGCAACCGTGGGATGAGAGGCTTGAACTCCACCGGGGGGTCGAAGATCTCGACCGTCTTCAGTTTGATCCTGAGGGGGAAGACCTCGTTCCCGAGTTTTGGGGGGGCGGTGAAGATCGGTTTCGCGTCCTCATAGACCTCAGAGGTGATCTCGAAGCACCCGGTGATCGCCGGCGGGAGGGTGGTGTCCCTGTCGATCACCTGCTGCCCGACATAGACGAGGAGGGTGTCGCCTGGGCGGGTTTTGCTGATCTGGTTGATGGCGCGTTTCGGGACGCCCCAGAGGTGTTTTTTGACGGTGACGTCTGAGTTTGTGCGGTTGGAGATGGCGAGCCAGCGGGTCATGAGAGAAAACTAGTCAGTCATACGATAAAAGGGAATTGCTTATAGTGTCTGAGAAAATACCGTTATCTGATTGTAATACCCCTCAGGGGCTTTAATCCGGTGGGCCTATGGAATTTTGTTCAGGAGATATTGTATCATTGAGAAACCGCCTGTGGCGGGTCGATACGGTCGAAGGGGACGTCCTCTCCGCGACCTGTATCGACGGGGATGCCGGAGAAGAACACCGTTTTTTCATACCGTTCGAGCAGGTCAGTCGCGGCTGCATTGCTCCCCCGGATACGGAGAGGATCGGGGATGTCGCGACCAACCGCCTGCTTGTGCAGGCGTTCCGCTACTCGATGCTGCATGGGACTGCGCCGCTAATGAGCCTCCGGACGAGCGCAGTGATCCCGACCGAATACCAGCTTGCACCTGTGATTATGGCGCTGAACCAGGGTGCACGGGTCCGGATGCTGATCGCCGATGATGTCGGGCTCGGCAAGACGATCGAGGCAGGGCTTATCGTCTCCGAACTCAGGGCCAGGAAACTGGCATCGAGAATACTGGTTATTTGCCCTCAGAACCTTCGTGAGCAGTGGCAGGACGCCCTCCGCTACTTTTTCAGGCTTGATGCAAAGATCTTCTCGTCGGTGCACCTGCGGGGTCTGGAAAAGAACATCCCGCCGGGGATGAACCCCTGGGAATATTATCCGTGCGTCATTACCTCGATCGATTATATCAAGTCCGAACGTATCCGGCCTTTTGCCCTCAGTGCAGAGTGGGACTGCGTGATCATCGACGAGGCGCATCTTGCCGCAAAACCGCACCAGACCGGTCAGAAAGAGAGTGTTTCGATGCTCCGCTATACGCTGGCGCGGGAGATCGCGGGGAAGGCGAATCACCTGCTGCTGCTGACAGCGACACCGCACAACGGCTACACCGATACGTTTGCCAGTCTTCTTGCGATGCTTGATGTGGGTATTGTGAGCGGGCCGGTGCAGGAGCCGGTGATTGATCGGGCGGCGGCGAGATATCATGTCTGCCAGCGGCGCCGGAAGGACGTGGTCGAGTGGTTCTCTGTCCATGCGGTCGAAGAGAACCCGTTCCCGAAACGCGACCAGAAAGAGGTCCTGGTGGATATTGCATTCCCGGAGGAGCGGACGATCATGGAGGAACTCGGGGATTACGGGACCGGGTTGCTGGAACTGGCGCAGAAGGACGACCGGTTCACGGTCAGGACGATGGCGCGCTGGGTGGTGCTGCACCTGCACCGCCGCGGGCTTTCGTCGCCCTATGCGTTGAGGAAGTCGCTCTCGAACCGGTTGAAGCGTATTGAAGAGAAGATCGCGGAGAAGGATGCCGGTTCGGAGCAGGCGATCTCTGAGGCGGAGGCGAAGGCGGTCACGCTGGATGAAGAGGGCGCCGAGGATCTCTCCGAGGAGGAGGCGTCGGAGCGGGTCGAGCGGGTGATCTACGGGAGCCTGACGGCGCTGGAGGCGGAGGCTGAGCGTCTCCGGGTCCTGATCGATCACGCGCGGGGTGTGACGCCGGCGAAGGATAGCAAACTCAGAGAACTGACGAAGAAGGACGGGTATCTGGACCGTGCGATGCGCGGGCAGTTCGGGCCGCGGAAGGTGCTGATCTTTACCCGGTATAAGGATACGCTGGATTATCTTGCGGATGAGATCCCGAGAAGGCTGAAGGCTGTTGCGCCGTCGGATATTTTTAGGGTGTACGGGGACCTGAACGATAAAAGCCGGCGCGAGGTGATGGACAAATTTATCGAGGCGGAGAAGGGGGTCCTGGTCGCGACCGACTGTATCAGCGAGGGCGTGAACCTGCAGCATATGGCGAATCAGGTCATCCACTATGAGCTTCCGTGGAACCCGAACCGTCTCGAGCAGCGGAACGGGAGGGTGGACCGGTACGGCCAGCCTGAGCGTGAGGTGCATATCAGGACGTTTGTGATGCGCGAGACGCTGGATGTGAAGATCCTGAAGGTGCTGTACGAGAAGGCGCAGAAGATCCGGGAGGATTATGGGTTTTCGCCGGCGTTCTTCGGGGATGAGGCGGATGTGATCTCGCTTATCGGGGATATGGGGCTTGTGGTGGACCTGCCGCCGACGCAGCGGACCCTGTTTGATTCGTTTTCGTCTGATAGGCCGGCGGGGCCGCGTGCCGATCCGTTCTCTGATGAGACGGTAGAGAGGATCAAGAACGAGAGTTTCTACGGCCAGACGGCGATCGACCTTGCGGATGTTCGGGCGAGGATGCGGGTCTCCGAGGAGGTGCTAGGGACACAGGAGGATTTCCGACAGTTTGTTCTGGTCGGGTTTTCCCGGTACGGCTGTACGGTGACGGAGAACCGAGACCGGAACCATACGCTGCGTATTGTTCTTTCTGATGAACTGGTGGTGCCGGGAATGCCTGCGGTGATCGAGAAAGCGACGTTTGACGAGCGTATTGCCCTGCAGGAACCGGGGATCGAGCAGTTGAATACGGCGCATCCGGTGGTGCGCCGTCTGATCGAACTGGTGAAGAGGGATGTATTCTCGCCGGAGACGAAGGTGTACGGGCGGGCGTGCGTGGCGGCGACGCCTGATGTGAGTCATGTGACGGCGCTGTACCATTTCCTTGTGCGGTATACTGTGAGAGGGGTGAGGCCGTCGGTGATCGAGGAGATTGTGCCGGTGGCGTGCGATCTGGTGACCGGGACGTATCCGGGTGAGGAGGAGACTGCGGCGCTGGACCGGGTGGAGAAGGTGCCCCTGCCTGCCGGACGAGAGGGGAGCGTGAAGGGCCATCTGAGACGGGCGCTTGCGGAGGAGATGTGGCGGCCGGTGTTTGCCGAGCGGGTGGAGAGACGGCGGCAGGAGCTGGTGGCTGAACGTGAGGCGCTGAAGGAGCAGCTGGCGGCGGTGTGCCCGGATGCGGCGTGGCTGGCCGGTGCAGCGGAGGTCTCGGTTGCGTCCCATGACCTGATCTCACTGCGGTTGCTTGAGCCGGTGCCTGCGGCGGGGGTGCGGAGATGAGGAGAGAGGAGCAGTCCTTTGTCCGGGTCTCGGGCGGGATTATTACCTCGCATTTTGTTTCGCTGATGGAGGACGAGGATCACGGGTTTGAGTATGCACGGCCCGAGACCTTTGTGAGTCCCTGGGAGGAGGAGGATGCCGCCCCGCAGGATGAGAAGGAGTTCCTGAGGCGGGTGCGTGAGGTCTGGGACGATCTGCGGGGGAGGTTCGATGAGAAGTACCGGGATATCCATGCCGGGAGGGTGAGTGCGGAGGATGCACGCCGTCTCTGGCAGAGACCGGTGCTGAAGGCGCTGGGGTTTGACCCGGTCTCGACGAACCGGCAGATCGTGATCAGCGACAGGTTGAAGTACCGCTTCTCTCACCGCGGCTGGTTTGCCCGGCAGGGTATAGCGAGGCCGCCGGTGATCCATATCCTGCCGCCGGGTGCGGACCCGGATGTCCGCCCGTCGCGGGGTGAGCCGTCGCCGCAGGACGCCCTGCAGGACTGCCTGAACCGGCATGACGCTACCTGGGCGATGCTGATGAACGAGACGGTGATCCGGATCCTGCGGGATTATCACCACACGACGGTGCCTGGGTATGTGGAGTTCGATCTCGAAGGGATTTTCCTGAACCGGAGTTTTCCGGAGTTTCTCGCTCTGTACCGGTTCTGCCATGCGAGCAGGTTTGCCCGGAGTCCGGCGAGTGGGAAGGAGCCGCTGGAGGAGTATTATGAGGTGAGCCGCCAGGCTGGCGAGCGGATCGGGGAAAGCCTCCGGGAGAATGTGGTCCTGGCGATCGAGGAACTGGGGAACGGGTTCCTGGACGGGGCGCTGATCGAGCGGTTGCGGGGCGACGATGCGGCGTGCCGGGCGTATTACCAGGAGATCCTGGCGGTGGTGTACCGGATCATCTTTATGCTCTTTGCTGAGCAGCGCGGGGTGCTCGGCGGCGGGGAGCATGGGAGCCTGTTCCTGGAGGAGTATTCGGTTACGTCCCTGCGGGAGCGGGTGGATGCGTTTGCAGAGCGGGACGACCGGCACACCGATCTCTGGGAGGGGCTGTGCGTGACCTTCAGGATGATGGAGGAGGGCGTGCCGGCGCTGGGGGTGAACGCCTTTGACGGGGTGCTGTTCTCGCGGGGGAATGAGCGGTTCCTGAAGGGTGTACGCTGCCGGAATACGGCCCTGATGAATGCGATCAGGGCGCTGACCTGGACGCAGCCTGAGAACGGGGGGCAGGGGAGGCGTCGGAACGGGGCGTACGGCCGCCAGCGGATCAGTTACGCCGATCTTTCGGTGGAGGAGATCGGGGCGATCTACGAGAGTCTGCTCGACTACACGCCGCGGATCACGGCGGGGTTTGAGGAGGTGGAGGGCCGGGAGTATCGGCCGGGCGTGTTTATGCTGGACCCGCGGGGGTCGGAGCGGAAGACGACGGGGTCGTATTATACGAACCCGGACCTGATCGCGGAGCTGGTGAGGAGCGCGCTGGACCCGGTGATCGCCGACCGGCTTTCGCGGGCCGGGCCGGAGCCTGCAGCGCGGGAGCGGGCTTTGCTCTCGATCCGGGTCTGTGATCCGGCGTGCGGGAGCGGGGCATTCCTGATCGCGGCGGCGAACCGGCTGGGGAGGGAACTGGCAAAGGTGCGGAGCGGGACTGAACTGCCGGCAGCGGCTGAGGTGCATGCGGCCAGGCGGGACGTGCTCTCGCACTGCATCTATGGCGTGGACTTAAACCCGATGGCGGTGGAGCTGGCGAAGGTCTCGCTCTGGATCAACGCGCTGGTGGCCGACCGGCCGCTCTCGTTCCTGGACCACCATGTCAGGTGCGGCAATTCGCTCGTCGGGGCGACGCCGGATCTGGTGGCGGACGGTGTGCCGGACGAGGCCTACACGCCGGCGGAGGGGGAGTCGCGGGATGCCGCAAGAGAGGTGAAGCGGGCGAACAAGGAGCAGCGGACGAACAGGACGTTTGCCGCCTTCTCTGAACCGCCGGGGATCCCTGAGGCGTGCGTGAGGCAGTTTGCCGCCCTTGCTGAGTCGGCTGAGGACGACCCGGCGGCGGTGGCGAGGAAGCGGGAGGCGTACGAGCGCCTTGTCTGTTCGGACCGGGTGGCACGCGACCGCCTGGCGGCGGACTGCTGGTGCGCGGCCTTTTTCTGGCCGATGGATGCTGAGCATGCGGGGACGGCGCCGACGACCGAGACGGTGCGGATGGCGCTGGCGCACGGGGGGGAGGGGCTCGACCCGGCGACGCGTGCCGGGGTGGAGCGGATCGCCGCCAGGCACCGTTTCTTCCACTGGCATATCGCCTTCCCCGAGGTCTTCGCCGACGGGGGGTTCGACTGCGTGCTCGGGAACCCGCCGTGGGAGCGGATCAAGATCCAGGAGAAGGAGTTCTTTGCCTTCCGCGATCCCGCTGTGGCCGGGGCCAGGAACGCCGCCGAGCGGAACCGGATGATCACGGCGCTGAAGAAGGCGAACCCGGCGCTGCACGCCGAGTTCCTGGACGCCACGCGTGCGAGCGAGCGCGAGAGCCTGTTCATCCGGACGTCGGGGCGTTTCCCGCTGACCGGGCGGGGGGACATCAACACCTATACGGTCTTTTCCGAACTCGCCCGCCGGGTGATCGCACCCCGCGGCCGGGCCGGGATCATCGTGCCGACCGGGATCGCCACCGACGCCACGACCGCCCCCTTCTTCGGCGACCTGGTGGAGTCGGCGTCGCTCGTGAGCCTCTACGACTTCGAGAACCGGCAGAAACTCTTCCCGATCGACAGCAGGATGAAGTTCTGCCTGCTCACGATGGCCGGGAGCGAGGCGGGGGCGGGCGCCTTCGACCTCGCCTTCTTCCTCCACCGGATCGAGGACCTCCACGACGACGACCGGCACTTCACCCTCACGCCCGAGGAGATCGGGCTGATCAACCCGAACACGAAGAACTGCCCGATCTTCAGGTCGAAGCGGGACGCGGAGATCACGAAGGCGGTCTACCGCCGGGTGCCGGTGCTCGTGGACGAGGCGAAGGGGGACGCCGGCAACCTATGGGATGTTTCGTTTCAGGCGATGTTCCATATGTCCAACGACTCCCACCTCTTCAGGACGCGGGAGGAGATGGAGGAGGCGGGGTTCGTGCTTGAGGGGAACCGGTTTGTGAAGGGGGATGAGGTGTGGCTGCCGCTGTATGAGGCGAAGATGTTCCATCAGTATGATCATCGGTTTGGGACGTTTGAAGGAGTTGATGACCGGGGGAATACGCATATTCCGACGCCTACTACTGAACAACATGCTGATCCGAATTTTATTGTGATGCCATGGTATTGGGTGAGTGAAATATCAGTTCGAGAAATTAACGAAGATTTCAAGTGGTATATTGGTTTTAGAGATATAACAAACTCAACGAATGAAAGAACAGGTGTATACTCAATCATTCCCTATTCTGGTGTTGGGAATACATCTCCCCTAATCATCCTATCAAGTATACCCCCAACACTTATTCTATTGATAATCTCGAATTTTAATTGCCCATCATATGACTATTGTATAAGATTGAAAATGGGTGGAACACATCTAACCTATTTTATTTTCAAACAACTCCCCGTCCTCCCCCCCTCCACCTACACACCCGCCCTCACCGACTTCATCGCCCCCCGCGTCGTCGAACTCACCTACACCGCCTGGGACCTCGAAGCCTTCGCCTCCGACGTCCTCGCCGAGGTCGGCGTAGAGACCTGGAACAGGTGGTTCCCGGCAAACCCGGTCGGGAAGGACGGCAGGCCGACCCCCTTTGTCTGGGACGAGGAGCGGCGGTTCGACCTGCGGTGCGACCTCGACGCCCTGTACTTCCACCTCTACGGGATCTCGCGGGAGGATGCCGACTACATCATGGAGACCTTCCCGATCGTGCGGCGCAAGGACGAGGCCGCCTACGGGCGCTACCGCACAAAGGAGGTGATCCTCCAGAAGTACGACGCCCTCGCCGGCGAGTTCGTGCGGGTGTTGCGTGCCGATCTCCCGGAGAGGGACGGCGCACCCGACTGGGCGGCGCTGATCCGGGGCGGCGAGAACGAGGGGGTCGAGTTCAAGACCTCGATGTCATGGGACGCGGCCACCGGGCGGCGGAACAAGGCGCTGGAGCACACCATCGCCCGCACCCTCGCCTCCTTCATGAACACCCGCGGCGGCGTGCTCTTCCTCGGCCTCGACGACAGCAGCGGGATCGTCGGCCTCGACGGCGACATCTCCCTCTCCAGACGGCAGAACGAGGACGGCCTCCGCCTCCGCTTCGACGACCTGGTCCGGACCTACCTCGGCAACGCCCACCTCCCGCAGGTGACCGTCCACCCCCTCGACGGCGACGGGAAGAGGTACTGGGCGGTGGAGGTCAGGCCTGCCGACGACCCCGTGTACGTGACGAACAACGGCGACGAGGAGTTCTGGGTCCGCGGGACAGCGTCGTCGCGGAAACTCTCGGTGCGCGAGACTGTCGAGTACATCAGGGGCCGGTTCAGTGCTCCATCGTCAGAGAGGTAAATCACATGGAAAAGATATTCAGACGCTCGGACGGGAAAGACCTGGAGATCCTCTACCCTCCCCATTGTGAGGTCTGCGGCAACCCCATCCCGGACGCCTTCGCCAGATCCCACCCCTATTGCGGCGCATGCAACAGTGACCCCGACAGATCCGACCCGCCGGTCCGGGTCAGGGCATTCGGGAAATACCTGTATCACAATGAGTTTCCCGACGACACGCTCAGCAACGAGATCCGCCGGGCAAAAACCGACCCCGCCTTCATCCCGCACCTTCTGGAATGCCTGTACCACGCCATGGACCACCAGTATCCCGAACTGCAGGACCTCGACCTCGTCATCCCGGTCATGCGGGGATCAGGTGATGGAGAATACAACCCCTCCGCCCTCCTTGCAGAAGGCATCTCCAGACGCTACAACAAACCATATCTGGACGTCCTCTACAAAACAGAACCCTACCGCCCGTTGCACGAGATCCACGATCTCCATGAGAAAGAAGAGGAGATCAGAGGAAAAATCGGCTGTACCCAAACCTTTAATGGTGAGTCGGTCCTTCTCATCGATGACACCTGCATCAATATGGTAACAAAACGGGAGTGCGCACGCGTACTCCGGGCCCACGGCGCCGGCGAGATCTGGTCGCTCGTCCTCGGCAGAATGGTCACCAGGGAGCATCTGAGAGTATTAAGGAGATACAATGGGTGATACCACCGTACAGGAACTGGCGCTCCTCGCCTGCCTCAACGACGTCCACGCCTTAAAAAAGCGAGAGTACGTCAGGCGCTTCAGCGACCGCACCACCCTCCATACCTTCTATACTGATTTTTTTGAGAGCGGCGCAGACACAACCGCAGCGCATCCCGATCTCCCTGCCCCGCTCCTCCAGAAGGCAATAGAGATCCGCACCCGCGGCCTGCTCGACTTCTACATCGACATCATCAGGAACTACCAGCAGAGCGGCATCCGTATCCTCCCGGTGTACGACCCCAACTACCCAAAAAAACTCCTCGACCTCAACGACCCCCCCTTCATGATCTTTGAGAAAGGGAGCGGATATCCCCTCTCAAAACCCGCTGTCGCCATTGTGGGCACACGAAACATCAGCCCGGAAAGCATCGAAAAGACCGGGGAGATCGTGGAGTTCTTCGTCTCCCGCGGCTACGTGATCGTGAGCGGACTCGCCCGCGGAACAGACGCCCATGCCCACGCCGCAGCACTGGACTGCGGCGGCGAAACGATCGCCGTCCTCCCCGGAGACCTCATCCACATCATACCAAAAGAGAACCAGGAACTCTCGCAGCGGATCGTCACCTCAGGCTCCCTCGTGAGCGAGGTGACCGACCTCGCAAAAATGCACAAAGGGCGGTATATCGAGAGAAACCGGATCACAAGTGCGCTCTCCGATGCTGTCATCGTGATCGAGACCGGCAAATCTGGCGGGTCCATCAGGCAGGCTGAAATTGCACGGAAACAGGGAAAACCACTCTACTCCGTAAAACCCGATCCCGCAAACGCCGAAGCGATGGCCGGGCATACCGCGCTGATCTCCATCTCCGCAACATCCATCGAATCACCCCTCGATCTCCTCCACTACTTCACGCAGAAGCAGCACCATATCTCAAGACCGACCACTCTTGCAGACTTCTCATAGATCCTCACCGGCAGAACAGCAGGACCCGGAAAACCCAGGCCCAAAAAAAGATCTATTTTTCCCCTGAACCCTGGAGATCCCGAGCGTTCGACAGGATCCCGATCACCTCATTGATCACTCCCACCATTTCCCCCCTCTTCTCCATCACCTCGTCCCTGCTATAGAACGAGATATGGGCGGCCCCGTTCCGCTCCAGCGAGAGCGTCCTGCAGAGACCGCCGATCCGCCCGATCACCCCCTCTGAATATCCCCTCTCCTCCATCAGGTCCCTGAACGCCCGGGTCACCGGGTTGCAATCTGTTTTTTTGATATCAGAGACCAGGTTTGCCCACTGCCCCAGAGAGAGCGATTTCTCCGCATTTCCGAGCACCGCCTTCAGCGTGAACGGCAGCGGCTGGATCTTCTCCTCCTTCAACCCATTCCAGAAACGCCCCTCAACCCCTGACCCCGGCGCCGGGCAGAACCGTGCGTCCTGCCGGATCCGCTCCCGCACCGGGTGGAGGACCTCCTCGTACAGCATCTTCTCCACCCCTTTCCCGTACTGGACCACCACCGGCCCGATATCATAGGACGCCCGTTCAGGCCCGGTAAACACGCTGTACAGCAGCCAGTCGCCGGTCCTGAAGACCGACCGCACCTCCTCGGAATTGATCCGCGGCAGGGTGATCACATGGGCGGCGAGTCCGGCGACCTCCTCCTCCATCCTCTGGTAATCTGCGTTTCCGGGATCGAGTTCAGACGCCCTCTTGAGATCCGCACGCGCCCTTTCGTACTCCATCAGGGCGGCATGACACTGCGCCATCCCTGCATATGCCAGCGCCGACGCCGGGTCATCCTCCGCCGCGCGGGCATACCACTCGCACGCCTCCCGGGGATCCCCGTCGGCAAGATACGACGCGGCGACCATGGAGGAGACCGCCGCCCGCTCCGGCCCGGCACCCGCACGCCCGGCGGCCCTCTGGAGCCAGACCCTCGCCTCCTCGCTCAGGCTATTCTGGAGATATGCCTCCCCGATAAACCGGGCCGGATCTCCCGGCAGGCCCAGAGAGATAAACTCTCCCTCGAATACCTCCCAGAACCGCGCCAGAAGCTCCGGGTCGCCCCATCCCACCGTCTCGTAGATGATCGGCTGGATGATGCCGATATAGCCGTTATCGGGCCCGGCCTTATCCTCTGCAGGAGTGGACCTGAGGGCCCGGCGGATCGCCTCCGTAACATCGCCGTCAACATCCCCGGACTCCCTGGCCTTCAGCAGGGCAAGGGAGATCCAGGAGAATACCTTTGTATATGAACCCTCACGGGACAACTCCGCAGCCTTCTGCAGGAGATCGATCGCCTCCGCGCTCCTGTCGAAATGCCTGCAGAGGGTGGACTTCTCCGAGTAGAGGACGGGTATGGGATATATTTCGAGAGTGCGATCGATCCAGCGGAGTGCATCCGCGTATTGATACGACAGTGCTGCGGTTTTCAGCCTCCGCTTATACTTCTCTTTCCGCTCTTCCAGATCGATCCCGCGGACCGTCCGGAAGTCCGGTTCATCCATCGTCCGGGTCAGGAGACCAAGCCTCGCAAGGGCGACGGTGAGGTGCGGGTCCTCTGGACTGACCAGTTCGACATACCCGTTCAGGTGCTCGTATTCGAGGGCATACTCGCCGGTCCGCCGACATGCCTCTGCAAGATTGTACTCGATCGAGCTCCTGAACTCTGCCGGAAAGCGTCCGGCATCGGCGGCGATCCTGGCAACCTCCCGCCTGAACCAGTCGCTGCCGCTGACATGATGCCGCATCTCCGCGCAGTTCTTCCGCTCGACAAACTCCTTGTGCTGGCGCATCCCGGGCTCCAGTTTTTTTGTCAGTTTCAGCGCAATCTCGTACCATTTCAGGGCAGAACGGTAGTCCTCGTATTCTCGGTACGCCGTCGCAATGCCGTCAGCGAGAACATACTTCTCCTCCCCCTTCTTCTCACGCGAGAAGAGATATTCCCCGACCTTTGCCGCGTGCTCGTAGAACCCGGCATAAAACAACTGGGTCATCTTTAGGTGGTGAAGATGCGCCTCAGGAGAGCATTGCGTAAGGTCAGAGAGGTACTGCTCACCGATAGAAAACGGGTAATTGCCGTTGAGAACCCTGACCTTCTCATCGCGTGACAGGGACAGAAACCATTCATATGCCGCGATCGTGGCGCTGTCCGCCTCAAACTTCCAGAGTTCGCGGGCCGCTTCAATGTCCGGATGAGGATCAACGACGCTCCTCCCGAACAGCGCTCTCTCAAGGGTAGCCTGGAACGGCAGGTTCAGACCGACACACTCCATCAGGGACATATCAGGCAACTGCGGGTCCCCGGATGCAGAAAATCTCCCCTTGAACCTGAGGTTCTGCACCACGAACCTGTGTGCTGCATAGAAAATGTCGGCCGTAAATCCCGCCGCCGGAAAGAGCGTATCGTCCACACCCATACCTGGACCGTAGTAAAGTCCGCTCCCCTGATCACTCATCTGTCTGCGGATTGCAAGGATCTCAAGATCGTTCTCGATCTTCCCCTCCGCCACTTCAAGCCATGCCTGCAGGTATCTGAGCTTGCTTTCCCTCTCCCGCCTGATACGGTCACTGGTATAACTGGAGACCGTGGAAGGATCCTGAGAAAACTGCATGACCTCTTCAAGGGGATTTCCCCCGTTTTCAACGGCCCTCTCCATCACCTCAACCAGACCCTTTGGTCCGGGCAAATCCGGATCAGAATACGCGATTTCTGCCGTCTCACCAAAGATCAGGAGAATCGTCTGCCTGACACGCTCCAGGACAGCAGGACTCTCCTGCACTCTCTCGAGCACGTACTGCGCGAACCCTGGATCGCGCTTCAGTCTCACCAGCATCAGGTTATCCAGGGCATGATCGATGAACCGGTCGCGCTTCTCCTCATGCGAGAGATCCTGCACCGAACAGAGAAACTCCCTGTCCGCCCGGACAGCATACGACTCCCAGAGAAAATCACGGACCGGAGATATATTGATCGTCATATCTTCATCAACAACGTCTGTTCTCATAAAGTAATCGAATAAACCTCCTGATACGAAAAAAAGGATCTCATATGCTTTAAAATCCAGGATAACTCAAAAATCATCATCACCACGCATACACCCCTCCCCTCCCGAGGTACTGCCCCTCGTCAACATATGCCGAAACCCCGGACTCAAGCACCTCATCCAGGGAATATTTCCTGATCACCCGCCCGGTATCGGTCTTCACGCGGCCACCCGGTGTGACCATGAAATACGACCCCTCGATCATCGCCGAGGACTCAAACACCGGCAGGACACCGCCGCGCAGGACGACACCAGTATGACGGTCGGCAAAAGCCCTGAACTCCGCGTCGGTCACCGAGAGATCGGCCACCGCCCCGTCGTTCTCCCCCCTGATATGGAGCATCTGCAACACCTTCCAGCGGTCGGGATCGGTCCTCCTGATGAACCCGGTCATATCTTCCTCCCGGGAGAGGGCGGTGACCGTCGTATTGATCTTCAGCCTGATCCCGGCCTCCCTGATCGCATCCGAGAGACGAATGCAGTGACCGACGTGCCGACCGTCTCCGCGGCCCAGGCGCACCTCGGTCTCCTCAGAGGCCGAATCCACCGAGAGGGCGATCCAGTCGATATACCCCCTCTCCATCCTGACCTGTTCCGGTGTCAGCCGCGACCCGTTCGTCGTGATCGAGACGGTCATCCCCAGGTCATGGGCGGCGCGGCAGTAATCAAAGAGCCGCGGATGGAGAAGCGGTTCCCCCCCGGCAAAATTGATCTTCTCCATCCCTGCATCGGCAAGACGGGTGAGGATCCTCTCTCCTTCAGAGAAAGAGACCGGTGTTTCCCCCAGGTTCCGCGCAAAACAGAACCTGCACGAATAGTTGCAGGCAGAGATCAGATGCCAGTTCACAGACCGGATCGTAGACGGCGCGAGCATATACTGTGGTTCTATCAGGAAAACCATCAGGGTAATCCGAAATTGTTTCAAAAATCGGAAACAATTTATCTCCGCCTGTGCATTTTCTGGATATGCCCGCACCGCACCTCCTCTTCATCAGCGCAGGGGAGCACATCCACGAAACATTTCCAGCCTGCATCAAAAACCTGAAAGAGATCACCCACGCCGTCGTCGTTGTGGAGGAGAGCGTCTATCACGACCTCCAGGGAGACCAGGTGCATATGAAGACGGTAAAGCCCCAGATCAGGGAGGCGATCCAGGGAGTACAGGCGATCTGCGACTCGATGAACATCGCCTTCAGCGAGATCAGGACAGAAGACACCCGGATCAACGCGATCCGTGACGCCGTCCTCACCGTCACCCGCCAATACCCGGCGGCGCGCATCTCCTTCAACCTGAGCGGCGGGACAAAGATGCTCTCCCTCTCCCTCTTCATCATGGCGCTCTGGCTCGACGCGCAGGTCTACCTGACGCCGAGAAACGACCAGATCGAGCAGATCCTCATCCCACAGATGCATCTCGACGAGATCAGGAGGAACCCCAACTACCCTGAAGCCCTCCAAACACTCTCCGTCGCCCCGGGCGAATGGATGACCCGCCAGAATTTTGCCAGGGCATTTAAATACAAACCCTCCCGTCTCCCTGGCGACGAAAAGACGAAACGGACCCCGAACCGCGGGACCATCACCAGGATCCTCCAGCAACTCATCGACTGGGGGCTTATCGAAGAGTCGTTCTGCGATAAGAGCAAAAAGGCAAAACAGTACCGCCTGACACCCCACGGCGAATTTGCGCAGAAGATGCTCAGGGCCGAAGGCGGAAATGGTACCCCGGAACAGATATATTTGCAACTTTTTGAAACTATTTCAGGGTACCATTACCGGCACCTCCCCCCAACCCTCAATAAAGGAGGTGAACAGATGGGAAAGAAAGGCTCCATGACCCCCGGTGCGGCAAGCCGGATCCAGTCCTCGGCCGACCGGAGCGGCACCAACCAGGGCTTCAAGTCCAGGGCGATGTCCTCGGCTGCAAAGAGCAGCAAAAAATAACCCTATTTTTTAGAACAGGTCATCCATTTGCCATATAATCACGGCATTATTCAGAACCCTTATCGTATAGAACAATAACCATTATCTATCTTCCATGACCCCTTCCAGATTCGACCCGATGCAGGCCCTGGATACCATCTCCTGGGCATACCGCACATTTGTCAGTTCATTCCAGAAATTCAAAAATCCCGTCATCAAAGACTGGATCGACGAACGGATCACAGAAGGCTCCCTCCTCTATAAAGGTCCATACATCGAACTGGCCCGCAGGTACGCCCCCGGCGACACCTTCGAGACCCTCGTCAGGGAAGAGATCATCCACCCCGCCACCCCGCGCTGCTTCTCCAGAGACCCCGAAGACCCTGACGCCCCTCCCGTCCACCTCTACCGCCACCAGAGCGATGCCATCCGCTCGATCATCAAAGGGCAGAACACCGTCATCACCTCGGGCACCGGATCTGGCAAATCCTTCTGCTTCTCCATCCCCGTCGTCTCCACCGCCCTTACGATGCAGGACCAGGGCCTCACCGGCATAAAAGCGATCTTCGTCTACCCGATGAACGCCCTCGCCAACTCCCAGTACGACGACCTCGCCCTCAGACTCAGGGGCTCTGGCCTGAAGATCGCCATATACACCGGCGACACCCCGCACACCCGCGACGAAGCCCTCATCTCCTACCGTGAACGCACCGGCAGGACAGCCCCCTACGACAGCGAACTCATCTCCCGCGAAGAGATCAAACGCTCCCCGCCAGACATCCTGATCACCAACTACGTGATGCTCGAGTACATTCTCACCCGGTTCGAGGACAAAATCCTCTTCCCCGAAGAGAACCTCGGCATCCTCAAATACCTCGTCCTCGACGAGATCCACACCTACACCGGCAAAAAAGGCGCCGACACCGCATACCTGATCAGGCGTCTCAAAGAGCACACAGGCACCGCCGGCACCCTCAGGTGCATCGGCACCAGTGCAACCGTACGCGAAGGCGAAGGCGAAAAATCAGGCGAAGCCATCGCCCTCTTCGCCGCAAAACTCTTCGGCGAACCCTTCGACCGCACCGCCGTCATCGCCGAGACCTTTCTCCGCCCCCCCCGCGGCACCGGCAGCAAACTCCCTGACCGCGTCCTGGTCCCCGAAACCTTCGACCGGGTACACGACCTGAACCCCGCGTACCTCAAAGACCTCGCTGAAGACCTCACCGGCGAACCCCTCGGGATCGGCAACCCATCCCCCGCATACCTCGGTGAAACCCTCGGCTCCCAGCGGACCATCCAGTTCATCGAAGACCAGCTCGCCGAAGAACCCAGGAGCATCCCCGACCTGATCCGCACCTACCGCGCCGAGGTCCGGCAGAACGCCACCTACGAAGAGGCAGCGCGTGAGATCATGGCCGCCTTCATCATGGGCATGTACGGTGAGATCCCCGTCGGCAACACCCTCCAGAAACGCTTCATCCCGAAGGTCCACATGTACTTCTCCCAGGGCAGAGAGATCAAGACCTGCCTCTCCCGCGACGGCCCGCACCTCCACGACGCCGGCGAAGTCACCTGCCCGCGGTGTGCAGAGAGAGACAGAACCCGTATCACCTTTCCCATGGTATTCTGCCGGGCATGCGGCCAGGAATACTACTCGGTCGAACTCCTCCCCGACAACACGCTCAGACCGCGCGACCTCGACACCCCTGCAAGCGAAGGTGAAGCCCTCTACCTCTACAAAGGGGAGTTCGGGGAAGACAGAGCAGCCCCGCCTGAATGGTGGTGTGACAAATCCGGTGAGGTAAAGGAGAGATACCGCACCTTCGTCACCCCCAGAACCGGCACCTACTGCCCTGACTGCAACACCCTCTATATCGACGGGGAAAAGAACGACCCCTGCCTCTGCGCCGAGAAGATCCGCGTCACCCTCATCCCCATGCCCTTCCGCTTCTGTCCAGGCGAAGGCTGCGGTGTCTCCTATGACCTGAGAACGCGGCGAGAGTTCAACAAACTCTTCTCCTTCGGCACCGTCGGGCGATCGACCGCCACCGACATCCTCGTCTCAAACATGCTCACAACCCTCCCTGAATCCGAGCAGAAAGTCATCGCCTTCTCAGACAACCGGCAGGACACCGCCCTCCAGGCCGCCCACATGAACAACATCCAGAAGCGGATCCACTTCAGAAGAGGTCTCTACCACACCCTCAAAGAGACCGGCGGTCCCCTCCCCCTCCTCGAAGCAGGGGACGAGATCTTCAACACCCTCTCCAGACACCATTCAGACGGAGCGCTGCCTGCCTTTGAGAACGATCCCGGTTCGGGCAGGATGCGGAGAAACTCCCGGGCCGAACCCATATACCGGAAATACCTCCTGATGAACACCCTCCTCGAGATGGGCTCAACCCGGCAGAAAAACCAGCCGAACCTCGAGGACGTCGGGCTCCTCAAGGTAACCTACGCCGGTCTGAACGAGATCGCCGCCGACACCTCCCTCTGGGAGACGAACCCCGCCCTCTCCTCGATCCTCGCAGAACAGCGGGAAGACTACCTCAGGGGCTTCCTGGACATCATGCGCCACAATCTTGCGATCTCATCCGATTTCTTCACACGTCCCTACGAATTCGCCGAGAGCATAGAACGTTTCCTCAACCCGGACATCCTCTTCCACAACGAACTCCTCTCGACGCGCCCGACCGGTTACAGCGACGACGCCAGCAGAAACACACCCTACGCCACCGTCTACCGCCTCAGTCACCCCGGCGGCTCACTGGTCAAATGGACAAAAAAAGCGCTGAAAATCGACAACACCGAAGAGGCGCAGCAGATCATCTCGCTCGTTGAAGAAACACTCTGCAACGAAAAAGGGTTGAAAAAAGAGAAAATCCACTGGACCGGCACAATAACCATGATCAACCCGGAGATCATCGACCTCAACCTTGCAGACCCTCAACAGGCAAACGTCTGCCGGAAATGCGGTCAGGTACACCACTTCAACGAACTCAACCTCTGCATAAACCCCAACTGCACCGACCTCATCACCCGCGACCTCTCTGAAAACTACTTCGGGATCGAATACACACGGCCATTCCGCGAGGCGGTCCCGCTCCACGCCGAGGAGCACAGTGGCCAGATCGACGGGGAAACCCGGAAAAAACTGGAGACACGCTTCAGGGATCAGAACAACAACCTCAACGTGATCGTATGCACCCCCACAATGGAACTCGGGATCGACATCGGCACCCTCTCAGCGGTCTACCTGAGAAACGTCCCGCCCTCTCCCTCCAACTATGCGCAACGCGCCGGGCGTGCCGGCCGAAAATCACAGGCATCCATGATCCTCACCTTCTGTGGCGTTGGATCCCACCGCGGCCCGCACGACCAGTACTTCTACCGCTACCCGGCCAAGATGATCTCGGGAAAAATATCTCCACCTCGTTTCCTGATGGACAACCGGATGCTGATCCAGGCCCATATCCACGCCCTCATCCTTGAGATCATCACCCTCAAAATCCCGCAGAAGATCGATGGCATCCTCGATTTCGAGAAAGAAAACCTCCCGATGTTCCAGGACGCCGACACCCCCGCCGACACCGAAAACCTCAGCAAGACCCGTCTGTCTGAGATGGTCGAAACACACAGAGACCGCATCCTCACCGCCGTGGAAAACGTCCTGGCAGAAGAGATGCAGTCCCTCGAATGGCTCGACACCCCGTTCATCACACGGACCGTCGATTCGTTCATCATCTCATTCGATGGCGCATTCAATCTCTTCAGGAGCGAATATTCGGCGCTGCTCCGCGAACATGAAGAGATCAACATGTTCATGCAGAGAGGGCGGATCACCGACAGGCAGCGGGGGGCGTACCAACGGAGACGGGCCTCCATCGAGAGAAAACTCGATAACATGAGAAACGGTGGCGGAGACTTCACAACCTACCGCTACCTCGCCTCACAGGGTTTCCTTCCAAACTATGGCTTCCCCACCCAGGTCACATCTCTCGCTATCAACTATAAGGGTATATTCGGAGCAGAAGAAGCAGAACTGAAGAGAGACCGGAACATCGCCCTGGTTGAATACGCCCCTGGAAACAGTGTATACTTCAGCGGGAACCGGTACTCCATCAGAACCCCGCGGCTGAGAACCGAGAACAACCAGCCCGCGATGAGTTCGATCCTCATCTGTCCGTCCTGCTCAGCGGTCTACCTCGATGAGCGCGAGATCGCCATGACCGGGGGCGCCTGCAGAAGTTGCGGCTCCTCGCTCGAGCACGTGGACCCCAACCACGCCGCCATCGAGATGCCCGACCAGCTTGCAGAGTCGCGCTCGATGATCACCAGCGACGAGGAGGAGCGCCAGCGCCTCGGCTATCAGGTCACCCGCCACTACACGCCCTCAACAACCCGCCAGTTCTTCGCGGCCGGGGATCTCGAAGCCCCCCTGATCTGCATCTCCTATGACCATGCAGGCAAGATCATCAGCGTCAACCATGGCCCCATACCCTCAGACAGGGACGAGCCTGTATCTGGATTTACACTCTGCACTGCCTGCAACCGCTGGATTTTCGGGAAAAACGGCGTGCAAGAACACCTGGACTCAACGAACGAGACGAAGCGGTGCTGGAGACGCGGCACAGAGGAGAACATCATCAGAAACATCGTTCTCTACACCGACACCCGGCATGACGTGATCAAAATCGATGTGCCGGTCCCTCCTGACAGCGAGGGCAACCCTCTTGATAAAGAGTTGTACACCTCCTTCTTTGCCACACTCGCGCAGGCGATCATCGAAGGCGTCCAGATCAGCATGAATGTCGATATGGACGAGGTGCGCTACTTCCTGATGCCCGATCCCGGGGACAGAACAAAGTCCAGCATCATCATTTATGAGACCTCAGAAGGCGGGGCAGGGATTCTCGAATCGATCTTCAACCGCTCCGCCTTCCACGAGGTAATCAGGCAGGCGCTGACCATCCTCCATGAATACGACGAGAAAAAATGCGATCGGGCATGCTATGAATGCCTGTGCAACTACTACAACCAGTACGACCATGACAAGTTCGACAGAAAACTTGTGCTCCCCCTCCTCCGCAGGATCTTGACCGCAGATGTCCGCCGTGTCGCCGACTCCTCCCCTTCGACGAAGGCCGCGCTTGAGAAACTCCTTGCTACCTGTGAATCCTCCTTTGAGAGAGAGATTCTGGAGAAGATATACGAGGCAGGCCTTCCCCTTCCTGATGGCGGGCAGGAGCCCATCGCAGAAGGCGATGAGATCGTCGCCCGCCCAGATTTTATCTACAGAAGCAGCGGGCACACCATCGCGATCTTTGTCGACGGCCCTGACCATGACACAGACGCTCAGAGACGCGACGATGAGAAAAAGAGGGACCGACTGGACCTGATGGGCTACACGGTCTTTGCCATATCATACCGGGATGAAGAGGACAGATGGATCAACGCCCTCTCTGAACTGCTGTATCAGTGACCATAACCCGAAATCATTCCTTTTTTCAGCGATGGCATGCCCGCCTCCTGACCGCAGCCGGTACACTGGAGGGTTTCTGGAAGGGTGGATCGGATCAAAAGATCATTATCTTTCTGGAAGCCTGGATCACGATCCTCGAGATCACCGACCCCGGAAAGCAGAGTAAGGGCTTTGCAACCTCCCCAGCGCCCGATCCATCTCCTTCTTCACTTCAGGATCGGGTTCACGCCGCCTCAGTTTCATCAGATCGCTCCGGGCATGTGTGTCCCTGAGGAGACCCAGGGCCCATGCCGCCTTTTTCCGAACCCCTGCCGCCGGGTCTTTGAGACAGGGAAGCAGCACCTCTGTCACCCGTCGATACCGGATCAGACCAAGCGCCTCGATCGCCCGCTCACGGACCCCCGGGTCTTTATTTTTTAACAGGGCGATCAGGGGATCGATTGCCTCGGGTCCTTCCTTGACAAGGAGCTGGACGATCCTGCCCCGATCCTTCGGAGATGTGTTTTCTTTCAGTAATACGATCAACTGCTCAACTCTGCTCTGACCCATCGACTCCGGCATCTCATCTGGATCGCCACCTGCACCGGGCCGGGGTCTTCCACTCACTTCTCTCTCCCCGGCACTATCCCCCCCACACCGCAGGATCAACCCCCTGATCACCGCCGGCTCCCTCCCACCGATGGCCAGCAGCCAGCGCTGGCTCGGCACCTCCATCATCTGCTCATTCCCGTACGCCGACCTCAGCACTCTCGCCCACCCCTCATCGGTGAGCGGTGGTCTCATCCCCTCCAGGAAACTGAGCAGCCGCGCCCGCACCTCAGGCAGGATCGATTCGACGATATTCCTGACCTTGATCTCGCCGAAGTCCTCGGTCGCCAGGCCCGGCATCTCATCTGGATCGTCACCTGCACCGGGCCGGGAACTTCTCCTCACTTCTCCCTCCCTGGCACTATCCCCCCCATACCGCAGGATCAACTCCCTGATCGCCGCCGGTTCCCTCCCGGCGATGACCAGCAGCCAGCGCTGGCTCGGCACCTCCACCATCTGCTCATCCCTGTACGCCGACCTCAGCACCCGCGCCCACCCCTCATCGGTCAGGGGGCCGGTCATCCCCTCCAGCAGGCCGACCAGCCGCGCCCGCGCCTCGGGCAGGATCGATTCGACGATATTCCTCACCTTGATCACGCCGAAGTCATCGGTCGCCATGCCCTCATGGCCGGCATAATATGTCCGGACCGCCTCCTCGGACGCCTGTTCAAAGGCAGAGAAGACCTCGGGCTCATCGGCCGCCTCTTCGGTGATCGGGATCCCCATCTTCAGGGCCACATCGGTGATCCATGCGAGATCGTTCTGGTAGGTAAACGAGTCCTCCGAGACAATATAATTGCGGGGAACGGCCACGAAGTGGTGGAAGACCGGCTTTTTCCCCGGCCGGTTCCGCAGGATCCTGCCCAGGCGCTGGATCAGCTGGAGTTTCGTCTTCGACGAAGCCACGTTGATCCCGACCTCCGCGTCCGGAATATCGATACCCTCGTCGAGCATCCGCGGGGCGATCAGCACGCCGGTCCTCGCCGCCCTGAAGGCCTGGAGGGCGTGCTTCGCCTCCCCGTCCTTCAATTTCGAATGGACGATGAAGGCCGGCACCGTCCCGGAGAGACGCTCATAGACCCGCTCGCAGGTCGCAATATCCATCGCAAAGAGCACGCACTTCTTCGCCCCGCCCAGGTTCCGCGCCAGCCTGATCGCCTCCTCGAGTTTCGGCGACGACCGGTGGATCACCCACCGGCGTTTGTTGATCAGGCCGATCATCTGGAGCCACTCGTCCGGGATCTCCACGCTGCGGTACCGGAGATCGGTCATCAGGCGGACAAAGTCAGAGAGGCTCTCAAACCGCTCAAACCGGTTCCTCGACAATACCCTGATCTGTTCTTTCTGGGTGGCGTTGATGTAGTTCAGGAGTTTCCTGATGCTCTCGGTGATCGAGGCGAACTCCTCCTCCTCCATGATATCCAAGAACGTCTTGTGGACCACAAGGTTGAACTCCGGGATGATCCCGTCCCGCCGTGCATCGGCCAGCGTATAGGTATAGACCGTCCTCCCGAGGCACCCGTCCAGGACATCGGTCCGCCCGCGCCCCTCCACCGTCGCCGAGAGTCCCATCTTCCATTTGCAGGGAACGGTCAGCGCATTCCGAAACTGCGGCCCGGCCCCGTGGTGGACCTCGTCGACGATGAGGAGGTCGGTGCTGTACTGTCCCGGATCCCTCATCACCATCTGGAAGGTGTTGAACGAGATCTCAAACTTCCCCTTATACGAGACCGGCACCGTATACTCCTCGTCCGGGTCTCCCAGAAACCCCAGTTTCTCGATCGCCTCCCGCCGCCACTGGTTCAGGATCGCCCGCGAATGGCAGAGCACCAGCACCCGCAGGGCGCGGTGGACTCTGAAGAGATGATAAGCCGTGGCAAGACCGACCAGGGTCTTACCGGTCGCCGTTGCCATCTCCAGCACCCCTTTCCCCCCGGCACCGAGCCAGCGGTCGCGGGCCTGGACCTGGTGCTTCCAGAGTGAGAGCAGGACCTCGGGCGTCCCGGCGATCTCGCGGAGGCCCTCGTCGGATGGGGGCCAGGCGCCGAGGTAATCGCCCCACTTTTTTGCGTTCTTCAGGCCGAGGTAGAACTCCATCGCAAAGAGCGAACTCCCCACCGAGAAGAGCCGGGCGCTCTCGTCGATCGGTGAGGGCGG